>ONLQ01000028.1 GCA_900318665.1 uncultured Bacteroidales bacterium | reverse complement strand
GTTTCAAGGAGAAGCCCGACCTCGAGACAGCAAAACATTTCGTGGCAGAAGGTAATTTCTTCTGGAATTCAGGCATTTTCATCTGGACCATGGACGGCATCCTTAAAGCCTTCCAGCAGCAACTGCCCGAAATGGTAAAGGTCTTTGACAACGGCATCCATTCGTTTGGCACGCCCCAAGAACAGGATTACATCAACGGTCATTTTGCCGAATGTCCTAATATCTCTATCGACTACGGCGTCATGGAGCATGCACCGCAGCGCTACACCATTCCTGCCGATTTCGGCTGGAGCGACATCGGCACGTGGGGCTCGCTCTACACCCACGCTGTCCACGACGAACAAGGCAACGCCCGCAGCGGCAAGGCTCTGCTTGTCGATACCCGCAACAGCATTGTCAACATTGAGGACGGCACTGAGGCCATAGTGCAGGGCCTGGACCACTGCCTCGTAGCCTACCGAAATGGCTCGCTGCTCGTATGCCGCATGGAAGACGAACAGAAAATCAAAGAATGGGTCGAGAAACTGTAAAGCAATCCGACTTATAATAGCATAAAAGCAGAAGGGGCTCGACCAATGGTCGAGCCCCTTCTGCTTTTTTATACCAATTACAATTCTATTGTCATCTTGTGCTCCATGGCCAGGCGGCGCAGGTTGATGATGGCGTAGCGCATACGGCCGAGGGCTGTATTGATGCTCACACCTGTGCGAGCGGCAATGTCTTTGAAGTCATACTTGCCATAGTGGCGCAGAATGACAACGCGGCGTTGCTCTGGAGGCAGCATCTTGACAAGTTTGCGCACATTGAGGCTCGACTGGCGGCGCATAATCTCCTTCTCGATATTGTCATCGGGAATCTTGAGCGTATCAACCACATTGCATTCCGGACGATTGGGAACAATAGGCATCTTGTTGTTGCGACGGAAATGGTCAACAATTAGATTATGTGCAATGCGCATAACCCAGTTGATAAACTTGTTCTCGTCTTTATAGAAACCACCATTGATGGTAGTCACTACCTTATAAAGCGTGTCCTGAAAAATATCGTCTGCCACGTCTTTGTCCTTGACTACGGAGAAAATATATCCGTAAACCTTGGCTTTGTGGCGAGAAAGAAGGGTTTCGAAACAAGCATAGTCGCCTTTTTGGTAGCCCATTATCAACTCATTATCCGTGAGTCCGCTGACATTGTCGGTCATAAAAAACTGCGTTTAAGGATTATAAACTGATAGTAGTGCTTCTATAACTATGCGGTTTTTGTTTGTCAAACGACTTTGTTTGGAATTGCAAAAATACACATTTTTTCAATAAAACAAAGCAATCTACGAACTTTTTTTTACTTTAGTATGCACAATATGGAAATTATTTTATTGTGTAAACGATTTTTTTGCATCGACACAATCAAATTGCGCGGCAAGTTTTTTTTGACAACGGGCAGTAGCGAAAAAAATATTATTTTTGCACAAAGAAAAAAAACGTGCCGATGGGTGCAAAACATTTTATAATCTCGGACAATCAGGAACTGACGGCAACGGCAATAAAGCATCTGATACCACAACATTCAGATGCCGAGCCCCTTCAGGCTAACGA
Source organism: uncultured Bacteroidales bacterium (assembly GCA_900318665.1). Taxonomy (GTDB): domain Bacteria; phylum Bacteroidota; class Bacteroidia; order Bacteroidales; family P3; genus Colimorpha. The sequence goes on along the minus strand of ONLQ01000028.1, from coordinate 26,485 downwards.
CAAAGCACAACTCATCTCGCTGTTGTCCGAAAATGCCGATAGCGCCGTGGTGCTCGACTTCACACTGTTTGACTTCGCCGACATCGACAGCCTGCTGATAGTGAGCGAGCGCTTCCCGCTGACCACATGGGTGCTTATTGCCGACGAGATGAGCGAGCAACTGATTCGTCGTGCCACAGTTGAATCGAAATCCATCAGCATCGTATTCAAAGACTGCCCTCTCCACGAAATTAACGACGCACTGAACGCCGCCGCACAAAATCAGCGCTACATCTGCCCAAAAGCAATGGAAATCCTGCTGTCGCACAGTGGCGCCACCGACAGCCACGAACTGCTTACCGCCACCGAAATGGAGATTGCAAAAGCCATAGCCCAGGGCAAATCCACCAAGGAGATTGCAGCAGAACGCTTTTCGAGCGTGCACACCATCACCACCCACCGCAAAAACATTTTCCGCAAACTGGGTGTCAATACCGCCCACGAGGTCATGCGCTATGCCCTCCGAGCGGGATGGATCGACTCTGCAGAATTCTATATTTAAGTGTGTTACACATGGCATACCACAAATGTGGTATGCAAAATGCCACATCTGCGGTATTGCAGGGATGGCACACTGGTGCTATCTTTGCAACATCAAATCAAGAATAACACTAAACACTTAAAACCATGAAACACATTGCAAAACAACTCACTGAATTGATTGGCAACACCCCGTTGCTGGAACTCAACAAGTTTTCTGCCGCCAAAGACATCGCCACTCCCGTCATTGCCAAGGTGGAATATTTCAACCCTGGCGGCAGCGTGAAGGACCGTATAGCCCTCGCCATGATTGAAGACGCTGAAAGCCGTGGTCTGCTGAAACCCGGTGCCACAATCATCGAGCCCACCAGCGGCAACACCGGCGTGGGTCTTGCCCTCGTCAGCGCCGTGAAAGGCTATAAACTCATCCTCACCATGCCCGAAACCATGAGCATCGAGCGTCGCAACCTCGTCAAGGCCTATGGAGCCGAGGTGCGCCTCACCCCTGGCGCCGACGGCATGAAAGGCGCCATCAAGGCCGCCGAGGAACTGCGCGACTCCATTCCCGGCAGCATCATTCTGCAACAATTCGAAAACCCCGCCAACCCCGCCAAGCACTACGCCACCACGGGACCCGAAATCTGGCAGCAGACCGACGGCGAGGTTGACATCTTCGTGGCAGGCGTCGGCACCGGCGGCACCGTGTCGGGCGTGGCAAAGTATCTGAAAGAGAAGAAGCCCAGCGTCAAGATTATTGCCGTCGAACCCAAATCCTCTGCCGTGCTCAACGGTCAACCCAGCGGCCCGCACAAGATTCAAGGCATCGGCGCCGGTTTCATTCCCAAGACCTATTCTGGCGAACTGATTGACGAGGTGTTCGACGTCGAGAACGACGACGCCATCCGCACTGGTCGCGAGATAGCCCAACAGGAAGGCCTGCTCGTCGGCATTTCGGCAGGTGCCGCCCTCTACGCCGCCAGCGAGGTAGCCAAACGCCCCGAAAATAAAGGCAAACGCGTGGTCGTACTTCTCCCCGACACCGGAGAGCGTTACCTCTCCACAGTACTCTACGCTTTCGAGGATTATCCGCTATAGTCGATAACCCACACTACAAAATGCGCCGCCATGCTGACAGCATGGCGGCGCATTTTATTTCATACCTCTATTTTCACGCAACATTCTTCCGTTTCGGTATCAGTATCGACAGCACTACGGAGCCGATAAGTATGCCCAGAATCGTCAGCAGAGACACCGCCGTAGAGACCTCCACATGCAGAAACTCGTGGACAATCATCTTGACGCCAATAAAGCATAGCAGCACGCCAAGACCGTATTTGAGCAGCCAAAAGCGGTCGGCAACGTCGCTCATCAGGAAGAACAGCGAGCGCAAGCCCATAATGGCAAAGATGTTGGAGAAAAAGACAATATAAGTGTCGGTAGTCACCGAGAACACCGCCGGAATACTATCCACAGCGAAAATCACGTCGGAAAACTCGATGATAAGCAGCACCAGAAACAATGGCGTGATATAGTTCTTGCCGTCAATCTTGGTGAAGAAGTTGTGACCATCACCAGTGCGCGACACACGGAAATGCCGACTTGCAAAGCGCACCACGGGATGATTAGCCGTATCTATACGCTCGTCGCCCTTGTCGAAAAACATCTTAAAACCGCTATAGATAAGTATTGCGCCAAAAATGGCAAGCACCCACGAGAAGCGCCCTACCAGTGCGCCAAGCGTGAAGATGAACACAAAACGCATCACGATAGCGCCCAGCACGCCCCAGAACAACACACGGTGGTAGTATTTCCGCTCAATGCCAAACGATACAAAAATCATTATCATCACAAAGATGTTGTCCATCGACAGTGCCTCCTCCAAGAAATAGCCCGCCAGATACTGACTCGTAACCTCGTGACGATAGTAGTTCAGCGCCGCAGCATAGTCCGAAGCATCGTTTATCACATTCCCCATGCCATGACTCTGCGCATATTCCTTCAATTCATCCAGATTGCTGATACCATGAATCCATTCCGCATGAAACCACAGCAGCACAGCAAAAAGCATGGCCAGCAAGACCCAAATGCCCGTCCACATTGCGGCTTCCTTCACACGGATGACGTGGTCTTTTTTGTGGAACACGCCAAGGTCCAAAGCCAACATAAAGACAATGAAAATCAGAAAAAAGACGAAGAAAATATAACGTGACAGCATCTTCTTTTCCTTATGTTATTAGTATAATATCGTTACTTTTGTTCGAGGAAGTCATCAACGAGAAAAAAAATTAAACCCATAGAATCACACGTCAGAGCGTGGAATCTATGAGTCTCATTGCTTGCGAGGAATGCCAAGCGCCTTGCGACGCCAGTGATCTGTTGACAGTCCTCACGGCCTTTGCCGCCAATTACTCCCTCATAATCGGACTGCAAAGATACATCTTTTTGCGAAAACGGAGAAAGAAAAACATTTGCCCGTCTCAAACTGCATCGGTTGCCCTGTGGACTGAAAAACGATATAATTTCCATAAATCAAAGAAATAATGTATATTTGCACCTCGGTTGCAGAGAGCATTGCAACCGTTGAAAGCACATTATGCTAATCCTTAATCTGAAACTGGACATTTCGGCTTATGGGGATGTTGAAGCACAATGAGTGCTTGTTTGGCAATATCAAACATATTATGTCATGATATATGTCAAAGTGAAGCAATCAAGAACTTATCATCCCCAAAGGTAGTCCAGACCTCAGATTAAGATAAGAGAAAAATATTGACGGCTTCACTTTCTTTTTATCCCCTTACCCAACTATCTCTACATTTCTCCCTTAGCAAAAACGCTTGGCGCAAATCGGCTATATTTGTCACAGCCAGCCATGCAGCAGAATGTGCGACCAAACAAACTCACATTCGTAAATCTGTATTTTAACAAAATAAACTTATTAACAAACAAAAAACTAAAAATGAAAAAAATCAAAACAATCGCATTGCTGGGCATCCTGCTGGCATCTTCACTGATCTTTTCATCATGCAAAAAAGATGAAGAACCGGCACAAATCACAGAACAAGTGAGTGAGTCTGAAGAATTTTATTTTGAAATCTCATGGACTCAAAAACCGGACGGAACATATAAAGGTCGTTCTAACTTTTTGGATCGACATCTTAAACCAACTGATAGTTATAGGAATCTGAGATTCACCATAGATTACAATTATTATAACGCCAGTGGGGCAATACCTGGTAGGATGTATTTCTATGGAGAATCTTATCGTGGTAACTATGGCTGGAATTTTGACTATGAAATTGATAATGGTTCTGTAGTGTTTGAAGCAACATGCTTCGGGGAGGCCCAAAATACAACCTATGGTGGTACCACCTACGGTGCCCCCCCCCCCCCCGAGAGTCCTATTATATTGGATTATTCGTTTTTTCAGAATGCTTGCAACGATTAATCTATTATTAACAGGATGCATATCATCAAATTCAACATTACACAATCCAAACACAAACGAATCATGAAAAAGACAATTCTAATTTTAATAGCACTTCTATTGAACCTTTCGACGATATTAGCGCAAGACGATGCACAATATATTAGAAATTTCGATTTTGAGAGTGTTGCACCTTCAGGCCAGACACTATATTATAAATATAATTCGGGGCAAAGTACTGTTCGTATTGTACTCCCTGAGGTTATCGTTATTGTCCGTAATTTTGAAAACTATGGGCGACGGCTGTCTTGGTTATCATGGGGGCATTACACAGCTCCTACTGGTGAACTCATTATACCAGATAGCGTCAATAATCGAGGACACTGGTATAAGGTTGTTTCTATTGATGATTCAACATTTTATGAGAGAGATTTAACGTCAATTAGTATTCCTAATTCGGTAACTAACATTGGGAAGTATGCATTCTATAGATGTAGTAGTTTAACGTCAATTAGTATTCCTAATTCGGTAACTAACATTGGGGAGTATGCATTCTGGGAATGTAGTAGTTTAACATCAATTAATATTTCTAATTCGGTAACTCACATTGGGTCAGGGGCATTTTCGGACTGTAGTAGTTTAACGTCAATTAATATTCCTAATTCGGTAACTGACATTGGATTTGGGGCATTCGTGGGATGTAGTAGTTTAACGTCAATTAGTATTCCTAATTCGGTAACTGGCATTGATGCATATACATTCTTTGGATGTAGTAGTTTAACGTCAATTAGTATTCCTGATTCGGTAACTAACATTGGGAAGTATGCATTCTATGGATGTAGTAGTTTAACGTCAATTAGTATTCCTGATTCGGTAACTTTCATTGGGCCATATGCATTCTATGGATGTAGTAGTTTAACGTCAATTAGTATTCCTAATTCAGTAACTGACATTTGGCAATATACATTCTATGGATGTAGTAGTTTAACGTCAATTAGTATTCCTAATTCAGTAACTTTCATTGGGCCATATGCATTCTATGGATGCGTTAGGCTTGATACCATATATGCATTACCTGCTGACGCCCCATATTTACATCAAGATGTATTTACCGAAACTCCCGTAAATAAAAAGGTAATCGTCCCATGTAATTCCAACTACGATTCTGTGTGGGGAACAACTGGATTTGAATATATTATAGCTGAAAATTTTATTTTATCGCTTGTGTCAAATAACATTGACTATGGTAATATTGCATTTGTACAAGAAGTAAATTGTCGTCAAACAGCCATTATCAAAGCAATACCATCAGTTGGCTATCGTTTTACCCAATGGTCGGATGGCAATACTGAGAATCCACGCACCATTACGCTTTCGAAAGACTCATCGCTCACAGCCTTTTTTGAGATGGCTCCTGATGTTACCGTGATAGTCAATAGTAATAACAACTATATGGGCAGCGTTACAGGTGGTGGCTGGTATGCGGCGAACACGGAATTGACACTGCAAGCCATTCCGAACAACGGCTATCACTTTGTGCACTGGAACGATAACGTAACAGACAATCCCCGCACGGTGATAGCATTTAGCGACACCACGTTTACAGCCTATTTCGCAGCCGATGAGAATGCTGGAATTGATGGAATTGAAACGCTAAATGCTTTGATATACACCAGCAACGGAGAAATAGTCGTTGATGGAGCAGAGAGAAATACCGTGTGGCTATACGATGCCAATGGCCACCTGCTTTCGACCAAGCAGAACGACTATTCGCTCCTACGCTTCAATGTTCCAACATCTGGCACATACTTCGTAAAGATAGGCAAGCATCCCGCCCAAAAGGTGATTGTGATAAAGTAAGGTCTATTCCGATATTGCCTAAAAAACTCCCGCCGGAACACCACCGACGGGAGTTTTTATTTATGAACCACAACACACCAAAAATAAACCAGAAAACTGCGTAACCTGCGACCTTAAATAAAATCACCCGTTGGCGGCGGATAATTTCCTTTCGCAGCGTTCTATTATCACTATCAGCACGACAACTATTACCGCCATGACGGGGACTATTATCCATTGCGGGAAGCCCCATATCTGTTCGGCCGCAACCACTGCGAACAATAGCGCCATCAGCAGTAACACCTTTCCGTAGGCTGCATATCGCAGTCCATACGGGTCGGGGGCGTAGATGCGTCGCACCATCCGCCAACGGCCCTCTTGGCGACGCAGCGTGTAATGGTGGTTGATTTCGGGATGCCGTATAGACAACGAAACCAGCACCATACAGAGCGCTTCGGGAAACACGATGCTTGCCACAATGGCAAGCTTTTCGGCCGCATTGCCTATGGGCGCCAACATTGCGACACATATAGCACTGGCCACCGTTAGCACGACTGCGGCCATCAGCAGCCAGCGGAAGACTCGTTTATTCTGTTCCATTTCCTTTCTTTTTGGGCATTCGCTTGGCTTTGCGCAAGGCCTCGACAAGCAGGTACTCTATCTGTCCATTGGTGCTGCGAAACTCATCGACAGCCCATTTCTCAATGGCTTCGAGCACCTGCTCGTCAACGCGCAAGGCAAACGATTTCTTTTGCGGGGCAGCCATAACCGACTTATTGATAGAGTGTACCCGTATTGATGACCGGGCTGGCGCTCTCGTCGGCACACAGCACCACCAGCAGGTTGCTGACCATAGCGGCTTTGCGTTCCTCGTCAAGCTCCACGATATGCTCGGCCAAGAGTTTCTTCAGCGCCAAATCCACCATCGACACCGCTCCATCCACAATCTTCTCGCGTGCCGAGATGATAGCGTCGGCCTGCTGACGGCGCAGCATCACGCTGGCTATCTCGGCAGCATAGGCCAGATAGTTGATACGAGCCTCTACAACCTCGATGCCTGCAATGTCAAGCCGTCCACGCAACTCCTCTTCCAACTGGCGGTTTATCTCCTCACCTCCGCTGCGCAGAGTCAGCGCCTCGTCGGCGTGGTCCATATTGTCGTAGGCATAGAGCCCCGCCACCTTACGCAATGCGGCATCGCTCTGCACGCTCACAAAACTGTCGTAGCCCTTCAGCACAGGCACCTCGCCACTCTTCTGGGCCGCAGGCTGCGCATCCACATCAATGTCGAAACAGGCCTTATAGGTGTCCTTTATCTTCCACACCAGCACAAGGCCTATCATGATAGGGTTGCCGTTCTTGTCGTTCACCTTGATGGGCGCCACGTCCATATTGCGGGCACGCAGCGACATCTTGCGACGCAGATAGAACGGATTAATCCAGTAAAAGCCATTGGCAAACACCGTGCCGCTGTACTTGCCGAAAAACGTCAGCACTCGCGACTGATTGGGCTGGATAATCATAAAGCCACCCAGGTGCATACAATAGGCAAAGCAGAAAATGCTGCCCAGAATGACAGGCAGAGCCACCCATGCCGTTCCATCGGGCTGCTCGACCGAGGTCATGCAGTCCCAGCCCGCCATCCAAACGATGCACACAGTGAATGCCACCAGCATCACAATGTTAAGAAAAAGTTGTAGGAAACCATTGTTCCAAACCTTCATTGTCTTTGAAAATTCTTTTAGTTCCATAACAATTCTTTTTTTATAGTTATTTATTTTACAATAATTAAACTTTTATTTTGTGATATTATTTTAATATCATTACGATTGCAAATATAACGCTTTTCTCAAATAGCAAAAAGAAAAATGACGTCGTTGCCTCGAAAAATGTTACTTTTGCATTACCAAACAACAGATAATAAACCAATAATCATCGCTATGAGAAAGACAATAATCTTTTTGACGTTATGTCTGGCAGGGCTTTCGGCCGCACTGTTGGCACAACCTGCCACCGACACCAAACAGATGAATAAATTTATAGACCGATTGATGTCGCAGATGACGCTGCAAGAGAAAATCGGGCAGTTGAACCTCGTTGAGGGCGACGACGTGGTGTCGGGTGGCAAAGAGAAAGCCGCCTTCGTGCAGATGGTCAAAGACGGCATGGCAGGCGCCATGCTCGACATCATGGACGTCAAGAAGATTTATGCTGTGCAGCGCATGGCCGTCGAGGAAAGCCGCCTGCACATACCGCTCTTCTTCGGCCTCGACGTCATCCACGGCTACAGCACCGTCTTCCCCATCCCGCTGGGACTCTCCTGCTCGTGGGACATTGATGCCATAGAGCGCAGCGCACGCATTGCCGCCACCGAGGCCACCAGCGAAGGTCTCTGCTGGAATTTCAGCCCTATGGTCGATATATGCCACGACGGCCGCTGGGGACGCATTGCCGAAGGCGCTGGCGAAGACCCCTATTTGGGCAGCCAGATTGCAGCCGCCATGGTGCGCGGATATCAGGGCACCGACCTCTCGGCCGACAACACCATGATGGCCTGCGTCAAGCATTTCGGTATGTATGGAGCCTCCGACGGCGGACAGGACTACAACATAGCCGACATGAGCCGCTGGCGTATGTACAACGAGTACCTGCCACCCTACAAGGCTGCCATCGATGCAGGTGCTTTCAGCGTCATGTCGTCGTTCAACGTCGTCGATGGCATTCCCGCCACGGGCAACCGCTGGCTGCTCACCGAACTGCTCCGCAACCAATGGGGCTTCCGCGGATTCGTGGTGTCCGACTACGAGAGCATCACCGACATGACCAACCACTCCATTGGCGACAGCCTCGACTGCGCCACTGCCTCGCTCAATGCAGGCCTCGACCTCGATATGTGCAGTTATGTCTATATCCGCAAAGTGGAACAACTGCTGCGTGAAGGCCGCATCTCCATGAAAACCATCAACCAGGCGGTGCGCCGCATTCTCGAGGCCAAATACCGCCTCGGTCTTTTCGACGACCCCTACCGCTACTGCCGCGATACCCTGCGCCGCGACTCCATTATCCTCTGCCCACAGCACCGTGCCGAGGCGCGCCGCATTGCCGCCGAGACCTTCGTGCTGCTCAAAAACAATGGCAACATCCTGCCACTAAAAAAACAAGGCAAGATAGCCCTCATCGGACCCATGGCAAACGACCGTCTCAACCTCAGCGGCACATGGAGTTGGTGCGCCCAGCCCGACCGCTATCTCACACTGCTCGAGGGTCTGCGCCGTGCCGTTGACGACCATGCTGAAATACTCTATGCACGAGGCTGCAACCTGATGTACGATGCCGCTATGGAGGACCGCATGGTGCGCCGCAAGAAGATGCGCGACCCACGCTCCGACGAACAACTGCTAAACGAAGCCCTACAGGTGGCCGACAAAGCCGACGTCATAGTCTGCGCCATGGGCGAATGTGCCGAGATGAGCGGCGAGGCAGCAAGCATGGTAGGCATAGAGATGCCCGACGCACAGCGTGCCCTGCTCGAAGCCCTTGCCAAGACAGGCAAACCCATCATCCTGCTCAATTTCAGCGGCCGCCCCATGGTTCTGAAATGGGAGAACGACAACCTCGACGCCATACTGCAGGTGTGGTTTGCCGGCAGCGAGACCGCCGACGCCATTGCCGACGTGCTCTTTGGGCAAGTGTCGCCCTCGGGCCATCTCACCACCACATTTCCCCACCATGTGGGACAATACCCCATGACCTACGCCCGCTATGCCAGCGGCCGCCCCATGGGCGAGCGTTTCCAACGATTCAAGACCAACTACCTCGATGTGCCAGTCGAGGGTCTCTTCCCCTTCGGCTACGGACTGAGTTACACCACCTTCCAATACTCCCCCATCACCCTCAGCGACAGCCTTCTAACCTCCAGCGGCAAGATTACCGCCTCCGTAACCATCACCAACACTGGCAACTACGATGCCGACGAGATAGTACAACTCTACATCCGCGACATCAGCGGCAGCGTAGTGCGCCCCATCAAGGAACTCAAAGGCTTTGAACGCATCACCCTCAAACGTGGCGAAAGCCGCACAATACATTTCGAAATCACCGAACCCATGCTGCGCTTCTACAACAAAGACCTGAAACACACCTCCGAACCCGGCGACTTCACCCTAATGATAGGTCCCAACAGCCGCGACCTACAAACCCGCCACTTCACACTGAAATAAAGAAGTTTTTAAGACACGTCAAGCGTTGTTCTATATAAAACCACCGTTTAGTTGCATCGTCAACTAAACGGTGGTTTTCGTATCCTATGCGGGGATTTACCACTCCCACATGTCTTGGCTTATGTCTAATAGTTTGTTTTCTATTCTTTCGGCCTCGATTAGGGCGTCTTGTCCTGTTAGGTAGGACATTATGGTTCGGTTGAAGCGGTTGGACTCCTGCGTTATAAAACTCTCAAAGCGTCGGGAGTCGAAAATGTACATCCACGGTGGAAGATGGGCTATGTTGTCCTCGTAGTAGGACTCATGCTGCATCAACAGATTGCGCACACCGGTGGAAAGCATGGGTACCCAGAAAAGCGTTACAATGCCTAAATTGACTTGCTCTTCGCCAACGGTGCGGAACTTATTCATTCCTATAGCAAGAGAAAGATAACGTATGTTTTGACGAGAATCGACCTTGTCTATATACCATGCCTCTTTGAGGTAAATCTGTAGGATATTCTCTGAAGAAAACTCGTGAGGCACTACGATGGTCTTATATTCATAGTTCTCGTCCTCATCAATGATTTCGAGTTGAAGAGTATCGCCTTTCGTCATCTGCTTGACGAAAAACTGATTGTCTATAGGTATCTTGCACTCATCATCTTTGAATATCATTATCTGGTCGTTCACGATAGCGTCCCATAACATATAGGCAAAATTCTTTCGGCCATGGACTCCTTTAGGATCAATGGGATAATAGAAACACTGGTTGAATTTTGCGCGAAGGTCTATTGTGCGCCAAATGCTTGTTTCCCAAGCGACATCGCTCTCGCGAAGATACGGTATTGCTGCCGGTAGTTGTTCGTGGAGTATCTTTTTCTCGTAGAAATGGTCATATACGGACTCTTCTGCATCTAAAATCTGCGCTACCGCTGGCAACGAAAACAGCAGTAGCAAGATTGGCAGTATATAACGAAGGGCACGCATAGATATGTTAATGGCAGCCTACGAGCGATACGAAAAATAAAAAAGAGTTAAGTGTTAGGAACTAACGCTTAACTCTTTTGGTTATGAAATATAAACGGAATAGCTATTGTAGGTGTTAGGAATTAATACTCCCACATATCGGATTCGATATCGAAAATCTTGTTTTCGATTTCCTGCGAAAGGAGCAGTGCATCTTCTCCAACAGCGTAGGACGCAATGGTACGGTTGAAGCGGTTGGACTCGCGCAGGATATAACTATCGAAATAGCGGTCGATGAAGATATCGTCATAACTACGCTCGGCGTTGATGTTACGCTCGTCATAGGCACGGGCTTTGACCAGCACGTTGCGCACGCGCATATCGTTCATTGGGAACCATGCCACCTCGCGGTCGGTGCAGGTACGAGTGTCTTCCTCGCCTTCGGCACCAGCGCGGCTCACGCAACGGTTGTAGATAAGGGCAAGGGCAACGATACGAACCTTTTGACGGGTATCGTTTTTCTCGATATACCAGAACTCTTTGAGGCGAATACCGAAGATGCGGTCAACACTATAGGGAAGGGTGTCGTAGGTGAACTCACCAGTTCCGACAAGCATACCGTCCTCGTCTTCGATTTTCTTCTCGTTGGTCACAGGCTCGCCAAGTTTCTTGGTCTGCACGGTGAAGTCAGCGGGTTTCTTGAGGTCGTCATCAAGGAAAGCCTCAATGTCGCCATTCTCCCAAGCACGGAGCAGAGCGTTGGCAAGATTTATACGACCTTGCGTATTCTCGGTAAGGCTTGTGGGGAAATAGAAATACTGGTTGAATTTCTCACGGAAGTCAACGCTGCGCCAAATGGCGGTCTCCCACACCACGTCGCTCTCGCGGAGGTTGGCGTAAGGAATAGCGCTACGGCCTTGGAAATTCTTTTTCTCGTAGTAGTTGGTGAAATTGTTCTCGTCGTCGGCATCAATGATGTCCTGGGCGAAAAGAGCAGTGCCAGAGAAGGCAAAAACTGCAAGCGTGAGGGTGAACAATAGCTTTTTCATATCTCAATAATTTTTAGGGTTTCGTCGAGGTGAATTATTTTGCAAATATAGTAATTTCTTCGTAATTCGCCGATTTTTATTTCTTGATGCGGCAACTGAGCGACACCGGACGTGGCGATTTGCCATCGTTGCAGTCAACCTGCGCATCAACAAAAACCTTCTCTCCGTTACGTGCTTTTCCAAGACGGTCCTTCACTTCGGGATGGTTCATAAGAGCGCCTGTTCCAGAGATATCATCCTTGCCAATAGTGATGGTCCAAGACTTGATTTTGGGCAGTTTCTCTTTGGGCAGTTTGAATGTGAAGTTCTCGTCATACTGCGTGCGGAGGCCATAAGAATTGATTTCGCTGACGGTAACAGGACCACCTTTCTTACCACCGAGGGTAAGCAGAGGCGTAGGCATAGGTTTGACACGGAAAGTACCGTGACCCATTGTACGGACAGCACCATCGAGAGTCACATTGATGTCGAAAACAACGTTCTTACCAAGTTTGGCAGTAACATTATATTCGCCAGGCTTGCCACCAGGAGTGAACGTGGCTTGACCCTCTTTTACAACAACGTTAATTTTAGGATTGTTGACACCTGGAACAGAAATGTTAACGGGATTGTCAACACCAGCATAAACGACGTTCATGTTGGTAAGTTCGACAATGGCAGCAGGAGCAGCGACAAAATACTTCTCCTCAAACTGATAGGATTGAGGTTGGTCGTCGTTACCCTTGACATAGATAGTACCCGTAATCTTGTTTTCACCGACACGCTGCGTGCCACCTGAAAGGATAACAGCACCTTCGGCATCGCTGGTCTTCGTCACGCCATTTGCGCTAACAGTGAACGGAGTTTTGGAGTCATAAGCAGCAATACGGACCTCTGTCTCATATTTGCCACCCTGCATAACATATCCGCTACCACCAACAGGCTTGGTGACGTAGGTGATTTTATCAAATTTGAAGTCGTTAGCACTAATCTGGTTATAAAGTTCTTTTATTGCGTCATATTCGACGGTCATAACCTCAGATTTCATACGGGAGAGAACAACCATGTCGGCAATAGCGATGGTGTTGTCGAAATTCATGATTTCCCATGGTGCCCACTGTTTGTTGTGGTCGCTCCAAATCTTGGTCTCCACGTCAAGAGGAATTTTCACCTTATCGGCATCATCGCCAAGAATTTCCTTAATACGGCGTTTATAGTCGATGATTTTCCGCTTCATGTTCAATGCAGGGACATCGGCTAAAGAGTCGTTCTGCTCGGGGTTAGCACCGAGGAAGAAACGAGTACCGTCGTTGTTGTTATCTGGTTTTGTAATAACAGCAAGTCCGTAGCGATTGATGGCGGCACGAGCACTATCAACAAGATAGTTACCTGCGTCATCGCGGATTTTCATACTGACAGCATGTGCCGTACCGTCGGCGTCATGAGTCTTGACTGAAACGTCGGCCTGCAAGAAGCAAAGGAAAGCGCAGTTGATAGAGTCAATATAATTCTCAAGTTCGCTTGAGATTTTATGAACTTCCTGTGCTTTATTCCATGCTTCGCCAACTTTTCCAGGATTATTGTCGTAGGCTTTCTGGAAAGCATCGTAGTTGTCATCGATTTTAGCCTGGAGGCTAATATTCGATTTGTTCATAGCATTACCGACAGTGGTGAAGCCGGCCAAAACCTCGGCGGACACGTTGAGAGCCAACATGGCCGTATAGACGAGGTAGAGCATCTGAATCATTTTTTGTCTCGGGGTTTCCGGACAGTTTGTTGCACCCATAGTCTGATTTAATTATTAATTAATCAATGTTTTGCTTCGTCATCCATTATATGTTACAAAATGGAGACGTAATTAGTAATTAAAAAAGATTATACGCGGGTCTGCATAGCGGCAAGCATATTGCCGTAAACATTGTTGAGTTCGGAGACCTTGCGAGTAAGGGCATCAACTTGCTCTTTGTATTTGAGCACCGATTCGGCGGAGTCGGCAAAATTTGTTGCCATAGTATTGATGCGTTCCTGAATTTCCTTTGTTGACTCAAGTTGGTTGGTCGAGGTCTTCAGTTGCATCTCATACATAGCGTTGATAGAAGCGAGGCTCGAAGCCATCTTCTTCATTTCATCGGCATAGTTGACATCCGTAGCACTCATAGCCTGGGCAGTTTCTCTGTAGATGTTGGTAAGAGTACTTACCGCCTCAGGTGCGCCATTCATGCTCTGTTTCAGTTGTCCGGCAGCATCGGCAGCAGCATCCATATTGGACACGAATTTGTCGGTAGCAGCGGTAGCAGATGCCATATTATTCATAGAGTTGGCAGACTCTGCGAGATTACCCATGCCCTTTCCGAGACGTTCGATTAGTTCGGGGCTGATGTTTGCATCTTCAAGCATCTGGTCAATCTTGGCGGTCAGCGGGTCTTGGGGCTTGGTAGCCACAGCACCTTCCACTTTAGCACCTTCGCCACCCTCTTCGCTCATACCGGCAAGTTCGGGATAGACAAGGCTCCAGTCCCACTCCTTATGGAGAGGCTCGAAAGCAGAAAGGATGAAGATAACGACCTCGGTACCCATACCTGCGATAAGCATCTCAGTACCACCAGGCCAGTGGTTAATTTTGAACAATGCGCCAATGATAACGACGGCTGCACCCCAACCGTAAAGTTTAGCCATGAAGTTTTTATAGGCCTTGGTGCGAACTAATCTGTCAATGAAGCTCATAGTTAGGAGTTTTTGTGTTTAGTTTATTTCTTGATGTGTTGTGCTTTTTATAATGGATTTTGCGGTATTTTGAACCTTGATTATTTGTCTAATCCAAAAGAGAAAAATCCAATCTTTTAATAACTCTCAATCAGCGATGCCATAGAAATGCACCGCTGATTGAGGTTGTGTTTAATTCTTATTATTTAATGTTAGAAGCAGTCTTGAGGTTGTCACCCTTCACACGACCCATATAGGTCTGCACGCAGCGGAAGCCGATGAACGATTTGGAAGTGTCTTGGAACTCGTAGGAACGGGTCTGGACCTGGATGAAGTATTTTTGGTCTTTCCAAGAACCGCCACGGACGACTTTACGTTTCATTGCGATAGGAGCATCGTCGGCTGCGTCATACTGATAAGAGGGAGCGAGGGCGTTAGCCACGATATAGGTGGACTCGTTGTAAGAATCGTTGCACCACTCGGAGACGTTGCCAGCCATGTCATACAGACCGTAGTCGTTGGGGGCATAGTGGCCAACCATCAGAGTACGCACGCCGCCATCATCGTCATAGGCACCTTTAAGAGGCTCGTAGTTGGCGAGGAAGCAGCCATTCGGGTTGCGGACATAAGGACCGCCCCAAGGATAGGACTGCTGAGCCATACCGCCACGGGCAGCATACTCCCATTCAGCCTCGGAAGGAAGACGGAAGTCATGCATATTGGCATATCCAATGGAGGAGAGGTAGTTGTTCAGATATAGCGAACGCCATGCGCAGAAGGCTTTAGCCTGATTCCAAGTGATGCCAACCACAGGATAGTTGTCGTAGGCAGGCGAATTGAAATACTGGTTGCCAAAGTCGTCGTTCATACTATAAGTATAATCGTGAATCCAGCAGAGGGTATCGGGATAGATGTTGATAACCTCTTTGTGGATGAACGAAGAACGGTTGTTGAGACCTTTGGGACGGCTGCCGAACATGGTGCCACGATATTCATCTTTCACACCAGTAACGTTGTCGTCTTTCTTGGCAGCATCGCGATAATCAACCCAGTAGTACTCATAGTTGAGTTTTGATGGGTCGATAGACTTCTGTCCATAAAAACGGTCTTTCTCAGCGAAATACAAGTCGTTGAGAGCCTCACGGATTTCGGCATCGTTCCAACGGATTTTTGCTTTCTTGTTGAGCAGAGGCACCTCGCGGGGTTCGCCGTCTTCCTCTTCTTCAACCTGAAAACCCTCGACGCCGGCATTGACGAGCATACGGCGAGCGATAGAGTCAACAACCCAGTTTACAAACTGGCGATACTCGTTGTTGGTTATCTCGGTCTCATCCATAAAGAAAGAGGAAACCTGCATGGTACGAGGCTGCGAAGTGAGGCCGTAGGTCTCATTCTGCGTGCCAGCACCCATGCTGAAGTTGCCTTGTTCGATGAAGACCATACCCTTGAGGTCAATATCCTCAAAATAGGGGCGATTTTGAACACCGACAAGTTCACCTTTGTCGGACGATTGACAGCCGTAGAGGCAAGCGGTGGCGACTGCCAGCAATAAGAACAGCTTCTTCATATTGATTGGTTTTTATTGTTAATTCGGAAGGATGTATTAAATGCTTTTATTCAAGACGATGTTTCGGTGCTTATTATAATGTTTTACGCAAAAAATGCGATAGTTGTTTCATTTGCCTATTAGAAGAGGTAACGAGTGTTACGATAGACTGACGGTGAACGCTGCGGGATAATGACCTTGAAGCAGTAGCGGAGGTAGAGTTCGACAGAGCCTTTGCTACGTCCTTCTTTGAAGGCACCAAGTTTAGAGGTGGTGAGGTCGTAGCCGAGGCCTACACGGAGTTTGTTCCAGTTGAGACCGCCGAGCAATGTTATAGCGTCATGCACACGGTAGGCACCACCAATCCAGAAAGAGTTTTGATAATCAACAAGAAGCGAGAGGTCTAACTGCCACGAAGTCATATTCGTGGTTTTGACGAGTGCCGAAGGACGAAGTTTGAAAGAGGGATGGAACGGCACAGTATAGTCAAATCCGCCCATAAGATAAACTGTACGGACGTTTGAGAGATTGAGTTTATCGCTATGGGTTCCAAGAATGTTCTTGAGAGAAAAGCCGAGGTAATAGGAGCCCGGCACCTGATAGTAGAGACCAGTTGAAAGGTCGAAAAGCATAGCCGACGCTTCTTCCTGCGAAGTAAGAAGCGGGTCGTTTGAAGTAGGATTGACGGGATTGTTGTAATCGCCTGTAAGGTCGTCGCTTCCTACGAGTTGTGCGAAGTCGAACTTGCTATTGACGAGGTTAGCCTCAATTGCGGCAGCAAGAGTACCTCTGCCCCAATAGATTCTAAAAGCATAGTCGAGGTTAATACCTATATTATTATGGTATCCTATATCCTCGCCAGCAACAGTCAATCCAAGACCGCCGTGCAATGCCTTGACGGGAAGGTCGATAGCGAAGAGGTAGTTAGTCGGCAGAGAGCCAGCCTTTTTGCCTTCAGCAGGGCTGTCAAGTTTCAATCCCAGCCACTGGCTGCGATAAATCGCTGTTGCGCAAATAGAACCATTGCTACCAGCGTAGGCGGGATTGTAAGAAAGCCTGTTAAACATATATTGTGAGAACTGGGCTTCCTGTTGGGCGTGGGCAAGACATGATAATCCTACCATTATTGCGGTGAAAGCAAGGATTTTGGATAGGTGTATTTTCATGTCTATAATAGTATATGCTTATTCGTAAGCATCTTAGAGATAGTTGTTTATGTGGTTCTGCAGAGCACTTCGCTATAAAGTGCGTGCAATAAACTGACTTGCAAAAATAGTTAATTTTTTTTGAATTACAAGAATGTTATGCGTTTTTTTCAAAAAGTTATATGTTTTTTTCGTTTTTGGAGCAACCAAAATTATTACAAGAAAACCTAAAAAAGAGCCGACTATTCCTCGGCGGGGATTAGTTGCAGTCTTGGGAAGGAGAGTTCTATTTCTTCAAGCAGCGGTTCGAGTTGGTCTTTCGTCATAGCCAGGCGTATGATGATTTGGTATTTGCCGTTGGCCAATTCCTTGTATTCGAGGTTAGGAATATATACTGGGTCGAGCACCGATGCGTGAAGTCGTGCGCTGGAGAGTGTTCTTTCCGTGCTTAACAGCACGTCGTAATAGTCGGGTTTTCTTTTGACTACAGGCTTAGGAGTCTCCTTCGGTTTCTCTTTTACCTTTTTGTTGTTCTTGGTCTTTGTTGTTGCTGTTTTTTTCGTTTTTGCCGCTATTGCGTTTGTCTTGCCTGTTTTTTTGTTTTCGGCCTCATCAAGCCTGCTATTATATTCATTATATGCCACGCTGCCGTATGGTGGTTCCTCTGGGTTATAAGGCCGCAATGTTGACGGCTCCGTTTTCAGTTTCACGTCGCCAAGTATGCGTACTTGGACTTTTCCAGCCCCCTTGATGCCAATGGCTGCTATGGCGGCGCGAGTCATGTCGAGAACATTGTTTTTAGGACAACGGTCGTTGACTTTCAGCACTACCTTTTTGTCGGTCTTGGGGTTGGTCACCTCTACATAGGTGCCCAGTGGAATGGTTTTATGGGCGCATGTGAATTTCTCGTGTGAGAATATTTCACCATTGGAGGTCTTTCTTCCCACAAAGAAATCGGCATAGTAGGTGCCAATCATAGTATATGATGTGTCGGCAGCAGCAAACGCTATCGCTGGGCTTGCGAGACACACCAAACATAATATATGTATAAAACGAAGTCGCATTACTGGAATACGGGGATTGTTACCAATTGACCGCATCGGGATGGAACCACTGACCTTGTGTGCGAAGGACCATTTCTATGACATCGCGCAGACAGCCTTGACCTCCCGCCAAAGGCGAAATATAGTGGGCAATGTCTATTATTTCCGGCGCGGCATCGGCGGGACAAGCGGCAATGCCTACACGCTTCATTATCTCGTAGTCGGGAATGTCATCGCCAATGTATATCACTTGTTCATCGCTGAGGTTCTGTTCGCTGAGGAAACGCTCGTAGGTTTGCATCTTATTGGCACAGCCCGAATAAATATGTTTTACGCCGAGGTATTCCATGCGGTTAACGGTGCTTTGCGTATTTGCGCCCGTTATCAGACTCAATATATAGCCTTTTTTGACAGCATACTGAATGGCATAGCCGTCTTTGACATTGAACGAGCGAATTGCGTCACCATTGTACAGCACCCATACGCTGCCGTCGGTCATCACGCCGTCGCAGTCAAAAACGATGGCCTTTATTTTTGCAAGTCTTTCTTTAGAAATAGTATTCATTAATATTTGTTTTTTACTCTTGTTTGACGAACATTTCGAACATCTGGCGGTTGTGTGCACAAAGGGGCGAATCTTCGAGGTTTTGATTGTGCCAGAGTGTCGAAAGGACTCCGCCGTTGCGCCGTGTTTCGGCAATAAGTTGCTGATATATAGCCTCTATCCCGCTGGCATCAAGTTTCTTATAGCGACTCAGAGTGGTGTCCATAATGGCAAACGGATGGAGTTTGAGCGGTAGTTCCTGATTGGTAGAAAGGTCAAAGAATGGATATGGCGTACCCGTACCACAGCGGAAACCAGGCTCTTCTGGGTAGCCAAGCGAATAGTCGTGCAAGATGTTGGCGTCGATGAGCGCATGGAACGACTGAGGAAATTTCAATCGAAGAAAATGGAAACGCGAACGTCCTATATGGCGGTGCAGAATGGCAGCCAGTCGTTGTGTCTCTTTTGCTATCTCGGCAGTGTTTTCGAACGAGTAGTATGACGGATGGATACCCGGCTTCGTGTAGTCGCAGAGGTGTTGCAGCAGTTGTCGTTGCTGACGGTTAGTGTGCGGTATCGGCTTGTCGTATATACTGTAATCTCCCAGCAAGATAAAAAAGACCGGCTTGATAATAGACGGATGTTGGTTTGTATGGTCGAGTATGTAGTCAAACGTGTCGAATGGGTCTTGCTCTTTACCTATTATCACACGGAAGCGACGTTTGACCGCATTAATATCATGCGCTATGAATGCATCACGCAGAAAGCCTCGGCACGTGCGGAGAATGCCTTTATGCCGATAGCAGTAGGCGGCGTCGATATCCACCGTCACCTGAAATTTTGCTGATGGTTGTGGCGACTCAAGTTCCGGATAAGATTTGACAAGTATGTCGCGCACCATCAACGCCCAGCGGTCCACTACCGCCTGAGTCAGAAATCCGTAGCGAAAGGCAAGACTCTGCTCGGCAGGAAAACGGCCGTGGACATCGGGCAAGAAGGGCAAATACTCTTCATAGCGCGACAGCATAAAAAATGACGCGGCAAAGGGGTCGAATGGAAGAGCCGACGGCTGTTCGACGGGAAATATGGCATGAGTGTCGCCCACCATAAGGTGTTGCACGTCGTGCGGCGCAATAGATGTCTCAAACAAAATCTTTTCGGCACGAAAAAAGGGCTCGTCGGCCAAAGGAGCGTCGCCGCCGTAGGAAAAGCGAGGTCCCTGATGATTTAGGAACAGCTCCTTGGAGGTTGTTATCTGATAGTCGATATTCAGTATAGTGCGCAGCAGCACGTTGAGCGTGTAACCGAGTCGGTTGGTGAGGCGTGGAACGTGGACTAACAGCATAATATAATAATGTATTGTTATAATTCGATGTGTGCCGAGTTCGACGAGACCGAAACCGTGGCCGTGACGCCAAGCGGAAGTGCGAGGTTGCGGTGCTCTATATGGCCAAACGGCGCATTAAAACACACGGGGAAATCGTAGCCCGCCACAGCGTCGCGAACAATATCATAAATCGACATTCCAAACGGGACACTATTGTCATGTAGGTCGGTAAACTGACCTACAACCAATGCTTTGAGGCCTTGCAGTTTTCCGCTCCGACGCAGAGCCAGCATCATGCGGTCGATGTGGTAAAGATATTCGTCGAGGTCCTCTATCATAAGGATTTTGCCACGGGTGTCGATATCCGAAGGCGAGCCAATAAGACTGTAGAGTATCGAGAGATTGCCGCCCACCACTTGACCTGTGGCGTTGCCGGGAATGTTGATGCCGTCGGCGCAGTCAAAATCATATCGCATCTTCTTGGTGGCAAAAAGCAAGTCGTGGAGCGATGATGTGGCAAGACTGTCGGCGTTGCCATCTGTTATGTTGACAGGCATTATGGCGTGAGCCGAAGCGCAATGGGCGTTGGTGTGCAGATGGCTGTGCAGCACCGTAACATCGCTGTAGCCGACAACCCATTTGGGCGACTGCATAAATCCCGACAGATTGATTTTGTCTATTATACGAGCCGTTCCATATCCTCCTCGTGCGCATAATATCGCGCGGATGCTGTCATCGTCAAGAGCGTTCTGAAGCATCTCGGCACGGTGTCTATCGGTTCCTGCGAACTGGTTGTATTCTTCGTACAATCCTTGTTGAACCACGGGCTGGAGTCCCCAACGTTTCAGCATGTCTATGGCGGGCTGAGTCTCTTGGGGAGAGATTTTGCGCGCGGTGGCCACTATTGCGACCTTGTCGCCATATCGTAGTGGTTCGGGAATGGTCATTCGCTTGTAATAAAATACATAAAGTAACGCCGAAAAACGTTTATTTATTGTATTTCGGGTTGTTGCTGGACTATTTCGCCGTGCGATTGGAAATAGGTTATCAACTTCTCGAAGAATGGGTGATGCGAAAGTGTGTCGGCGTTACCGATAATTATGAGTTTCATTCGCGCACGAGTGATAGCCACATTCATACGGCGCAAGTCGCGCAGGAATCCGATGTTGTGGTCCTGGTTGTCTCGCACCATGCTGATAATTATAACGTCGCGTTCCTGGCCCTGAAATCCGTCAATGGTGTGAGTACTGATGTTGCGACGCAATGGATTGAGGAAACGCTGAGAACGTATCATACGGCGCAGCAGACGGACCTGCCCGCGATAGGGCGATATGATGCCGAAAGAGGTAGAATCGTCTATTAGCCGCGACATACCTATCATTTCAATATACTCTCGCAGCACCTTTACCAGCAGGCGTGCTTCTTCAGCATTGGAGAGCGTGGGTGTTCGCAGCCCCTGCCGCTCGCTAAATTCGAGGAGCGACGTATCTATCCACGTCAGAGGCGTGTCCATAGGACTTACCAAACGGTCGGCCACCTCGGGAGCGGCAAGGAGCCGCCCGCCATAGAAAAATTGCGACGAGAAGCCCATAATCTCTTTGTTCATGCGGTATTGCGTGGTGAGCAGCGTGACACATTCGGGCTTCTCGCGAACAATCTGCTGCATAAGCGTGCGGTCTAGTCCTGCGTGTGCCGCTTCGGGACACTTCACCGTTGGCGGCAACTGCTGATGGTCGCCGCCAAACACCACTCGGTCGGCCTTGAGTATTGCGGCCCAGCAGGCAGGTTCGAGAGCCTGCGCCGCCTCGTCGATGAAAAGCGTGGGAAAATGGCGGCGTTCCATTACATGATAGGCACTGCCTATTAGGGTACAAGAGATTACGCGCGCTTGATTGAATAGGTCGTTGTTTATCTTTATCTCTAACTCGCTTTGTCGCTCACGCATTTTCTTAATCTTCGCCTGCCGCTCGTGGCCGCTCGACGAGAGCGCTGCCGGATTGCGCAACAAGCGACGGATGCTCCATAGTTCGTGATAGTCGGGGTGGTCGGCATAGCGGCGTTCATAGCAACAATCTACCACGGCATCGCTCATACGAAGCGGATTGCCAATGCGCAACACAGGCACTCCACGTATCATAAGTTGCTCGCTAATCCAATCGACGGCAGCGTTGCTTGGCGCACATACCAACACCTGTTCCTCTCGGCGCAAGGTCTCTATTATTGCCTCCGTCAGCGTTGTCGTTTTGCCCGTTCCCGGAGGCCCATGCACTATTGCCACCTCGCGAGCCTCAACGGCCTGCTGTATAGCCTTGTTCTGCACAGCGTTGAGCCATGGAAAGCAGAGTGGAGGCTGACTGCGGAACGAAGGATGAAGCGGGCCAATAAGCGTCTCGCGCAGATGGACAAAACGCTCATCGCTACTTCGTATGGCCGCAGACAGGGAATCCTGCATCACCTGGTAGGACGTAGTGTCGATGCCCACCTGCACACCGAGCAGATGTCCGTCGGCTGTTGTCTTCAGCGTTGTGAGCATGGACTTCTCCATAACGCGTATTTTCATTGTCCCGTCGCCCACCTGGTCCACATAGCAGGTGGAGCCGATGCGCACCACCTCGTCACTGCCGAGATAAAAGAACTGGACAGCCTTGCCTGGCTCAAAATCGTTTTCAGGCATATCGTCATCCGTCTCAAAAGCAATGGTAAGTATCAAGTGGTTCAGGGCGTTATATTCTGTCTGCCCGAGTTCCACGGGGTAGTGTATTCCCGACTCGTGGAGGCGTCCCGAAAAATGATTTACCGATATGGCGTGGCGATAGTTTTCCTGCTCGTAGGCGAGTTCTTTGCGCAGCAGGTCGGAGAGATGTTGTAGATGAGAAATACTATTAGTCATGTTCATAAAACGTTATAAGTCGGAAAAACGTATGTTTCATATCGTTTAATGGCGTGTCGCTTACCATTATGCCTGCGGCTGTTTTCGGGGAAGCGTCGCAATGCTGAAAATGGAGCAAGCCTGAGATTTTATTGTTTGAAAAAAAAATCGTAATTTTGCATTTTTATTGCTGTTTCACCGCCGTGGCGATGGTTTTGCAGATGCGTTATTGATAGCAGTGAATGGCGATGACTAACGAAAAAAGTGTTTGTCGATGATAGAACATCAATTTGTAGAAAACGTTGAGGCGCCTGTTGTGGGCGAGGATTTGCAACTCCGCCTCACTCTTCGTGACCCTAATCTTGGCGAGGACATTGATTCCGTAATGCAGCGTGGCGGATATGCGGCGTTGCACAAGGTCATAGACAAGATGTCGCCAGAAGACGTTGTGAAAGAAATGAAGGCCAGCGGTTTACGTGGCCGTGGCGGCGCTGGGTTCTCCACTGGCGAGAAGTGGGAGGTCTGCTACCGTACCTCTGCTAATCAGAAATACCTTATATGTAATGCTGGCGAAGGCGACCATGTGGCGCACGCCGTGATAGAAGGCATGGTTATTGCTGCCTACGCCGTGGGTGCCACACGCGGAATAATATATTTCCGCGCCGAGGGAGCCCCCGCAGTGGCTCGTATGCGCACAGCCATCGACGAGGCTCGCCAACATGGTTTTCTTGGCAGCGACATAATGGGTCGTGGAGTCGAGTTCGACGTTGAATTGCGCTTCGGCATGGGTTCTTTTGTCTGCGGCGAAGAAACTGCTCTGATACAATACCTTGAAGGCAACAGATGTGAGCCACACATCAAACAGCCGTTCCCGGCAGTTCGCGGTTTGTGGAACAAGCCGACGCTGGTGAACAATGTCGAAACCTTTGCCACGGTGCCAGTCATTTTCTATTATGGCGCACAGTGGTTTTCATCTATCGGCACCGCTAACAGCAAAGGAACGAAGGTTTTGTCGCTTTCGGGCCAGGTGAAAAAAGACGGACTAATCGAGGTTCCGTTTGGCATAACGCTGCGCGACATCATCTTTACCATAGGCAAGGGCATGAAGAATGGCAAATTCAAGGCCGCGCTTGTCGGAGGTTCGACGGGCGGTGTGCTTACCGAGGCTCATCTGGACTTGCCGTTTGACTATGATATGCTCGACGAGGCTGGCGTTGCCATAGGGCCTGGCAGCATACAGGTGCTGAACGAGAACACATGTATTCCCACGTTGGTGAAAAACAATATGGACTTCGCCACCGACGAGAGTTGTGGTAAATGCACTCCCTGCCGCATTGGCACAAAGCGTTTGAGCGAGGTGCTCGACAAGATAACCGACGCCCGTGGCACCATGGACGATTTGCAGGAACTGCGCAACCTGGCACAGGTGATGCACGAGACCTCTCTCTGCGGACTTGGACGCAACGCTCCCAATCTGATACTCAACACGATTGATGCCTTTTGGAATGAATATGTGGAGCACGTAACCACGAAACGCTGCGTGGCAGGCCAGTGCAAAAAGATGGCCACATTCGTCATTAACAAGGATATATGCATAGGTTGCGGCCTTTGCGCACGCAACTGCCCCGCCACGGCCATCACTCGCACCGACTACATTGCGCCTAACCACAAATTGGCCTCGATGGAGATTGATATCGAGAAATGCGTCAAGTGCGGCACCTGCAAGGCCAACTGCAAATTTGGCGCCATATCTATCGCATAACCGAGTTGATTTACAGAAATTAACGACATCAAGAAAAACAACATTATCTAATGATAAACCTTATAATAGACAACAAGCCTGTACAAGTCGAAGAAGGCACCACCGTGCTGAAAGCCGCACGGCAGATAGGCATACACATCCCTACGCTGTGCTACTACGAACTTGACGGCATGAAGTTGGAAAACAAGCCTGCGGGTTGTAGGGTGTGCATGGTGGAAATAAAGGGACAGAAACGCCTTATGGCAGCCTGCGCCACCGAGTGCAAGGAGGGTATGGAGGTACATACCAACAGCCTGCGCGCCGTCAATGCGCGTCGTACCGTTGTGGAACTGATGCTTTCCGACCACCCGTCCGACTGCCTCACCTGCAGCAAGAGCGGCGCCTGCGATCTGCAACGTCTCTCTCAAGATATGGGCATACGCGACATCCCTTTCCAGGGCGAGCACTCGCACCACCGAAAGGATATCTCCCCTGCCATTATCCGCGATATGGACAAATGCATCATGTGCCGTCGCTGCGAGACCGTTTGCAATGAGTTCCAAACAGTTGGAGCCTTGCACGCTATCAACAGAGGTTTCAACGCCGTGGTGGCACCCGCTTTTGAGCAAGACCTTATCGATTCGCCTTGCACCTTCTGCGGACAGTGCGTTATGGCCTGTCCCGTCGGCGCGTTGAATACTGTGAGCCATACCCGCCAAGTGATGTCGGCCATCAACAACCCGAAGAAAACCGTCATAGTGCAGACGGCTCCCGCCGTTCGCGTGGCACTGGGCGAAGAGTTCGGCATGCAGCCCGGCGAGGTCGTTACGGGAAAGATGGTTGCCGCATTGCGGAGACTGGGATTCGACTACGTGTTCGATACCGACTTTGCCGCCGACCTCACTATTATGGAGGAAGGCACCGAATTGCTTGACCGCATCAGCCGCCACATGGCTGGCGACAAATCGGTGCGCCTGCCTATTCTGACCTCGTGCTGCCCGGGCTGGGTCAATTTCTTCGAATACAATTTCCCCGATATGCTCGACGTTCCATCGTCGGCCAAATCGCCACAACAGATGTTCGGTGCCATAGCCAAGAGTTATTGGGCCGAGAAGATGGGGCTGAACCGCGAGGACATAGTCTGCGTATCTATAATGCCCTGCGTGGCAAAGAAATACGAATGTGGACGCGACGAATTTAAGGTCAACGGCAACCCCGATGTCGATTTCTCTATCAGCACACGCGGTCTTGCTCGACTGATAAAACAATACGGACTGAATCTCAACGAATTGCCCGAAGAGGATTTCGACCGTCCATTGGGCGAGTCAACAGGCGCCAGCGTCATATTCGGTTCCACTGGCGGAGTCATAGAGGCCGCTGTCCGCACAGCCTACGAACTTTACACCAAGAAAGCCCTCGACCATGTCGAGTTCTCACAACTTCGCGGCATGGATGGCATACGCGAAGCCACCATCGATTTCAACGGACTGCCGCTCCACATAGGCATTGCTCATGGCCTTGGCAACGCGCGCCGACTGCTTGAGAAAGTGCGTAGTGGCGAAGTCCAGTTCCATGCCATAGAGGTT
>ONLQ01000069.1 GCA_900318665.1 uncultured Bacteroidales bacterium | reverse complement strand
ACGTATGCCGCTACCTATGTAGATGTGTTTCACGCCTTCAATGGCCGAAGCTTTGCGGTAAAGGTCTATAATATGGCGGTGGTCGCTGTCAAGGTTGTCGCAGTGCATGGGCTGTATGCAACTGTATCGGGCGCAACGGCGGCAACGACTTTTGTCTTTGCCCCCCATACGGTACATGTTTGCCGACGGTCCGCCGAGGTCGCTCACCACGCCGTGGAAATACTCCATTTGCGTCAGTTGGCGTAGTTCGGTTAGAATTGATTTTTCCGAACGAGACACAATCTGTTTCCCCTGATGTGCGGAGATTGTGCAGAATGAGCACCCGCCAAAACAGCCACGGTGAATGTTGATAGAGTTTTTTATCATTTCGAAGGCGGGGATGTCTCCGCGCTTCTTATATTTGGGGTGGGGGAGTCGTGTGTAAGGCAGGTCGAACGAGGCGTCAATCTCTTCTGTCGTCATTGTTGGCTCGGGCGGATTTACGACCACCGTTTCGTCATCGTATTCCTGCGTAAGTATCATGGAATCAACTCTGTTGCTCTCTCTCTCAATCTTATGGAAGTTCTCAGCCTCCGCTTTCTTCGATTTTAGGCACTCTTTGTATGGATGTAGTGTTATATACTCCTCATTCCATGATAGTTGGCTTTTTTTTGTGCGATATGCTACCTGGGGCAGTTTGTGAAGTGCTTCGATGGGCTGTCCTTCGTCCAAAAGATGGGCTATTTTGACGATGGTTTTTTCCCCCATGCCATAGATGAGCATGTCTGCCGGTGTGTCCATAAGGATTGACGGCATGAGTCGGTCGTCCCAGTAGTCGTAGTGTGCCAGTCTCCGCATGGACGCCTCGATGCCTCCGATAATGACGGGCACATCGGGGTATTGTTCTTTCAGTATGCGGCTGTAAACGTATGTGGCTCTATCGGGGCGGAAACCTGCCACGCCGCCGGGAGTGTAAGCGTCGTCGTGTCGCAGGCGGCGACCGGCGGTGTAGTGGTTGACCATAGAGTCCATCACGCCACTCGATACTCCGAAAAACAGACGAGGGGCGCCGAATTTGCGGAAATCGCGTAGGTCGTCACGCCAGTTCGGCTGCGGGATGATTGCCACGCGGTAGCCCTCTCTTTCAAGCACTCGTCCCAGTACTGCGGTGCCAAACGACGGATGGTCGATATAGGCGTCTCCGCTTACGAGAATGATGTCGGCCTGTTCCCAGCCGCGCCGTTTCATTTCCTCCAGTGTTATAGGCAAAAACTGTGGCATGATATGTTTTTGCAAAAAAAAACGTTGTAGAGTGTTTCTTTATTGCCTTTCGGGGTGTTAGAACGTGCAAAAACGCTTCAAAATCTTTGAAATATCCAAGTTGTCAATATTTCCGACTAACGATAATCCGCAGTCGCCTGTTAATTTCTTTTTAATAAGTATTATTATATTAACATTTGGCGGTGCAAAAAAATATTGTTATTTTTGTTAACTTATTATTGTGGATAAAATCAAACACTCATGAAACAAAGGGTACTGTTTCTTAAACAATTGGCGGGTTTACGCGCCATGCATCATTCACTCTTAGCAATTGCCATTTTTGTCATTTTGGCCTTTTTCCCTGTGAAAAATTCCTTTTCACAGTCGTGGTTGAGTTACTACGATGCCACCCAAGGTGACAGTGTCGGGGTTTGGATGGACCTCGATAGTCCAGTCTCGTTGGTTGCCTATGGCAGTGATGTAGAGAGGCATAAGGCTTCGGCTGTTCAGTCTATCGGGTTTACACTTGTGATGGGACCCACGGCCTGTACGCAGTTTTATGTCACCGCTGACGGTAAGGTCGGTTTTGGTGCATCAGTTGTCAACACCGATTACGACACGGCTCTTGCCAAGAGCGCCACGCGCCCCTGCATTGTCGGTATGGGCTGCGCTGGTGCCATCGCCTCTTCCGCAGATTTTATCCGTACCCAACTCTTCGGAACAACAGGCGACCGCATACGTGTCATTGAGTTCTCCATCCACGATACTAACAACTATTCTGGTACCCCTATCCACTTCCAGATTCAACTTTACGAAGCCACCAGCGAGGTGCGTATTGTTTATGCCGAAGGCTCTGGTGCCCCCACCATCCCCTATCAGATTGGTATTCGTGATGTCGATGGCAAAACTTGGTATATCAACAACCGCTATACCGATGATGTGATTGGCATCTCCTACAACAACGGCCCGGTAACTCACCACCTTGATGCTGGTTTCATTCCAGATGGCAACCACTACTACAGTTTTGTGCCACCTCTGCCATGTCCTTCGCCTAAAGGTCTGCGTGTACTTGGCGCCGAGAATGAGTATGCCACGCTGCAGTGGAGTGTCCGTCCGGCTCCTACGACTTATATTATCGAGTATGGTGCTGCTGGTTTCACCCCTGGCACTGGCCGCAAACGTGTTGGCGTTCTGGCATCGCCTGCCACTATCTACAACCTTTCGCCCGATTCGACATATGATTTCTATGTCCAGGCCAACTGCGCCGTTGATGTCAACTCAACTAACTTTATCAGCGTGCCTTCCAAGGTGACGGCTCACACCGCTTGCGCTAAGCAGCCTCTTCCCTACATAGAGGATTTTGACCGCTACAACGTGGCTGGCAACTATTCCACCGACATCAGTGCGCTTCCTGCCAACTACGGCACCACGCACCACAAGCCCGCATGTTGGGATTTTGTGGGTGTCGTTGGTGCCAACTCCGCTTATGTGGTCTCGCAGGGTAATAACGACGGAGCCCGATTCACTTTCGAGAATACTGCCTCAACGAAGGCCTACGTGCTTAAGCCTGCCGAAGGTAGTTCTATCGTAGCCGTACTACCACTGCTTGAACTGCCGCTCGACAGCCTTTACATCCAGTTCTATCATCGCAATCTCAACCAGTGGACTCCTGGCAACC
>ONLQ01000036.1 GCA_900318665.1 uncultured Bacteroidales bacterium | reverse complement strand
CGTCGTCAAACTGTCGCAGCCGTGGGCGTTGACTGTGTCAAACGTTGCCGTGACGGTGCTCTCCGTGTAGGTGATGCCGTGCCACTCGTAGCGGTCGCATGCGCTGGCCGTGACTGTCCTGCTGGTGCTGCCGTAGATGGTCAGGTGCAGCGTGCGGATACTGTCGCAGCCGCGGGCGTTGCGCATTATATCAACCAAATCTGTTGATGACGTGTAAGTCTGACCGTTAGATGGCCATGTATAACTATCGCATGCAGTGTCGAAGATAGTACCGTTGGTTGTCTCGCATGTAGAATGTGTAATTGCAAGATGCAATGCAACCACAGAGTCGCAACCACTTATATTTCGCAGCGTGTCGTTGTAGATGCCGCTCTGATAGTAGGTATGGCCACGCCACGAGAACTGGTCTATTTCAGCGGCATTGGTATCGCTGCTATTGTTCTGACGCAGTGTCAAAATCAAAGTGTCTATCGTTGCGCATCCGCTGCCATTGACGTAATAGTGGTAATGAGTTCCTGTCTCAGTATAGAGAGCATCATGCCACTGGTAATGGTCGCAGGTATCTTTGACGGTGCGGACACCCGTGCCCTCGCAATCACCGATAACAAGGTGCAGCACAACCGTGCTGTCGCAGCCGTTGGCAGCATTGGTTAGCATTTGCTTTCTGTATGTGCCTGTAGATGCATAAGTACCACCTCGCCAACTCAGGCTGCTGCTAACTGTCGCAAAAGTGTCGCGCTCGACACTACGCTTAATAGTAAGATGAAGTGTCACCGTACTATCGCAACCAACGGTATTGGTCGTGGTGTATGTCGGTGTCGTGGTACTGGTGGTATATGTGGTACCGTTCCATTCGTATTGGTCGCATTCTGTGTGTGTGTCGGTGAATGTGCTACTACTCTTGATTGTCAGATGCAGCGTGCGTATGCTGTCGCAGCCTGCGGCGTTGCGGAGCGTGTCTTTCAGGTCTCCACTTGTTGTAATCGTACGGCCGTTGCTCCATACGAAACTATCGCAGACCGCTATATTGTTCTCTGCCATGGTAGGCATGCAGCCAGTAACTACGAGGTGCAGGGTTATGACGCTGTCGCAACCGTTGGCGGCGGCACCAGAGAAGGTTACAGAGTAGTTGTCGGTAGAGGTACGGCTCTCGCCTCGCCACATATAGGCGTTGTCAACCGTGGCGAAGGTGTCGCGGACTACACGACTCTTGATGGTCAGGTTCAAGGTCGTAGTGCTGTCGCAGCCGCGAGAGTTAACGGTATCGAAGGTTGCTGTGGTAGTACTCTCCGTATAGGTCTCGCCGTGCCATATGTAACTATCACATTCTGACGTGCTCACGACATTAGCGGTGCTGTTGTAAACAATCAGGTGCAGCGTGCGTGTGCTGTCGCAGCCTGCCGCATTGCGAAGGACCTCGACAAGGTCTGTCGAAGACTCATAGGTCTGACGGTTGCTTGCCCAGATATATTTATCGCAAGCAGTGTCGTAGATATTACTGGATGTCGGCACGCAGGCGACAGGATGAGTGATGACGAGGCGGAGGGTTACTACGGAATCGCAAAGAGCAACATTACCATTTCTTAATGTATCGTGGTAGTCGCCCGACTCGGTATATGTGTGTCCTCTCCACGTGAAGGTCTCGGGTTCGGCGGCACTGGTGTCGGAACGGCTCGAGCGTCGCAGGGTGAGCGAGAGCGTGTCGATGGTGATGCAGCCACTGTTATTGTTATAATAATAGTAGTACTCGCCCGTGTTGGTATAGGTGGCGGAATGCCATGCGTAGGTGTCGCAGGTGTCTTTGACCACCTTGGTGCCGATGCCCTCGCATCCGCTGGGTTCGACGATGAATAGATGCAGGGTTATAATGCTGTCGCAACCGTATGCAGCGGCACCTGTCTTCGTAAACGGATAGTTGCCCGTGGCATCATAACTGTTGCCACGCCACGCCAAAACAGACGAGGTTGACGCAAAGGTGTCGCGGGTCTCGTTCTGATTAATTGTCAGATGCAGTGTGACAATGCTGTCGCAGCCAACAGTGTTGGTTGTCCTGTAGGTCGGCGTGGTGGTGCTGGTGGTATAGGTCGTGCCGTGCCATTCCTTGCTGACGCAGCCCGCTTGGTTATCAATGCCGCTGCTGCTATTCTTTACGGTCAGATGGATGGTGCGTACGCTGTCGCAGCCGTGGGCGTTGCGGAGTGTGTCTTTCAGGTCGCCACTTGTCGTGTACTTATGTCCGTTGCTCCAGATAAAACTATCACAGACAGATATGCTGTTTTCTACTGTCGTGGTCACGCAGGTTGAAGGAGTGATGACAAGGCGCAAAGTGACGATAGAGTCACAACCAGCGACATTACGCAACGTGTCGTAATAGTTGCCCGACATAGTGTAAGTATGTCCACGCCATGTGAAGTTATCTGTCTCGGCGGCGTTGGTGTCGCTACCGTTAGCACGCCTCAATGTCAGATTGAGAGTGTCGATAGTCAGGCACCCTTCATTATTACTATAATAATATAGGTATGTGCCCGATGCGACATACATAGCCGCATGCCATGTGTAGTTGTCGCAAGTGTCTTTGGCCAGGCGTGTTCCAATACCTTCGCAGCCGCCGCCACCGCCGCCTTCGCCAATATGGAGATGCAACGCCACAATACTATCGCAACCGTTGGCAGCAGGTGTTGCGAGGGTGTCTCGGTAGATACCATTAGCGTCATAACGAGAACCATGCCATGTCAGTGACGTGCTGACGGTAGCAAAGGTGTCGCGCACCACACTGTTCTTAATCGTCAGTCGCAGAGTCGTAACGCTATCGCATCCCAACGAGTTTTGAGTGGTATAGGTCGCAGTATTGGTACTTTCGGTATATGTCGTTCCGTGCCACGAGTAGCGGTCGCATGCCGTAGCATTAACGTTGGCGCCATTGCCATAGTTTATTGTAAGGTGCAATGTACGCACACTGTCACATCCTGCGGCGTTACGCAGTGTGTCGCGCAGATTGGTGCTGACAAAATAAGTGCGCCCATTAGATGGCCATACATAACTGTCGCAAGCCGATGTATATATATCGCCATATGTCGCCTCACAAACATAGTGGTTTGCCACCAGGTAGAGCACCAATATACTATCACAACCATTAACGGCATGAACAGGAAGCGTGTCGCGGTATATGCCAGTGTACTCATAAGTTTTGCCTCGCCATGTCAACACGTCGTTTCCAACTGAAGCGAAGGTGTCGACAGTACCACTCCTCTTAATTGTCAGGGTCAGAGTAACGATACTGTCGCAATAAGAGGCATCGAAGGTGTCAAACCGTACCGTAGTGGAGGTGGTGTAGGTCGTCCCATGCCATGTGTAACTATCACAAGCGTCCTCTGAGATATTCGTGTATTGGGTTTCGCAGTTAGGATGGTTCACCACTATGCTTAGCGTGTCAATGCTGTCGCACCCTTGGGAGTTGACACTGATGTCGTAGTATGTGCCCGTCTGATAATAAGTGGTGCCACGCCACACGAAAGAATTATTCTCTTCTGCAACAGTGTCTTTACCACTCGAATGCTTGATGGTTAATTGTATCGGGAAAATACTGTCACAAATGCCATGAACGGCTCCATACAAAGTGTCATTCTGCAATCCGGAGGTTGTAAATGTCTTGTTGCGATAATGGTATTGGTCGCATGCTTCAATATTGCGCAGAGTGTCGGCAGTGTCGTTATGATATACCGTAACATTCAATATATAGATACTGTCGCATACACCTTCCACAGCATTAAAAACGGTATCTCTTCCCGACCCCGACTCTGTTATTGTACGGCCGCGCCACGACAGTGTTCCACATACGTCACCCGTTGCCGACATATCATAAGCATTGGTGGCAACTGTCAGTACAAGCGTTATTACGCTGTCGAGACCGTCATAAGTAAGGTAGCGATGAGAAAAAACAAAAACGCCTTCGCTACTAGTATAGGTTGAAGCGATATTAAATTCGTCGTCAATGTATTCGGAGTTTTGGCATACGGCGGCGCGCACAGTGTCGTAGATCGATATTCTATAAGGCTGCTGCACGCCTTGTCCGTCATAGTAGTTCTCGTCAATTGGGTAGAGGCAGAATGTCTGTCCAAACGATAAGGAAACCGAGCCCACAGATACCCTTGAACTCTCGCCACCAGTCACAAAGTCAATCAATGCTGGCGAACGGACAATTTCTCCGCTACCATCTTTTATTGTTAAGTTCAGCGTGTCAATATTGTAACAGCCCAACGGATTAGGGGTTGAGTGGAAATAGATACCAGAATAGTAATAGGTCATGCCTCGCCACGTAAACTGGTCAACCTCCACTGCATCAGAGTCCTTTCCCGTCGAGTGGTTTATGGTCAGATAGATAGGATAGATACTGTCGCAAATACCTTCCACAGCACCATATACGGTATCGAAGTGAAGACCGCTGGTGGTAAAAGTCTTAGTTTTGAAATGGTAACTGTCACATTCCTCCACATCACGCACGGTGTCACCCACATAGGTCTTGGTGCATTCGTATGGCTGTTGCACACCCTGCACGTCAACATAACGACCATCGTCAGGGTAAAGGCATATTGCTTGGCCAAAACTGACTGACACCGAGCCTGCTGCCGATCTGGCGCTTCCGCCACCAGCATCAAAACCCGTCTGTGCCGTAGCTACTCCGCACAGCGTCAAACACAAAACAAACACGAGTCCACTGACTATGGACTTATGCGGTTTAACGAAAGACGATATCAAACGGGTAATAATTGGCAATGCAGGAACGAATAGATGGTTAAGACAGATAAGAGTTTATTTGGATCCGCTTTGGATTAACATTTGGCTGTTTGTAAGTGTTTTTTTTTTTAATTTTGGATATTAACATGCTGTGAAAAGTTGATAAATATTTTATCTTAAATCATAATATGCCACATTCCAAACATTTATAATATCGTCAAATTGATTATCTTTTTTGTTAATTTTCAAGATGTGGCACTACTCCGCCCAATGCGAATATTCGCATCAAAACCACTGAATAACAACATATTATATAAACAAATGCAACGCACGGCATACTATATCATTAGTTAACAAAGAAAACGATTTTTCTTGAAATAAACAAGAAAAAATCAACAGCCCCATGTTAAAAACCAGCACCAACCCCGTTCGGACTTGACAATATCACCTCCATGTACTCAGCAACGTTCTGCATCATGACCATCTAATCCTGCCACAACACAAGCATTCGGCACCTTTCGTATATTAATCAGACAACTATCATAGAATCAGTAGAATTATACCTTGTTTGCAACTGATAAAAACACGACGCGACATTGCAAAAACAGCATACTGCTATCTGCCTGATTAACAAGGCGCAAATAAAATGTGTGCGCAGCATCAAAAATGGCTTTTTTTATAGCCAACTATCATAGAATGAGCGAACAATTTGGAGCGCGGACGTCCCCGTCCGCAAAAAGACACAACCAACATGAGCGCAGACGGCCCCGTCCGCAAAAAGACACACCCAGCAGGAACGCGGACGTCCTCGTCCGCATACAAGTCCCCGTCCGCATACCATCAGTTGCGGATTACAAATCCACAAGACAACACCCCCCAAACGTCCGAAGGAATTCCGAACAAAACCCGAAGGAAACCCGAACAAAAAAGAAGCCACACTGACATTTCGACAGGGTGGCTTCCTTAATAAATTAAGACTATAAACTATTGTATGTCTTGCACAAGGCGGACAGACATGCCATAACAGCGACGAGAGTTCCAGTAACTATGAGTCCATCGTCCACTACTAGGGTTATTGTCTGGCCATATTGACCAACTTCCTTCATTATATGTTGATGCTTGCGGCATAAGGTGGTATCTGGTCGGACTTGTATTATGAAAGAAAACACTATATGAATAGTATGCATCAATAAAAGTTGAAGACCAATAGCGTCCATAGGAGTTAGGACTATAAACGGTAGTCCCTATTCGGAATCCAGCAGCAGGAAGAAATACTGCACCAGCGGCCTCTAATGCAGCCCATCCATCTAATGATATGGGATTGTCTGTGTACCAGCCATAGTCCCAATTGTTTAAATTATTGAGAGCGGAGACTCCAGCAGGATATACAAAATTGTCTGGCAAGAGAATAATACCATTTTGTGTGTAATCGGCATTATTAACAGCACCGTCTCCACGAAGCCATTGTATGTGCATTATTTGGGCAAAGCAAAAACGCCCAACATTGACAGAACGAGTCATGAAGAGGTAATTCCATTCGGCCGATGTTAATACTCGCCATTTCCCAGTTTGCAAACCTCCATTAGATATAGCATTGGGAACACCCCAATCATTTATGTCGCTTGCTCCAGTAAGGTTTTTATCAATCATATTAGTTGACGGTCCATAGCCATAGCGATTAAATCCATTACCTGTCTCTCCTGAGTTGTTATCCCACGCACGATAATAGTAGTTCAGAGGGTCGGCAAGATTTTGGTAACCACTAGTTCCCCAACCAAAGAGGTCGTGATAATATGTGTTTGTTTGCCCCATATTTGTATTGCCATAAAGATCTTTGATCGCATCGTATTGATGCTCTGCAAAACGCCATTTGCCCGAACTTGCTTGATGTTGCAAATTACCTTTCGAAAATCTAATCTTTTTAGTTGCCGAGACTGAAAACTCGCCTGGTAGAGAGCCCGCGGTATTAACAATGAGTTTCAGCGTATCAACAGAAGGGCAACTATACGAATTGTTGTATGAATAAGTATATGTGCCGCTTGTCGAACGGGTTGTACCATGCCAAGTCAAAAAACCAGTTACATTTTGTTTTTCCACATTGTGGCTTGAGCGATTTATGGTGAGCATCATCATCTCAATACTATCGCAACCCTTGGCATTGCCTCGTGCATGGGTATATGTATAGGTTCCCGAAACAAGGTATTTTTGTCCATTCACTGGCCAAGTGAAACTATCGCAGGCACTTTGGGTTACATAATGCACCGTTGCAATACACGAGAGGTTTATAAGCGAGTCGAGTTGGTGACGGATGGTATCGACTTTGCCGCATGTCGGGACGCATCCACCGCCGCCACCGCCGGCAGGAAGATAGACCCACGTGGTAGTGTTGCCGCCACGCAGATAGAGCGTGTCATTGCTATAGGCCAGCACCTGCATTTCCTTGGTCTGATCGGCATAGAGGGCGTAGGGCACGCTCACTATAGGGTGAGAGACGGTAAGGGTGTAGTTGCTTCCGCCGTTGGGGTCAGCCTCCACCGTAGCGTAGTAGGGCCCCTGCGCCCAATCGATGGATGCGAAAGTTCCTGTAACCGCCGTACCTCTGCCGAAAAACACGGTGTAGAGGCCGTTCTGGTTGGTGGTCGGCGTGTGTGTCTCGCTATAGACCACGGTGCCAGTGTTGCTGCCACGGCGGAGGGATATGAGAACGCTGACGTTACGGTTGGCAACAAGTCGCCCGGCAGCGTCGCGCAGCACCGACTGCAAGGTCACGGCCTGCGGAGCCTGCGCACGCAGCACAGAGGCAAAAGGCAGAAACGTCAAAAGAAGAAAAAAGAATAATGTCTTTTTCATAAACTATGGTGTTGTGTGTTGATTATTCATGATAAGCCAGCCAAAGAGACAAGACCCAAATCCCGCTACCGATAAGCGGCGCTATACTAACATCCATTGATAAAGAGAGTGTTAGCATATTATCCGAACAAGCAACCAAAATACACGTGTACCGATAATGTCTTGTATTCCAATTAGTCGCACGCAAATATTTCAGACATGAAATATTTGTAAAACGTTCGCGCTATGCAAATATTACGAAATCGCCGTTCTGACGGCGAAAATCAAATATAAAATCAACGATGGAGCGTCGATTTTTGATGCTGCAATAAAAAAAATCGTATCTTTGCAAGCCGAGAACACAACAAAAACAAGTGCTATGGTAGAAGATATTTCAATGTTGCGTCAGGCTATGGCAACCCGTTTGCAGGCCATCGATACTTCTTTTCATCGGTATTTATACCACGCCATTAATTGGGAAAATCGACTAATAGGCATCCGTGGCTATCGAGGCGTTGGCAAAACCACGCTTGTTTTACAGCATATCAAGGAGCAAATGCCCGACCGCCAGACTGTCATCTATGCCAGTGCCGATAATGGCTGGTTTCAGACCCATACGCTCTACGACTTGGCTCAATATCATCAGCAGCATGGCGGGACTCACCTCTTCATTGACGAGATACAGCACTATCGCGACTGGCAGCGTGATATAAAAAACATCTACGATGATTTTCCGACCATGCATATCGTCTTCACAGGTAGCAGTATGTTGCAAATAGATGCCAGTTCGGGCGATTTGTCGCGCCGTCTGCGGATGTACACCTTGCAGGTGATGTCGCTACGCGAATACGTACAACTGGAGACAAGCGTGGAACTCCCTGTCTGCACATTGTCGCAGATTCTGTCCAACCCCGTCAATGTCTCTTCCTCTGTTTCCGAACAGATAACCATCCAGCCACTATTCGAGAGTTATCTTCGCCATGGCTGCTTCCCGTTCTACCGCGAACAGGGCGACGGCTTTCCTCAACGCCTGCAAGAAACCATCTGGCAAGTGATGGATAGCGACTGGCCGGCAACAGATGAAGTCAACTACGCCACGATACAGAAGGCCAAGCGCCTTTTGATGGTCATAGCCGAGTCCGTGCCGCTCACGCCCAATATGTCGGAACTCTTTGCTGCCGTAGAGACCAATAGGGAAGGAGGACTTCGGATGCTCTACACCCTTGAGCGGGCAGGGCTGTTGGCGTTGCTGATGCGCGAGCCGAAATCCATCGGAATGTTGCGCAAGCCCAACAAAATATATCTTGGCAACACAAATTTGATGAGCGCCCTATCGGCCAATCCCAATATCGGCACCATGAGGGAAACATTTTTCTACAACCAACTTTCGGCATCAGGCCACGAAGTGTCGCTTGCTGTAAAGGGCGACTTCATAGTTGATGGTCAATATACAATTGAAGTTGGTGGCGCAAGTAAGACATTCAAGCAGATAGGCAATCTGTCAGACGGATATTTGGCGGTGGATAACACCTCGGTAGCCGACGGACACAGAATACCCCTCTGGCTCTTCGGTCTTGGCTATTGATTAAGTTCTGAATACGAATAAAACAGAATCGGATTTTCAATATTTTCTTGCCCCATCAGTCCCGAATTTACAATATATAGCAACGGGAATTATTATAAATTTTAGTGTAAACTAAGTCATGGAACGCGGACATCCCGTCCGCAAAACTTCAAAGCCACATTGTCGTTTCGACAATGTGGCTTTGTTATTCTTAAAGTATATTCGTTATTCTTAATAAATCTTCATAATTTAAAATCCGCCGTTTTATTCTAAATCTTGAACAAGACGAACAGAACATCCGTAGTATCGGAGACCTGAATGTTCAGGATTGCAACTATCCGGAGAAGAACAATAACTATCAAATCTA
Source organism: uncultured Bacteroidales bacterium (assembly GCA_900318665.1). Taxonomy (GTDB): domain Bacteria; phylum Bacteroidota; class Bacteroidia; order Bacteroidales; family P3; genus Colimorpha. The sequence goes on along the minus strand of ONLQ01000036.1, from coordinate 25,623 downwards.
AGACGATATGCCGAAGATTTATCGATGTGGGTGGACGACCAGTAATAACCATAATAATATGATGTAGAGTAAGTATAATATGTTGTAGAATATCTATAACTTGCTGCAGGAAGAAAAACAGCACCTGCTCGTTCCATTGTGTTCCATTGAATTAGGTCAAACGTATTAGATGTATGGGAAGCAGCAACAGTATTTATACTTGCAAGAGGAGGAAGTGATGGATCATGAAAATAACCATCAGGGAAAAGAACTAATCCAATGACATCATTTACTTTTGCATGAATAAAACGGGTGCTAGTACGTGATGTATTTTTGATAATATAGGTCCACTCGTCTTTAGTTAAGGTCCTCCATCGGCCATCACTACCTCCTCCATTTTCAATATAGACATATCTTCCCCAGTCACTTCTTTCGTTCACCCCAGTAAGGTCTCCTGTTCCCACATTAGTTGATGGGCCATATCCATATTTATTATATGTTGTGTTCACGTCTGTGTTTTCGTACATATAGGGTAGATATCGTGTATTATATACGTCCGACTTCCATCCACTTGTCCCCCAACCGAAGAGGTCTATCCAGCCTCCGTAATTGGCAGCAATACTATTGTGCGTACTTTTTGTGCCACTTACCCCTTCGTTATAAACATTGCCATAGGCGACGGAACTATAAGTACCACCAACGAAATCGTATTGATGAAGTGCAAAACGCCATAGTCCTATACTGGCCTTGTACTGCAGGTTCCCCATCGAGAATCGAACCCTTTTCCCAGCCGAATTCACAGTGAAAACACCAGATAGAGACCCCTGAGACCCTACTTTGAGGATAAGGGAATCGCGAGAAGCACAACCCTCCGAATTTGTATAATCAACACTGTATTCTCCCGTTAATGAATAGGTTTTGTTGTGTTTCGCCCAATAATAATAGTTGGCCACGAACTCGGTGGTCTTCATGTTAGTTGTGTGCCTGATGGTAAGATAAAGGAATGCGATACTATCGCAACCATCGGCGGCACCGCGGGGAAAATCCGCCCTTTTAACTCCCGATGTTGTATATGTCTCGCCATTGGCCGGCCATGTGTAACTATCGCAAACCGATCGGGTCTCTTCGCCAACCTTTGTGCGGCATGGGTGGTTGATGATAGAGTCCAATGCCATCAATATTGAATCGTGGGGCAGTTTTACAAAACTGCCGCCCGTGGGGTTGTCGCGTCCGCCACTGAGGTAAATGGTGTCGTGGCTGATGCGGATGGTCTGCTCCTCTTTGTAATAATAGGCAGTGTCGGCATAGACGGCGTGGACGGCATTGCCTGCCGTGGGAGCATGTGCCGCAGTGTCGGCAAAGAGGGCATAGGGAACGCTCACTATGGGATGCGATACGGTGAGAGTGTAGTTGCTTCCGCCCGTGGGGTCGGCCTCCACCGTGGCGTAGTATGGGCCTTGCGACCAATCGATGGATGCGAATGTGCCTGTCACGGTAAAACCTCTGCCGAAGAACACCGTGTAGAGGCCGTTCTGGTTGGTGGTCGGCGTGTGGGTCTCGCTATAGACAACAGGACCCGTATTGCTGCCGCGGCGCAGCGAGATTAGCACGCTAACATTGCGGTTGGCAATGAGTCGTCCAGCGGCGTCGCGCAGCACCGACTGCAAGGTGACGGCCTGCGGAGCCTGCGCACGCAGCACCGATGTGAAAGGCATAAATGCTAACAAAATCAAAACAAGGAATATTCTTTTCATATTGTCGTGTTATTTATACTTGATTTTTAGTGGAATAATCGTCAAACGGCATAAGCGGCGCTATGGGGAGAAGAAAGAATCTGTACTTAATCTTGCAACATTCATAAAATCAGGACTAAATAAAAAAAAAGATGATTACGACGTTAATCGTTTTCTATCGCATCGATGCAGTGCTATTTTTATAAAACCTCCTTTATAAGATTCTTTTCAGAGGATAAATCAAATGATAAAAATGATGTGGTTTTCTTAAAGGGAAAATGTTTATTTGTTTTTTTTCAGAAAATTCCTTTCCTTTGTTTTCTATTTGTTAATGATGCGTATCTTATGCCAAACGACATAAGACATTGTTTTTTAGTTAGTATTAGCAATAAATTGCATTTTGAAAATAGACCTATAAAGCAATAAATACCCCCCAACAAAGAGACAATCCAATAGTCTCATACTAATTGAGATTTTTTTTCAAAACATCATTCAAACGCCTACACAACTATCTGAAAAAACTTCCCATAGCGCCGCTTATCGGTAGCGGGATTTTGGTCTTGTCTCTTTGGCTGGCTATCATGAATAATCAACACACAACACCATAGTTTATGAAAAGGACATTATTCTTTTTGCTTCTCTTGGCGTTTCTGCCTTTTGCCTCTGTGCTGCAGGCGCAGGCGCCGCAGGCTGTAACACTGCAGTCTGTGCTGCGCGATGCCGCAGGACGCCTCGTGTCCAATCGCAACGTCAGCGTTCTCATATCCCTCCGCCGTGGCAGCAACACTGGCCCCGTGGTCTATAGCGAGACCCATACGCCGACCACCAACCAGAACGGCCTCTACACCGTGTTCTTCGGTCGAGGCACGGCGGTGACAGGCAATTTTGCCAGTATCGACTGGGCTTTGGGCCCCTACTATGCCACCGTGGAGGCCGACCCCACGGGCGGCAGCAACTACACCCTCACCGTGTCGCACCCCATAGTGAGCGTCCCCTACGCACTCTTTGCCGACACTGCGGCGCACGCCCCTACGGCGGGCTTGGCGGGCAACGCCGACCATGCCGACACGGCCGACTACTACCGTGAGGAGCAGCGTCTCACCATACGCCACGACACCATCCACCTCTCCGGCGGCCGCGACAACCCCGGCGGCGCCACATGGGTGAAACTGCCACACGATTCGCTAATCCATGCACTTGACCACATTGTGGACTCGCTTGTCAACAATCCGTGTATTGCATCGGTAAAGACCAGCACGGTGGCTGCATGTGAGCGTTACACATGGGCTACCGACCAAAATGTATATACAGGCTCTGGCACATACATAAACATAATAGCCAGAGGTAATAGCAGAGGGTGCGACAGCATAGAAGTTCTTGTCCTAACCATCAACAATGGAATACATAACAGAGAGTCTATCTCGGCGACAGGATCATATACTTGGCACGGAACGACCTACACAACCAGCGGAACCAAAATTTACACATATAATAGTCCTCAAGGATGTGCTTCTGCCGATACATTGTTCCTAAAGATAAACACGCTGGGAACAACGCCAGGCGAGTTTACCGTTGCTTCAGGAAAGAAGGTAAAGTTCTCAAAAGGTAATCTACAGTATCGCGCGAGTGATAACAACTGGCGCTTTGCGGAACGTCAGTATGACTATGTGGCAGAAGGTAATGGAAACGTATTCAATAGTAGTACAACAAATACACTAAGTAACAACAGAAGTCTTGGGCCATCATACGGCGGTTGGATTGATATGTTTGGATGGGGGACAAGTAATCATAAACTCACTTCAGACAACTATCACCAGAGGTTTAGACCATGGGATTATGCGGCTGGTTCTATTAGTACCACTTACAATTATTATGGCTATGGACCATCAATCAGTATGCAAAGCCGAAACCTGACGGATGGCAGTCGTGATTGCGACTGGGGGGTATCTAATCCTATTTCAAATGGTGGAAATCAGGTGGGGCTATGGCGTACACTGACTACTGACGAATGGAAATATGTTTTTAGTACTCGAAATGCATCAACAGTATGTGGCAAAGCCAATGCTCGTTATTGCCACGCCACGGTTGCCGGGGTAAAGGGAATGATACTGTTTCCTGATGTTTATATTCATCCAGCGACTGGTCTTGACCTTAACAGTTGTATCAATACGAATTGCGATTATTCTACCAAAAATATTCTTGAGGCGGGCTGGGCTGAGATGGAAGCAGCAGGAGCCATATTCCTTCCTGCCGCAGGTTATCGTGAAAATAGCCCATATATGTATGATTATAATTCTGTTGGCTATTATTGGTCGTCAACCGTTTATAGTTCATCTTCTCCACAAACAAATGCATACTATTTACTTTTTTCAAACAGCTCATTGACCGTCCAATCCTATAGGGCACGCTATTATGGCCATGCTGTCCGTCTCGTGCAGGATATACAATAGTTAAAATTAATACTTAAATAAAAAAACAAGGGTTCCACTCAGCGTTGATGTGGCGCCCTTGTTTTATGCGGACGGGACTTGCGCGCCCTATAAACATTCACAATTAAACTATTTGCCGTTGTTGCAGCCATTTGCGCAGAAGGAAGGTGCAAAAATAAGGGATAGTATAAAACCGTCCATTGTAGCCAATGTTGTTGCGACAGAGTTTCACACCCCATGAAATATCAGGATAGGCATCGCTTTTAATTAGGTTGTTCAATGATGGCGTAGCCCCATCGGTGGCTTTAACCTCCACAGGTATCAGTGTCTGACTGTCGCGCACAAAGAAATCCATCTCCAATCTACCATCTTCACGGGCATAGTAATAGAGTTCGTAACATTGTTTAGTTAATGCTTCTGCAACAGTGTTTTCGTAGATGGCACCTTTATAAACACCAAGATTGCGGTTCTGGCGCAAGTCGTCGCTTGACTCATCGTCAAGAGAAGCTATCAGCAAACCGCTATCATGGTAGTAGAGTTTGTATTTTGACTCCTCGTAATTGCCTTTCAACGGCAATTCAGGCACATGCAGACAATGGCAGACGTTCACAATTCCAGCATCGCGCAACCAATCAATACAGCCAGCGTATTCACGACTACGGGCGTGTGGAGCCAATTTTGTTATCTGGAACTTTTTGTTCTCTTTTGCAAGAAAGACAGGAATGTTACGATAGACACTACGGATTTTTGCTTTGTCTAGTCCTACGGCATATTTAACGATGTCCTCTTCGTAGTCGGATAGCAATTGGCGTTGCATGGCAAGTATGTCGCTAAAATTGCCATTATTGACAAAATGAGACACGATTTCTGGCATTCCTCCTGTTGTCGCATAGTCGAGAAAGAGTCCTTCCAAGCGTTTTATCTCCAATTCGTTGAATGGACGTATATTCACCATGTGCTCCAATAGGTTTTCTGCCACATTCTCATCGAACCCCAACGCCCAAAGATATTCCTCAAAATCTAAAGAATACATCGTTACTTCGTTTTTATAGCCAACGCTGTTGGAGGTTATGTCTCTATAGTTTAGACCCATCATTGAGCCAGAACATATCACATCGTAACGTCCATCTTCTTTAAAGAATTTTAGCGAAGTGGCACAGTCGGGGTATTCCTGCAACTCGTCGAAAAAAATGAGAGTGTTGTCTGGAACAAACTTTGCATTGGGATTGATGAAGGTAATCTGTTTCACAATGCCGTCCACATCGTAGCCATCAACGAAGATACTCTTATAGGCTGGATGGGTAACAAAATTGATTTCAATAAAAGTATCATAGCATTTCCCAAACTGGCGTATGGAATAGGTTTTGCCTACCTGTCGTGCACCTCCTATCAATAGGGGCTTCTTGTCTTTGCCAAAGCGCCATTGCTGCAAATAATTGTCAATCTTTCGTTTCATATTGATGTATCACATTTTTCGCATTGTTGCGGGTGCAAAAATACACATTTTTCTCATAGTTTAAGGTTGTATCTAACACATTTTTCTCATATTCGGAGCAAAGGAGTTAATTCAGAGCCATTTTTTTATTCAATGATAGCGCAAAGGGCAATGTCTTAAATAAAAAAAGTGTACATTTGCATTTTCATTGGTTTTATAAAAACATAAATATCTTAATATGAAATACAATTCTTTCTTAAAGCCTTTTTGGGTGGTTGTGATTTTGGTCGCATCTTCTGTCACTCTATATGCTCAAAACAATTACGAGGCTCAGATTGCTGCCATTATGCACCGTCTGGATAGCATAGAGCAGATACTGGCCGAAGCTGGCATCGGTGCCGATGACGCGACTCGCACGGTACAGATTGACAATGGCGCACTGCCTGGCGTTTTCTCGGTGTCGGACAAGCAGAAGGTGCGTTTCTCTATGGGCAATCTGCAATATCAGGCTTCGACGGGGCTATGGCGTTTTGCCAAGAACCAATATTCGTATGCTGGCAAGACCAACAGCAAGGCGTCGCCGACCTATAGCGGGTGGATAGACCTCTTTGTGTGGGGCACGAGTGGCTATCATGACAATGGAGACAAGGAGAACATCCACTACCAGCCCTACAGCACTTCGACGGAGCAGTATGAGCAAAATACACACAACGCTTTTGGCTATGGCCCTTCGACAAATATGAAGAGTGCCGACCTCACGGGCAAGAGTGTTGAATATGATTGGGGCGTGCACAATGCCATCAGCAACGGCGGCGAGAAGGCTGGACTGTGGCGCACGCTGACAAACCAAGAATGGGACTATGTGCTAAATAAGCGTAGCACGGAGATGCGCTACTGCATGGCTACTATTGCCGACCATGCTGGCGTGATACTTTTTCCCGACAGTTTTTCAATGCCCAGCGAGGTGCCTCAACCACATGTGGTCAACTTTGGCACAGAATACAAGGCCTATACACTCACAAAAGAGCAGTGGAATAGTCTTGAGGCTTCTGGCGCAGTGTTTCTGCCTGCCGCTGGTTATCGTGTAGGCACTTCGACTAATGGCTCTGACAATGACGGATACTATTGGTCTTCGACACACGAAAACCAGGACTATGCTTTCCGCTTGGCCTTTGGCGATGGTTATGTTGGTGCTAACGGCACCAGCGGACGTTTCGACGCTTTTGCTGTCAGACTGGTGCGTGCCGAATAGTTTTTGGCAAAGAATATAAAGAACGAGGATGCCACACGAAAGGTGGACATCCTCTTTCTTTTTATGCTGTTTGCGGGATAGTGACGGTTATGAGAAATGGCGGGTGTGTTTATCTTCTTGATATTCGGCAAAAAAATGTATCTTTGACTTTTGCATTATGAAACATAACTATTGGGCAAACGATTGTCGCATAACTGTTTAGGAGTGTGTTCCGCAGGTTGCGCCGTTGCTTTATTGTCGCATAATGGCAAAGAATAGTTATAACCGCGTACTTAAATAAACACCATAATATAAAGATGGAATATAATTTTAGAGAATTAGAGCCCCGCTGGCAGAACTACTGGCGCGAGAAGGGTATCTATCACGTTAAAAACGAGTGCGAACGTCCTCACTATTATGTGCTTGATATGTTTCCCTATCCTTCGGGTGCGGGTCTGCATGTGGGCCATCCGCTGGGCTATATTGCCAGCGACATATATGCGCGTTACAAGCGTCTGCGTGGCTACAATGTGCTTCACCCAATGGGCTATGATGCCTACGGTCTGCCCGCCGAGCAGTATGCCATACAGACCGGTCAGCATCCCGCTATCACTACGGAGAAGAATATCGCACGCTATCGCGAGCAGTTAGACAAGATTGGTTTCTGCTATGACTGGGACCGCGAGGTGCGCACCTGCGACCCGCAATATTACAAATGGACGCAGTGGACTTTCATTCAGTTGTTCAACCACTATTATGATACCACCCTCGACAAGGCTCGTCCCATTGTCGAACTGGTGAAGAGGATTGAGGCTGGCGAATGGACTGAGGGTCTGACAAAGTCGTGGAGCACGATGAGCGAGGCTGAACGCCAGGAGTATCTGATGAACTATCGTCTTGCTTATTTGGCCGACATCCCTGTGAACTGGTGCCCGCAGTTGGGTACGGTGCTTGCCAACGACGAAGTGGTGAACGGCGTCTCGGTGCGTGGAGGCTATCCCGTAGAGCGCAAACTAATGCGCCAGTGGTCGCTCCGCATCACTGCCTACGCACAGCGATTGGTTGACGGACTTGACAGCGCAACTGGATAGGTCGTAGCGAGGGTGCCGCCGTATGGTTCCCTGTGGCCGACCACGAGGGCATGAATTTCGAGATTTTCACCACGCGTCCCGACACTATCTTTGGCGTGACGTTCATGGTGCTGTGCCCAGAGCATGAGATGATAGAGAGCATAGTGACCGACGACAAGCGCAAAGAGGTGATGGAATATGTGGCATGGGCCAAGAACCGTTCGGAGCGTGAGCGTCAGGCCGAGGTGAAGAAGGTGAGCGGCGTGTTCTCCGGAGCCTACGCCATCAACCCTCTCACCAACGAGCGCATACCTATATATATAAGTGAATATGTGTTGGCGGGCTATGGCACTGGCGCTATCATGGCGGTGCCTGCGCACGACAGCCGCGACTTTGCTTTCGCACGTCATTTCAATCTGCCTATACGCCAGGTTGTGGCTCCGTCGGAGGCTGAGGTTAGCGACCCATCGACATGGACCGAGAGTCTGGACAGCAAGGTGGGCGTGAGCGTCAACAGCGGATTTATCACTGGCATGAAGGTGAAGGACGCTATGCGCGCCGTGATAAAGAAGGTTGACGAGATGGGCATAGGCCATCGCACGGTGAACTACCGTTTGCGCGACGCCATCTTCAGCCGTCAGCGCTACTGGGGCGAGCCGTTCCCGATTTACTATAAAAACAATATCCCCTATACTCTGCCCGAAGAGTGTCTGCCGTTGCAGTTGCCCGAGGTGAGCGACTTTAAGCCCACCGCCACTGGCGAGCCTCCACTGGGTCACGCCACCTGCTGGGCATGGGACGAGAAGAACCGCCAGGTGGTTGAGACATCGAAGATAGACAACGTGTCGGTGTTTCCGCTCGAACTGAGCACCATGCCGGGCTTTGCAGGTTCCAGCGGCTACTATCTGCGCTATATGGACCCGCGCAACGACGAGGCCTATTTCTCGTCGCAGGCGGTGAACTACTGGCAGAATGTTGACCTCTATATCGGCGGTGCCGAGCATGGTACGGGCCACCTTATCTATGCCCGATTCTGGAACAAGTTTTTGTTTGACATTGGTATGGCTGTGAAGCCTGAGCCGTTCCAGAAACTCATCAACCAAGGTATGATTCAGGGCCGCTCGAACTTTGTGTATCGCAGCAAGGAGGACAACAATCTCTTCATCTCGAAGAACATCGAAGGCCGCGAGGCCAAGACCGACCCCATACACGTGGATATCAACATTGTGGACAACGACGTTCTGGACATAGAGAAGTTCCGTCAGTGGCGTCCCGAGTTTGCCAATGCCCGTTTTGAACTGGAGGACGGCAAATATGTGTGCGGCTGGGAAGTGGAGAAGATGTCGAAGTCAATGTACAACGTGCAGAACCCCGACGACCTCGTGGAACGCTATGGCGCCGACACGCTGAGACTGTACGAGATGTTTCTCGGACCTGTGGAGCAGGCCAAGCCATGGGACACCAACGGCATAGAGGGTGTGTTCCGCTTTTTGAAGAAATTTTGGAAACTCTTTGAGAATAGTAAGGATGAGCAAGCCGCTCCGACCAAGGCTGAACTCAAAATACTGCATCAGACCATTAAGAAAATCACCGACGACATAGAGCGTTTCTCGTTCAACACATCGGTGTCGGCCTTCATGGTGTGCTGTAACGACCTTACCGCCGCAGGCTGCACCAACCGCGCCGTGTTGGAGCCGCTGGTAGTTCTCATTGCTCCCTTTGCACCTCACATTGCCGAGGAACTGTGGCATCAGTTGGGCCATAGCGACAGCGTGTGCGATGCCGAATGGCCGAAATGCGACGAGTCGTGCCTTGTGGAAGATTCGTTCACCTATCCTGTGTCGTTCAACGGCAAGATGCGTTTCACCATCAGTCTGCCCGCTACGGCAGGAGCCGACGATGCCTTGGCAGCCATCAAGGCTATGCCCGAAGGACAGAAATGGCTCGGCAACGCCACCCCCAAGAAGGTCATCTTCGTGCCTAAAAAGATTGTCAACATTGTCTTATAACTACTCATTGGCGAAGAGCGCTTCGTCAGAATAAAAACACAAAACCAAACAAAATGCTAAGCAGACATTTTCTACGCGCCAAGGTGTTGCAGGTGCTTTATGCCGCGAAGGCCGACGAGGCCGATGTGCTCCGTGCCGAAAAACTTTTCGAGGTTCAGTTACGCCGCCTCAACGAATTGGCCGTATGGCAGATTTCGACCCTGTTTGAGTTGCAGAAGGCCGCGCGCCAGGTGCTGGAGGCCGGTATGACCAAGTTCCGCCCCACGCCCGAAGAGCGTCATCCTTCTATGCGTCTGCCCGAAAACATATTCCTCAACCGCCTGGCCGACAACTACGACCTGCGCCATCAGATGGAACACTATCATGTGGTATGGGACCCCGCCGATGACCTTTTCTGCAAACTTTTCTTGACGTTCCGCACCAGCGAGCAGTATAAGGAATATGTGGCGGAGATAGAAGCCACGTTTGAGTCCGACAAGGATTTCGCACTGGTGATGTTCAAATACTTGATGAACAACGACCTGGTGCGTGACGGTTTCTATGAGCGCGCCCTGCTTTGGGAAGACGATTTCGACCAGATTGCGCAGTACGCCTTTATGACGATGCGTGCCCTTGACGAGACGTTGGATGAAAGTACCGAGTTCCGTCAGATGAGCGACACAAGGAACGAGAACGACGCAGAGGCTATGACGTTTGCCACCCAGTTGCTGCGCGACTCGATGCGCCTCTACGATGAGAATGTGGAACTCATAAAGACCCACCTCAACGGATGGGAGTTTGAGCGTGTGGCGCAGATGGACGTGCTGCTGCTCGTTATGGCTATAAGCGAACTGATAGAGTGCCCCTCGATACCGGAGCGCGTGACCATAGACGAATACATAGAACTCTCCAAGGAGTTCAGCACCGAACGCAGCAAACTGTTTGTCAACGGCGTGCTTGACAAGTTGATTATCGAACTGCGTGCCGCTGGTCGCATACAGAAGAGCGGTCGCGGCATCTTCGACCCAAGTTTCAACTACGAAGAATACAGCAACGAAAAATGATGAAAAACAGAATTAGCCTGTGGATTGTTATGGCGTTATGCTTTGCGGTGGCTGCCTGTGGCGGCAACGACGCTGGCGACACCACGCTCATCAGCAATCCCAACAGCGCTTCGGGCTACGACTCCACAGCCAAACTGCCCGTCATTGCTTTTGACCACAACCAGCATGATTTCGGACGTCTTACGGCAGGCGAGAATGTGTCGTATAGTTTCCATTTCCGCAACACCGGTTCCAGCGACCTTATAATATTAGGTTGCGACGCCACTTGCGGATGCACCGTGGCCGACTATCCCCACAGCAAGATTGCTCCGGGCGAAGAAGGCTATGTGACGGTACGTTTTTCGTCGGCTGGACAGAGCGGACAGCAGGTGAAAGAGGTGTCGGTTGTGACTAACGCCCAGCCTTCGACAGTTCGTCTGCGTATCATGGCGCAGGTATATTGAAAAAAGGCTTTAAGTTCTTTAACGAAAGAAAAAACTAATCTTAAATAAAAACAGAAAATGAATTTACTCTACATTCTTCTTCAAGAGGCTGCACCAAAAGGCGGCAGCAGTATGTCTCTCATTTGGATGATTCTCATCTTCGTGCTCATCTGGTGGCTTATGATGCGTCCCCAGCAGAAGCGTGCAAAAGAGGAGCGCAAGTTCCGCGAGAGCCTGAAGGTCGGAGACCGAGTGATGTTCTCTGGCGGCATCTATGGCAAGGTCCACGAGGTTGGCGAGACCACCGTCGAGGTCGAGGTCTCCAACGGCGTTATCCTTACTGTCGAGAAGTCGATGATACAGCCCGTAGCCAAAGAGGCCGAGAAGAAATAGTTTTTTTTGACAATCACAACCTGAACGGTCGTGCCGCATCGTCGCTCCAATATTATCATTCACAAGGAATACTTCATAGCGCTTGCTTTTAGCGTCATGTTATGGTTTGTCAGCGCCATGTCGGAAGAGCGTGTGTTTGACAATACGCTCCATATAGAATGGACGGGCTACGATACGGCACGCTATGTTATAGCCGAGGCCGACCAGAGTGTGCGGGTGTCAATCACGTCGAGCGGTTTTGCCGCTTTGAGCAACAACCATACCTTGCAGAACGAATCGTTCCGCATTGCCGCGACTGCCGACACCGTTGTGCAGTTTTCCGACTGCCAGCGAGCCATAGTGTCGCAGATGGGGTTGCGAGGGGTGCGTGTGATAGAGGCACGCCAGCCGTCGCTTTCGCTCAAACTTACCGAGCATGCCTCGCGGCCTTTCGTGCCATTGATGAGCAAGGTGCAGTTTGAGTTTGCCGACGGCTATGGCATTTATGGCAAACCCGTAGTGACGCCCGACACCGTGTGGCTCTACGGCAGCGAGGAGTCGCTGTCGGAAATAGGGCAGTTGTGCGTGTCGGCCACCACCATCAGCGGGATAACCACGACCAACACCTACACCGTGGACCTTGAGCCGGTGTGGGAGCATTATATTGACGTGCGCCCATCGACCACGCAGGTAACCATAAGGGTGCCTACGGCCGTGTATAGCGAGCAGGTCATGACGCTGCCCATCGCGTTGCGGTCGGCAGATAGCGATGTCAGGCTGCGCATCTATCCCGAACAGGCGCAGGTCACGCTGTGGGTTGCCGACCCAAACAAGAACCATATAGCCACCGATATGATAGAACTCTCGGTGGACTACGACCGTCGCGAACCGTCGTCGGACCGCCTGTCAATCCGTGTCACGGAGTTCCCCGACTTTGTGCGCATCAAGAAGATAGAGCCCGAAGAGGTCCGTTTTGTCATTATCAAATAGGAGTAGCATGAGGCTTGTGGGACTGACAGGAGGCATAGGGTGTGGCAAGACCACTGTGGCAGCCGAGTTTGAGCGGCTGGGAGTACCGTGTTTTGTTGCCGACCGTGCTGGTGCTGCCTGTTACGACGACAGCCATTTTCGAAACCAGGTAGAGAAGATACTGGGGCCTGCGGTGATAGGTCTGAGCGGCGAGATAGATAGGCATGCCGTGGCAGACATAGTGTTTGCCGACCGCGAGAAAATGGAGCAACTCAACGCCCTGGTGCATCCGCGCGTTATGGCCGCTTTTGCCGAGTGGTGTAAGGAGCAGAAAGCCCCTTATGTGCTATTGGAAAGCGCCATACTTTACGAATACGGACTTGACAAGTATATGGACGACGTGGTGGCAGTTTATGTGGGCATGGGAGAGCGCATAGAGCGGCTGCGAGTGCGCGACAATGTTACCGAGAAACAACTGATGCCACGTATTTTGGCCCAGATGCCTGCCGAAGAAAAGATGATGCGGGCCGACTATGTGGTGCTGAACTACGAGGGCAATCCGCGGCGGCAGCAGGTGGAATATATCCACAGGCAGATAATGAACAAAATACCAAAATAGAAATAGCACATACCAATACATCTTATGTCTCTTAAAAGCACACCAAAAAGCATTGTTATTCTTTTTTTAGCCTTGGCACTGGCTCTTCCGTCGGTGGCACAGCAGACGCGAGGCGAGAAAGAATGGGTGGATTCAGTTATGGCGACGCTCACGCTCGAACAGAAGATAGCCCAACTAATAGTGGTGAGGGTTCCGTCGAACATGAAGCCCGCCGCCGAGAAAGAATTTTACAACAAGATACAGCGCACGCGCGTAGGCGGAGTGTGTTTTTTTGCTGGCACCACGCAGCAGCAACTGCGCCAGACCCGCGAACTGCAGCGGCATACATTCATTCCGCTGATGGTGTGTATTGATGCCGAGTGGGGCCTTGGCATGAGGCTGAAAGACGCATTCTCGTTTCCGCGACAGAACATCTTTGGCACCTTGCCCGTACAGGCCGACACGCTGGCCTACGACATGGGGCGCACCATAGGACAGCAGTGCCGCAAGATGGGCATACATGTCAATTTCGCACCTGTGGTAGATGTCAACTCCAATCCGCGCAACCCCGTGATAGGCACCCGCGCTTTCAGTTCCGACGTGGAGCGCACCACGCGGCTGGGCATACAGTATATGCTTGGCTTGCAGAGTGCTGGCGTTATGGCTGTGGCAAAACATTTTCCAGGTCATGGCGACACCGAGACCGACAGCCATAAGACCTTGCCGCTGGTGGCACACAGCCGCGAGCATCTTGACAGCGTGGAACTGCGGCCTTTCAAAGGTTTGGTAGATGCTGGTGTGATGGGTGTGATGGTGGCGCATCTCAATGTGCCAGCCCTCGAGCAGCAGGAACACCTGCCGTCCACGTTGTCGGAATCCATTGTCAGTGGGATACTCCGCGACGAGATGGGCTTCGAAGGGCTGACTTTTACCGACGGCATGGAAATGAAAGGACTATCTGGGCATTTTAATCCAGGCGAGGCTGCCGTCAAGGCAGTGAGAGCCGGCAACGATGTGCTGTTGCTGCCCGCCAATCTTGAGGAGACGATGCTGGCGCTGCGCGAGGCGGCACTCTACGACCCTGCCATGCTTCAGCGCATTGAGCAGAGTTGTCGCCGTGTGCTATTGGCAAAATACAGACTTGGCCTCAGCAATATGAACCTCGATATGCTGACGGCGCCTAATGCCGACGACTCGCTCTGCTGCCAGATGATACTTGAGGGCATAAAACTCAATCAGGACCCGCGCATAGACTCGGTGCTTCTTTCGGGCATCTCGCATCATGCCTATCCGGGCTGCCAGATGGTGGTGATGCGTCACGGACAGGTCATTTATCGCCGCTGCTACGGCTCGTATGTTTACGACGACCCGCTGGCGTGCCGTGTGTCGCCATCAACGATGTACGACCTCGCATCGGTAACCAAGGTTACAGCCACCACGCTGGCCGTTATGAAACTGGTGGATAACGGCGTCGTGTCGCTCGACGACAAACTGGCCGATTATCTGCCATATCTGAAGGGTAGCAACAAAGAACAGATAACACTGCGCCAGGCGTTGAGCCATATAGCGCGCCTCAAAGCCTTTGACAATTACTGGGCCACGGCAAGAACGCCCGACGATATCCGCCGCATGATAGCCGAAAGCCCGTTGCAAAAGAAAGAGAAATATCTCTATAGCGACCTTGGCTTCATAATGCTTGCCGACGTGGTGGAGCAGGTGAGTGGTCTGCCGCTCGACAAGTTCGTGGAACGCCATTTCTACAAGCCTATGAGGCTTACGCATACCTGTTTCCAGCCCTTGTCGCATGGTTTCGACCTCGACAATGTCGCTCCCACGGAGGACGAGATGACCTACCGCAACCGTTTGATACACGGTGTGGTGCACGACCCCAACGCCTATGCCCTTGGCGGTGTGGCTGGTCATGCGGGTCTTTTCTCCAATGCCGACGAGGTGGGCGCGCTGATGCAGTTGCTGCTCAATGGAGGTGTCTATAACGGTCACCGTCTGCTGTCGTCTGACGTTATTGACACGTTCAACACACGCTACTATACAAGGCTTGAAAATCGCCGTGTCCTTGGCTTTGACAAGCCGCTGATTCACGGAGAAAGCCAGCATGTGGCGCCAGAGGCCTCGCAGTCGTCGTTTGGCCACACGGGATTTACAGGAACCATGATTTGGGCCGACCCGCAATACGACCTCGTGTATGTGTTTCTATCCAACAGGGTACACCCTTCTGCAACGCCCAACCGCTTGGCACTGCTCAACATACGCACCAATATCCAGTCGCTCATCTATCAAGATTTGGGACTTGGCAAGTCGTGTAAGAAATAAATGTCTTTGGCAGTCAAAAAATAATTATCAGTATATAAGTTATGGCAATTCTTAAATGGATTTTAGGCGGGCTTGGATGGGCAATGGTTGGCCCTCTGGGCGGTATTATAGGCTATTTTATAGGCGATGCTATATCGTCGAAAAGAGAGAACATAAGAATTGACAGCGGTCAGTCCACTCGTCGTGGACCATATCACAATACCGGCACGCGTGACGATGTCAACGTCGCATTGCTGGTGCTTATTGCAGCCGTCATGAAGGCCGACAACGTGGTGCGCCGTAGCGAACTGAACTATGTGAAAAAGTTCCTTCTCCACAACTATGGAGAGGAGCGTGGCAAGGAACTGCTTGCCATGCTGCGCGAAGTGTCCCAGCAGGACATACCTATCTATGACGTATGTCAGCAGATAAAGATCAATACCGACTACACCACACGCTACCACATGGTCGATTTCCTTTTCGGTCTTGCCATGGCAGACGGCGAGTATGTGGAAGCCGAAGGCGATGTGCTGGTAAGGATAGCGCAGTATCTCGGAATCAACAGGTCCGACTTCGCGTCGATATTCAGCCGCCATGTGGGCAGCAACAGAGGCTACCAGGGCAGAGAGTCGTCGCAGGGGGCATACAATCCAGACTCGCGAGGCAAAGACCCGTACAAGGTTCTTGGTCTTGAGCGTGGCGCAACGAAAGAGGAGGTGAAGAAAGCCTATCGCCGCTTGGCAATGAAATACCATCCCGACAAGGTGGCCAACATGAGCCAAGACATTCAGGACAATGCTGCCCGTCAGTTCCGCGAGATAAATGCCGCCTACGAGCAGTTGATGAAAGAAATGGAGTAGGCAAGAAAACTTGAATTGTCAATATCAAAAAACATAATTCA
Source organism: uncultured Bacteroidales bacterium (assembly GCA_900318665.1). Classification (GTDB taxonomy): domain Bacteria; phylum Bacteroidota; class Bacteroidia; order Bacteroidales; family P3; genus Colimorpha. The sequence goes on along the minus strand of ONLQ01000036.1, from coordinate 9,122 downwards.
CCATTCATTTTGCATAACGCTATGAAAAAAGGGTTGAAAATAACTTTAATCGTTCTGGGGAGCCTTGTGGGCTTTATCCTTTTGGTTCTGCTGCTCGTCTCGCTGTTGGCAGGTCCTATTGCAAAGTCGTATGTTAACGGCCATGGCGAGGAACTTGTTGGTCGTCGTATGAGCGTCGAGAAGGTTGGACTCAACCTTTTCAGCGGTCATCTGTCGATAAATGGTCTTGACATCTACGAGGAAGACAAGATCACCAGTTTTGCGGGGTTCGACACTCTCGATGTCTCGCTGCGTCTGCTGGCGTTGATGGCCAAAGAGGTTTATGTGAACCATATAACCCTTGCAGGTCTGCACCTTAATGCAGAGCAGAATGGCAGTACGTTCAATTTCACGTCGATGCTCGACCATTTCAAGAGCGACGACACCCTTTCCACGCCCAAGGACACCACGCCGTCGGAATGGATAGTGAACCTGCATCAGATTCATCTTCGCAACGGCAACCTCTCCTACACCGATGTGCCGCGCGGCAGCCATTGGGGGCTGAACCACCTCGACCTCTTGGTGCCCGACTTCTGCATTGGCGGCAAACAGAATACCAATGGCGGACTCTCGCTGATGCTCTCGGAGGGCGGCAGCCTCAACGCCGACCTTGGCTACGACCCGGAGAGCAACGACTTCACCCTGCGGCTTGCATTAGACCAGTTCTTGCTCGAACAGGTGCAGCCCTACCTTACCGATATGACTAATATCGAGCATTTGGGCGGACGCCTAAACGTGCATGCCGACGTAGCGGGCAATCTTGACGTCATATCGCAGATGACGATAAAGGGCGACGTGTCGGTGGAGGATTTGGACGTGATAGACAACAACGGTCGCAGTGTGGCAGGCATTGGCAATCTCAGCCTGCTTATCAACAATGTCAACCTTGGCGAGAACCGCTACGATATACAGTACCTCGTGATTGATGGCCTTACGGCAGAATATCATGTCTATGACGGGCACAACACGATGTCCGACTTGCTGAAACCCGCCAAGCCCGCAGTGGCTGACACGGCTAGCAAGGCCGCTGAGCCTAAAGCCGCCGAGCCCGCCAAGCCAATGAATTTCACCTTGGCGCAGTTTGAACTGAAAAACTCCAACGTGACCTATGCTGACCACACATTGCCAGAGGACTTTGTGTTCCCCGTAAAGAACATCAACATCACCTCGACCAATATGAGCATGACGGGCGACAACAATGCCAATCTGCGTGCATCGTTGCCAGGCGGAGCGCACGCCATGATACGCTGGCATGGCAACATTAGCGACTGGAAGAAGAACCAAAGCATAGACATTCGTATCAAGAACCTGCACCTCACGGAGTTTAACCCCTATATGCTTGCCTATCTTGGGCAGCCGTTCAAGGACGGAACATTCTCTTTTGTGAGTTCCAACCGCATAAACAATAGCGAACTGCAGGGCAAAAACCAAGTGGACATCTACAAGGCCACTATCGACAAGCGTCGCAAAGATGTTGACGCCAAGATGCGTCTGCCGCTCAAGGCCGCACTTTATATCTTGAAGGATAAGGACGAGAAAATCATACTCGATGTGCCTATCAGTGGCAATATCGACAAGCCGGAGTTTAACTATATGAAACTGGTGTGGAAAACGCTGGGCAATCTGATAGTGAAGGTTGCCACATCGCCTTTCCGAGGCAGTTCCGACGGGTTGCAGGATGACGGCAATGGCGGCATGATTCTGCCCATAGATGTCGCAACGCCCGATTTCACTTCCGAGCAGTTCTATAACATCGACCGCATTGCCGATATGGCTATACAGGACGAGACGATGTCGCTGTCGTTTGAGCAGCAGGTGCCCGCTGATGCCGATTCGACATATATGAAACGTGTTGAAATCCGAAACCGCATACTGTCGTCCCATCTTAAGCAGTTGGGAGTGCCCGAGGAGCGCCTCTCCATTACCAATGCCGCACTGCCTGCCGACAGCCAGCCCCGCTACATAATACGCAGCAAGATTGAGGGCCTCGAAATGGAGGAGGGACAGGAGTAAACCGCCTAAAAAGAACTTTGAATAATACTCATCATTCGGAATAAATCATTATCGCAATGAAAATACATATTGTACAACACGACATACGTTCCATACAGCCTGAAGAAAACCTGAAGTGGATTGCCGAACAACTGAACACCAAGGAGTCGAGCGAAGCCTTGCTGACGGTGTTCCCGGCCTGCACGCTGTGCGGCTATCCTGTTTTTGGCGCAGCAGCCTATACCGATTTGCAAAAACGCTCGCAGTCGGTCTTGCAACAACTCATATCGATGTCGGACCATCGTGCGTTTCTTGTCGGCATGCCGCTGCAAATTCAGGACAAAGGTCTGTGCAACGCTATTGTCTTTGTGCAGAATAATGCCATTCGTGGCATCATTACCAAGAAATATCTTGCACCCGACGAGCAGAAATATTTTGTGCGTGGCGAGGGTGTTCAGGTCATCCAGTATCAAGAACAGTCCATAGCCATTGGTTTCTATGAGGACTTGAAAGAGTTGAGCAAAGGCCATATCGAGCAGCCCGACATTGTGGTGTGCTGCGGTTGCAATGTGTTTGACTACAACAAGCCCTATCGCACACGCTACCGTATGCACAAGATAGTGGAGAACCTCAATGCCTCGCTAATCTATGTGAATCGTGTGGGCGGCGAAGGCCAATATCTCTTTGCCGGCGGTTCGATGGCAATGAACGCCGCAGGCAGCGTGCTGTGTCAGTTTCCTTATTTCGAGGAGCATAGCGGGAATGTTGATTTGCAGTTGCTTGCCTCGTGCGAAGACGAGAAACCCGAAGCCGTGGCGCTTGTCCATAAGGGCATTGTCATGGGACTGCGCGATTATTTCCGTAAGAACGGGCTCACTCGTGCCGTCCTCGGCTTGTCGGGAGGTGTCGATTCCGCTCTGGTGTGCGCTCTCGCCGTTGAGGCTATAGGCGCCGAAAACGTGCATGGTCTCCTCATGCCGTCGCAGTACAGCACCGACCACTCTGTGTCCGACGCGCAGCAACTTGCCGAAAACCTTGGCGTGGCATACGACATTGTGCCGATTAAGCCGCTTTTCGACACACTCCGTCAGACTATGCAGCCAGTCTTTGCCGACCGCCCAGAGGACGTTACGGAAGAGAATATGCAGGCGCGCATACGCGGTATGATAGTGATGAGTTATGCCAACAAGTTTGGCGCCATAGCGCTCAACACCACCAACAAGTCGGAGGCCGCTATGGGTTACGGCACGCTCTATGGTGACAGTTGTGGCGCAATAGGGCCTATTGCCGACCTCTACAAAACCGAGGTCTATCAACTCTGCGACTACATTAATCGCGACCGCGAGATAATACCCTATAACACCATTCACAAAGCCCCGTCGGCCGAACTACGCCCCAATCAGAAGGACTCCGACTCGCTGCCCGACTACGAACTGCTTGACGCCGTGCTGAATATGCACATAGAGGAGCAGATGAGCCTTGACGAGATTGTTGCCGAGGGCTATGACGAAGAGGTTGTCGCTTCGGTGCTGAAAAAGGTGCGCCTAAACGAGTGGAAACGGTTGCAGTTTGCGCCGCTTATCAAGGTGTCGCCAATGAGTTTCGGCCTCGACCGCAGAGTGCCTATCTCTTAATTATAGGTAGGTATTTCCTGCTTTTGCTGCCATTAAAGACCTTTCGCCTACAAGCCCCATGCTCTCTAATCCGCAACTTGAACTTGCCGAGCAGTATCTTCGCAACACCAACGTCTCTATCTTCCTGACGGGTAAGGCTGGCACTGGGAAAACCACCTTTCTGCGTCATATTGTAGAGACGATAGACAAGCGTCATGTTGTTGTTGCGCCTACTGGCGTGGCGGCTATCAACGCTGGCGGCGTTACTATCCATTCGCAGTTTCAACTGCCGTTTTGCCCCTATCTGCCCGACGTAAAGGAACTCGTGACGGAATACCAGATGCCGGAACAGCGCCACCGTATGCGTCAGAATAAGATTAACGTGCTGCGGTCTATTGATTTGCTCATAATAGACGAAATCAGCATGGTGCGCGCCGACCTGCTCGATGCCATCGACAATTCGTTGCGCCACTATCGTCGCAGCCATCGTCCTTTTGGCGGAGTGCAGTTGCTAATGATTGGCGACCTGCGTCAGTTGCCGCCAGTGGTGACTGACGACGAACGCCCGTATATGGAGCAGGTCTATCCGTCGCCGTTTTTCTTCAATAGCAAGGCGTTGCAGAAAACGGAGTATATCACTATACAACTTTCGACCATCTATCGCCAGCAGGACCAACTCTTTGTGAACCTGCTTAACAATATCAGAGACAACAATTTCGACCAGCATACCCTCGACGCGCTTAACGCGCGATATATCCCAGACTTTGATGGCGACGGCAAGCACGACTATATCCGTCTTACCACCCACAACCGTCAGGCCGACAGCATAAACGGCAGCCGTATGGAGCAATTGAAGTCGCGAACGGTTACGATAGAGGCCGAGGTTGACGGTGTCTTTCCTGATAGCAGTATGCCTGTGGAGCGCACGTTGCAACTCAAAGAGGGCGAGCAGGTGATGTTTGTGAAAAATGACTCGTCGGGCCAGCACCGCTACTATAACGGCAAGATTGGCGTGATAGAATCAATAGAGGAGGACCGCAACGAGGACGGCGGCTACAAAATAAGCGTGACGGACCAAGACGGCGAGTGCATCCTTGCCTCGCGCGAGACATGGGAGAATATGCGTTTCGAGGTGAACAAAGACGACGGACAAATCAATCAGATTGTCGATGGCACCTTCAAGCAGTTCCCACTACGTCCGGCGTGGGCCATCACTATCCATAAAGCCCAGGGCCTCACGTTTGACAACGTTATTATTGATGCGGCAGATGCTTTTTCGTTCGGGCAGGTGTATGTGGCGTTGAGCCGTTGCCGCAGTCTTGAAGGACTTGTACTGTCGAGGCCAATCTCGTCGGCAGGTGCCATTGCAAGCCTCGACATCCTCTCGTTCGACCGCTCGCGTCCGTCGGAACAAGAGGTGCGTGATGCCTTGCCGCAATACGAAGCACGGTGTTTCTACGACATGGTTTTTGAGCTCTTTGACGTCAGCGGCATAGAGCACAATGTGGAGCAGTTGTCGCGTCTCTTTGGCGGCAGCCTCCGCACAACCTATCCCAAGCAGATGCAGACCCTTGTCGATATGCAATTGGCGTTGTCCAACCTGGACAACGTTACGGCGCGTTTCCGCAACCAACTGATGAACCTCTCCGCAGCCAACGCCACCGACAGCCAGTCTGTTCAGCAGCGCATATCGCAAGGGGCAGAATACTACAAGAAGCAGTTGCTGGAAATTGAGGCAGAGTTGGAGCCTATTCTCGATGTGGAGATAGACAACAAAGAGACGCGGAAAGATGTGGCAGAATTGAAGCAGAAACTGCAGGAACAAATGACAGAGAAGAAACACTGCCTGCAAAGTGCCATCGACAATGGTTTTAGTGTGGACTCTTATAATCATGCTCGCATAGAGGCCTCGGTGGAGGTGGCAAACAAGCCGAAACAAGAGGCTCGTGCCACATCGGTTCATGTCTATTCAGAAGAGCCTAATTCAGCGCTTATAGCGATGCTTTCGCGCTGGCGCAAACAGCGGGCCGACGAGATGGAGCGTCCGGCCTTTGTGGTGCTGCATCAGAAGGTGTTGCTCGCCATAGCCAGCAGTATGCCCTCAACGCCTCGCGAACTGCTGAATGTGCCTGGCATGGGAAAGAAAAAAGTGGAGCAATACGGACGGGAAATCCTTGAAATCATTGCCAAATATAAGTCAAACTAAAGCAACCCAGTGAACCTATTGGGGGCATAATGCAATAAAAGAAACAGAAGTCAAAGACTTCTGTTTCTTAGTTCTTGTGATCCTTGGCAGATTTGAACTGTCGACCTCTTGCGTGTGAAGCAAGCGCTCTAAACCAACTGAGCTAAAGGATCTTGCTTTTTTGCTATGAGGCGCATCCTTTTGCCTCTTGGTGATCTGTAACAGATTTGAACTGTTGACCTCTTGCCTGTCAAGCAAGCGCTCTAAACCAACTGAGCTAACAGATCATGTTTGCTTGAAAACGGGTGCAAAGGTACAAACTTTTTGTGATATGACAAAATATTTTTTCAATCTTTTTGCCATTAAAAAGATTATTAATAGGATAGAGCGTAAGAAATGCCTTTTAGTATGCTGAGAGATGATTATCGTTTCAAATAAAACGTCTCATTTGGCGAGTAAAAAAGAGAGAGCCGCCAAGTGGCGGCTCTCTCTAATATGCGTTGAAAGAAAAATTATTTCTTGCTTTCTTCGACGCTCTGTTTGATGAGTTGGAAGGTGGCCTCGATGTCGTTGTCCAGACCCATCGAGAAGCGGATAAGACCTTCGCTCATGCCCATCTCTTTCTGGATATCCTCGGGAACCTCGCTTGAGGTAGATTTGCCAGAGTTGGAGAAGAGGGTCTTGAAGTAGCCCAGAGAGACGGCGAGGTAGCCAACGCCCTTCTTTTGCATGATTTCCATAATCTTGCTGGCTGCTGCTGCAGTACCCATGTCGATAGAAATCATACCGCCGAAGCCGAAGCCTTCGTTCATCATCGAGCAGAAGAGTTCGTAGTCAGGATGCTCGGGCAGTCCGGGATAGTTGTATTTGAAACCAACCTCTTTGAAACGTTTTGCAAGATACATAGCGTTCTCGCTGTGTTTCTTCATGCGGATGTGAAGGGTGTGCAGGTTCTTGTTGATGGAGGCGCTACGCATAGGATCCAACACGGGGCCGAGGAGCATGCAGGTACCGTTGTTCACATCGATGAGGCTGCCAATATATTCGGCGCTACCGCAGATGGCACCAGCCACGCAGTCGTTGGTACCGTTGATGTATTTGGTCATGGAATAAACCGTGACGTCGGCACCCAGTCTGCAAGGACTGAAAATCATCGGGGTGAAGGTGTTGTCAACAATCAGTTTGGCGTTGATGCTGTGGGCAATCTTTGCCAGTTCGGGGACGTTGGCAATGCGGAGCAGGGGGTTGTTCATGGTCTCGGTATAGAGAACCTTGGTCTTGGGATATTTAGCAACCTCTTTCTTCACAGCCTCGAGGTCCTGGAAGTTGACGAAACTGGCGGTGACGTTGAACTTCTTCAGGTAGTTGGCCATAAAGGCGAAGGTGCCACCGTAGGTGGTCATGGAGGCTATGATGTGGTCGCCGGCGCAGACTTCGTGGAGCAGAGCGCTGGTGATGGCGGCCAGACCAGAACCGGTCACCCAAGCAGCCTCGGTGCCTTCCATAGCGGCAAGGCGCTGGCAGAGAGCGAGGTTGGAGGGATTCCAGTGACGGCTGTAGAGGAAGTAACCCTCGGTCTCACCGTGGAAAGTGTCGGTCATAAGATGTGCCTCGGGGAATGTGAAGGTTGCGCTGTCGCAGATTGCGGGGTTCACACCACGGTTGGCATCGCGGCCATCAATGCGCTGAATAGCGGTTGCGGGATCAAATTTGTTCATAGTATTTTATTGATTTGTGATAATTAATTGTTTTTGTTCTTCAAACTGCAAAAATACAAAAAAATAATCATTTAATAGAACATTTTTTGTAATTTTGCAAAACGAGTCGGTTTTGTTCGGCGTGTCTAACAAGTCTGAACGGTCTGACCTCAAAAACAACAAACACCAATACTCTTGTTCCCAATGCAAGGCCGCCTTATACTTTTCCCTGTCCATATTGGTTGCGACGACCTGTCGCATTCCCTTCCGTCGTACAATAGCGAACTCCTTTATGGATGCCACACCTTCATTGTCGAGGAGTTGCGCACTGCGCGTCGTTTCTTGAAACATGCCGGCTATCCGCACAGCATCGATGACACGACTTTTTATCTTCTCAACGAACATACTTCGCAGAAAGACATTGACACCTATCTTGATGCCATCTCTCGTGGCGAGGATGTGGGGTTGCTTTCCGAAGCGGGCTTGCCGTGTGTTGCCGACCCAGGCCGTCTAATAACGGCTATGGCGCAGCGGAAGAATATAGAAATCATACCTCTCGTTGGGCCCTCCTCGTTGATGCTTGCTTTGATGGCGTCGGGTTTTAACGGACAGAATTTCGCTTTCAATGGCTATCTGCCAATCGACCGTCACGACCGCATAGTCGCAATCAAGAATTTCGAGGCTAAGGTCCACAAAGAGCATCAGACACAGATATTCATCGAGGCGCCCTATCGCAACAATCAGATGCTTGCCACTCTCGCCGAAACCCTACGGCCCGACACCCAAATCTGTGTGGCTGCCGACCTAACGCTTCCCACGCAGTATATTGTAACAAAGCCCGCTCGTCATTGGCGCACAAATCCCCCCAATATCCATAAGCGCAACACAGTATTCCTAATAGGAGAGTGATTGCCACTCCAATATCAGTATCCGTAGGACGACAAATATTGGTGGAAAATTTTAGCGGGGATATTGTGATGGATTATAATGATGGCCTTGTTTTTTCGGGAGGCTTATTTCTCTTTAATCCTTCTTAATGTCCCGATAAGATTACTGTCTCCGTTTAGGTTTTGATTTGTCTTTGGCGGGCTTGAAGTTGTTGGGAAGGTGGGGATTGTCTCCCAGCACTTTGGGGATATATCTGTCGAGGTGTGCGTTGTGTAGGGCTTTGCGTATCGCGTCGGCGCAATCGCTTTTGTAGAAGAAAAACATCTGGCGTTGCTCATTCTTCTCATTGGGATGTCGTGCCACATACACTGGCTCCATGGTCTCCGGATTGATGCCTGTGTAGTACATCTCGGTGCTCAGCGTCATGGGTGTCGGCGTGAAATCTTGTATTTGTTCCAAGCGGTAGCCCAGTTGTCGCATTTCTACGGCGAGGTCTGCCATGTCTTGCAGCCTGCATCCGGGGTGTGAACTGATGAAATAGGGGATCAGTTGGTATTTCAGTCCAGCCTTTCGGCAAATCTCGTCGAAACGCCCTTTCACAGTCTTGAAGAGCGAGAAGTCTGGTTTCCTCATCAACTTCAACACGCTGGACGACGTGTGTTCTGGCGCAACTTTCAGACGTCCGCTGACATGGTTTACCACAATCTC
>ONLQ01000026.1 GCA_900318665.1 uncultured Bacteroidales bacterium | reverse complement strand
GAGTTTGTCTCGGTCGAGCATATCCTTATCGGTCTCGTAGAGGGTCGCGACAAGGTGGCGCAACTGCTCAAGGATGCTGGTGTGAACAAAAAAGGTCTGCTGGCCGCCATGGCCGACCTTCGCAAAGGCAGCAAGGTGAGCAGCCAGACCGCCGAGGACACCTATAACGCTCTTGGCAAGTATGCTCGCAACCTCAATCAGTTGGCTCAGACGGGCAAACTGGACCCCGTCATTGGTCGCGACGAGGAGATTCGCCGTGTGCTGCAAATCCTCAGCCGCCGCACCAAGAACAACCCTATCCTTATTGGCGAGCCGGGCGTTGGCAAGACGGCCATTGCCGAAGGTTTGGCGCACCGCATAGTGAGTGGCGACGTGCCGGAAAACCTCAAGAACAAGACTATCTTCTCGCTCGATATGGGTGCCTTGATTGCTGGCGCCAAGTACAAAGGCGAGTTTGAGGAACGTCTGAAAAGCGTTATCCGCGAGGTGAACGAGAGCGATGGCGAGATAATTCTCTTCATCGACGAGATTCACACCCTTGTAGGTGCTGGTGGTGGTGAGGGCGCTATGGATGCCGCCAACATTCTGAAACCTGCCCTTGCACGTGGCGAACTGCGTGCCATCGGTGCCACCACGCTGGCGGAATACCAAAAGTATTTTGAGAAAGACAAGGCTCTGGAACGCCGTTTCCAGAGTGTGCTGATAGACGAACCCACAGTGCCCGACACCATATCCATTCTGCGTGGACTGAAGGAACGCTACGAGGTGCACCACAAGGTGCGTATCAAGGACGAGGCAATCATTGCCGCTGCCGAACTCTCTAACCGTTATATCAGCGACCGATTCCTGCCCGACAAGGCTATCGACCTCATCGACGAGGCTGCCGCACGTCTGCGTATGGAGATAGATTCGGTGCCAGAGGAACTCGACGAGTTGGAACGCCGCATCCGTCAGTTGGAGATTGAACGCGAGGCCATAAGCCGCGAAATCAAGTCGCAGCCTGCCTCCGAAGGTACGGTATCGCCAGAACAGGACAAGATGCACCACCTCAATAGAGAGTTGGCAGAACTTGGCGAGCAGCGCAACCAGATGAAAGCCCGTTGGCAGAACGAGAAAACCATAGTCGAGAGCATACAGCAGGAGGTGAAAAACATCGAGAACTTCAAGTTCGAGGCCGAGCAGGCCGAGCGTGCTGGCGACTACGGCAAGGTGGCAGAACTGCGCTACGGGCGCATAAAGGAGGCCGAGGCTCATGTGGTGGAACTGAAAAAACAACTGCAGGAGATGCAGGCCGACAACGCCATGATAAACGAGGAGGTGGACTCCGAGCAGATTGCCGAGGTGGTCAGCCGCTGGACGGGCATACCCGTCACGCGTATGATGCAGAGCGAGCGCGAGCGTCTGCTGCACCTTGAGGATGAACTGCACAAGCGTGTGGTGGGACAGGACGAGGCCATAAGCACCATTTCCAACGCCATCCGTCGCAGCCGTACAGGTTTGAGCGACGGCCGTCGCCCCATAGGCAGTTTCATATTCCTCGGCACCACGGGTGTGGGCAAGACCGAACTTGCCAAGGCTTTGGCCGAGGTGCTGTTCGACGACGAGAACATGATGGTGCGTATCGATATGAGCGAGTACCAGGAGCGCCACAGCGTCAGCCGTCTGATAGGAGCGCCTCCGGGATATGTGGGCTACGACGAGAGTGGCCAACTGACCGAGGCTGTGCGCCGCAAACCCTACAGCATCGTGCTATTCGACGAGATAGAGAAGGCTCACCCCGATGTGTTCAACATCTTGCTGCAGGTGCTGGAAGACGGACGTTTGACCGACAACAAGGGCCGTACCGCCGACTTCAAGAACACCATCATCATCATGACCTCCAACATGGGCAGCGACATCATCAACCAGCGTTTCCAGCAGGCGTTCCCGGGTCAGGAGATTAGCGACTACGAGGTGGAGGAGGCCAAGCGCGAAGTGATGGATATGTTGCGCCAGCGCATACGCCCAGAGTTTCTGAACCGTATTGACGAAATCATCATGTTCCGCCCGCTGACGCAGGCACAGATAAAGGATGTGGTGCGCATACAACTCCGCTCGGTGTCCAAGATGCTCGAAAAGAACGAGGTGCTTATCGACGCCACCGACGAGGCCATCAACCTCTTGGCGCAGTTGGGCTACGATGCCGCCATGGGTGCCCGTCCCGTGAAACGTGTCATCCAGCGACAGATTCTCAACGAACTCTCCCGCCAGATACTCGAAGGCACGATAAACACCGGTAGCAACATAATAGTAGATGCCCTCGACGGCGAGTTCGTGTTCTACAACAAGTAAAACGCTGCCACCAGTGACATTGAGCGAAAAACCTACGACATCGCTCACAGCCATAATGTAAAATAATCTGGACGTTTCCTATTCGGAGACGTCCAGATTATTTTTGTGGTCTATACGGAATGTAGGGTTGCCTTGCTTTTTATTCGCTGGCGATTTCTACGAGGGTTAGTCCTCCTTTTTTGCCAATCTCGTAGAGGGGGAAAGATGAGTCGCCGTGGATGAGGTTGGCGAGTAGGGCGGTGTGGCCGAGGGCGAAAAAGGAGGCTTGGAAGGTATCTCCTGCGGCGAGTTTGGTCTGCTGGCTCTCTACAACGCGGAAAGTGTCGTTGCCGAGATATTCTATCAGACATTCGCGTCCGGGATTCCATCGTAGGCGTACATTCTGGCCGAGCCGCAGGTCTTTGGTGGCTATGTGCGTGCCTAACACCACATCGCTTGATTGTGCGTCGCCATCAGTCTGATGGTGCTCGCAGAAGTCTGTGTAGTTGCGGTAGCCAAGACTTTGGGCAAGGACGTTTAGCGTCTCGCTGCGTGGCACTGCCGATTCGCCGCCGTAGTTGTAGAACCGTTTGAGGGTGTTAACGCCAATGGCTTGTTTCGTGCGATTGCGCACATAAGCCATCATCACTATGAAATCGGAAGAATGTGTTGATTCGCAACCCGCAGCCTCGCATAGTAGGCGTTTGAGTGCTTCTAAATGTTGTTCGTTTTCCATGATGCAAAAGTAAGTAAAAATCACCGCCCCACGAAATCCACTTCGCCCCGTTTGCGGTGATGTTCAAATGATTGGTTGTTTTGCATTGAAATACACGGCGTTTCGCATTAATGGATAGGCCATATTTATCGGCAGTTTTGATAGACTCCGTTGCAAAGCAGAATGAAAAGGTTAGCAAGCAACAAGATTTGTATTGCGCGTCGTGATAGTTTCCGCACAGACAATAGCACCAATGCCGCGATGACCGATACTCCCCATGCCACCAGAGGCGGAAACTGAACCACGGCAGCCGATGCATCGCCTTGCAAAAGGAGCAAGAATCCGCGCTGGCATCCGCACATGGGACAACTGACGCCAAGCACTTGTTTGTAAAAACACGGCAACAGATGAGCCGAAAGCCATTCTGTTGCCGTGATGAGAGAAATAATCTTCATTTATTTGAAGGGAATGTCTATTCTGATAGGCTCATAACTTCTTCGAGGGTGGCAGTCTTAGCCTTTTTGACTTTGGAGTCGAAGTCCTTAATGTCGCTGCGTTGCACTATGGATAGCACTTTTTTCTGTGTTTCGAGGATGGGGGTTAGTTTGTCAATACTGACATTTGCACTCCATGCTTTGTCGGCAGCCTCGTAGTATGCGCTATAGAGTTTTTTGATATATTTGGCTTTGCTGTCAAGTATTGCCTCGTCGTATTTTGCCATTTCGTTGCGTACTCCGATGAATTTGAGGCATTGATTTTGCAAAACAATATGCTCGTCTAGTTTTTTCGCGTAAGAAGATAATTGGCCTAAAGAAGAAAACAATTTTGTGAAGTTTAATTCGGAGTAGATTCCCTTGTACGCATCATATACATCCTTTGTCGGTTTGATGCATTTGTTTTTAATGTTTTCTACGTTGGTTTCGATGGCGTCTTTTTTTATAGTCTTGTAGCAACATTCGCCAAACAGTCTGTAGAACAATAGCAATTTGTTAAGAGAGACGATATCATTGTCGGTTACAAAACCTTCTGTTTGATATTTATTGATAATGTCAAATGCTTTTAGTTCGGCGATGGCAATGTTTGCATAGGTTTTGCCCGACTTCAGTTTCTCTAACAAAGGTATGAGTCCCTCATTGGGAATGTATGTTGTGCTTCTGTAATTGCTGAATAGGAGAGGGCAATAGGCTGCGTTAAATGCTTTTACGGAATCTTTCTTTGCAACATAAAGTTCGTAACGTTGTTTGGCTTTTTTCGTTTCTTCCTCTTTACGCTTGATTTCAGCCAGTCGCTCCTCTTCTTTTCGTTTTTCTTCAGCAATGCGCTCCTCTTCTTTTCGCTTTTCTTCGGCGATGCGACGTTCTTCCTCTTGCCTTATCACGCTCATACGTTCGTCAATATAAGGTTCCAATTGTTCGATAGTGGCAGCACTGAAATATTCTGTGTAGTTGTAGTCAAGAGGGTTGCGATGATAATCGGTTATGGTTTCAAGGCGGTTGTAATATTTGTTTTCTATCAGTTGGTCCACGATTTTTTTACCTTCTTCCAGTGAGAGCAATTTAATGCGATGGAGAATATAGTAGGTGGTTGAGAAAAAGTTTGCTTGTTGATACATTTTGTAAGCCTTGTCACCTAATGCGTAAAAGTAACCTTGTAGGAAACCAGTATTAAGAAAATCATCTGCATCGTCCTTCATGTAGTCTTTGACTTGGGCAATACGGAACCCTTTTTCCAATAGAGGATAGAAATGGTCAAGTGGGTTGACAAATGTTTTTATTTCGGAAGAGAGGTCGGCATCATCAATGGGAGAAACGTCGTTATTTAGCCTGATGAAATGACTAACAATTAGTCCGTTGTGTATCGTGTATTTGCCACATCTGCCAGATACAAGGCTTAAAGTGTCTTCGTCGGTTGTGTCGATGTAGTAGTTAATGGTGTATTTTTCGCCGTTGGAGAAGTTGACGCCAGCCAATCGTCCGTTATCCATTTGAAGGCTAATGTTGCCTTTTTTGTCATTGGTGACTTCGTTGTTCAGCAATGATTTTGTCATGTAAGAAATAGTCCATTTCCCATCGGCTTTTCCCATTTTGTAAGAGCCAGAGGCTTTGTTATTGGCTTTGTCGATACCGGTGGCTTTTCTATAATATGGAGGGGTTGTGTATCTAAGTGTTGCTTGTTGTTTTTTTTCTAAAGTGTGATTGTAGGTGTAAGTGCCGTTGAGCAATCCGTCGGTATAGTTGGCATCTTCGTTCGTTATGAATTTGTAACTATCCCCACCATCGGCCCACTGGGTGTTACAGCGAAGCGTGTATTTGCCGTGTAAAGTCTTGTTATCGTTATCGTCATAGTAAAACGATGTGGTTTCTTTGCAATCGTTGTTTAGAATGTCGCGAGAAATGGTTTCTGTTTGTATTTTCTTCGTTTGGGCTGTAGCACAGACTGCGCACAGTGTTAGGGCAAGAAATAATATTCTATGTTTCATCGTTGTTTAATGATTTTATGAATAAGGGCTGGCGGCTGCCAGCCCTTATTTGTTGTAGATTTGAAAATAAAGATTATAAATCCAAACCCATCATTTCCCAGAGAGCGAAAGCACCAGCGCCGCCAATGGCAAGGGCTATGAGGCTCCAAATGATGGCTACTGCGCCCAAAACTATACCGATGATAGAGGTGATACGGCCAGCCTTAATCATACCTTCGCCAGTGTAGAGGCTCGGGTTGGCGTTGTAGGCGGCTTGTGCCTTGTTGCCAAGGATGAGGCCGATGATGCCGAGGACGAGTCCGACGAAAAAGCATCCGAAAACTAAGGATGAGATACCCAGTACCATACTGGCAACAGCGTTGGGAGCGTTCTGTTTTGTAATTTGTTCTGTCATGATTTTATGTTTTTTATTGATTGTTTGACTGTTTTTGTTTGTCTCTCGTACCTCGGCAAAACGATTGTGGCGTGTCTGCCGAGGCGTTGAGACTTTTTTATAAATTATAAACCTTGTGTCTGTTAGGCATTAGCGTTATTTTAGCATGTTGGAATATGCGTCGAGGGCGTCGTTGTAGGCGTCCATGGCCTCTTTCACATCTTTGTTATTGGTGGCTTTAGCAGCCTTGCTTGCAGCCTTCATGGCTTTTTTGCTGGCCTCAATAGCATCATCTAAGTCGTCGAGATCGAGGTCGTCATCGTCATCGGAAGAATAAGAGGATGAGGATTCGGAAGATGTGTTACCATCACCTTTAACCAAATCATAGGCGGAAGAAATTCGGAATTTAAGGGCAGATGTGGATTCTTTTTCGTTTTTGACCGACCATCGAATAGTTCCGACCTCGCCAGGTTTAAGTTTCAGGATTTCTTTGACATCGTCTGAACTATATACTCCTCCCGTACCACCGGTTGTGGCTTTGCTTTCAGTAATAGTGTAATCTTCTTCATCGACAATCTCAATGCCGAATCCAGCATGATAGTAACTTCTTCCATCAGTATAGAATGTGCCGTAGGGCTCAATATCGATGCCTGCCTCGAAGGGAAGAGGTGCGTCGGTTCGGAGAAGTTTGATGCGCCATACCGGGAATAGTTCATTCCCATCAAGTTTTACGATGCATTCCTCATCAACAACCTCGTAGCACTTGGACAATGCGCCACTCACTTCCGTGGTAATCGGTGTCATTGTGATTTTGTCTTTCTTTTTCTCTCCACATGCTGTGAATATGAAGAGGGAAAGCATTGTTGCCACAGCAATTAGGAAAATGTTGTTGGTTTTCATAATCTAATTTTTGTTATTGTTTGGTATTTTGCTTTTCGCAGGTTTGATAATTCTTTGTTTAGTCATTATCCTTGCAAAGTTTTTTCTCTTTTTCTTCGACAAGTTTCTCAAGTTCCGTTTGACGTTTGGATATTTTCTGAATTTCCTCAGGCGTCATATTTTTGAAGTTGTCAGACATGTCTAATACGTCTGCGACGTCAAATACCGAGGTAAGGTCGTCGCAGGATTTTGCGTTTTTTATGTTTTTCTCTGCGTTGTCTAATGCTTTGTCCACTTTTTTGTAGGCATCACTGCCGCCGCAAGAGGTAAAAACAAACATACCTATGAAGGCGAACAAGGCTAAGGTGATAATTTTTGTTTTCATTGTGTTCGTTTTTGGTTTGATTTGAATTAGAAATATGATTTATCGATAAATGCACTGCAAAAAACGTTCTTTTTCGATTGATGACCAAATCCACTTCAACCCATTTTATAATGTGTTAATACACAGATGCCTTTTTGTGACGTTAAGTCTAATGGGGAACAAATAAAGTTGATGTTTGCAAATGTGGATTAACAATATGAAAAGTTTGAATAAGGTGTCCGTGAGACTTAAATGTCTTAAAAAAAACATCTATATTGTGTCGTGTGTTATTGATGGATATAGGACTATGCCCTGTGTATGCTGAAATGTTGTGTTGTTATTTTTTTGTGTACTTTTGTGGCGTTTTTCATGACTGATTTTTACTTGACATGTCAGAGATAGACCAGAGCGGCAGCCCTTCGGGGGCGGTGGAGGGTTCGTATAATGTTACGACGCCATATTTTTCGGATTACCAGGCTATTGCCGAACGCGAGTGCCATGTGCTTTATAAGGCGCGGCGCTATGGTCGTTACTATGTTTTGAAGGGCTTGCAGCCCAAGCATCGCAATCCGGCGATGTTGGAGTGGCTCTACAAGGAGTATTGCATTGGCGTGAGCCTCAGTCACCCCAACATCGTGAATGTGCAGAGCATGGAGGACGACCCTGTGGTGGGGCGTTGCATCGTGATGGAGTATGTGGAGGGCGACACGCTTGACCGTTGGGCGCAGCTGCATAAGGGACACAAGCAGCGCCGCGAGGTTGTGCGGCAGTTACTGTCGGCCGTTGGCCACCTGCACAATCATCAGGTGTGTCATTGCGACCTAAAGCCGTCCAATATCCTGGTTACTACCGACGGCAACGTGGTGAAGTTGATAGACTTCGGACTTTCCGACGGACCTCAGTATGCCTCGTTCAAACAGCCTACGGGCACTATCTCGTGGGCTTCGCCAGAACAAAAGGTGGGCGGGACAACGAGTGCTGTGTCGGATATTTATTCTATCGGTCTGATAATGCATAGGTTGATGCCGAGAGAGTTTCTCTTTGCTGAACGTCATGCCATGCGTAAGAACCCGAAACGACGTCCGCAGACTGTGGAGGAGTTGGAACGGCTGCTTGATAAGAAAAGATTGTGGCCGTGGGTGGTGATGGCGGCTTTGGCTGTAATGATTGTCGGCATGGTGATAGTATTAAACCAAGAGGCAAAGGAAGAACAGAAAAATCCATCCCCGATTGACTCTATTGATGAAGTATCTCAGAGCGAAGGCGGTACAGTAAAAGACAAGAAAAACGCAGAACCCTCGAAAACTGAGGAAAAAAGGACGGCTGACCAAAGTCCGTCGAAGGTCACTCCTTCCTCTGATGATAAGCAAAAATACACGCAGTATATACCCCGAACAATCATAGATGACACTAAATCCGCAACTTCCTCCAAGGAGGTTTCGAGTGTGTCTAAAAACAAAAAGAAATCAAAATTCCTAACCGATACAAATATCGTTATTTATGGTGGAAACGAGGGGAAATATCCATTTACATCATCGGGGCAGACGTTGTACTATTATGTGTTTCGGAAAGGGACAAGGATTGAGGCTTTTATTGTGTCGCCACGGTATTGGCCTAAAGAGCCAGAAGGAGACATCGTGATACCGGCAACAATAAAAGATGGCGACAGCGTCTATCGAGTAACAAAGATACAGCCTAACGCATTTGCCGATTGCGACAAGATAACATCGGTACGTATAGAAAAAGGTGTGAAATATATAAGTAGTAATGCTTTTGCAGGTTGTACGGCATTGAAGTCAATAGAGATTCCTGATGATTGCAATATTGGCGGAAGCAAAGTCTTTAGAAACACTCCTAATCTCGAAACCGTCAAGTTGCCGTCTATAATGGACGAAATCCCTTATGGTATGTTTCTCAATAGCGGTATAAAACATATAACAATCCCCAACACGGTGGAATATATTAAGCGTGAGGCTTTCTGCGGATGCAAGAATCTGCGTTCGATAGTTCTTCCGGCGAGTGTTCGTGAGGTGTGGAGAGAGGCGTTTAAGGATTGCACCTCTTTGGAAAGCGTCTTGATAGAAAATGGGGGCAATTGTCGGATAAGTTCGGATGCTTTTACAAACTGTCCCAAACTGAAACAGTGAGAACGTGTGATTCCTAAAAAAAATGTATTTTTGCATTTCTAATAATCATGTAACATTCTGATGGAAAACTTTGTTGTTTCGGCTCGTAAATATCGCCCATCGACGTTTGCCAGCGTTGTAGGACAGGAACACATCACTACTACTCTCAAGAACGCTATCCGTACAGGCAAACTGGCTCAGGCGTTTCTGTTTTGCGGCCCTCGTGGCGTTGGTAAGACCACCTGCGCGCGTATCTTGGCTAAAACTATCAACTGCACCAATCCTACCGAGGATATGGAGGCTTGCAACGAATGTGAGTCGTGCCGCTCGTTCAATGAGTCTGTGTCGATGAATTATTTTGAACTCGATGCTGCCTCGCACAATGGTGTTGAAGATATCCGTGCGCTAAACGAGCAGGTCTATACTCCTCCGCAAACGGGCAAGTACAAGGTCTATGTAATCGATGAGGTTCATATGCTCTCCGTGCAGGCTTTCAACGCATTCCTAAAAACTCTCGAAGAGCCGCCGACCTACGCCAAGTTCATTCTTGCCACTACCGAGAAACACAAGATTATTCCTACCATCCTGTCGAGGTGCCAGGTGTTCGAGTTCAAACGTATTCAGGAACAGGACATCATCAATCACCTTAAGTTTATTGCCGACCAAGAGGGCGTGACATACGAGGATGCTGCGTTGCGCCTCGTGGCTCGCAAGGCCGAAGGCGGTTTGCGCGATGCTCTTTCCACGTTCGACCAACTGGTCAGTTTTACTCGTGGCAACCTCACCGAGCATCTTTGCGCCGAGAACCTCAATATGCTTGACAGCCAGGTTTTCTTCTCGCTGGTCGATGCGTTCCAAAAGAAAGATGTTGCCACCGCCATGCTGCAATACGAGGACATCGTGAGGCGCGGTTTCAACGGACAGCATTTCATCACAGGTCTTACCGAGCATTTCCGCAACCTTATCGTTGCCCTCGACCCGAGCATGAGAAAACTGCTTGATGTTTCTGACGAGCAGTTCGCACGCTATGCCGCACAGGCTGCAGCCTGCGGTCTGCCAGCATTGTTGTGGTATCTCAATATGTCGTCAGATGCCGAATATCGCTATCGCGATGCTGGCAACAAGCGCCTCTTTGTCGAGGTGGCGTTGATGAAACTTGCCGCAGGTTAGATAGCAAGGTCGCCTCATGCGGAACATATAACCACCAATCGACCACCAAGCCCAGGCGATGCCGTGGTTGCTGAAAGCAGTGCCGCCCAGTCGGCCCCTGCTCCGACAATGCCGACAAATGCAACTGCGGCCCCCGCTCCCCGACTAGCCCCTGCTCCTCAGCCGACACCTGCTCCACAATCAATACCAGCCTCTCAGCCAGCCGCAGCACCGGTTTCGGTTTCCGCCGAGTCAGAGCCACAGTCGGAACCTGCACCGGTTGCTCCGGTTAAGCGCTTGTCGGGCATTGGAAGCATTGCCGACAAGTTAGGCACTATATCTATCAAATCCATGGTGCAGGATTTGGAACAGCGTCAAAGCAATGAGGCATCGACGCGAATGGAGCAGCCGCTCACCAACGATACCATATCGCTCTATTGGCAGCGTTTGATAGAGGTCAAAACCTCGCTGCCGGAACGTATATTGAACGGATTGCGCGAGGCACGTCCGCAAATAGATGGCGACATGATAATTATCCATACCAAGAATGCCTATCTTGGCGTGGAACTGCGGCCATATATGGTGGAACTGCTTGAATGGATGCGCAAGGCCAGCGGTATGCCCGACCTCAACAGTCGCGTGGAGGTGGAGTATGAGGAACAGAAAGTCTTGGTCTATTCTGCCACAGATAAATACCAGGTGATGTCCGACGAAAATCCACAACTGCACGAACTGCGCAAACTGTTGCCCGATATAGATATGTAGTGGCGATAACCTGATTGCACGAACCTCCGAAAACTCATGTCTTACATATCCTTTTCTAAATTTGACGGTGCTGGCAACGATTTTGTTCTTATCGATGCCCGCAATACTAATATTGAACTCACCGAAAAGCAGGTGGCGCATCTGTGCCATCGCCGTTTTGGCATCGGCGCCGACGGATTGATGACCCTCCACACAGCCGCAGATGGCTATGACTTTGAAATGCGCTATTACAATAGCGATGGGCGTCTGGCCTCGATGTGTGGCAATGGCGGCCGCTGTATTGCCGTTTTTGCCTATATGTTGGGTTTGGGGCGCAAAGACGCTGCCACAGGTCGTCAGCATATGCGTTTCGTGGGTCCCGACGGTCCGCACGAGGCAGAGATAATGGTGTGGAACGACCAGGCCGACATGGGGCTTGTGCGCCTTCAGATGCGCGACGTGGTGCGCAGAGAGGTGCGCCGCTGCATCGACGGATGGTTTGTCGATACAGGTTCGCCCCACTATGTGCAGAGTGTCGAGGATTTGGAAAATTACGACGTTGTTGGCGAAGGCCGTCGCATACGTTACAATGCCGACCTATTCCCAGCGGGTACCAATGTCGATTTCATTGAGGACCTGCCCGACGGCACTCTGATGGTGCGCACCTACGAGCGTGGCGTGGAGGACGAGACATGGGCTTGTGGCACAGGTGTTACGGCTTGCGCCATAGTGAGTGGCAACCGACGACTGAAAACCCGTGGCGGTGATTTCCGTGTTGATTTTGATGTTGACGACGAGCGTTATCGCAATGTGTGGCTTACTGGTCCTGTGGCGTTTAATTTCAAAGGCGAGGTGCGTTTGCCGTGAAGGGGGTAGTGTATAGATATGTTGTTTTCATTCTGCTACTAATGGTGGCGGTCGTTGCTGCGGCACAGCCGTCGCACTATGCCGTGTCGCTGGCGGGTGGCAAAGTGATTCCTATCAATGGCTCGCGCTACGAGGGTTTCACGCCCGAGGCGGGCATTGCGGTGCAGGCTTTGTGGCAGCAGGACGACAACTGCTATTGGACACGCTATTGGTCGCAGCCTCTGATGGGCATACATGCTTCCTATAATCACCTATACGACGGCCTCGTTGGCGACCGCATAGAACTGGCGGCAGCCACGCAGGGCCCCATCTGGCGCAATCTCTCGTATAGCCTTATCTACGGCCTTTCGCTTTATACTAATCCTTACCGTCGCAGCCATATAGATGAGAATGGCTTTATTGGTTCATATCTTAACTGCCTGCTTTCGGCTGGCGTGATATACGATGTCCCTCTGCGTGACGGGTCTGCGCTCTTTGCCGATTTTCGCATAGTCCATTCGTCCAACGGCAATATCTATCGGCCTAATCATGGTCTCAACCTTTTGCAGGCCGACATTGGCTATCGCTTTGCCGTGCCACAGCGAACGCTCCGAGCCGACACCGTTGCATCGTCAGACGATAGTACGATATGGTCTATTAAGGACAAAATGTCTTTCCGCCCCATTTTGCGTCCGTTCTTGTCGGTGGCGCCCAGTTTTGTGAGCAGTCGCACGGGCGAGATTAGCGACCACACGCTCTATTTTGCCTATGCTTTTCAGGTGGGTGCTTCGCATTATTTCCACCCCTGCTGGTCGTATGGCGCCAACCTCGACGTGATGTATAACTATTCGCACGACAAGGAACGCCAGCATGGCGAGTCCCGTCCCTATTTCGGTCTGTCGGCTTTTGCCGAATCGCATTGGGGACGATTAACCATGCGTCTTGGCGCAGGACACTATCTCGACTATTACCGTCAGAATTGGGAGCAGTGGTACATTCGCATGGGCGGCTATTGGAACCTCACGAGCCACCACCGTCTTGGCGTGGCAATGAAACTACACTACGACCATATAGATTTCATAGAATGGACCTATATGTTTGAGTTTTGAAATAGGAAGGACGACTTCATTTTTCAATAATTCGCAATTCAAAATTATTAGGGAATGGACCTTTTCAGTTATCAGGATATTGAGCCTTTCCGTCAGCGGGTGGAAGAACTGACGGCGCTTATTAATAAGTACAACCACGAGTATTATATGAACGACACCTCGCTGGTGTCCGACTATGAGTTCGACCAATTGCTCAACGAACTCATAAGCCTCGAAAAGCAATATCCCGAACTGGCTCTTTCCAACTCTCCCACCAAGCGCGTGGGCGGCGAAGTCAACAAGTCGTTCCGGCAGGTAACGCATCGTTTCCCCATGCTCTCGCTGGGCAACACCTATTCCATTGAGGAAATAGAGGAGTTTGAGGCACGCACACGCCGCCTTATAGGCGATACGCCGTTCACCTATACCTGCGAATTGAAATACGACGGTGTTGCCATTGGACTAACCTATCGTCATGGCGAATTGGTGCAGGCCGTCACGCGTGGCAATGGCACCGTGGGCGACGATATAACCGCTAATGCTCGCACCATTGGCACCATTCCGCTGCGGTTGCAAGGCGACTACCCCGACGATTTCGAGGCGCGTGGCGAAGTGGTCTATCCCTTTGACGCTTTCGAGGCATACAATGCCCAGCGTGAGCAGGAAGGTCTTGAACCATTTGCCAATCCGCGCAATGCCGCCTCGGGCAGTCTCAAACTGCAGAACTCGGCCGAGTGTGCCAAGCGCAAACTGATGTTTTGCATGTATTTCATGATGCTGCCGCCCGAAGTGGACAGTTCCGCACCTAATCTTGCCTCCCACAGTGCGCGTCTCAACTGGGCTCGACAAATGGGCTTCAAGGTTCAACCATATATCAAGGAATGTGCCAACATTCAGGAAATAAAGCAGTTTATAGACTATTGGGATGTGGAGCGAGGAAATCTGCCTTTTGGCATTGACGGTATAGTCATCAAGGTCAACCAGGTGGCATTGTGGGAGCAGTTAGGACTTACCGCCAAATCGCCACGCTGGGCCATAGCCTATAAGTTTAAGGCGCAGCAGGTTAGCACACATCTTGAAAGCATAGACTACCAGGTGGGACGCACGGGTGTAATCACTCCTGTTGCCAATCTTGTGCCCGTCAGTCTGGGCGGCACCGTGGTGCGCCGTGCCACGCTCAACAATGCTGATTTTATCCGTTCAATGGATATCCATGACGATGACTGGCTGCTGGTGGAAAAAGGCGGCGAGATAATCCCCAAAATAGTGGGTGTCGATATGTCGCACAGAAAGCCCGATGCTCAGCCCGTGCGTTACGTTGAGGTCTGTCCCGAATGTGGCACACCATTGGTGCGTGCCGAAGGCGAGGCAGGACATTATTGCCCCAATCAGGACACCTGTCCGCCGCAGCAATTAGGACGATTGGAACATTTTGTAAGCCGCCGAGCAATGAATATAGAGAGTCTTGGCTCGGAGCGTATCAAGATGTTCTACGACAATGGTCTTGTGCGCAATGTGGCGGATTTCTACGACCTGCGGCGCGAGCAACTCATAGGGCTCGGTGCCGAAGGCAGTGCCCCGATACAAGACAAAGGTGCCGACAATATCCTTTCTGCCATCGACCTCTCTCGCAAAGTTCCTTTCGAGCGTGTCGTTTTTGCCCTTGGCATTCGTTATGTCGGCGAGGTCGGCGCTAAGAAGTTGGCACACTATTTCAAAAATATTGACGCGCTGATGGCTGCCACGCGCGACGACTTGTTGCAGGTTGACGATATTGGCGACGTGACGGCCGATGCTGTTGCGGCATTCTTTGCTGACCCGCTGATGCGCTCTGTGGTGGAACGTTTGCGAACGGCAGGACTTCAGATGCACATGGCCGAAACCAGTGTGGGAAGTCAACTGAATGGGCTCGTTTTTGTTGTCAGCGGCGTGTTTGAACGCTATAGTCGCGACGAAATAAAGGCCAGCATCGAGCAGCATGGTGGAAAAGTTAGCAGTTCTATCAGCGGCAAGACCTCCTATCTGCTGGCAGGCGACAATATGGGACCGGAAAAACTAAAAAAGGCTGAAAAGTTGGGCGTTACGATTATTTCTGAATCAGAATACGAGGATATGTTGAAGTAGTAAAACGGCAAGGGTAATTGATTGAAGAAATGTTGTAAATATCAAAAAATGAGATTTTTTTTGCGTTATTAACAAAAAAATGTAATTTTGCAATTCCATAATGTATTTGTATTAACAAGGAATTAGACAATATTTTTACGTTTATGAAAGTACATTTCACTAAACTTTCTTTTGCAGTATGTGCCGGTTTTGTGGCATTTGCTACAATGTTTACATCTTGCCAGTTCAACAAGGAACATGAAGTAGATGAGGAGATTGTTGCATTGCAGAATCGCCTTGATAGCACAATGCTCGAGTTCGAGCGACTGAAAAGCGCAGACCCCAACCTTAATAAGTCCTTGGCTGAAAAGGACAGCACCATTCAGGCACAGGCTGCAGAAATCAATGTGTTGCTTGAGCAGATAAAAGAGGCTCAGGAAAAGTCAAAACAGGCTTCTCAGATTGCCGATAACTCAGCCGAAGTAAAACGTCTGCAGAAAGAAGTAAAGGATAAAGAGTCTCAGGTGAGCCGCCTTCAGTCGCAGGTTGACAAGCAGAGCAAGGAACTTTCCAAACTGCAGTCGCAACTCAGTCAGAAAAATGCTGCTGGCAATACCACCGTCGATACTAAGTCGGCCGCCAAAGTTGAGAAACTGCAGCAGCAAATCACCAAGCAGGAAGGTCAGATTAAGACTCTGAATGGCGAGATTTCCACACTCAATAACAAAATTGCTGACCTTACCAAGCAGAACAAGACCCTCACCTCGCAGAATAGCGACCTTACCAAGCAGAACAAAAGTCTTACTGCTAAGAACAGCGACCTCAATTCTCAGGTGAGTAAACTTCAGTCGCAAATTGCCGACCTCAAAAAGCAGGTTGCTAATGCAAAGCCCGTTCCCGCTCCTACATCTAACAACGATGCAGAGGTGGCAAAATACAAGAAACAGATTTCCAACCTCGAAGGCCAGGTGGCTAACCTCAAAGGCCAGGTGAGTTCTTTGCAGGGCCAGGTTACCGAACTGCAGTCGCAGGGCAAAGCCGACAACTCTCAGTCCGATGCAAAGGTCGCTCAACTCGAGTCGCAGATTAACACTTTGCAGTCCAAAGGCACCGAACTTGAAAAACAGGTGGAAGGCCTTCAGAAACAACTTGCCGAGCGCGAGAACATGATAGCCGAGCGTGAGTCTATGGTTGCCGAGCGCGATGCACAGATTGCAAAACTCAAAGAGAATGCCGCACAGCCCGTTGTTGAGGCTCCCGCCAAGGAAGAGGTTGCAAAACCTGTCGAGAACAACGCCGAACTGATGGCTCAGATTGCTGCTTTGCAAAAACAGGTGTCAGACCAGCAGAATCAGATTGCAGGCCTCAACACCACCCTCCAGCAGAAAGACAGCGAACTGGCTGCCGCCAAGAAGGAATTGGCAGATGCCAAGGCTGCTGCTCCTTCCGCTGCTTCTCAGGCTTCCAAGATTGTTGCCGCCAAAGGCACTGTCAATCAGAAACTCGAGGCCCTGCAGAACCTCTGCGATAGTTATGCCGCCGAGATTGAGCGTCTGAAAGCCGAAAACGAGCAACTCAAGGCCGAGAACAGCCAGTTACGCGAAGAGGTTGCCAACAACCAGAAAAATTCCGCTCAGATTGAGACCGAGAACGCACGCCTGGTGCAGAAGGTTGCTCTCGCAAGCATCCTCGTCACCAGCGACCTTACCGTTACCCCCGCCAAGTCGGTTAGTGGCACTACGGTGAAGGCTACCGACAAGGGTTCTAACCTCACCGCCATCAAGATTGATTGCAAAATCCTCGACAACAATGTTGTTGACCCGGGTACTATCACCATCTACGCCCGTATTTCCAATGCATCCAACCGCGTTGTTACCAATGGTATCAGCGAAGATGTGTTCGACATGAACGGCACCCCGATGCAGTACACCGTCAAACAGGATATTGAGTTTACTGGTTTCAGCCGCAAGGTCAGCATGATTTGGAAGAAACTTGAAAGTGTCGAAATGCCTGCCGGTCTCTATTGGGTCACCCTCTATGCCAATGGCAACGAGATTGGTAAGACCAGTTTCAAACTGAAATAATGTCAGCCCAGAAAAGGTATAACACCTACAGGCAGACTTTTCCTGAGTTTGTCTATCAGGATTATGAATACACTATGCAGTCCGACGGGCTGCATATGTGTTTTCATTTCAAATTGAGTGACAAACTTTGTTTTGCTGTGCGCTCTTCCGTCCCGACGCGCCAGTTTATCAATTTCAGTATTCCTAAAGACCAACTCGACCTACTTGTTTTTAATATAGGTATGGCCGAATTGGTTAGTTATTGGAAGGCTTTTTGCCCTCCTTTGGTGCGCATTGTCCCTCACGGACTTACGGAAGAACAAAAATGTTTTTGGAAGAAGTTGTATTTCAATGGGCTGGGGGAGTTTTTCTATGTGAATGGAATTAGGGCTACCATTGACGACTTTATGACAATCGAGGCTGAAGGCGAACCGTTAAAGCCGGTAGCTTTCAGTCAGTTTGATGACAAGGCGTCGGAGAGTTTTATTGTTCCGATAGGCGGTGGCAAGGATTCTGTGGTGACGCTTGATTGCCTGCAATCCTACAGTACACGCCTGCAATTAGATTCTCCGTTGCCACTCATAATGAACCCTCGCGGGGCAACAGTAGAATGCTGTCGCGTGGCGGGTTATGAACATGGCGATTTTTTAGAGATACGTCGTGCTATTGACCCGCTGCTGCTCGATCTCAACGCTAAGGGCGCTCTCAATGGGCACACTCCCTTTTCGGCCATGCTGGCATTCTATACACTGCTGGTTTCTGCGCTTACAGGGCGTCGCCATATCGCTCTTTCCAACGAGAGCAGTGCCAACGAGGCAACGGATATTGCCAACGGCGTGAACCACCAGTATTCTAAAAGTCTTGAGTTTGAGAACGATTTTCGCGACTATGTGTCATCGTTCATCTCTCCTCGATTTGACTATTTCAGTTTTCTGCGGCCGCTGTCGGAGTTGCAGATTGCCATGCTTTTCTCTCGCTTGCCCCAGTATCACGACGTCTTTCGTAGTTGCAATGTGGGAAGCAAGCAGGATGTGTGGTGCGGCCATTGCGCCAAATGCCTCTTTGCGTTCATCATTCTTTCTCCATTCATATCGCCCGACCGTCTTGCACAGTATTTCGGGCACAATCTGTTAGACGATGAGACGTTGATGCTCTATTTCCGTCAACTTGCAGGGCTTGAGCCCGTCAAGCCGTTTGAGTGTGTGGGAACTGTGGCGGAAGTCAATACGGCTTTGCGTATGACTGTTGACAGATGGTATGCCAATGGGGAAGTGCCTTGTTTGTTGCGAGACTTCCAGCCGCAAGGTGACAGTGTGTCGCTTTCCGCTTTGGCTTCCGAGCATAATCTCACAGAAGGTTTAATGAATATTCTTGTGGCTCATGTTGTATAAGGAAAAAGAATGGAAGGCGCTGTTGCGTAACAAGCGAATCCTTATTGCTGGCTATGGCCGTGAGGGCCGTAGCAGCGAGCGTTTCCTTTCTTCGTTGATGCCTCGAGGTCAATTTGAAGTGGCCGATGGCAATGAGAATATTCTGCGTCTGGCCCCGATGTTCGACATTATTCTCAAGTCGCCAGGCATTCCTACAATGATTTTTGAGGGCGTATGCCCGTTGGATAAAATCAGTTCACAGACAGACCTGTTTCTGCAGATGTATGGCGGTCAGACTGTAGCGGTCTCTGGCACAAAAGGCAAGAGCACCACTACGGAACTGATATATCAGATGCTTGCCAAAGGAGGCTCCATAGATGGAAAACTCTATAGCCATGCTGTGAAGGCTGGCAATATGGGTATCCCTCTGTTTGATATCATTGAGCAATTGTCCGATGATACCCTCGTGGTGGCAGAATTGTCGTGCCATCAGTTGGAAAACATACATCGCGCACCTCATATCGGCGTGCTGCTAAACCTCTTTCCGGAGCACCTTGACCACTATCACGACTACAACGGATATAAACAGGCCAAACTCAACATGCTGCGTTGCCAGCAGTCCGAAGACCTATTTTTCTATTGTGCCGACAACGATACCTTGCGCAACGAGGTTATGTCTATGACGCCTCGTCCGCAATCCAAGGTGATGAGTTATTCTGCTGCTGACCCTTATAAGGGCACGCTGTCTGACTCTTTGCTGGGGAATCACAACCGTAGCAATGTTACCGTGGCAGTCATGGTGGCGCGTGCCTGCGGGGTGGCGGATAGAGCCATAGTTGCTGTGAC
The DNA here is from genome assembly GCA_900318665.1 of uncultured Bacteroidales bacterium. Classification (GTDB taxonomy): domain Bacteria; phylum Bacteroidota; class Bacteroidia; order Bacteroidales; family P3; genus Colimorpha. The sequence goes on along the minus strand of ONLQ01000026.1, from coordinate 42,415 downwards.
AAGCGGTTTTCAAGGTCTGCGCTATCGTATGGAGCGTGTGGGTTGCTACGATGGCATTGAGTTCTATGACGACAGTATAAGCACCATACCCGAAGCCGCCATTGCCGCCGTTGATGCTTTGCAACGTGTTGACACCATTATTCTTGGCGGCATGGACCGCGGAATACCTTACGATGCTCTGTGCGACTATTTGCCCTCATCGAAGATACGTAATATTGCTTTTGTTGGAAAGGCGGGACGTCGTATTCTGGAACAGATAACGCTATCTCATCCTGATTTCGCAAGTAAGCGTAATATTCTGACCGATGACCGCTACGACCATATCGTGCCGTGGTGTTTCGACCATACTGCCGTAGGAAAGATTTGTCTCCTGTCGCCAGCGGCAGCGTCCTATGATGCATTCGACAACTTTGAACACCGTGGCCGCACGTTCGACCAATTGGTGCGTCTTGTTGCTTTGCGGCATAGCCTGCACCAGCATCCGGGACTGTCGGGTTGCGAGCAGTATGCCCACGACACAATAGTGAGTAACCTAAAAGCCTGCAATCCCACCGAACTCCACACCCATGTCGGAATCTATGGAGTTGTGGCCTTTTGGGGCGATAAAAACCTGCCCTGCATAGCCTTGCGTGCTGACACCGATGCGTTGCCAATTAACGAACAGTCGGCAGCGCCTTATTGCTCTGAAACGAATAACGTGTCGCACAAATGCGGCCATGACGGACATACAGCCATCCTGCTTCGCGTGGCACAACTTGTTGAACAAAAAGGATTGAAGCAGGTGATGCTCATTTTCCAGCCAGAGGAAGAGACAGGTATGGGGGCGAGAAAAGTGTTGGAAAGCGGTGTCCTAAATCAATATAATATAAAATATATCACCGCTATACACAATCTGCCAGGCTTCCCTGCTGGTCAGGTGGTGCTGTCGCGCAACACCTTTGCCGCGGCCTCAACAGGTATCATCTATCGGCTGAAGGGTCGTCAGACCCACGCATCTACTCCAGAAAAGGGTATCAATCCTGGCCTCTGCGTGGCGGAAATCATAAATAATATACTTGCTCTCAACACGTCGCCAGATGCGGCAATCTCTGTTTTCCAGCAGGCCACGCTTATCTGTGTGCGCCTTGGCGACGAGGCCTTTGGCACATCTGCAGGATGCGCCGAGGTGATGTTTACCTTACGGGCCTACACCAACGAGAAGATGAAGGAACTCCTCGCGCAGACCGACGCGATTGTGAAAGCAGCCACGGTGAAGCAGCGAGTCTCGTGGACGTCGGAGCAGCGTGAGCCTTTCTCGGCTACGGAGAACAATACCGCGTTGGTTGACGATATTTTCGATTTTCTAATCCACAACAATTACAACGTTCATATCAAGTCGGAACCGTTCCGCTGGTCGGAGGATTTTGGAAACTATCTGCAATGCTATGATGGTATGATGTTTGGCGTTGGGGCAGGGGAAAACACTCCCGAACTGCATCACCCGGACTATGACTTCCCCGACGAGATTATCGAATCGACAGCACAACTATTTCTCAAGATTGTATCACATTGGAAAAATAATAATCAATAATAACCTTTCAACGATGAAAAAGAATCTATTACTCTTGATTGTCGCATTATGCGCCATGCCTATCTTCGCTCAACTGCCAGAGGCAATTGTCTATCCTGGCGAGAGTTGCACCAGCATTATGGTCGGCAAGAAAGCCTCTAAAGATGGCAGCGTTATTACTTCGCACACTTGCGACGGCCGCTATCGTACATGGATGACGGTGGAACCCGCTGCAGATTATAAGCCTGGTACCATGATGGAAATCTACAAGGGCACAATGCATACCACTTTCCGTGGCGATACCACCGGCGTGCGTCTGGCTGGAACAATACCGCAGGAGACCCATACATACGCCTATCTCAATACGGCCTACCCTTGCCTCAATGAGCATCAGTTGGCTATCGGAGAGACTACTTTTGGCGGTCCCGCAGAGTGCCGCAGCGACAAAGGTATGTTTATGGTAGAAGAGTTGCAGCGCGTGGTGTTGCAACGTTGCACCACGGCTCGCGATGCCATCCGCCTCATTGGCGAACTGGTTAAACGCTATGGCTATGCCGATGGTGGCGAGTGCCTCACTTTTGCCGACCCCAACGAGGTGTGGCAGTTCGAAATCCTTGGTGAGGGCAAAGGCAAGGTTGGTGCTATCTGGGCTGCCCAGCGCATCCCCGACGACCATGTTGGCATCAGTGCCAATATCCCCCGTATCGGCAAACTGCAGCGCGACAATCCCGAATATTTCATGTGCTCCGACAACATCGAGAAGGTTGCCAAGCGTCTGAAACTCTGGGACGGCAAAGGCGAGTTCATCTTCTGGAAGACTTTTAACGCCAGTTATGCTAACGGCCGCAACTATCGCGAACGCGAGTATTTCATCTTCAACGCTTTGGCACCCTCGCTCAACCTCAGCCGCGATATGGACGAACTGCCATTCTCCATCAAGCCCGACGAGAATGTTGATGTTCGCAAGGTTATCGAACTATTCCGCAGCACCTATGAGGGTACCGAACTCGACATGTGCCGCAACCTCAAGATTGAGGTGGAACGCAAAGACGAGAACGGCAAGCCCTACAAGGATAGCATCATCAGCCCTATAGCCAATCCGTGGATGAATGGCAACGCTACACGTCTGTATAATAGCCTCAAACCTGGCTCGGTCGAGTTTATGCGTACCGTAAGCGTGGCTTGGTGCTCCTATTCCCATATCATTCAGTTGCGTGGCTGGCTGCCAGACAACATTGGTGGCATCTGCTGGATGTCGGTTGACAACCCTGGCGAGAGCCCTCGCGTGCCTATCTTCTGCGGCACCACCCGTCTGCCCGAACCCTATTCTCTTTGCGGACAGCGCAAATACAACCCCGACGCCATCGTTTGGAAATACCGTCGTGCCAACAAGTTGGCAACGCTCCAGTGGCAGAGCACCAAAGGTCGCGTGATGCGTGACATTATGGCTTGCGAAGACAAGGCTTTCGATGGTCTTGACAATCTTGAACGCGAGGCACGCCTGCTGGTACGCAAAGGTCGCGATGCCGAGGTTACAGACCTCCTCAACGCCTATACCGCCAGCATCTACGACCAAACCGCTACCACATGGCAGCAACTCGAAGCCGACTGCTGGTACTGGTTCGGTCTAGGTTTTTAGTCATTCGGGGAATAACGCCATAATTGTAAAATATAATGTACCTTTGCACAAATTTTAATCAACATAAACAAAACAATCAATCACTATGAAGAAATTTAAATTCATGCTTTTAGCATTGGCTGCAACGGCTATGATTTTCACCAGTTGCAACGAGAAAGAAAACGATGACGACAACAAGACCAATACTGAGAACAATCAGGGTGGCAATCAAGGTGGTAATCAAGGCGGCAACCAAGGTGCTACTATCAATTGGCAGGAAAACGGCGACACCCTTGTCGGAACGCTTGTCTCCTACGACGAGGATGTCAACTCTCAGGTCAATGCCCGCATTTTCGTTACCTTCGGTAGCGATGGCAAGGCTGTCAGTGGTACTGTTTCGGCTACCTATCCCGATGCCGCTACCGCACAGCGTGCCTATCAGGAAATAATGAATGATTTGGACGATGAGGATGACCCCTCGGTCTATACCATTTCGGGCAGTACGATTACCCTCGATGTCACTGATATGGTTGAAGGTAAGAACAGAGAGCAAGTTCGTGCAATCATGGAAAGAATATTCGGCACCGACGATGATGACGACGATAACGGTGGCAACAACCAAGGCGGTCAAGGCTCTTCCGACATCAACGGCACCTATATGATGTATTCCTTTGCCGATGAGACTTATCAGGGTGCTGATGTTGTCTATGTTGTAGTTGTCATGGATGGCTATATCAGTTTTGTGCGTGATATCGATTTTGAAGGCGAAGATAATGACCAGCAGGTTACCTTTGTTGGCACCTACTCCTATCAGAATGGCCAATATGTTGCTATGATGCACGAAGAGCATGATACCACTGATTTCCGTTTCACCTTCACCGTCAACGATGACGAAATGTCTTTCACATATAGTGGCAGAACCATTGTATTGTCCAAGGATGAAGTAGATAAATAAACCTAAGTTGAATCCCTAAAAAAGAGGATGCTCCCCAAACGAGCATCCTCTTTTTTGTTTATGTCAATAAGGACAATCTTTTCAAATTTGACAGGTCGCCAATAATAGATGGGTTATGCCTGTTGTTGGTAAACGAGATAACTGATAATGACGCCTACTGCCATTAGTACAAGAAAGATATAGAATGCCCAACTGCATCCGACTTTGGGTAGCGGGCGTTCTTTGCGACGCAGTATGTCTTCAATTGTTGACATTTGAATAAAAAAGTGGACGTTATTATGCTCTGCGTTTCTTCCTTATCAGTCTATAGACGAAGTAGAGGCAGCCAACGCCGACAAGTGCGAGGATTATTATAGACAGCAGGTGACTGTAACGTTCTATCACTGTTGGGTCAGCGGCTTGATAGGCGAGATAGCCCAGCAGGGCGAGAATGCAATTCCATGTTGCAGCACCAATAAAAGTGTACAGTGCAAAACTTCCTATGTTCATCTTTGACAAACCTGCGGGAATGGAAATCAACTGCCTCACAACAGGCACCAAACGCCCGATGAGTGTTGAGATATTGCCATGCTTGTTGAAATATTCTTCGGCACGCTCCATCTTTTCTCCGCTCAACATCAAGGCGTGCCCCAGTTTGCTATCAACAAAGGCGTAGATTATGGGGCGTCCCAGCCAACGTGAGAGGAAATAGTTGATAAAGGCACCCAGCATTGCGCCGAGGGTTCCAACAAGAATGATTACCCATATATTCATACCGCTGGCACTGTCGGGATTGCTCGCCACATATACGGCGGGAGGAATGACGACTTCCGACGGGAAGGGAATGAATGAACTCTCCACGGTCATTAAAATACCCACGGCGGTGTAATTCATATTGGCATCGTACCAGTGAAGCAAATCGGCCACAAAACCGGTCGAACTGTCGTTGTCGCCATGCACTTTTTCAGCAATGCCGGCACCTGTTGCCACCGCAGTGTCAATGGCGTTGTTGGCAAAGCCTTGTATAGTTATCGTAATGCCGAAAAAAAGGAAAAGAATAGGTAGTAGTTTTCTCATCGTATAAGTATTTGTTCGTGCTCTATTAAAAAGGTTTTTAGGGTAATGTCTCCACAGCCTCTGGGCAGATATGCATCAGCGCGTCCATCCACAGTTGGTCGTAGGTGTTATCGTCTTTATAGTAGTTTAGCGCAATGTTTTTGAAAAGGCTGATTTTCCCCATTTGGTAATAGCATGCAGCCATTATGGCGTCGAAGCGCTCTTGTTCGTCGGCAGTCCCTATGCCGCCGTTCAAAAGGTCTATGGCCTCGTCGAAGCGTTGGTTGGCGTAAAGGAAGAGAGCGTAAAGAAGCCAGTATTCGTCTTTGCTTCTCCTCGGCTTTTTCAAAGTCAAAATTGTGCATGTGTATTTGCGCCGCGTCAAAATGGTATTCGGCCAGAGGCGGTGCGGCATCTATGGCGCGGTCTATGAATTGCGCTGCAGAGCCGTAGTCAAGCATCTCGTCGTAGCATCGTGCAAGGTCGTGTAGTGCGTCGCATTGGAACGGGTCTATCTCTATCGCTTTGCGATAATAAATTATTGCCGTAGGAATGTTTTGTGGCGTGTTATAGAAGTAGATAGAGCCAATGAGGTAGTAAATCCATTCGGGCTTTTCACAGAAATCCTTGCATTCCAAGAGGGTAGAAGTCGCTTTGCCTGGCTGGTTCATGTCGCGATAGCAGTCGGCAATAATTAGGTAGGCTGGCGTGAACTTATTGTCGATGGTGCGGGCATATTCTGCGGCGTCTATTGCTTTTTCGTATAGCGAGAGTTTGTAGTAGCCTTCGGCCAGCAGCAGCCATGCCTCTTTGTTGTAAGGTTTGTCCTGCGCCAGTTGTTGGAAATATTGAACGCTGTCGGCTGTGCGTTCGCTTTCGTAGTAAGTGTCTGCCAGCGCGTGCAGTGCGTCGATATATTCGGGGTTCTGCTTTATTGCCTTTTTGTAGTAGTGTATAGCCTCTTCGTAGCGGCTCATGGCGCAGTATTCGATGGCTATGTTGTAGTAGATTATCTCAAGGCTGTTCTTGTCGTGGGCGGCGCCGAGATAGTATTGTATGGATTTCATTGGCTGTCCAAGCGCGCTGTATATCACGCCGAGGGCAAAAAGCACCTCGGTGTTTTCGGGCTCCATTCGGTGCAGTTCCTGTGCTATAGGCAGAGCCTTGTCGTGTTGCCCTTTGTTGATTAATAGTATGGCTCGGCGCACCCTTATTCCAGTGCTTTCGGGGAAGAGGTTTTCGGCATATCGCACGGCATATTCCACTTGGTCTATGTCGCATACGTCCATATAGAAATCTATGATGATTTCCATTTCGTCGGCATCATAGTAGCGACGCAGACCCGATTGCTGCGAGGTCTCAAAATCAAGCACTATCTCTCTTACATCGTCGTCGTAATTGCTAAAGCGGTCGTCGGTTGTGGATCTCATGTGCGTTTTATTTCGGAATAATCTTATTAGAAACTAAACCTTATGGTTAGGCCTCCTTTGGTGGTTGAGTTGGGGTAGGAGTTAGAAATGTACGGGGTGTTGATATTGGTCTGGAAGAACACGCGGGCGGTGAGAGTGCTTGACAGTGCGTATTCGCCTGACAGTTCGGCCATCCAGACAGAACTACCCGAAGATACTTGGTTGATATTCTGATTAATCTTGCGAATGTTAGTCATATTGCTGTTGTGCGTGACGTTGAGTTGCAGTACTATGTCGCTCTTGAATTTCATGGTCTTGCCGCTTGCCTTGATGCTGAAAGCCACGTCTTTTATCCTATAGCCTGCGCCGAAGGTTATACCATTGCGCGAGGTTTCGGTGATTTGGTTGTTGGCAAAGCCCATGGCAAGTTGACGGTTGCGTTGCAACGAGAAGTTGATTTGCAGGTTGTTGACCAGCGCCATCGAAATGCGGATTAACGGGTTGAACTGCTCTGCAATCTGAACAGCGTCCATGCTCACGGGCGGTATGTAGTCTCCCGAGGCAGTGGTTACCGATTCCGTGCCGTAGTCGTAGGCCGCAATGCCTGCTATGGCGGCGTCGGTATAATAGTTGCCAATGGTGTAGGTAGACGAGTATTTGTGTGATAAAGAAATGTTGGTAAACCATTTCTTCAGAGCCTTTATGCGGTTCAGACCCGTATAATTGACTGACCAGTTGGGCAGTGGAAATCCGAGGAATGGTGAGAAACTGCACGAAGCGGGGTCTTTGCCGAGGTAGGTGGCAAGAAACGAGGTTAGCAGCACGTCTTGGCTGTTGCCGCTATAGCCTCCGTTATAGTAGCGGCCGTTCATTGTGTCGAGAATCATCTGCTTGCTGTAGTCCGATTGATTGGCGGCTCCCAGACGTGCCGATATAGTGCTGCGGTTTTCAAGGAAGTTGTTGTATAGTTCGTCGGCATTGGTAAAGGCGGTACGGAAACTCCACACCGTGGTGGTGTAGTTTCCCGTCATCATATACGACAGAGGTCCCTCCACCACGCCGCCTGCGGCCAATTGCTTGTAGTAGTATTCCTCGCGGCTGCTGTAGTTCTGTGTGGCGTTTACTTCGATTTTAAGGTCTTTGATGGGCTCCAGCGATGCCTGTAGCGTAAGGGTGCGGTTCCATGTGTCTTCGTGCGGGCTGTTGAATAGGCTGTCGGTGGAGAGCAATCCTTCTCGTGCCAGGCGTGGCGCTACATCTGTTTTTGTGCCGAGTATGTAGCCAAGGCCAGGGTTCCAACTGTTGCCAGGGTCAAGACCCACTATGCGCGATGTCCCCATAAAGCCCGGCAGTCGGTTTCCATTGGTTACGCTATATTGCATCGTGAGTGTTTTCAAACCCGTAATGAAACGTAGGGTGTAGTATCCTGCCGCTCTGAATCTTTCACGCCATACAAGTATCTCTATTGAATCTTGGTTGACTCTCAGACTGTCACGTTTGACGTTGCCTTGCACTTTGCGTTTCGGGTCAACTTTGCTCTTGTTCTTGTCTTTGCCACGAATCTTATCCACTTCGCGCTGAAAATCATACGCCTGCGCTTTCTTGATAATTTTGAAGTGGTTATAGATGGTCTGCATGGTGGCCGTCGCGGTGGCTTGGAAGGTGCTGCTGCTGTTCAGCGTGTTGCCTTGCGAAAGCATGGCCTGCGATGCGCCTTGGAACGTGTAGGTGGTGCGATAGACCAGCGGCAGCCGCAGAAAATCGAGGTACGGCAGTTTGTTGATAGGCACATCCCAGTTGATGTTGAGCGTCTGCGAGAAGTTCTGCATTGTGCCGCCGTGCCTCAGTCCCTGCCATATCGAGTCGCGCGTGTGGGCGTTCACCTCGCCCACGGGCTCGTCTATGCGGGCGTTGGCGTTGGCATTGTATTGTATGCGGAAAGCCCTCGACAGGTCGTATTGCAGCCCGTAGTTGCGCTGCCAGGTCATCTGCTTGAAATAGGTGGGCTTGAGGATTATGAGAGCCTTGCTTTTGTTGCGCAGTTGAGTCTCCTCATAGTTTCTGTATAGTTCGGTCGAGAAACTGATGTTCTTGGGCTGATAAAAGAGGTTGAAATCCTTTATAATGCGCCAGTTTTTGCCTGCAAAGGCCTTGCTCTTCTCAAAAGGTTTCAGTTGTTTAGGCTGCTTGGGACTATAGGCGTATGTCAGCCCTCCGCGATGCATTATTTTGTCGAAATATTCCGTTTCGTCGTCGCTGTTATGCTCGCCGCTGTAGGCGTAGGATAGCGAGAAGTTCTCTATGTCGTAGAAGTGAGGTTCGAGCGCCGAGGCGCCAACACGTTCCTTTCTCACATTGGCCAAGGTTATGTTGGTGGCGCGTTTCTGCTCGCGAGCCGCATCTTTTATGCTGTCGCGTGCCTCTTTGGTGGCATAGGTGTCAAGGTCTTTCGACAGTTTCACGTCGGGGTCGAGCGGATTGTATTCGGGACTGCCTATTTGGCGCGTGTGGTCGATATAGAAAGGAATACGCACGCCCCAGGTTTCTGGCATGAATTTGCCAAGTTCGAGGTCGAGGGTGGTTTGCAGGTTGAGGGTGTTGACAAGTTCAAGCCCCGTCAGTTTGTCTTCAAGGTTGCCGAAGCCAGCCGTCGTATAGTTTCCATAGAGTGAGAGGTTGCCGAGGTCGGCCAGATTGGTGCGGGCCAAGGCCATGGCTGCCCAGCCTCCGTGGTTGTTGAAGTCGGCCAGTCGCAATTCGTTCACCCACACAATCACCGATTTTGGGAGCATGTCGTTGCCGTCACCCACGCTGCTTTTCCTTGGGTTGCGCACGCCAATCATGATGACCTTCACCTTGCCCAGGTTAGGATTGCCCACCACGCTGTAGCGGCGGTCGCCCACCTGCTCGGTGTAGGGCAGCGATGCGCTGTAGTCGCTGTTGCCGTGGCGTATGGCGCGGTTGCGGTTGGTCTTGATGTTCACCAATTGTTCGAGGTCTATCTCCACGTTGTTTGCTTTGGGCCACACCTGGTCGGCATAGTCGCTGCTGGTGTACCAAGGCGTCAGTTGCAACGGCAGTTCGTATTCGTAATAGTTGTTGGTGTAGTCGCTACCCAGTCGCACAAAGAGCGTCAGGTCGCCGTCGTTGAGGTTTGACGAGGCCTGTTTCTTCTCGGCATGAACAAACATTTTCAGTTTGCCGTAGTAGCGCAGGTCGTAGGTGCTGTTGCGGTATATGGCTCGCGAGTCGCCCTGTGTGAGGTTAGTAATGTCGAGCGACAGGGCCTGCTCGTTGAGTTGGGTGTACGAGGCTCCGCTGCTGTACCATTCCTCGCGCGCAATTCCCGGAGGCAGAACGTATGGCACAGGGCTGCGGTTGCCGTTCTCCTCAATGTTCACCGTCGAGATGCTGAACTCGGTATTGTCGGTGGTTCCGGTGGCGTAGTCGCCAGGCTGGAGCAGGCTTTCGCTGTATTTGCGCCATGTGGAATAGACAAGTTCCATTGTAGCGAAACGCAGTATTATGGGCTTTTCAAAACCGTTCATGAACAGACGCATGAAACGTATGGACTGGAAGCCGTTGATGTCGCCAATCTTTTCGTCAAACTCGCGTACGGGGATGCGGAACTGATACCATTTGCACGATGTTGTTGTGCCGTTGGCCAGTTGTACGCTTTGAGCCTCCTGTATGTCAACGATATGGTTCATGCCTATCTGCATCATCTCGGGACGCAGGTCTATGGCATACTGGTAGTAGTTTTCGGCCTCGCTCAGCGTGTTGTCCTTGTTTATGTCCTCCACGTTGGGCAGGGTAGTGGCCGCCGTGGTGTAACTCTCGTTGTTGTCCTCGTCCACGGGCGAGTTGCCTTCGGGGTTATTGTAGTATTTGTAGCGGTCGTTGATTTTCACGTCGTTGTTATCGTAGTAACTGCTGCGGAAGTAACGGAAGTCGTCGCTCGAGGGGTCGGAGGCCGCCATGCGGTATGCGTCGCTGCTGGTGCCGTGTAGCAAGGCTATGCGGTTCAGGTATTCGCCAAAGAATGACTGCTCGTCAGTTATGTCGTGTGTGCTGCTCAGTCCGTCGTAGCCCACGTCTTGGTATTTGCGTGCCGAGGCGTCGTTGTCAAAAGCGTTCACAATGGGCTGTGTTGTGGGCACACGTCCCCAGATGGTGGTGTCCACGTTGCTCACCTCGCCGCTTGTGGGCAGTCCGTTTTCAAAGCCTTTGCGTCCGTCGCGCAAAATGTCCTCGCTAATATCGCCAAGGTTTATGAAGAGTTTGCCGCCACTGTGCTCAGGGTCCTCAATAAATGGGTCCATAAGCCAGAACTCGATGGTCTCGATGTTCTGCGTCTCGAAGTCGGTGTAGTCGAGTTTACGCATAATACCGCCCCAGCGGCTCTTGGGGTCGTGCAGCAGGCCGTTGGCAGCCACGCCGGCGCTGAACTGTCCGCCTTCGACGTCGTAGTTATACGGGCCGCGCTCTTCGGGATAGAATGCCAGGTTCATCTCGTAGATGTTTGTGGCCTGTCCCGCTGCGAGGTCTTTGTTGGGAAACACCTCTTGCTCGGCAATGCGGCGCGCGTATGGTCGCGAACGGTCGTCGGCGCTGATGTTCTTGGGGGCGTTGCTGCTGAAGAAGATGTCGTCAATCCTATACCATGCCAGACGTGCGCGGTTGAAACCATAGGCCAGACCCGTTCCGGGGGCTGTCTCTCTGAACATTGGCGATGTGGAGCGATAGTCCTGCGGCGTGCTGGCAAGGAACCAGTAGCCCACGCCTTTAAGGTCTATGCCGCTTTCGGCGCCCTCAAAGTCATCAACGTATGTCGAGGTGCCGTCTTCGCTGCCTGTGTTGGCAAGTCCGGGAATGAGGTGCGCAAACTCGGCAGAGAGGCTCAGCGTGGAAGGCGCTTTGGTGTCGATGCCTGGCAGCATGTCCACCAACTTGGTGATGAACGGCACCTCGTGGTTGTAGCCCAGGTCAATGCCCCATATGGTGTTGCTCGTAGGCTCATCGCCAAAGTTGTTCTTCATGGTCAGCGGCTTCTCGTAGAGGTTCATCACCGTGGCGCCTATGTTGAAGTTTTTCTCCACCTCGTAGTTGAGGTGCAAGCCCAGCATACGCTTGGTTGACATGCTGAAGGAGTTGTTCTCTGAACTGACGCTGATAGGCGTGCCGCTGCTCAAAATGCTTTCGTTGATGATGCGCACGGTACCCATGGTGTAGTCCACTGTGTAGTCCACATTCTCCGTCAGTGGCATGCCGCCTGCCGTAACGCGCACACTGCCTTTCGTCACGCTGTAGCCCAGCGAAATTTCGCCACTAACGGCGCTGCTGAAATATCCTTCGAGATAGAATTTGTTTTTGTCGGCATATTGGCGTGCAAGGCTCTGCGTAAGGGTGTAGAGCGAGTCGAAACAATAGCGGTTGGCGGCCTCGTTGTCGCCGAGAATTTGTCGCAGGTCTTTGCCGAAGGGTTCGACGTAGGGGAAGAAGATTCGGCCTGTTTTCGACTCGATGATACCGCCACGGTACGACGCGCTGTCGAACCAGTCGAACACTCCGTCGGCGTAATAGTAGTTTTGCGAGGCGTCCATGCGGTCCAGACCGAACACCTCTATCAGAGGCACGCCCTCCTTGGGTCCGTCGGTGAAAAAGCCCACTCCCACGCCGCCGTCGGAGTTCTCATAAAGCACGTTAAGGCGGAAGTTGTCACGGCTTATCTGGGTGCTTTTCAGGAAATAGACGTTTTTCATCATCAGTTTCCAAAGCGGCCCGTGGGTGTTGGTGGCGGTACTCTTGATGAGTTTTACGATAAGGGTGTTGGGGTCGTTGATGCCGTCGGTGGTCAGTTCGCCCACTTGGTAGATGGTAGTATCTCCAATTATCTGATACTGAAAAGCAACGGCCAGCACTTGGTCGTTGCTCAATGGCTGTGTCAGCGAGATGAAACCCAACTGGCTGTTGTATGTGTATTCGTTGGAGTTCAGCAAACGGGCACTCTCGATTTTCTCGTAGTCGCTGCCGCTCACCATTCCTCGGCTTTGCATGTAGTTCGTTATGCCGTTCACGCTGCGAATGGCGTTGGGGTCTATCCAGCCGCCTATCAGGTCGTTGCTGCTGTTGCGAGGAGGCTCGCCGCCTTGTCCTACCAGTCGGCTGTTGGAGGGGTGACGTTCGCCGAGGTCCGTAAGTGCCAGCAGGTTGCGGTTGTTGGTCACGGCGGCGCCCACGTTGGTGCGCCACACCTCAAGGCGCAGTATCTTGATGTTCGACGCCACAATCGGCAGCGTTTTCAAGGCGTCGTTGTAGTGGTTGTAGAAATACTGCGATATGAAATAGTGGCGGTTGTCCTCGTATTCGTCGGCTCTAATCTCAAACTCCTGCGAACTGCTGCCGCCTTTCACCTGCATATTCTCCGTGCTGGTCTCCTTTTGGCTCACCACGGCGTCAATGGTCAGTTTTCCAAACTTTAATTTGGTGTGAAAGCCAAATAGTTGCTGGCTGCCCTGTATTAGCGAGGTATTGAGCGGAAACGACACGTCGGCAGCCTCTATCAGTTGCAGAATGTCGTCCTCCTTGCCCTCGTAGCGCAGTTTTATTTTGTTCTCAAAGTCAAACGTTGCCTGCGTGTTCCAGTTGAGGTCGAAATTGATAAGGTCGCCTATTTTAGCATTGAGTGCAATCTGTATGTTCTCGTCAAAGTCGAAATTCGTCACGCTGCGACGGTTCACGTCAAGGGCAGGGTCGTTCCTGTAGTTATTCACCACCTGGAACGTCAGTTCCGCGCTACCCGTGGGGTTGATGCTGATTTCGGGCTTACCCAGCAGAGCCTCAATCTTTTTGCTTATCTCGCTGAACCCCGGTATCTTGCTCAGCAACCCGTCTTTCTCGTCGCCCTCGTAGTTGTCGTTGCTCTTTGACTTGTCGTTCCAGTATTTCTTCATGGCCTGGTCCATCTGCCAGTCTTGATATTCCTGAAACGTCATGTAGGTGCGGCCTATTTCCTTGTCGCCCAATTTGTCGATGCGCAGATACTCTCCGCGCTCGGCATCATACTCCACCGTAGAGGACAGCGCCGACGGTGTATAGTTGCCGCCGATGTTGGGACGCCACGTAGTGTCGCTTTGTGCCATCAATACGTTGCCAACGGACAAAAACACAATGGCAATGGCACACAAAAAGACCAGGTTAATATATCGTCTGCCACAGAGGGCAGTCTTCAGACAAATCATTTCGCAAAAATAACGTTTTTTTGCGTGCTATATTGTTGATACACCCACTTTCTTTCACCCTCTCCCTCACCTCACCGTCACGCATCCCACATACACCGACTGCGACACCCTACGGTTAATATTTCGATGCCGCCACTCCACCACCTTCTCCGCAGTCGAAAGCGTATTAATCCTCGCGGTACTTGCCGCCTCCACTATAGCGTACAGATAGAACACCTTCCTGCCCTTAGTCTCCACACCAACTACAGGTAGTTCAAACGAAACCATCGTCGTCCTCCGCTCCGTGCTCGCCACCAATTCGCACACACCCACCTTCGGCCCCACAGCATAAATATGCACCACGTCATTCCCCTTCGCCCTCGAATCCTCCATGTTCGGGTATAGCGAAACCTCCACAAGCCCCTTCTTCACCTTGCACCCCATCACCACCACCACAGGCAGCGGCCCCGTCCCCACAACCAGCCTTTCATAGTCAACCCTCACCCTTCCTTCCTCATACACAAAGCAATCCTTATTCAGCCGCGAGAAATAGTTAGCCTCCGTCATACCCTTCGCATGAGCCTCCTTAGTCAGTCCGCGTTGCAGCATCATCCCCATCAGCGACGCAGTCTTCTGCCTCGCCGTGAAAAGCGCGCGTTGCTTCAGTTGCGCCTCCGACCGCCTGTCGTTATATTCCTTAGGCACCCGCCTCGAATAACTACGCCCAAAACGAGTATAGTGAACCACCTCGTCCACCTTCCCCGAATACTTAATCAGAGTAGTATTAACCTTCGCCATAGTATCTATCGTTGATTTATCTATCGTTGATTATAGTCCCATCTTTCCCACCCAAGGTTCTCCAACCTCCCCCCATCCTTTCCCCCCTCCTCTGGTTCTCCGTCCTCGTCCCTTTCCTCCCCAGAATCCATCCCAATATTTTCGCTGTAAATAACGGAATGCCACACTCTTTATTGCCTTGTTGTAGGCCACTCCAATAGTTCTTGGTCAGACTTTGATTAGTCTTTGAGTAGAACCTGTAACATATAATGACCTACATCGCAATAACTTGCAACGTGCTTTGTTTTAATAAAAAAAAGCGTTTTACTACCTGTTCACACGCCCGCCTTGCAGAAAGTGCTTGCTCCAATAGGAGTTCTCGAGGGTGCTGATGCTCACACCGTTAGAGGTAGAAGAGTGGACAAACATTCCGTCGTGGAGATAGATGCCTATGTGCGAAGGCTTGCCGTGGCTGTTGACAAAAAACACCAGGTCGCCCTCTCGTAGTTGGTTTTTCGAAATCTTTGTTACCGTGGGCTTGATGTCGTTGACGGTGCGTTTGAGGGTGATGCCGTAGGCCTCCTTATAGACGTGACCGACAAAGGCGGAGCAATCAACGCCTTGTTTGGTGGTGCCGCCGTATTTGTATGGCACACCCATCCATGGCTCTATGGCGGCATAGAGTTTCATGTCCTTGCCGCCAGCGCGAGCCTTGTCCAGTGCGCTGCCACCGCTGGGCTTGCCTTGTGGCGTGGGCGGAACATAAGGCGTTTCCTTCACCAACTCGTCCTCATAGAGTTTGCCGATGATAAAATCCTCTTCTTCGAGGTCCTGACTTACGAAACGCCGCATGGTGTCGCACGACGTGGCGGCGAGTGCCATAAGCGTGGCCGTCAAGACGATAAGAAGATGGGAACGATGTTTCACGGCAGAGGGCGTTTTGAAGATAGTCGAAAAGGCAGTTGTAAAACTATTTTTCGAAGACATAGACTTCTTCGTTGGAGCGGCGCAGATAGTAAACCTCGCGTCCGTAGCGTTCTATGGCAGAGAGGTCGCCTTGCAGTACCTCGATGTTGGCGCTGTCGTGGCGCATCTCGTCGCGTAGTGTTTTCTCTTCTTTTTTCAGTTCGGAGAGTTCCTGCCGCAGGCGAAGTGTCACGAAGATATTGTTCTCTCCAAAGCAGAGAAGAATGAAAAAAATGATGAGCGTGGCGATGTAAGGGTTTTTAATGATTTTCCACGCACGTTGTAGCCGCTTTTTTGTGTTTGCCATTTTATTTGACGCGTAATTTCTGACCCACGTTCACCTTGTCGCCTTTTATCTTGTTTTTCTTTTTCAGAGCCTTTACGGTGGTGCCGTATTTGCGGGCTATGGATGAGAGGCTTTCGCCTTTCTTGACAACATGATAGCGGGTGCCGCCACCGCCATTGTTTTTGCCTTTGCCCATTTTGCCAGAGCCCTTTGCGGCTGTTACCACTATGGGCTTGCGGCTCAGCGAGTCTCTGGTCCAGGTATATACGCTGTCGATGTTGGTGATGAAGGCGTGCATCTTGTTCTGCGGCAGGCAGAGGGTGTAGTTGCCCGACGCGCCGGGGATGTATTCGGCGCGGTATTGCGGGTTGAGGGCTTCGAGTTCGGGGATGGATACGCCGGTGGCTTTAGACACATGGCAGAAGAGGGCGTCGTCGTGGAGGGTGATGGTGTCGGTCTGTATGGGGTAGTCGAAACTGGTGGCTTTGAGGCCGTGGTCGTTGTAGAAGTTCATCACATAGATGGTGGCGATGAGGGCTGGAATGTAGCCGCGGGTCTCGCGAGGCAGGTAGGGGTAGATTTCCCAGAACGAGGTCTTGCCGCCCGAGCGGGCAATGCCCTTGTTGATGTTGCCAGGGCCGCAGTTGTAGGCGGCTATGGCCAGCGTCCAGTCGTTGAAAACGCCGTAGAGGTCGCGCAGATAGCGAGCGGCGGCAACGGTCGATTTGTATGGGTCGCGGCGGTCGTCAACCACGGAGTTGACTTCCAGCCCATAGAGTTTGCCAGTGCTGTACATGAACTGCCAAAGGCCCGCGGCGCCCACGCGCGAGGTGGCCTGCGGGTTCATGGCGGACTCGACGATGGTGAGGTATTTCAGTTCGTCGGGGACGTCGTAGCGGGTGAGCACCTCCTCGAACATGGGGTGATAGAACTCGGAGAGGGTGAGCATGACGTCGAGTTTCTTGCTCATAATCTTGAGATAGAGGCGGATGTAGGCTCGCACCTCCTCGTTGTAGTTGAGCGGAAAGACGGTGTGCATTGAGGCAATGCGGCGGACTATCACGGAGTCGGGCACATGCTCGAAGGCCTCCACCACGTCCTCATAAGCGTGGCGGTGGTGCTGGTTGGCGTATTTCTGCATATAGAAAGTACGCATAAGGCTGTCGTAGGCCTGCGAGTAATTGTTGCCCATAATCTCGGCATCGCTTTGTGCTTTTGCGCCGAGCGGAAGGATGGAAAGAATAAGCGAAAGGACAACAACGAGTGTTTTGTTCTGCTTTGTCATAGCGTGCTTTTTTTCGAGGATATAACAAGATGTAATATTACAAACGTGATATTGCGTTGTTTCGTATATGGAATGTTGAAAAAATGTTGATAAATATTTATCTTTTCGTGTTACAAAATATTGAGTATCTTTGCCCGTTGAAAACGTATAAATAACCTTTAATTATTAGGATTATGTCTTTTATTGTTTCCGACCAAAATTATCAGGAGTTGATAGCCTCCGACAAACCCGTGATGATTGATTTCAGCGCCACATGGTGCGGTCCCTGCAAGGCTCTGGCTCCCACTGTCGAAGAGATTGCCGGCGAATATGAGGGCAAAGCCGTCGTGGCCAAGGCCGACGTTGACGAGTGCCCCGGCGCCGCAGCCAAGTTCCGTATCATGAGTGTCCCCACGGTGCTGTTTTTCAAGGGTGGCGAACTGAAGGACAAGTCGGTAGGCAATGTGCCTAAACACGTGCTTGTAGAAAAGTTGAACGCTCTCTTGTAGCGCACGGTGGCATCGGAATCGCCCATTTTTGCCGAATTAGAGCGATATAAGTCGCTGGAATTCTTTGCCCGCCAGGTGGTCGAAGGCTTTGTTACGGGTCTGCATCGCAGTCCGTTTCATGGCTTTTCGGTCGAGTTTGCCGAGCATCGCCAGTATAATGTTGGCGAATCGACCCGCAATATCGACTGGAAACTATATGGCCGCACCGACAAACTCTTCGTGAAACGCTACGAGGAGGAGACCAACCTGCGCTGTCAGTTGGTGATAGACCAGAGTTCGTCGATGCTGTTTCCCACCGAGCGTCAAGGCGACTTGAAAAGTCCCAACAAACTTACTTTCGCGGTCTATGCCGCGGCATTGTTGGTCGAGTTGCTGTCGCGCCAGCGCGACGCTTTCGGGCTGACGCTGCTGTCCAACGGCATCGACCAGCAGACGCAGTGCCGCAGCAGCGCTGTGCACAAGCGCTATCTAATGCAGATGCTGGACGCAGTGTTGCATCAGCCTGTGGCGGAGCGTCAGCGTCAGCAGCGCACTACCAGCCTTGCCGAGAGCCTGCATCTGCTTGCCGAGAGTCTGCACAGGCGCTCGCTGGTGGTGATTTTCACCGATGTCTTTGTTGCGCGCGACGAGGAAGAGGCTTTTCTCGATGCGTTGCGCCATCTGCGCCACTGCAAGCACGAGGTGCTGCTGTTCCACACCATTGACCATCGCCACGAACTTGATTTCGACTTCGGCTCCCGGCCCACCGAGTTCATCGACCTTGAGACAGGTCGCAGGCTGAAGGTGCAGCCGTCGGAGGTGGCGGATTTGTATAGGCACGACGTGTCGCAACTGGTGGAGCGGATACGCCAGCAGTCCATAAGGTATCATGTCGATTATCAGAGCGTGGATGTTGAGCGAGGGTTCGAGCCTGTGATGCTGCCGTTCCTGCTGAAGAGAGGCAAGCATTTTTAGCAATTTTTCACCCATTATTTGTATATCTGCAATAAATATCATAATTTTGCATTTTCATAAATTTTCATAAAACAAAGAAATAATTAAAAATACTCTTATAAATGAGCCAAAACAAGTACACGTTGGTCATCAATCCCGGTGCCACGTCCACGAAGGTAGCCGTCTATAACGGCGAGACAGAAATCGTTACCGAGAATATTGTTCACCCCATTGAGCAGGTGAAACAGTATAAAGAGGTTGCCGACCAGTTCGATTTTCGCAAGAATGCTATCATCGAGATGGTGAAGAAAAACGGCATCGCGCTGGAAGATATCGCCATCGTTATGGGTCGTGGCGGATTGACGCGCCCCTGCGAGAGCGGCATCTACCGTGTCAACGAGATAATGAAGAAAGAGTGCCGCGAGGGTGTTCAGGGCAAGCACGCCTGCAACCTCGGCGCATTGATTGGTGCCTCCATTGCCGACGACCTTGGTCTGGAGTGCGCCTACATTGCCGACCCCGGCATTGTTGACGAGCGTCCCGAATATGCCCGCATCAGCGGTCACCCCGTATTCGACCTCGACCCCGCTCGCGAAGGCGTTATTTGGCACTGCCTCAACCAGAAAATGACGGCCAAGCGCTATGCTCGCGAAATCGGTAAACGCTATGAGGACCTTAACCTTATCATCGCCCACATGGGTGGCGGCGTCAGTGTTGCTGCTCACGCCCACGGCAAGGCTGTAGAGGTAAACAAGGCTCTCTGCGGCTACGGTCCTTTCTCGCCTACGCGTACCGGATATATCAGCACCAGCAAACTGGTTGATGTTTGCTACAGTGGCAAATACACCAAAGAGGAAATCTTCAAGATGGTTACGGCCGACGGCGGTTTCGTGGCTTATCTGAACACCAACGACGCCTACGACGTTGAGAAGAAGGCCATTGCTGGCGACGAGCGTTGCAAACTGCTTGTCGATGCATTCTGCTATCAGGTGTCGCAGGAAATCTGCAAGTGCGCTGCCTCGCTGCGTGGCAAGGTTGACGCCATTCTCCTCACCGGCGGCATTGCCTACAGCAAGCCCTGGATGGCTCAGATTACCGAGCAGATTGACTGGGTGGCTCCCGTCAAAGTCTATAAGGGCGAAAACGAGATGCTGGCTCTTGCCATCTGCGGTAGAGAGATTCTTGACGGCTCGGCCGAAATCAAGGAGTTCGTTTGAATTGTGAATGGTGAGGATTGACTTGTGACAGAAATATAATTCGGATTTCGAAATAATATAAAACTATGAAGAAAATTGTTTTATCTCTCGTGCTTCTCTCGCTGGCAACGGCTGGCATGGCACAGAAATTCAAACCCTCTTATCCGCTCAAGAGTTTCATCGACTCTGCTTCTTATGCCATTGGAAAAGACATCTACAACAATTGGCAGCAGCAGGACCTTGGCCTCAATATCGAGGCTGTGGCCGCGTCGCTGATGGATTGCGCCAAAGGCAATAACAACTGGGACGACGAGATTATGCGTCCCTTGCTTATGCGTTTCCAGCAGAGTTTTGAGCAGCGTCAGCACGCCAGCGTTCAGGAGAACATCGACAGAGGCAAGGCTTTCCTCGACGAAAATGCCAAAGACCCCGCAGTGCGTACCACCGAGTCTGGCCTGCAATATAAGATGGTGAAACCCGGCAACGGCAAGAAACCCAAAGCCGAGGATATGGTGAAGGTTCACTACACCGGCAAACTGATTGACGGCCGCACTTTCGACAGCAGCGTTGACCGTGGCGAGCCCATCACCTTCCCCCTCTCGCAGGTCATTCCTGGCTGGAGCGAGGGCGTTCAACTGATGGACGAGGGCAGCACCTATATGCTCTATATTCCTTATCATCTGGCCTACGGCGAGATGGGTGCTGGCATCATTCCTCCTGGAGCAACAATTATCTTCGAAGTTCAGTTGCTCGAAATCAACCCCAAAGACCAGCAGTAAGTCTTACCCCCTTTTGATGGGGACGACCGAAAATGAATAATAGAAAAAGGAGTCCTCGTGGCTCCTTTTTTGTGTTGTAGAGAGAATGTGTAGGATTGCATAGATTGCCTATAATAAACAAAAACGATGAATACGTTTGGCAGTAATTTTAGGTTTACGTCGTTTGGCGAGTCGCATGGTGTTGCCGTTGGCGGTGTTGTTGACGGTTGTCCTGCGGGACTGTGTGTTGATTTTGACATGATAGACCGCGATTTGGCACGCCGCCGTGGCGATGGACTTTCGGGCACTACGGCACGCAAAGAGGCCGATAAGGTTGAATGGCTGTCGGGCCTGCTTGACGGACTAACGTTAGGCACGCCCATAGCCTTTGCTATTAAAAACGGCGATGCACGCAGTGGCGACTATGAGAATCTGCGTGACTGTTTTCGCCCCAGCCATGCCGATTATACTTATCAGCAGCGTTATGGCATACGCGACTATCGTGGTGGCGGCCGTGCGTCGGGCAGGGAAACGGCGGCACGCGTGGTGGCAGGCTGTATTGCCAAGCAGTTGCTGCATCAGCGTGGCATAAGCATCAAGGCGGAGGCCGTTGTGGGTGGCGAGCGTGCTGATGAAACATCTGGTGGAGTCGTTAGTTGTGTGATTGAAGGTGTGCCGTCGGGTGTGGGCAATCCTATATTCGGTAGAGTCAATGCCATGCTTGCCTCTGCAATGCTGAGCATACCGTCTGCCGTGGGTTTTGAGATTGGCGAGGGTTTTGCCTCTGCCCGAATGACAGGACGTGAATATGCCGACGCATGGAACGAACCGTCCGGCAATACGCCTCTTACGGCTACTAATCATTGTGGCGGCGTGCAGGGCGGAATCACCAACGGTATGCCGATAGTGTTCAGTGTGGCATTCCATCCGGTGGTTACGCATACGGGCGCAACAGAATGTCTGACAGCAGACGGCACGCTGCGCGAGGTTGATGTGAAAGGGCGCCACGACCGTTGCCATGTTTTGCGGTGCCCTGTTATTGTTGAGGCAATGGCGGCAATGGTGATAGCGGATTTAATCTTGAAAGGCTAATTCCGAAAATCGAGAGTCGGCATTTGTGGTCGGGATTGATATTTTTTAGAAAAAAATGGTATTTTTGCAAAATGTTTATAATCAGTTTTATCTAATCCGCGTTGACTATGAAATACACTAATATACTCATTGCTGTCGCGCTGCTTTTCTTTGCGTCGTGCCACAAAAATAGTTTTACCATTGACGGCACCATTTCTGGTGGGGCGGGGAAGACCATATATATTGAGGAATTGACGCCGACGGAGCCTTTGTTTCTTGATAGTATCCGCCTCGATGCCGACGGGCATTTCTCCTATACTGCAGAGATTCCATACGCGACATTCTATAACGTCCATGTCACGCCGACCAACTATGTGATGTTGCAGCCCGAAGCAGGCGATAAGATTGTGCTGACGGGTGATTACGACAATCTGGAAGGCACATACGAGGTGCGTGGTTCGCAGGGCAGTATGTTGTTGTGGCAGTTGCAGTCGTATAGCAATATGGGCAGTGAGCGGCTGAAGGAGATTGTGGATATAGACCAGGAAAACAGGCAGCGATATGGCGAGGACACCAAGGAATACAAGGCCGCCAAACAATATACCGATTCGCTTTATTTTGATGCATATACCGAGCAGTCGGAGTATGTAAAGAAGTTTATCGAGCAAAACGAGGGTTCGCTGGTAACGCTGATTGCGCTGTATAAGCCGTTCGGCGCTCGTCATGCGCTTATCGACATCGACAGAGACCCGTCGCTGCTTTCATACTACGACAGTGTGCTTGACGGTTTGAAAGCCTCGTTGCCCGACAACCCGCACACCATTCATTTCGAGAACTCCGTGGCTTATCTGCATCATCAATACGAGTTGTATCAGCAGCGTCAGCAGGCTGAAGTGGTTGTGGAGCAAGAGTAAGATACTATGCGCGACAAGTTGTATTTTATATCCGATGCCCATCTGGGAACAGGCGCTGACTCCCGTCAGCGTGAGCAGCAACTTTGCTCGCTGTTGGAGTCTATGCGTGCCGACGCCCATACCATAGTCCTGCTTGGCGATATGTTTGATTTCTGGTTTACATATCGTTATGTCGTTCCGCGCGGTCATGTGCGGCTGTTGGGAAAACTTGCGTCGCTGGCTGACGATGGTATCGAACTGCATTTCTTTCTCGGCAACCACGATATGTGGGTGTTCGACTATCTGCAGTCGGAAATGGACATCACCGTGCACGACGAGCCGGAGATTTTCACGTTCGACGGTCACCGTTTTCTTATAGGCCACGGCGACGGCTTGGGACATCTTGACAAGCGATACGACTTTCTGCGCAAGGTGTTCCGTAGCAGGCTGAACCAGCGACTGTTTGCCATGCTGCCGTCAAGGCTTACTTTCGGCATTGCCACGAATTGGAGCAAGCATAGCCGAGTGTCGCACGGCAAAGAGACGGAGCATTATCTTGGCGACGACCGCGAGGGCATTGTCATTTACTGCCGTCAGCGGCTTGCTGCCGAAAAGATAGACTATTGTGTGTTTGGACACCGCCATACGCCGCTGTCACGCACCATCGAGGCTGATGGCAACAGCGCGCTTTACGTCAATGCGGGCGACTGGCTGCGACACCGCACCTACGCAGAGTATAGTCCTGCGGAGGGTTTGCAATTGCGAGAATGGAAGTAGGGAATTGCTGAAATTAGAATCTTGAGAGGGCATCTGATAAAAGATGCCTTTTTTATTGCTGAATTGTTAAAGATTTTGTTGTTTTGAAAAAAAGTATATATTTGCAAATTATTCGATTATAGTTATTCTCACTTAAAATTACAGTTATGGATGCATCTTTAATTGCGTGGTCGCGGGCGCAGTTTGCTATGACTGCCGCCTACCATTGGCTTTTCGTGCCTCTCACGCTTGGTCTCGGCATAATTATGGCCGTGATGGAAACTCTCTATGTCGTTAAGAAAGACGAATTTTGGAAAAAGACGGCGAAGTTCTGGCAGAAAATCTTTGGCATCAATTTTGCCGTGGGCATCGCTACGGGTATTATTCTCGAGTTTGAGTTTGGTACCAATTGGAGTAACTATTCATGGTTTGTGGGCGACATCTTCGGTGCGCCGCTTGCCATAGAGGGTATTCTTGCTTTCTTTATGGAGGCCACGTTTATGGCGGTGATGTATTTCGGTTGGCAGAAAGTGAGCCGTGGTTTCCACCTCACATCTACATGGCTTACCGCTACAGGTGCGGCAATCTCGGCTGTGTGGATTCTGATTGCCAACAGTTGGATGCAGCACCCTGTGGGCATGGAGTTCAATCCCGACACGGTGCGCAACGAGATGGTGGATTTCTGGGCCGTGGTCACCAATCCTGTGGCCATCAGCAAGTTCTTCCATGCGGTGTTTAGCGGCTGGGAAGTCGGCGGCGTTGTTGTAGTGGGTGTTAGTTGCTGGTATCTGCTTAAGAACCGTGAACCGCGTTTTGCTCGCCAGAGCATACTGATTGGCGCGCTGGTTGGCGTGATAGGAACGTTTGGCGTTATGCTGACGGGCGACAGTTCTGCTGTGCATGTGTCTAAATACCAGCCGATGAAACTTGCTGCCGTTGAGGGACTTGAGAATGGCGGCACACGGGCTCCGTTCAGTGTTGTGCCAGGCGTAGAGGTGCCGGGTATGCTTTCGATACTCGCCACCCACGACCTTGATGGTTTTGTGCCGGGCATTAACGACATCTTGGCGGGCTATACCGACAACGAGGGGCGTGAAATACCTTCGGTGCAGGAGAAAATAGAGCGGGGCAAGGTGGCTCTGCAGTCGTTTCAGACCTATCATGCCACCAAGGACACCAATGCCGCTATGGCGGCCGAAGCTCGTGCCACGCTTGATGAGAATATGGACTATTTCGGCTATGGCTATCTGGAA
The DNA here is from genome assembly GCA_900318665.1 of uncultured Bacteroidales bacterium. Lineage (GTDB taxonomy): Bacteria > Bacteroidota > Bacteroidia > Bacteroidales > P3 > Colimorpha. The sequence continues at coordinate 17,967 of ONLQ01000026.1, read as the reverse complement.
CAGCCACAAGACGTTGTCCCGCCAGTGAAGCCTCTGTTTTGGGCGTTCCGCATCATGATTGGTTTTGGTTCGTTCTGTCTGCTGGTGTTGCTGCTGGCACTGTGGTTTGCATGGAAGGACCGCCTTGGCAACAAGCGGTGGCTCTACTATGTGGCAATGCTTTCGATACCGCTAATCTATGTGGCTGGCGAGTGCGGTTGGATGGTTGCCGAGGTGGGACGCCAGCCGTGGACTATTGAGGGACTGCTGCCCGTGAATGCCGCTCTGTCGGGCGTCAGTGCCACGTCGGTAATGACCACGTTCTTTATCTTCCTTGCCATCTTCACTTTCTTCCTTTTAGTGGAACTGCGCATACTCTTCAAGGCAGTGAAACAAGGACCGAAGATTGACGAATGATAGAGTATTGCTGTATTTTTAGTATAAGTTTCATTAAACAGTTAGTGTTATGTCGTACATATTTCTTCAACAATATTGGTGGTTCTTAGTCTCCTTGCTTGGGGCATTGTTGGTGTTCCTAATGTTTGTGCAGGGCGGCAACGCACAGATTTTCATGCTCGGACGCAATGAGGGCGAGCGCTCGCTCATCATCAATTCCACGGGCAGAAAGTGGGAACTTGCGTTTACCACCCTCGTAACCTTTGGCGGGGCGTTTTTCGCTTCATTCCCATTGTTTTACAGCACTAGTTTCGGCGGTGCCTATTGGGTGTGGATTCTCATTCTGCTGACTTTTGTGTTGCAGGCTGTTTCGTATGAGTTTCAGCATCGAGCCGCTAGCGAGCGTGTTCGCAAGGTGTTTCGCTGCTGCCTAGTTGCCAATGGATGGCTTGCACCATTCCTTATTGGCGCTGCCGTTGCGACATTCTTTACTGGTAGCGATTTCACAGTTGACAAGGGCTCGATGGCTCAGATGGCGCCCGTCATAAGCCAGTGGGGCAATGGCTGGCACGGCATTGAGGCGCTGGCCGACTATCGCTGCTGGCTGTGGGGCTTGATGCTCGTGTCGCTTACAATGTCGCTGGGTATGCTCTATATGCTTAACAACATCGACGACAGCGATTTTGCCGCTCATATTCGTCGGCGTCTGCGCATCGTGGCGCCAGTGTTTGTGGTGCTATTTCTTGGCGTGATGGCGTCGTTGTTGCTTTCGGCTGGCTTTGCCGTCGATGCCGAAGGAACGGTCTCGATGGAGGACTACAAGTATCTGCACAATCTTTTGGCGATGCCGTTGGTGTTGGTGATGTTTGTGGTGGGCGTGCTGCTGGTGCTATGTGGTTTGTGTCTTGCTATTTTTAGCGACCGAGCCTATCGCAAAGCCGTGTGGCCAGCGGGCATCGGAACGGTGCTGACGGTGCTGGCGCTGTTTCTGCTGGCAGGATATAACGGTACGGCCTACTATCCTTCCACTGCCGATTTGCAGAGTTCGCTGACGCTGAGCAATAGTTGTTCGAGCCAGTTCACGCTGCAGACCATGACCTACGTCTCGTTCATCATTCCGCTCGTGCTTGCCTACATAATCTATGCGTGGCGAGCCATAGACCGCAAGCCTATTACGCACGACGAACTGCAATCCTCGACCGAAAAATACTGATTATGGGACGTCTGCAATCGTGGTTTAAGTCAGTGGCGCGGCTCTACGTTGATGGCTTCAAGTCTATGACGTGGGGACGCACGCTGTGGCTTTTGATAATCTTGAAATTCTTTCTGCTATTCGTGGTGCTGCGGGTGTTCTTTTTCAAGCCTGTGCTGTCGGGCAAGACAGAGCAGGAGAAGATAGAGCATGTGGCGCAGCAGTTGCAGACTACCGAGAAGCAATAGCGACTGCAGCCGTCAGAGGTAAAAAACAGCGGGTGTCGGTTTTCCGACACCCGCTGCTGTGTTATTGTGTTTTCGGTGTTACACTTTCTTGGTGATAGTGATGTAGTTGGGCGTTTGGATTTCTCTGCCTGCGATGTTGACTGAGGGCTTGATGCGGAGGTCTAATTTGGAAGATGTGCCGTCTTTTTGGAAACTGTTTGCAAAGGTTTTGAGCGATTCGATGCCGTCTTTGGAGAATACTTTATAGACATCGGTGCTGACGCCGAGGGGTACTACCGAAGTCGTTTTGGGCTGAATGGTCTGCGACATGGTCTTGGTGCCTTGCGCAATCTGTGTTTTGTTGATGTCGAGAGCCCACAGGGTCTTGGTCATGCTGGCCGTGTTGTTGGTGGGGTTTTTGACGTTCATGTTGACATCGACGCCGAGGGGGATGCTCTTGTTGGTGATGGCGGCGGCCAGACGAATTACGTCGGCGGCGGTGATTTTGCCGTTGGCAACCTGTTTGAGGTTGATGCCAGCCACTGTTACGTTAGAGATGTTTTTGAGCGAGTATTCGCAGTTGACGAGGTTGGCCACGCTTGATGCCTGCTGAAGTACGGAAAGAAGTTCGGCACAAGAGGCGAACATGACGCAAGAGGCAATTAATGAAATGATTACGATTTTTCTTTTCATAGGACGATGTTATTGTTTAGTGTGGCAAAGATAGTGATTTTTTGTGATAGGTGTGCAATGATGTCGCGTATCTTCGACACACGTTTTCCGTTGTGGGTAGTACCCAACAATGCGAAAATCGGTGGTTTCCTTGTAGGACTATTCCTCTTTGCGTTTCAGTTTGGCTTTTAGTCGTTTGTAGCCTTCTACGCCCAAGATTGTCAAGCCTCCGTACTGGCAGGTTTTGGCTAATCCGAAGAGAATGGTCCATAGTACTCCTTTGGCTGCGACGCTGATAGGTAGCAGCATTTGAGCGAAAGAAAGAATGTAGAAGGGAATACAGCAGAGTAGTACGATGACGCCGGTGCGAAATGAGAGGGATTGCAGCCATGTTTTCAGCCGATGCCAGAGGCTGGGTGCGTTTTCTTCAATGGGATTTGGTTGCTCGGTGTGTTCGTGTTTATTCATCGGGCATGGGTGAAAATAATATTGCTCAAGAACCTTTTATACCATAAGTAACGTTTTTGTTAGAGTTTGTATTGTTTTAAGTGATTGTGCTTTGCTAACTTTTTCTCTCTGATATTCAAAGAAAATGTTATTTTTGTAAGTTATTTATATAAATACTTTTTTTATCTAATCATAAAAAGTCAGATTGTTATGCAAGAAACTGCCAGTAACGAAAAGCAACTCAACTTTCTTGAAGAGATTATAGAACAGGGGCTTTCGGAGGGGAAATACGAGGCTATTCAGACTCGTTTTCCGCCGGAGCCTAACGGATATCTGCATATTGGACATGCTAAATCTATCTGCTTGAACTTCGGTTTGGCAAAGAAATATGGAGGAAAGACTAATCTGCGTTTTGACGACACGAATCCTGTGAAGGAGGATACTGAGTATGTGGATGCTATTCAGGAAGATATCAAGTGGCTTGGCTTTGAATGGGCGTCGATTCATTATGCGTCGGACTATTTCGAGCAGTTGTATAAGTGGGCTTGCGTGCTGATTGAGAAGGGGCTGGCATACGTTGACGACCAGTCGCTTGACGAGATTAGGGCTAACCGTGGCACGGTGACGGAGCCTGGCAAGCCTAGTCCGTGGCGCGACCGCTCTGTTGAGGAGAACCTTGACCTTTTTGAGCGTATGAAGAATGGCGAGTTTGAGGATGGCAGCAAGGTGCTGCGTGCTAAGATTGACATGGCGCACCCCAATATGCAGTTTCGCGACCCGATTATGTACCGCATTCTGCACGCCAACCATCACCGCACTGGCACCAAGTGGTGCATCTACCCGATGTATGACTATGCCCATGGGCAGAGTGACTCGATAGAGCATATCACGCACAGTATCTGCACGCTGGAGTTTGACATCCACCGTCCGCTCTACGACTGGTTCATTGAGCAGTTGGGCATCTGGCCGAGCCATCAGTATGAGTTTGCCCGTCTGAATATCAACTACACGGTGATGAGCAAGCGCAAGTTGCTGCAGTTGGTGAAAGAGGGATATGTGAACGGCTGGGACGACCCGAGAATGCCTACTATCTGCGGTTTCCGCCGTCGCGGCTATACGCCGGAGAGTATTCGCAATTTCTGCGAGCGTATTGGCGTGGCTAAGCGCGACAACGTGATAGACTACTCGCTGCTGGAGTTCAGCCTGAGAGAGCATCTGAACAAGGTGGCTCAGCGCAGAATGGCTGTGCTTGACCCTGTGAAGGTGGTGATAGACAACTATCCCGAGGGGCAGAGCGAGATGCTGACGGCTGTGAACAATCCAGAGTGTGAGGCTGACGGCACTCGCGAGGTGCCGTTTGGCAGAGAACTGTATATTGAGCGTGAGGACTTTATGGAGGACGCTCCGAAGAAATATTTCCGCATGACGATAGGGCAGGAGGTGCGTCTGCGCTATGCCTATTTCGTTACGGCGCAGAGCGTGGAGAAGGATGCCGAGGGCAACATCACCTGTATTCACTGCACCTATGACCCTGCCACCCGTGGCGGCGACGCTCCCGACGGGCGTAAGGTGAAAGGTACTATCCACTGGGTTAGCGCGCAGCATGCCGTTGATGCCGAGGTGAGAATGTTCGACCGTCTGTTTGCTACCGAGGCTCCCGACGAGGCTCCGGAAGGCAAGACGTTCCTCGACAACCTGAATCCTAACTCGTTGACGGTGCTGCAAGGCTGCAAGTTGGAACCCGCATTGGCTTCGACAGCCATTAGCACCGAGGAGAATGGTGTGAAGGCTCCGGTGCGCTACCAGTTTGAGCGTATGGGCTATTTCTGCACTGACCCCGACAGCAGCGAAGGACACTTGGTGTTCAACCGCAGTTGCCGTTTTACATTATTGTTTTTGCCTTGTTCCTTTTCTTGGCAGGTAAAGGCCTTCTGTCCACAGGTATGTTTATGGACGGACTGATATACGACTGCGTGGCACGCAATATGGCCGACGGAATAGGCTCTATGTGGCACCCTGTTTATACGGAGACCTATTTCCACGAGTTTTACGAGCATCCGCCACTGGCAATGTTTCTTCTCAGCCTTTGCTATCGTTTGGCTGGCATGGGGCTGTGGGTGTGCCGAGCCTATTCGTTGCTGATGTTTGCCATAACGGCGCTGCTTATCATACGTCTGTGGCGCTATGTGGATGGCGATGTGCGTATGGGTTGGCTGCCGCTGCTGTTTTGGATTGCGGTGCAGTCGGTGTCGCATTTCAGTTACAGCAATATCCTTGAGGTGTCGATGGCCCCGTTTGTCGTGGGTTCGGTGCTGCTGGTGCTTCGTGCCTACAATGCGCGTTTGGTGTTTCTGCATGGGCTTTTGCTGTTGCTTTCTGGCGTTCTGCTTGCTGCGGCATTCCTCACAAAGGGCTTCACGGGACTCTATCCGTTGGTGTTCCCGATGATACTCGCCTTGATGGGCTATGGCGCCGATTATAAGGTGCGGCCATTTCAGCGCGTATGGCGTGCTGTGATAGACACACTGATGGTCATCGTTGGCTTGGCAGGCAGCCTTGGCTTGCTCTTCCTCATTGATGGCGATTCTTACCGCTATATTGTCACATACGTTGAAACCCAAGTGCTTGGCACTATAAACGAGCCTGTCGTAACGTCTCGATTCTATATCGTGCGTGCGTTCTTTGAGCGCACGGCCTTCGTGTGGCTGCTGTTTGCCGTGGTTGCGGTCATCGGCATTGCCAACAAAAAACAGTTGCTGCAGACCAAGCGTTGCAAGGTGGTGCTGGCCTACTGTATGCTTGTCGCGTTTGGCGTGCTGCCCGTAATGGTGAGTCTCAAACAGCGCAGTTTCTATATCTTTACGGTCTATCCTTTCTTTGCCGTGATAATGGCTGTTGGCATCAGCCCTGTGGTTGAGTCGCTGTTGCGATGCACGTCGCGGTTGTTCCGTTTTGTGATGCCACTCGTGGCGTTGCTTCTGCTGGGTGCGGCCTGTGGATATCAGTCAACGCTGTATGGCAAGCCTGACCGCGATGTGGTAATTCAGCAGGACGAGCAGTTGATTCTGCCTTACTTGCAGGAAGGCGAGCGTGTGGCTATTGCTAAAGGTATGGAGGATATCTATTCGCTGCATGGCTATTACTATCGCGACCACCGTGTATCGCTCGACTGTGACGACAGTCTGAACCTCTGCCAGCACCTCATACTCAACGACCCGTCGCGTCTGGACGAAGTATGTCGCCATGCCTCTTACGAGAAAGTCAATATACCTACGCAGGAGTATCATCTATACAATCGTGTAGAGGTTAAAAAGCCCGTGGTGGCCGACACCGTAAGCGTGTCGATTAATAATGAAAACGAATAAAACAAAACATAAAAAATGAAAATATCCTATAAATGGCTTAAAGAGTATGTCGATACCGACCTTACTCCTCATGAATTAGACGACCTGCTTACCTTCAGCGGATTAGAGATTGAAGGCGTGGAAAAGGTAGAAACCATAAAGGGCGGCCTGGAGCATGTTGTTATTGCTCAGGTGCTGACCTGCGAGCCACACCCCAACAGCGACCATCTGCATGTCACAACCGTTGATGTAGGCGGCGACCGTCCGCTCGACATAGTTTGCGGTGCTCCCAATGTGGCGGCAGGTCAGAAAGTGGTTTGCGCCCAGATAGGAACCAAGATTTACACTTCCGACGAAGAGTTTTACGAGATAAAGAAAGGCAAACTGCGTGGTGCGGTGAGCGAGGGTATGCTGTGTGCTGCCGACGAACTGCAACTGGGCAGCAGCCACGACGGCATAATGGTGCTTCCTGACGACGCACCTGTTGGAATGCCTGCCAAAGAGTATTTCCATGTGGAAGAGGACTATACTCTTGAGGTGGCCATCACCGCCAACCGTAGCGATGCAACGAGCCATATAGGCGTGGCACGCGATGTTGTGGCTGTGCTCAACACCCGTCAGCAGCAGTCTAAAAAGATACTCTGGCCCAAAGTGGCAGAGTTGCCCAAAGTCGGCAAAACACCTGTTACCGTAACCGTTGAGAAATCAGACCTTTGTCCTCGCTATACTGGATTGACTCTCACCAATGTGAAGGTTGCCGAGTCGCCCGAATGGCTGCAGAACAAACTGCGTACCGTCGGCATACGTCCCATAAACAACGTGGTTGACGTTACCAATTTCGTGCTGATGGAGGTGGGACAGCCTATGCACGCCTTCGATGCCGATAAGATTGGCGGAAAACATGTGGTGGTGAAATGCCTGCCGCAGGACACTCCTTTCGTGACGCTTGACGGCGTGGAACGCAAACTCGACAGCCGCGACCTGATGATATGCGACGAGAACGAGGGTATGTGTATTGCCGGAGTTTTTGGCGGCGAGAAGAGCGGAGTGACGATGCAGACCACTACGGTGTTCCTCGAGAGTGCCTATTTCAACCCTGTGAGCATTCGCAAAACAAGCAAACGCCACGGTTTGAAGACCGACGCAAGTTTTCGCTACGAGCGTGGCTGCGACCCCAACATCACGATGTGGGCCATTCGTCGTGCAGCCTATCTGCTGCAGGAAATCGCAGGTGCTACCATTGCTTCCGACGTCATTGATGTCTATCCCAAACCAATAGAGCGTGCCGAGGTGGAAATCAATTTCCAGCGTGTTTTCAACCTCATTGGCAAGGAAATATCTGTCGAGGCAATACGCACGGCGCTCACGTCGCTCGACATAGAGATAGCCTCCGAGACGGCTGACGGAATGACTCTGCGTATCCCGACTTGCAAGGTTGACGTCTATCGCGAGTGTGATGTTATCGAGGAAATCATGCGTATCTATGGCTATAACAACATAACCTTCGACGAGCGTTTGAACAGTTGCCTCTCCTATGGCCAGAAACCTAATCCTCGCAAACTGCAAAACATTGTGAGCGATTATCTTACCAATAATGGTTTTAACGAGATAATGAATAATTCGCTCACCAAGTCGGAATACTTTGAGAATAATGTCGATTTCGATGCCGCCAACAGTGTGCATATCATCAACCCGTTGAGCAAGGAACTCAACGTGATGCGTCAGACGTTGCTTTATTGCGGTTTGGAATGTGTGGTGCGCAATATCAACTACCGTATTCTGGACCAAAAACTCTATGAGTTTGGCCGCACCTATCAACTCAACACCGCTTTTGATGGCGAAGTTACCGACGTAACGAAGAAATATACGGAGACTCAGCATCTTGCCATCTTTATGACAGGCAAGCATACTCCCGAGAGTTGGAAGCAGAAAAGCGAGGATACGGATTTCTATCAACTCAAAGCCCATGTGATGAACATCTTGCGCCGTATGCGCGTCAATATGGGACGTCTGCAGGTGGTGCCTGCCGAGGAGCATTATTTCTCCGAAGGCCTTGTGATGCAGTATCGCGACAGCAAGAAAGTGCTTGTTCGCATGGGTACGTTGTCGAAAGACACGCTGAAACGCATGGACTGCAAACAGGCAGTGCAGTATGCCGACATCGACTGGGATTTGCTGCTCAAGAACTATCCCGCACAGGAGGTTCGCTATGCCGAGATAGCCAAATATCCCGAAGTGCGTCGCGACCTTGCGCTTGTGCTTGACAAGGGCATAACCTTTGCCGAGATAGAGCAGGTGGCCTATGCTACGGAGAAGAAGATTTTGAAACAGGTCGGTCTCTTCGATGTGTATGAGGGAAAAGGAATACTTGATGGTAAGAAATCTTATGCGGTATCGTTTATTCTTCAGGATAAAGAAAAGACCCTCACCGACAAGCAGATAGAGGCTGTGATGGACAAACTGCAAAAGAACCTCGAAAAACAACTCGGAGCAGTAGTAAGGCAGTAAAGACTGATGGAGAAATATGATGTCAAAATATTGTTGTTGTTGCTGAAAAGCATTGAGGGCGACCCCGACATATTCGAGTGGCTTATGCGAAACGGATATCCCGAACTGGCGGCGTTCAGCAATGCTGTTCGTGGCGACGAGGAGGCTCTTATGTGGCTTTTCCGCAACAACTACCAGTGGCTCGGCATCATTGTCAACTCCATAGATGGCATGGATAAGGCTGACAAGTGGCTTGCCAAGGCTTGCCACCCTGTCAATTTGATGTTGGCGCAGGCCAGCCGCCGTGTGCCGGAGGCTATAGCATGGCTCGAACACCATGATTTAGGCATTTTCCTAATGCTTGCCGACGCTATTCACGAGGTGAGCGATGTGCTTGACGCCCAGCGCAATGGGCCTTATGTGAAATAAGAAAAACAATACTTTAGAATATACAATGGAGCGAAATAGTAATAATCAATCGCGAAACAAATCGCGCGAGCCACGCCGTGGCGAGAGAAGGGACGAGGGTTTTCGTGGCGACAATCAGCGTAAATCCAATGCTGGCCGTCGAGGCACGGGCAAAGGCAGTGGGGAAGAGGAGCGCAAGCAGGGCAGACCGTTTCGTCCTGATTCGCCGTCGCGCGCAAGCCGTGGTCGCCGTGATTTTCAGTCCGATGAGAAACGTGGAGGCTTCCGTCGCCAGAATAGTGACGAGCGTCCTCGTCGCCAGCGTAATGATGACGAAGGCATCATCAGAATGCAGAAGTCTGGTTTAGTGCATAGCGATGATGCTATGAAAATGCAGCCGACTCGCAAAAAGGACGATGGTCTTATCCGCCTTAACAAATATATTGCTAATGCGGGTATATGCAGTCGCCGCGAGGCCGACGACCTTATTGCTGCAGGTAGCGTTACGGTCAATGGCAAGGTGGTGACCGAGATGGGCTTCAAGGTGAAGCCTACCGACGTCGTGGCGTATGGTGGCGAGACTCTTCGCAGCGAGCGCAAACGCTATTTCCTGCTCAACAAGCCCAAAGGCTTCATTACCACCGTTGACGACCCGCATGAGAGACAGACGGTAATGATGCTGATAGATGGCGCTTGCTCGGAACGCATCTATCCTGTTGGACGGCTCGACCGCCAAACCACAGGCCTGCTGCTCTTCACCAACGATGGCGAATTGGCGCGCAGGCTTACGCATCCTTCTACTGGTGTGTACAAGATATACCATGTGGAACTAAACAAACCTCTCGACCGTGAGGATATGCAGCGTATTCTTAACGGTATAGAACTCGAAGATGGCCCAATCCATGCCGACGACGTGCAATATGTGGAAGGCCTAAACGATAAGCGAGTGGTTGGCGTGGCCCTTCATTCGGGCAAAAATCGCATCGTGCGTCGCATCTTTGAGCATCTTGGCTACGAGATTCACAAACTGGACCGCGTTGTTTTTGCCGGACTAACCAAGAAAGACCTGCCCCGTGGCCGCTATCGCGAACTAACAGAAAAAGAGGTGGCATTCCTAAAAATGGTTTGATGTCGTTTTGCAAAAATCGTCATAGATTATCTGAATGAAATAGTTTGAGAAGTGAGTTGAAATAGAAAAAGATAGGATATAGTATTGAGTCGTTATTGGTGCATAGTAATGGTGTTCCTTTTAATGGCCCCTTTTGCTTCGGCGCAGATGGTGCTGGACACTACTATTGCAGAATGCGGACGTGTGCAACTTAACGCTGATTCGGCAGAACGCTATATCTGGACACCCACTAACGGCTTGTCGCGTACCGATATTCCTAACCCCGTTGCTGCTCCTGCAAACAGCACAACCTATAGCGTCACAGGCTATGTGCTGGGGCCAAATATGGTGGCTAATGGCAACTTTGAGGCAGGCAATACCGGATTTCAGTCAGATTATGGCTATTCGAGCAGCCTTATTCCAGAAAAGAAATATTATGTAGGTACCAATGCCAGAGAAACCCATGCTGGTTTTGCCAATATGGGTGACCATACGTCTGGTTCGGGAAACTATATGATAGTCAATGGCGCAGGAGACGCTAATGCGGTGATATGGAGCCAGACGCTCACGCTTGTGCCTCATTCTGTTTTTTCCTTGTCATTCTGGCTGACTAATCTTAATAGTGTTCGCACCGCACGTCTGCAGTTGAGTGTCAATGGGATGAATATAGGCGAGATACATTCGGTGGGAGGCGTGGCACAGTGGGGACAGATGACAACAACGTGGATGAACGACACTGCTACAACTGCCGTGGTTGCCATAGTCAATCAGAACACTGCTATGAGTGGCAACGATTTTGCCATTGACGATATTGAGGTGGTGCCGTGGTATCCTCGCTCCACGCAGATGTTCAAGATTGATATAGAGCGAGACACCGTGTGGCGCTCGGCGTGTGAATATTATATCTGGAATGAGACCAACGAGGTATATACGCATAGCGATACCATAACAAAGACCTACCACGTTTCCAGCACTTGTGATAGCCTTGTGGTGCTGGGCCTTTCTATAGGCGAACGGCATGTGGATACTACCACCGCCGAGGTTTGCACTCGCTACCACTGGGCTGCGTCCCGCAGGGTTTATAACCAAAGTGGCACCTACGAATACCATGTCGCTCACGACAGTCTCTGCGATACGGATATGGTGCTGAACCTCACCATACTCGACTGCCCGACCAATGTCACCCCCGACAATGTTGACTGGCCCAGTTGCACCTCGCGACCGCCTGGCGACGCTTTTGGCATGCGCGAAATGTTTTCTTGCAACGGCGTCAACGCCATGTCCACGCCAATGGTGGGCGATGTTGACGGAGACGGCACACCAGAGATAGTCGTCTGTGCTTTTAGCGGCGACCCAGGCTGGGGAAACCGTATGCTTGTGATTGATGGCAGAAACGGAACGCTGAAATACACTATTTCTACCGCCACCTATCGTACATCGGGACAGTTGATGAGCCTTGCCGATGTGGACCGCGACGGCACCTCCGAGTTTTTCCTCCTCGCCGATGATGGCTATCTGTATTGCTATAGTGCCGTTGGCACAGGGCAGATATGGCGCAGCGCCGAACGAGTGGACCGACGCTATCTCGTGATGTCGGCCGACGTGAATGGCGATGGTCGTGCCGAGGTGGTCTGCGGACCTTATATTTTTGACGCACAGACAGGCACGTTGTTGTTGCATGGCTCGTGCAACAGCGAAGGTTTGGGCTATGGCGCTCCGCATACCTCTTCTGGCTATGGTCGTGTGTATTACATGCAGGCGTTGGCTGACATAGACCATGACGGAAGTCTTGAGTTTTGTGCCAGCAGGTTTATTTATAAGCCAGTGATTACCAACACCACGGGCACGGCAGGCAACACATGGGAAGTGCTACGTAGTGCCACCAAAGTCTCAGGCGTGAGTTGCTACGATGGACAAACTTTCCTGGCTGACTTTGACAACGATGGCGATGTTGATGTTTGCGTGATAGGTTTTTGTGGCGGCAATCATGTGAATGTGTATGTCTGGGAGGGCCAAACGTCGGACATAATTGCCTATTATGATTGCCACATGGGTGGTCAGTACGATGGCTCGCAGTCGCCCTCTATTCCTTTTGCTGGTGACCTTGACGGCAATGGAACGCCCGAAATCATATTCAACTATCCCGATGCCATGCGCGCTTTCACCTACGACCCATCGGTGCCCAACCACATGAGGCTGATGCACCGTGCCACGCGTTTTGGCGAGACAGCGGGTTTCACGGTGTTCGATTTCAATCAAGATGGAAAGGAAGAAATAGTCTATCGCAACACCCATCAGATGTATATCGTTGATGGCGAAAATCTTGCTGACCTTTGCTCTCCTCTCACGACCTTTAGCGGAACCATTGCAGAATACACTATCGTGGCCGATGCCAACGGCGATGGGCATGCCAACATAATAGTCTGCCACGCCCACTGCGACTGGTTCCGTGGCTGCAATGCCGATGGCAAGGTCTCTGTTTTCGGCAGCGCGCAACTTGACGCATGGGGCTCGGCGCGTAAGGTGTGGAACCAGTGGAGTTACAGTTCGGTGCATATAAACGACGACCTCACCGTGCCGCAGTATCAACTCGACGTGGCGACAACATTCCCCAATGGCAAAGAGCCTTTCAATGGTTTCTTGCGGCAGATGCCTCACCTCGACCAGAATGGCGACATCTATGTCGAGGTCTCTAACCTTGAGCCCGACACGGCGACAATATCCTATTCCGACGAGGGCGCTTCAGTCAGCGTCAATTACGACAATCTTGGCGACAGCCGTATCAATGCGCCGTATTCCATCACGCTATACTGCGACGATTATCGTGGCGACTTGATAGGAACCTACGAAGTGGCAAACACCTTGCCACTGGGCAATAGCGACAGCGTGACGATGCATATCCCGATAAACGTGTACTGCCAACTGAAATGCGACTCCATCGCCATTGCTCTAAACGATGCCGGAACGGGTATAGGTCAGAATGGAGGCCAGCAGCCCGAATGTGACACGACAAACAACGTATATAAAATCCCGATGTCGCTATTTGTGCCAAAGGGCGACACGTCGCGTCTGCACGCTTGCGACACTTTCACCTGGACACGCTCTCATCAGGGCGACACCCTTCGCTCGTTTTTCGAGAAGAGCGATTTCCGATGGGACACTCTGCGCGACCGCTACGGTTGCGACAGCATACGGGCGCTCGACCTCGATGTCACTTATCGTTTCCACGACTCGGTGACCGTTGTGGTGTGCGACACATTTACATGGGACGTAAACGGCAAGGGATACAATGCCACGACGATAGATGTAGATAGTATGCTTACCATTGACCAGTGCGATAGCGTATGGAAACTGTTTCTTACTGTAAATTATAGTTATACGTTCTATCCCAAGGACAGCGTGGCCGACACTCTGTTGCCCTACCATTTCATAGACCGCGAGTATTACAACGATGTGCGCCGAGATAAGTTCCATTATCTTTCTATTCACGGCTGCGACAGCGACTACTATTTCACACTTTATGTCGATTACCACCGCGTCAGTTGCGACGGCTTTCTTCAGTTTCCCAATGTCGTAACCCCCAATGGCGACGGCATCAACGACCGTTTTGTGATTCGCAACTTGTTGTGGCAGGATTGTTATCCTAAAAACGAACTTTCCATTTTCAACCGTTGGGGAGACCGCGTCTTTTTCAAGGAGAACATCTCGGAAGATGCCGACTTTTGGAATCCAGAAGGCCTGCCCGCCGGCACCTACTATTTCCGTTTCCTTGGCAGAGGCGCAGCCAAACAGTTAGACCGCCGAGGCGTAATCGAGGTTGTGTATTGAGAATAAAAACAATAGAACAAATATGAACATAAAAGAGGAAATACTTAAATTGCTTGATGCTACCGACCGCGAGGGTATCGACGAGGTGATGGATTGGCTGAAACAATCCGACTTTTTCAGTGCTCCCGCTTCTACCAATTTTCATGGCAACTACGAGGGCGGTCTTGCCGAGCATTCGTTCAATGTTTACAATGCCGCCATGCGTCTTCGTGCTACGGCTTTAAGTCTTAATCCTTCGCTTGAGGAGTCATTGCCACAGGACAGCGTGGCTATAGCAACCCTGCTTCACGACATCTGCAAGGCCGATGTTTATAAGGAGACGAAAAAGAAACGCCAGAACCGTTTCGGGACATGGGAAGAGTACGACACCTATATGGTCGATTACACTAATTTCCCGCTCGGTCATGGCGAGAAAAGCGTCATCATTCTTCTGCGCCTTGGACTTTCGATGTCCGATGACGAGATTGCCGCCATACGCTGGCACATGACGGCATGGGATTTGCCGTTCCAGAGTGCTGAGGCCAAAGGCAATCTCAATGCCGCAAAGGATAAATATCCGCTTTGCTCGCTCGTGCAGTTGGCCGATGGCTTTGCCTCGTCAATGATGGAGGATAGTATTGGTCCTAAGAAATATTAATGGCTAAAAACCATATCATTATGAAAAGATTTGCCTTATTCTTTGTCCTTTTGTCGGTTTCCTTGATGTCTTTGGCTCAAGTGCCCGCCAATGTGCCCACCAATGGCCTCGTTGCCTACTATGGTTTTGACGGAAATGCCAACGACCTGAGTGGCAACGGCAACAATGGCACATTGGGATGTGCTGCCGGTGCGAGCAATCCCACACTCGCGGCAGACCGCTTCGGTGCGGCTAATAAGGCATACGAATTTGGCGGTATCGACAATCGCAACTGGATTAAGGTCACCAATAGCGCTTCGCTTCAATTTGGCACCGAGATGTCCGTGTCGTTTTGGATGCTCCAGTCGTCGGCTCGTGGCGAATATATCGCTCCGGGCAACTCCAACGTGCAGACTGTGAACAGCAACGCATTCTTTACGGTGGTGGCCAAGGGCGGTGTAGGCAATCCGCAGGGAGTAACGCCCCCTGTTTCAGCAGGATGGCGTGTGCAGAGCAGTTGGGATGTGTCGGGCAGCGGCACGCAGATGTTCGATTGGACCAACACCAACACAACGCTTGCATCTATTAATACGGGCGTCACCTCCTCCAAAAACTGCTATTCGGCTGGCGAATGGGTGCATGTGGTTTTTGCTGTCAAGACAGGAACGTGCCGTATATATATCAACGGAACGCTCTACAATGAGGCCAACGGAATGAATCCCAATTTCACCATTGCCAACAACAGCGATATGTATATCGGCCGTCTGGCAGGCGGCGACCTGGTCTATTTCCCATTCTCTGGACGTATCGACGATGTGGCAATATATAACCGCTGCATCGACGATAGCGATGTGGCAGGTCTATACAATGACTATAATGGCACGTCTAACCGCATTTCGGTGAGCAGCGTCGCGGTTGTCAATCCTTGCGGCGCTAATAACGGCACCATAACCATCACCCCGCGACAGCAGAGCGGCATGACCTACACCTATGCCCTCAGCACGCCCAACACGGCACAGGCGTCCAATGTGTTGCAGGCTGGTCCTGGCACCCATCGTTGCTATGTAATCTCGCAGTGCGATATTTGGGACACAGTCATAACGCTGCGCTGCGACTGCACCGACGATCCCTCGCTTGTGCAACACGAGTATGTATGCCCTGGCGAGAGCGGCACCCGTGGCGGTCTCACCACTATCTTCACCGATAATTTCAACCGCTCCGATGTCTCCGACAAATGGCTCACCGGCTCCTATGTCTATGGCAGCGAGCAGTGGCATTCCGATATAGGCGAACCCAACTATATGTGGGCCGACCTCTACTATCCTGCCCGTCCTCCTCGCAATGGCTCGCGAGCCCTCTATAGTGCCACCTATTGGGGCTATTGGTACACCACCTCCGCCGATGTCATTTCCAAAGGTATCAACATCTCCTGCGACCCCTCGCGAGTCAATTTCAAATTTGTCTATATGGCCGAGTCGATGCAAGTTGACTATTACAGCGGCTCCAACACGCTGACGCTTTACTACAGCACTTCGCAGTCAGGCCCTTGGACACAGTTGTGGTCGTCGGGCGGACGCGATGTCGGCTCGTGGACCACCGTCAATCAGTCGCTTGCCTCTTTGCCAGGGTCGGGCACCTATTATTTTAAGTTCAACAACCGTGGCAGCGGCTATGTGTCGGGACTCGACTTGGTCGAGATAACCTGCGACAACCGCTATACCATACCGGCGCGCGTCACCCAGGCCGCAGGCGGCGATACCGTGCAAATCTCAACAACCCTCGAAAACACAGGTCTTTGCCCCATAACCGAGACCACGATATGGCACATTTGGCCTACCACTCATTCCTATGACACCCAGTATGCCGCATTCTCCTACACATGGCCAGTGAACGGACAGACCTACACCCGTAGCGGCGACTATAACAAGGCGGGCTTCCGCAACAGCCACGGCTGCGACAGCACGGCCCACCTGCATCTAATCATAGACATCAACACCCGCACCCATATCTACGACACCGTTTGCGATTCCTACACATGGAATGGTACTGGACGGACTTATACGACCTCTACGTTCGACTCCACACGCTGCCCGGCCTGCAACCGCTTTGGCGGCGACAGCACCACATATCTGCATCTTGTTGTCAATCGCTCCGATTCCTATAGTTTCGACACCATTTCGTGCACACCCTATCAGTGGCAGGGGGAACAATACGACAGTTCGTTCACCGCAATGGCGCATCTCTATACCACGGTGGGACATTGCGACAGCCTCGTCACGGTACGTTTCACTCGCCATTACCCCGACGAGACTTATGTCGTTGATACCGCTTGTGGCGACGAGACCTATTATTTTGCAGGCACGGTGCTCGACCACAGCGGCGATTTTACGGCTCGCTTGCGCAATATCTATCTTTGCGACAGCACGGTGCATCTAAATCTTTCCTACTATCCCGTCTATGATTTCCCGCCGATGGTCGATTCCGTGCCGCAGGACAGCCTGCCCTACACGGGCTACTACCACATAACGGGACAGGAATACACCTACGAACTGCACAACGAGTTGGTCCATTTCAGTGCTCTCGGTGGCTGCGACAGCAACTATCACCTCACGCTCATCATTCGTTACAAAATTGCCGAGTGTGACGACCACCTACAGTTTCCCAACCTCATAACCCCCAATGGCGACAACCACAACGACCGCTTCTATATAATAGGAATAGACGAAGGCTGCTGGCCCGAAAACGAGTTGGTAATCTACAACCGATGGGGTGGGAAAGTGTTCTCGCTACGCAACATCAAGTCGGGTCTCGACTGCTGGGAACCAACCACACAACCCTCAGGCACCTACTATTACCGCTTCCAAGGCCGCAGCCCAAGAGGCACCACCGAACGCTTCGGAGTAGTCGAGGTTGTTAAATGATGTTTGCTTGTGGTTTGTAAGAACCTTTCGGATTGTTGAAATGTTGCTTGGTTTATTCCTTATTTAGATAGCACGCATTTCAATATTCCGATAGTCCTATACTCGTTCTCGTTGTCAAGTTCTATTACGTCATAGTCCTTGTTCAACGGTATTAGTTCAATCTTCGTGTGTTGCCACCCCTCGTCAGTCTGGCGTTTCTCGCTGTGGTATTTCTTGATGGTATAGCGTCCGCCGTAGTCGTTGTCAATCTCGCTGCATTGGGTCAGCACTATATCTCCGTTGCGAGAGCCAGCCTGATACCACTCGAATACACATAAATCTCCGTCGTTAATCTTCGGCATC
>ONLQ01000042.1 GCA_900318665.1 uncultured Bacteroidales bacterium | reverse complement strand
ATACAGCCACAGCCAATGTATATGCTCCGCAACATGAACGTTATTCCAGCCATTGTGCCCGAAGAGCACACGTTCAAGACATTTGAGGATTGTACTGTATTCCTCAACCAACAAACGCATTTGCTTAATTAAATAGAAATAACAATATAAATAGAATCGAACTGCTATGGGACGCGCATTTGAATACCGCAAAGCAAGAAAACTGAAACGCTGGGGCAATATGGCCCGCACCTTTACCCGCATTGGTAAGGAAATAGAGATGGCCGTAAAGGCTGGTGGTCCCGACCCCGCAAGCAACCTGCGCCTGCGCCTGCTGATGCAAAACGCCAAGAACGAGAGCATGCCCAAAGAGAACGTGGAGCGTGCCATCAAACGTGCTATCAGCAAGGACACCACCGACTACAAAGAGGTGGTCTATGACGGCAAAGGGCCTCACGGCATAGCCGTTGTGGTAGAGACCGCCACCGACAACCCCACACGCACCGTGGCCAACCTGCGCGCCGCCATCGACATGGACGAGTTGGAACTGGAACTCTGCGACTACGATATCGACGAGGTGTTCCGCGACGAGGACGAAATCATGATTTATGCCGACTTCAAAAACTACGGCCCTATCTCCAAATATCTTGAAGACCACAATCTGGAAATCAAGTCGTTCAAGTTTGAGCGCATACCTCTCACTATGCGCGAACTCACGCCCGAAGAGCAGGAAGACGTCAACGGCCTGCTGGAACGCCTTGAGAACGACGACGACGTGGTAAACGTGTTCCACAATATGGCATAGTAAAATAGGGATAGGCAATCCTAGGAGGGCCTAGAAAACCATAGAAATCAAAAAAACAAAAGCAACCGATATGAACCCCAACGACATCAAAACCATCTTCGAATCGCGTTTTGGCGATAGTGCGGCAGCCATCCACTATGCTGCCCCCGGACGTATAAACCTCATAGGCGAGCACACCGACTACAACGGCGGTTTCGTGTTCCCCGGCGCAGTAACGCAGGGCATCCACGCACTGATACTTCCCACCGAGGGACGTACAATGCGCCTCTATGCCGCCGACCTTGACACCTATTGCGAACACAATCTCGACAATGCCGAAGGCCCGAAGCAAAACGAGTTTCGCTATGTCTATGGCGTGGCACGCGAGATGATGGCTCATGGCGTTGAGGTGAAAGGTTTCGACGCAGTGTTCTATGGCGATGTTCCGCTGGGTGCAGGCATGTCGTCGTCGGCAGCCTTGGAAAGTTGTTTCGCCTTCGCAATGAACGACCTTTTCGGCAACAACCGAATCGACAGCATGACCCTCGCCAAGATTGGGCAGGCCACCGAGCATAAATATATAGGTGTGAAATGCGGCATAATGGACCAGTTCGCCTCCGTGCATGGCAAGAAAGGCTGCCTTATGCGCCTCGACTGCCGCAGCGGCGAATTTGAATATTTCCCATGGAATCCCGAAGGTTACCGTCTGGTGCTGGTGAATTCGTGCGTTAAACACGAACTCGTTGGCTCGCCCTACAACGACCGACGCAACAGTTGCGAGCGAGTGGCTGCCGAGATTGGTAAGACCAAGGCAGGCGTGGAGACCCTGCGCGACTGCACATGGGACGACCTTGAACGTGTGCGTGCCAAAGTGAGCGAGGAGGACTACCGCCGTGCCCGCTATGTGCTGGGCGAGGTGGACCGAGTGTTGGCAGTATGCGACGCCTTAAATCGTGGCGACTACGAGACCGTTGGCCAACAGATGTATGCCACCCACGAGGGACTGAGCCGCGACTACGAGGTAAGTTGCGAAGAGATTGACTTTCTTAACGACATTGCCAAGCAGTGCGGTGTTACAGGTTCAAGAATCATGGGTGGCGGTTTCGGAGGCTGTACCATCAACCTCGTTGCCGACAACCGATACAATGATTTTATTACAACCGTTCAACGTGAATATAAATCCAAATTCGGCGTGGATTGCAAGATTATTGACGTCGAGATTGGCGACGGAGCGAGGAGAGTTTAATATTGAAAGTTGAATTTAGAAAGTTGAAAATTATACTTTCATTTTTTAGGATAAAACATAATAGCAAAATGAAATTCAGAAACATTATGATAGCAGCAGCCACAGTCTCCGCCATGCTTTGCTCGTGTGGCGATAGCAAACAGACACAAGCCCCTATTTCAGGCATCAACCCTGCCGATTTCGAGACCACCTATACCGACCCGCAGCGTGGCGAAAAAGCCGTACACCTCTACACCCTGCGCAACAAGGGCGGCATGGAGGTCTGCATCACCAACTTCGGCGGCCGCATAGTAACGCTCATGGTTCCCGACCGCGATGGCAACCTGCGCGACGTGGTGCTGGGTTTTGACAACGCCAAAGATTTCTTCCCCGAAAACCATTCGTCGGACTTCGGCGCCATCATCGGACGGTATGCCAACCGACTCAACCAAGGCCAGATAACCATCGACGGAAACACCATACAACTGCCGCAGAACAACGGCCCTCACTGTCTGCATGGTGGCACTACGGGCTGGCAGTATCAGGTGTATGATGCCGAGCAAAAAGGAGATAACCAACTGGTGCTAACGCAGATAAGTCCCGACGGCGACAACAACTTTCCAGGCGAGATGCACGTCAAAGTGACCTACACCCTGACAGATGACAACGCCATAGAAATCAACTACGAGGCTACCACCGATGCTCGCACCGTCATCAATATGACCAACCACGCCTATTTCAACCTCAACGCCGACGGCTCTACACCCATCACTAACCATCTGCTGACCATCGATGCCGACAGTTACACCCCCATCGACAGCACATTTATGACAACTGGCGAGATTGCCTCGGTCGAAAGTACACCTATGGACTTCCGCAAAGCCAAAGAAGTAGGGAAGGATATTAACAACTACGATTTCGAGCAACTCAAAAATGGCAACGGATACGATCACAACTGGGTGCTCAACACCCGTGGCGACGCCAGCCGTCCCTGCGCCCACCTCGTCAGCCCGCTGACAGGCATAGCGCTCGACGTCTATACCACCGAGCCTGGCATGCAGGTCTATACCGGCAACTTCCTCGACGGCACAGTGACGGGCAAATACGGGACCACCTACCAGCAACGTTCAGCCATCTGCCTCGAGACACAGAAATATCCAGACTCGCCAAACAAGCAGTGGGACGAGAGCAATGCTTATCTCAACCCTGGCGAGACCTACAAGAGTTTCTGCCGTTTCAAATTCTCGGTAGAGAAATAAAAGATTTGCTCATTTGAAAAAAGCATTGTACTTTTGCAAATCGGATATAATTAAAAATCACCCAAATAATTAATCAAAAACAATCACAATGAAAAAGACATTTTTGATGGCTGCATTCGCAGCACTCGCAATGGTGTTTACCACCAGTTGCAACAAAGAAGACGACACCGAGGACACCGGCAACTATCCCGAGAGCCTCCAAGGTTATTGGATTCCCGTCGACCTCAATGAAGGTGGCAACAGCTACATTACGATTGGTCAAGCCATTAGCGGCAAGGCCGAATGCTCTGTCCACATCGAGGGAGCACCTATTGACATCATGACGGGTTACGTCACCTACGATGCCAAGACTGGCGCCGGCGCTTTCGAATTGGACGCAGCAACCGCCAGAGAACTTCCTACGCTCGTAGTAAAACTCCAAGCCAAAGACAAAGACCTCCTGACCGTTTCCCGCTCTCTTGATGGCGGCCAGCACTTCATGAGCGCTGATTTCAAACGCGTCGAGAAACCCGACAACGGTGGTGAGAATCAGGGTGGCCAGCAGGGCGACACCATTATCAACCGCACATGGCCAGTCGAACCCATCGGACACTTCATTGGCATGAGAGACAGCAACTACTACTATGCCATGATTGGTGAAGACTCCAATGAAGTTGACAACATCTACACTATCGAAATTTGGAACAACGATGAAGATGGCGCTTTCGTAGGCACTATCACATATAACGCCGAGACTGGTGCCATTTCTGCCGACCTCACAAGTCTTCCCGACAGATATGCCCAGTACCAGGCACTCCTCCAATCCGACATGATTACCATCGAGTTTGTTGACGAGGACACCTTCATCTTCAGAATAGCCGCTATGGGACGCACCATGATTGATATGACTTTCAACCGCTGGAACCCCGCAGGCAAATAAAAAAGCAATAAAATTATATGAAAAAAGCAGTCCTTATTGGGCTGCTTTTTTGTTTTTTTATATTATTCACTAAAAAAACTTATCTTTGCAGTCTAATTCCTATGCACACAAATAATATACAACAAAACATAATTAACGCTTTATGAAAAAATTAACCGCGACACTGGCCGCAATGTTACTGCCAGTCCTCAGTTTCGCAAGCGAAGCCGACCTTATGATGCCCTCTGGCTTTGCTCAAAATGCCGACACCAAAATCCTCTATTGGGGATTCCTCATCGTGGTAATCGGTTTGATTTTCGGCTTCTGGCAATTTAACAATGTGCGCAAACAGAAAGCCCACAAATCCATGCTTGAAATCGGCAATGTGATTTTCAAGACCTGCTCCACCTATCTGAAACAGCAGGGCAAATTCCTCATCATCCTCTTCCTCTTCATCGGCGCCGCCATCGCTCTCTATTTCGGCGTGCTGTCCAAGATGACCTTTGGCAACGTTTGCCTCATCCTCACCTGGACCATTATCGGTATCCTGGGTTCCTACGGCGTGGCATGGTTTGGCGTTCGCATGAACACCTACGCTAATGCCCGTATGGCTTTCGCCTCTCTGCGCCGCAAACCCCTCGAACTTTTCAATATCCCTCTGCGTGCTGGTATGAGCATCGGCATCGTGCTGATTTGCGTCGAACTCGTGCTCATGCTCACCATCCTTCTTTTCATGCCCGAAAACCTGGCTGGTAGTTGCTTCATCGGCTTCGCCATCGGCGAGAGCCTTGGTGCCTCCGCTCTCCGTATCGCTGGCGGTATCTTCACCAAGATTGCCGACATCGGAAGCGACCTTATGAAAGTTGTCTTCAAGATTGGCGAAGACGACCCACGCAACCCTGGTGTTATTGCTGACTGCACTGGCGACAACGCTGGCGACAGCATCGGACCCACCGCCGATGGTTTTGAGACCTACGGTGTTACCGGTGTCGCTCTCGTTTCGTTCATCCTCCTCGCTGTCCCCAGCATGGACCTTCAGGTCAAACTGCTGGTTTGGATTTTCGTTATGCGTATCCTTGGCATCCTCGCCTCTGTGCTTGCCTACTATGTCAACGGCGCTATGGCCCGTGCCAAATACAAGAACTCTGACGACATGAACTTCGAGCAGCCTCTTACCTCGCTCGTTTGGATCACCTCTATCCTTTCTATCATTGCCACCTTCTGCGCTTCCTATTTCATGCTCCGCGATGTCGAGGGTATGCCCAACCTCTGGCTGGCTCTCTCCATCATCATCTCCTGCGGTACCCTTGGCGCTGCTCTTATCCCCGAGTTCACCAAACTCTTCACCTCGCCCACTTCCAAACACGTCAACGAGGTTGTGAAGGCCTCCGAGCAGGGCGGTGCTTCGCTCAACATCCTCTCCGGTCTCGTGGCTGGTAACTTCGGTGCTTTCTGGACTGGCGTTGTATTCTTCGTTCTGATGATTATTGCCTACATGGCTTCTTCCGCCTTTGGCATCGAACTTGCTTTCGGTCCTTACTACTCCATCTTCGCCTTCGGTCTTGTGGCCTTCGGTATGCTGGGTATGGGTCCTGTCACCATCGCTGTTGACAGTTATGGTCCCGTGACCGACAACGCACAGAGCGTTTACGAACTCTCCCTCATCGAGGACGACATCGAAAAGACCACCAAAGAGGTGAAAGAGGAATTCGGTTTCACTCCCGACTTCGAGAAAGCAAAATACTATCTGGAGGCCAACGACGGTGCCGGCAACACCTTCAAGGCTACCGCCAAGCCCGTTCTGATTGGTACCGCTGTTGTGGGTGCAACGACCATGATTTTCTCCCTCATTCTTATGATTCAGAAGACCCTCGGCATCGACCCCGCCAGCATCCTCAACCTGCTCAACCCCTACAGCATCCTCGGATTCATCCTTGGTGGCTGCGTCATCTACTGGTTCACCGGTGCATCTATGCAGGCCGTTACCACTGGCGCCAACCGTGCTGTTGAATACATCAAGGACAACATCAAACTCGACCCCAACGCTCCCAAGAAAGCCGATACCGAGAAGAGCCAGGAAGTGGTGAAAATCTGCACCAACTACGCTCAGAAAGGTATGATTAACATCTTCATAGCTATCTTCTGCTTCGCTCTTGGTTTTGCCTGCCTCTCTTCGCCCGACAGCATTGGTGGCGACAACGCCGTCTGCCTCTTCATCGGCTACCTCATCAGCATCGCCGTCTTCGGTCTGTTCCAGGCTGTGTTTATGGCCAACGCTGGTGGCGCATGGGACAATGCCAAGAAGGTTGTCGAGGTTGACATGAAAGCCAAAGGCACCGACCTGCACGATGCATCCGTGGTTGGCGACACCGTTGGCGACCCCTTCAAAGACACCTCTTCTGTGGCTCTGAACCCCATCATCAAGTTCACCACCCTCTTCGGCGTGCTGGCAATGGAAATCGCTATCAGCGAGAACTTCCGCGCCATTGCTCCCTATGTGGGTATCGCATTCGTCCTGATTGCCCTCTACTTCGTCTATCGTTCGTTCTACAAGATGCGTATCAAATAAGACTACATTGTAGTCCTCTATAGCAAAAGGGTTCGCAGCCTCGGGGATAAACCCTCTACTGCGAACCCTTTCTTATAAAATCATAGCCCCACTTAGGGTTTCATAGGTAATGTTTACCAAAACACTCCTAACAAAAGAAACAAAATGTCCGACATCATTAACATACTGCCCGACAGCGTTGCCAACCAAATTGCCGCTGGCGAAGTGGTGGACCGTCCTGCCTCTGCGGCAAAGGAACTGCTGGAGAACGCTGTTGACGCAGGTGCCACACAAATCCAACTCATTGTAAAAGATGCCGGGCGCACACTCTTGCAGGTCATAGACAACGGATGCGGCATGAGCGACAGCGACGCACGCCTCTGTTTCGAACGCCACGCCACATCGAAGATAAAACAGTCTGACGACCTCTTCAACCTCCACACCATGGGCTTCCGCGGCGAGGCTCTGGCTTCTATTGCCGCCATCGCGCAGGTGGAGTTGAAAACACGTCTGCACGACAACGAGATTGGCACCTGCGTCATCAACGAGGGATGCCAGATAAAGAGCCAGACACCTGAAGCCTGCCCCGAAGGCACGTCGATTGCCGTAAAAAACTTGTTCTTCAATGTGCCGGCACGTCGCAACTTTCTCAAAAAGGACACTGTGGAATTGAGCCATATAGAGGAAGTGTTCCGCCGCATCACTCTAACCAACTGCGAACGCACTTTCCTCTTTTACAGCAACGGCAAACTGCTCTACGACCTGCGACCGGGCAACCTAATGCAACGACTCTGCCAACTTTACGGCAACAACTACCGCGAGAGGTTCTATCCTGTTGAGGAAACCACCGACATCGTGGCGGTGAAAGGATATATAGGCAAGCCCGAATACGCCAAAAAGACTCGCGGCGAACAATACATATTCGTCAACAACCGTTTTATCAAACACCCAGCCCTCAGCGCGGCCATCGAGAAGGCTTATACCGACCTGCTGCCCGAGCGCAACTATCCCTCCTACTTCCTCAATCTCACGGTCAATCCCGCCCGCATAGACGTCAACATCCACCCCACCAAGACCGAGGTGAAATTCATCGACGAGCACTCGCTTTTCGCACTTCTGCGTGCTGCCGCCAAGAAAGCTCTCGGCCAGTTCAACCTCGCAACAGAAATAGACTTCAATCCGTCAACGGAGTTTGATTTCAACCCGCCGCCAGAAGGATATATCCCTCGGCAGCCAACCGTCAAGTTTGACCCCACCTACAATCCGTTCGACCCACCAGAAAAAAGCACCAAAGGCCCCACGTTCAGCGGCGGCTATAACGGCGGCGACGACACATTTTCCAAATCGCATCAATCGGGCAACTACCGACAGCCTGCCGAAACAAACGAGCCACCGTCAAACCGCTGGGACAACTTCTTTGACACCGACATCCCTACAACCAAACAACAAGCCCCACAAGAGGCGCCAAAACCCAAAGCAATAGTGACCAACGGACAATGCCTGCAGGTGCAGAACCGCTGGATTGTCACGACCATGAACAGCGGCCTGCTACTCATCGACCAGCAGCGAGCCCACGAGCGCATAGTTTACGAACGCCTGCTCAACAGCCAGGCGTCAGGCTGTAGCCAGCAGATGCTTTTCCCTGTCAACTGCACCTTTTCGGCAGCCGATGCCGACCTATTCAACGAACTGCTGCCCGACCTGCAACAACGAGGCTTTGAAATAGACTGCCTCGGCAAAAACACTTTCGTGGTCTCCGCCACACCGCAAGGCATCGACACCAACGAACTGCAACAAATATTCGACCAGATGCTTGCCGAGCACAAAGGCTCGATGCTTCAGAAACACGCCAGTCGCGACCAAAGCCTTTGCCGCTCGCTAGCACGCCAAATGGCTATCAAGGCCGGCCAGCCGCTCCAAAGCGACGAGATACAGACCCTCATAGCCGACCTCTTCAGTTGCACCATTCCCGACATATCTCCCTCTGGACAGAAAATACTCGTGATTTTAGGTCCAGACCAAATATCCAAACTACTATAAAAATACCATTTCCAAACTTTCAATTCTACAACAAATGTCATACTCGCCACAAGGTTTCCGTATGCTGCCCACGGCAGTAAAACATATCCTCATCATCAACATCATCATGTTCCTCGCCACCCTCGTGCTTGAACGCATGGGAGGCCCAACAGGACGAATGATAACCAACATGCTGGCACTATGGCCCGCAGAGTCCCCTTATTTTCACTTTTGGCAGCCCGTGACCTACATGTTTATGCATGGCGGCTTCGACCATATCTTTTTCAATATGTTCGCGCTTTGGATGTTTGGCTACATTCTTGAAAACTACTGGGGCACCAAGCGGTTCCTTGTCTATTATTTTGTCTGCGGCATAGGCGCTGCAATAGTCAATATGCTCGTCATGCACTACACCCACGGCATCTACCCCACAGTAGGAGCCTCTGGAGCCGTTTACGGCATTCTGCTGGCATTCGGTATGATGTTCCCCGAAGAGCGCATATATCTCTATTTCCTAATGCCAATCAAGGCCAAGTGGTTCGTCATAGGATATGCCGCCATCGAACTCTTCGAGGGCATTATGGCCAGCCATGACGGAATTGCCCATTTCGCACACCTCGGCGGCATGCTCTTTGGACTGATACTAATCCTCTATTGGAAACGCACTGGCGGTGGTCACCGCAAACTCTACGATTAATCCACGCTGCTTCGACCAATGGACCGCGAGCACGAAATATACAAGACAACGCTGATAGGCAGCATTGGCAATATCCTGCTGATGATATTCAAGTTCATTGCAGGATTGCTCGGACATAGTTCTGCCATGATTGCCGACGCTTTCCATTCGCTGTCGGACCTCGTCACCGACGTCGTCGTGCTCCTCTTCGTCAAAATCAGTAGCAAGCCGCAAGATGAAAACCACAAATACGGCCACGGCAAATTCGAGACCATAGCCACATTCCTAATCGGTCTTGCGCTGATTGCCGTGGCAATAGGAATCATCGTTTCCGGCTGCCAGCAGTTTGTTCTCTGGCTCAACGGCGGCGACATTCCTGCACCCGAACCAATAGCCCTCTGGGCAGCACTCGTCTCCATTGTAACAAAAGAAATCCTCTTTCGCATCACGCTTCGCAAAGGACGCCAGATAGACTCGCAGGTCATGATAGCCAACGCATGGCATCATCGCAGCGACGCATTGTCGTCTATCGGTGCCACAATAGGCATTGGCGGCGCAATACTGCTGGGCGACCGCTGGACCGTTCTCGACCCGCTGATGGGCATCGTGGTTGGTACCATGCTTATAAAGGTAGCCGTTGACCTGCTTCGCAACAGCGTTGACGAACTCACCGAGGCAGCACTGCCGCCAGAGAAAGAACAAGAGATAATAGCCGTCATACTCTCCCATCCCGAAGTCTGCGAGCCCCACAACCTACGCACACGCCGCATAGGCAACCGCATAGCCATAGAGGCCCACATCCGCATGAACGGCAATCTGACCCTCAACGAAGCCCACGAGCGCACATCGGAAATAGAAAAAGACCTACGCGACCATTTCGGCAAAAACGCCCTAATAACCCTCCACGTCGAGCCAACAAAAGAGCGTTAGAATCTCACGACAAATATTTAGACCGACTTCTCCACAAGCGAAACTATAGCCCGTGGGGATTGTACTGCGGTTGCTGCTGGTTTTCAATCTTCGGTATCAAAAAAAAAGCAACAAAAGAATACGGACAATCCTTTAGGGAACCCACATAAACAAAAAAGAGAGAACGTTTTGTTCTCTCTTTCGTGACTCCTGCAGGATTCAAACCTGCAACCTTCTGATCCGTAGTCAGATGCTCTATTCAGTTGAGCTAAGGAGCCATCTTTTATGCTTTCTTTTCCTTTCAAAAGCGGTTGCAAAGATACAAACTTTCACCGAAACAGCAAAATATTTTTTACATTATTTTACAATAGGCAATCGTGCTCATTTGCAATAGATAATATTTCAAACAATTAAGCAGCATCAAATAATTGCTCAAATAATGTCCGCAAACGCCGTTCATCGGCTATTATGGCTCGCAATTCCGCCAGTTTTACAGCATTTTTAGACTCTGGAATCCATAGTTTGAGATAGCCACCTTCGGCATATTTCTCATGCAGATGCTGGAACATACGCTGCCAATGCTGTTCGCGCGAGAAATGCGGATAGTGGAACAATCCATACTGAATGGTGCGCTGAATAATGCGCATGGGATCTATGTCGTGGTCGGCTTCGGCAACAATACGTCCATAAATGCTACGCGGCTCTTGTGCCGATGAAGCACGATGGTCTTCCACAGCCTCCGCCATAGTACTAATCTGTCCCTCGTCGAACCACCGCCTCAAACGCTGGTCACAACGCATCATTCGCGCCGACGCTATATGATGCACCTCTCGGCCTTCGCAGAGGCCTATATCGTGATAGGCTGCGGAACAATAGACCATATCAACATTAACATCGTAATACTGCGCCAAACGCAGGCTTGCATCAATCACACGCATGGCATGGTCACGCTGATGAGCAGCATCAAAGGCATCGTAAAGTGGCAGAATATTTTGTTCTACAAACTGACATAATCCATTATCTATTTCTTGCATTTCTAACGACGAGTATTTTGAGAATTATTGAAAAAATAAAACATTAGAACTATAAAAAAGGCAGGGAGCGGATTGGGCTGCTCCCTGCCATGATAGAATCATCTCGAAAAGAGACGGTGATTAGTTTTTGCGGTCGCGGCCGAGAGCGGAAGCAATCCACTGACGGTTGAGACGAGCGATGTTCTGACGCTTGATTTGCTTGGGACATTCAGCCTCGCAGGCGTAGGTGTTGGTACAGGCACCAAAACCAAGTTCATCCATCTTGCAGACCATCTTCTTCACGCGGTCCTGAGCCTCGGGTTTGCCCTGAGGAAGGAGGGCGAGGTGGCTGACCTTGGCACTAACGAACAGCATAGCGCTGGCGTTCTTGCAAGCAGCAACGCAGGCACCACAGCCGATGCACTCGGCAGCGTCCATAGCCTGGTCGGCTTTGTGCTTCGGGATGAGGATGCTGTTGGCATCGGGCACACCACCGGTGGTAGCGCTGATATAGCCACCAGCCTGGATGATTTTGTCAAAAGCGGTGCGGTCCACCACGAGGTCGCGGATGACGGGGAACGGTTTGGCGCGCCAAGGCTCAATCCAGATTTCGTCGCCATCGTTGAAATGACGCATGTGGAGTTGGCAGGTGGTAACACCATCGTCGTTGCCGTGAGGACGGCCGTTGATGTAAAGACCACACATACCGCAGATACCCTCGCGGCAGTCGTTGTCGAAGCAAACGGGGTGAGCGATATTGTCGTTGGTCAGTTTCTCGTTGAGGATGTCAAGCATCTCAAGGAAGGAGCAGTCGGGCGAGATGTTCTCCACCTTGTAGGTCTCAAAACGACCTTGGGCTTTGGCATTCTCTTGTCTCCAGATATGAAGTGTTAAATTCATGTTTTTGTCGTTTTTTTATGGTTATCATTTCTCGGAGATTGCGTGGCGGACGCCGTAGGCCTCCGCCGCGCCAATCCGACTGACTTTTTACTTGTAGTTACGTTTTGCGATGTGGATGTACTCGTAGTGGAGGTCTTCCTTGTGCATCTCCTCGGTAACGTCGTGGCCCTTGTATTCCCAAGCGGCAACATACATGAAGTTGTCGTCGTCGCGCTGGGTCTCGCCGTCCTCGGTCTGGCTTTCCACGCGGAAGTGGCCGCCGCAGGACTCTTTACGATGCTGTGCGTCGGTGATGAGCAGACGAGCCAACTCGAAGTAATCGACCAAGCGATAGGCTTTCTCCAGTTCGGGGTTGAAACTCTCGGCGATGCCGGGGATGCTGACTTTCTGCCAGAATTCGGCTTCAAGTTCGACAACCTTCTCGAAACCGTCCTTGAGCGACTGCTCGCTGCGAGCCATACCGCAGTAATCCCACATGATGCGGCCGAGGGCCTTGTGGAAGTGGTCAACGGTGAGACGCTCGGAGCCAGCCATATTCTTGGAACCGATTTCCATCAGTTTGGAGATACGATCCTTCACATCCTGCTCAGCCTTGGCGAACTCGGGAGTGTCGTTGGTGATTTTGCCAACGTAGATTTGGTCGGCCAGATAGTTCTGGAGAGTGTAAGGCAGAACGAAATAACCATCGGAGAGGCCCTGCATAAGAGCGGAGGCACCGAGACGGTTGGCACCGTGGTCGGAGAAGTTAGCCTCGCCAGCAGCGAAGAGGCCGGGGATGGTGGTCTGCAACTCGTAGTCAACCCAGAGGCCGCCCATGGTGTAGTGGACAGCGGGATAAATCATCATCGGGGTCTCATATGGATCGTCGTCGACGATTTTCTGATACATCTGGAAGAGGTTGCCATAACGCTGTTTGACAACGTCTTTGCCGAGACGCTTGATAGCCTCGCCAAAATCCAGGAAAACGGCAAGACCGGTAGGTCCTACGCCGTAGCCAGCATCGCAGCGCTCTTTGGCGGCACGCGAAGCCACGTCGCGAGGAACAAGGTTACCGAAAGCGGGATAACGACGCTCGAGGTAGTAGTCGCGCTCCTCTTCGGGAATGTCGCTACCTTTCTTTCTGCCTTCGCGGATAGCCACAGAGTCCTCAATGTTCTTGGGAACCCAGATACGGCCGTCGTTACGCAGACTCTCGCTCATAAGAGTGAGTTTCGACTGATAGTCGCCGTGCACGGGGATGCAGGTGGGGTGAATCTGCACATAGCAGGGGTTGGCAAAGAAAGCGCCTTTGCGGTGGCAAGCCCAAGCGGCACTGACGTTGCTGCCCATAGCATTGGTGGACAGATAGAAGAGGTTGCCGTATCCGCCAGAAGCCACGACAACGGCGTGGGCCGAGTAGCGCTCGATGGCACCCGTAACGAGGTTGCGGGCGATGATACCACGGGCACGCTCCTTGCCATCCTTATCCTTTACGAGGACGAGGTCGAGCATTTCGTGACGCTCATGGAGAGTGACGGTACCACGGGCAATCTCGCGGCTCAGTGCGCCATAGGCACCAAGGAGAAGCTGCTGACCGGTTTGACCGCGGGCGTAGAAGGTGCGGCTCACCTGTGCGCCACCAAATGAACGGTTGTCGAGCATACCGCTATAGTCGCGAGCAAAGGGAACACCCTGAGCCACGCACTGGTCGATGATGTTGCCACTGACCTCGGCGAGACGATAGACGTTAGCCTCACGAGCGCGATAGTCGCCACCCTTAATGGTGTCGTAGAACAGACGGTAGATGCTGTCGCCATCGTTCTGATAGTTCTTGGCAGCGTTGATACCGCCCTGAGCGGCGATGGAGTGAGCACGACGCGGCGAGTCCTGGATGCAGAACACATCGACATGGAATCCCAGAGCACCAAGAGATGCGGCGGCGGCGCCACCGGCAAGACCGGTACCAATGACGATAATGTCGAGTTTGCGCTTGTTGGCGGGGTTCACCAGTTTCTGGTGGGCTTTATAGTTGGTCCATTTTTCAGCTATAGGACCCTCAGGTATTTTGGAATCTAAATTCATTTCTATTTCGGTTCTTCAGGTTATACATTAAAGAAGGAACATCACTACGATAGGCACAGCGGCGAACATCAGGCAAACCATCCAAGCATAGACTTCGCCGAAGATGTCGAGAGCCTTGTTGTACTTGTAGTTGTTGAGGCCGAGGGTCTGGAAAGCCGACGGAAGAGCATGACGCATGTGGAACCACAGCACCACGAAGAAGATGAGATAGAGGATAGCGATGAGGGGCTGTTTAAATTTCTCGCGAGCCATGTTGTAGAAGTCAGGCTCAACATCAGCATCAGCAAATGCAGTTTCCAGCATCTCTTTGTCTTCCTTGCTGATTTTCTTAATCCATTTGCCGTCCTCGGTAATCATATCGTTCTGCTCGGCTTTCAGCATGAAGTCGGCAGCACTTGCCTTGGCACGCATTTTGGTGAGTTCATCGGTAATCTGAGCCATCTGATCGGGAGAAGCCTGGGCGGCATACTGCTGCATCTGAGCCTCTTCCATGTCGAGGATTTCGTTTGCCGTAGCGTGATAGTGGGCAGCGGCTTCCTTCAGCATGTTAACCTGCGGGTCGGAAACGGCCTCGGTCTTTACCATATACTTGCCTTCAACGAGGTCCATCTTCACGAAGTAGAAATCGCAGAAGTGGCATACGAGGGCGGCAAGGATAAGGATACCGGTCCAAATCATGAGTTTCGAGCCAGTGTGGGTCTTGGTGCGGCTTGCATGTTTGTAGCGCACAGGACCACGAGCAGCGCGGTTGGTGAAATAGAGCCATACCGTGAGGCAGATGTGCAGCAGCACGGTGAGCATTAGGATAACCTCGAACACCTTGATGATGTAGTTTGTACCCATGAAATGACAGAAAGCGCTGTACCAT
>ONLQ01000024.1 GCA_900318665.1 uncultured Bacteroidales bacterium | reverse complement strand
TCTCTTCGATTCAATAAAGAAAAATTCGCCGTGGATGTATGAGTACAATCGATATGAATATCTACCAATTATGTATTATTTGTCTGGTGATTGGACTACGGGGAAACAAACAATACAAAAATTTATTCACGAGAGGAATAATGACGGAAATGACGACTCTCCTGATTTCAAAAGGTACATGGTATTCGTTAATAATTATGAAAAACTGAGGGATGTAGAACCACCCGCATTATTGCCTTAAACAAAGAAATAAATCATGGCACAACGTTGGTATGAACAAACAGAATGGTCAGAAACGATAGAAGAAATGTTCTTCAAAAAATTACGAAGGACTCGACCTGTGCACGCATCACAATATCTAAGAATACAAGGTTTTTTCCTTATGCAGACAAAAGACCCTAAAAACATTTCAGTCACTTTCAGATTGTTCGATATTCTATTTAGAGAGTACCCCGACCACTATGTTGATGTAATGTTTGTACACCAAGAATTAGGAGACTATTTTTATCGTTTAGGCGATTATGAGAAATCTATGAAACATTTTTTTGTAGTTTATCAACATAATAATGCAAACCGTAGCCAAATCAGTCCATCGTATATCAATTTTGGTATCGCTCGCAACATAATTGCCATGCAAGATAGCAGCCAATATAAATTTGCACGGCAACTAATAGAAGAGCATCGAAAGACACTCTTTGTAAAAGAAGAATTTAACTTCTACAACAAACTTGATGAGAAACTTAAATCTTTAGGCGTGTAAATAGACCTCTTCAATATTTTTAAGATAGAATGCAAGAAGGTAGCGTTTTTAGTATAGTTCGTAACAATCAAAAAAGATTCTTTCAGTATATTGGCAAAGATTCCAGCCAATTATACAGTGATATCATCTACTTCTTTGAGCGGGAATATGCTATTAACGAAAATCCAAGTGTTGCAGAGATTCTTAACGACTCCCATGAATATGTTTTACATACAACAATATCGTTAGGAAAGAAATTATGCAGATGGCAATACGTCGGAAAAGGGAAGACACAATCCATAAAAGATGTTGTATTTGCAACTAAACATAGCAACCCACTGTCATTCAAAATAGGAGACCCCCTTGATGGTGGCTGGCGGATTTGGAAAGCGAACGAAGATGCCGTAATTGTGCCCATCCGTCCAAATATCAAACTAACAAATGGTGCAGTTTTTTCTCCATACCATATAGAAGAAATACTATTTGACGCTGGATTTGACGATTTATATGATGTCCACGCAACTGGGAAACCGAAAAGAATGTCCGTATGGTTCCAACAACAAGAATGGAACGACATCATTGAAAAGGATTTTCTAAACAAAATCAATCTAACCTACCCTGAATTAGCGCCAGAATATCTATTTGCCCAGGCCAACCTCCTTTTACACTCCAATAAAGAAAACCATAGGAATGCCGGAATACGACTTCTACAAATAGTTATTTACCGCTACCGTTCCTTGTCCTTTCACTACACTCGAGCATGCAATACACTTGCCTCGTTCTTTTATGAAAATAATGATTATCCTACTGCGAAAGAATATTATTCGATGATTTATGAACATAATACAATTAACCCTCGACAGCAGTTCAATCATTTGAATACGATTTTTCAAATAGTCAGGATCATTATTGCAACAACCAATTATGCTGATTATCCTATGGCAAGAGAACTCTTGCTAACATGCAAGAAAGAAATAGCAAAGCAACAACTCAATAACATAGAACTAAAAAAAATATATAATGGACTCGCTACCGAGATAAACAAACGAACTGACGAAAAACTAACAGTATTCAAGAATAAATGGTATGAAAATGATGAGTGGAATAATGCCATTGAAGAAGAATTCTTCCAAAAAATAGTCAACGAGAGCGATCAGTCTGCCATATTCCATATTAGGCACCAGGCTACTCTTTTGTTAAACAGCGACGATCCCACATTGCATACTACTGCTATTAGACTTTTTGAACATCTATTTCAAAACTACTCTGATGCAAATCACGAAACAGCACTATGTCATAAGATTCTCGGCAATTATTACAGCAAATGCAAAGAGTATGCCCTATCTCGTTGTCATTACGAAAAAGTACGAAGATATCATATTGAAAATAAATCCGATGAAATGCTACTCACTCCCATCAACCTTGGAATTGTAGCATCCATAATTGCAACGCACGAGATAAACGAACTACAATATGCGCAAATGCTCCTTGATGAGTTAAAACAAGCCTCATTTCAAAAAAAAGAAATGGAACAATTCTATGCCTTACAAAACGAACTGAACAAATTTAACACCTATAGCAGTTAGGCAAGCAAAAAAGTCCAAAAATCAAAATGATGGAAACATTGTTCCTCCATCCTTGGAGTTCTGACATTACATTGAGAAACTGAACGGTAGCAGTGTGGCGACATCTTCTACCACTCGTACACTGCCCCCTTCGCGATACATCAGCACTCGCACTGGCGCTCCAGCACGCTGCTGGCTTTCGAGCAGCACCTGTCGGCAAGCACCGCACGGCGAAGCCTCGACCAACTGCCCTTGCTCGTTGCGCGCCACTATTGCCAACGCCACAACGACATCATGACTATGCTGCGAACCTGCCGCAAAGAGGGCAGTGCGCTCGGCACAAAGTCCCGACGGATAGGCGGCATTCTCCTGGTTGCTGCCCTTGACGATAACGTCGGAGGAAAGCCTCACCGCAGCACCCACATGAAAATTGGAATAGGGCGCATAGGCGGTGGCGGTGGCATCGATGGCGGCCTGCATCAAGACTCGGTCGTCGGCAGGCAGCGCATCGACGGTGGCATACTCCTTGTAAGCGATTTGCAGCGTGTGTGCTATAGTATCCATAATAATTCGTAATTTTGCACCTCGTTTGCCACGTTAGGCAGAGCGAAGTGATATATAAATGAATACGCTGTTTCCTGAAAAATATTGTGTTGTAGGGCTGTCACCTATGGACGATGTGACGGATTATCCCTTCCGCGGCATCTGCAAGGAGATGGGGGCCGACTTGCTGATAACAGAGTTCATAGCCAGCGAGGCACTGAACCGCGAGGCCGAGAAAAGCCGCCGCAAAATGCGTTTCGACGAGGGGCAACACCCCATAGGAATACAGATTTTCGGCGCCGACGAGAATGAGTTGCTGCAATGCCTCGAAATTGTGGAAGCCGAAAATCCCGACTTTATCGACATCAACTGGGGCTGCCCGGTGCGCAAAGTGGCGGGCAAAGGGGCTGGCAGCGGCATGCTGCGCGAGCCCGACCGCCTTGTGGCCATCACCGCCAGCCTAGTGCGCCATGCCCATCTGCCCATTACGGTCAAGACCCGTCTGGGCTACGACGAGAGCAACAAGCCAATAGTGGAACTTGCCGAGCGGCTGCAAGATGTGGGCATTGCCGCTCTCTCCATCCATGGGCGCACCAAGGCGCAGATGTATCGCGGCATGGCCGATTGGACGCTTATAGGCGAGGTGAAGAACAATCCCCGTATGCATATACCCATCTTCGGCAATGGCGACATCACCACCGCCGCCGAGGCATTGGAGATGCGCCGGCGCTATGGCGTTGACGGCGTGCTGATAGGGCGTGCCGCCATAGGCAACCCTTGGATTTTCGAGCAGACACAGCGCCTGCTGCGTGGCGAGGAGGAGCGCGTGGTGAGCATTGCCGAGCGTGTGGAGGTGTGCCGACGCCACCTGCTGGCCGAGATAGATTTCAAAGGCGAGCACAGCGCCATCTTCGAGATGCGCAAGCACTACGGCGGCTATTTCCACGGCATACGCGACTTCAAGCAGTTCCGCATACCGCTGGTAACCGTCGATAGTCTCGACCAAATACTGCCCATCTTCGAGCAGATAAAAGAGTTTTACGCCGAATAATTTTGCCATTAGCCACATTCTTATTATTTTTGCAGATATTTTTGTGATATTGAGAGTTTTTTATACTCCGCCCCTACACTCCCATACTATGAAGAAACCAACCACTACGAAAGAGAAAAACCAGATAGAGATACGCAACAAGCGTGCCACTTTTGAGTACTTCCTCCTCGACGAATACAACGCCGGCCTCGTGCTGACTGGCACCGAGATAAAATCAATACGCGACGGCAAAGCCAACCTTGCCGACGCCTACTGCGTGTTTATCGGCAACGAATTGTTTGTGCGCGATATGCACGTTTCGGAATATCGCTTTGGCTCGTATCTGAACCACCCCGCCAAACGCGACCGCAAACTGCTGCTGACGCGCAAGGAACTCCGCAAACTGCAAAATAAGATCAAGGAACGCGGTCTGACGATTATTCCCGTCATGCTGTATGTGAACCCCAGCGGCCTTGCCAAACTGCAGATTTCGCTGGCACGAGGCAAAAAATTCTTCGACAAACGCGACAGCATAAAGGAGAAAGACTCGCGCCGCGACATGGAACGGCAGTTTGTTGGTTGATTGTATGATTGTTGATTTCATCAATCCTCAACGCAACAATTCAACAATTAAACACTTCAACACAACACGCAACACTTCAACAATTAAACGCTTCAACAATTCAACATCATAATGGCAGACACAACCCAGAACAACTCTTTTTCATCAAACCTTGGTGCCATTCTTGCCGCCGTAGGCTCGGCCGTAGGATTGGGCAATATATGGCGTTTCCCTTATATCTGTGGCAAATATGGCGGCGGTGCCTTCCTGCTGGTCTATCTGGCGTTCATATTCATTCTGGGCATGACCATGATGATGGCCGAGTTTATCATTGGTCGCCACACCCAAATGACGCCATCGAAAGCCTTTCCACTGATGGCTCCCAAGCATCCGGGCTGGCGCTATGTGGGCCATTTCGGCATTCTGACAACTATTATAACGCTCTCGCTCTACTGGGTCATATCGGGATGGACCACCAACTATTTTGTTGATGCCTGTAGCGGTGCTATGTCGCAACTTGGCACCGATGCCGCATCGGTGATAGCCCATTTCAATGCCTTTGTGGGCAGCGTGTGGTCGCCTATACTGTTCTTGTCGGTGTTTGGCGTTGTCTCGATGATTGTCATCATGGGCGGCGTACAGAAAGGCATAGAGGGGGTGTCGAAGGTGCTGATGCCTGTGCTGCTGGTGCTGCTCCTTGTGCTGTGCGGTTATTCGCTCACCCTGCCCGAAGCCGCCAAAGGGGTGTCGTACCTGCTGGTGCCGGATTTCAGCAAACTCAACGCCGAGGCCATTCTTGCGGCACTCGGACAGGCTCTGTTCTCGCTCTCGGTGGGCATTGGCATGATGATAGTGTATGGCGGCTATATGCCTAAGAACGACAATATTATCAAGACAACATTCTGGATTACCGCCTCCGACTGCCTGATAGCAGTGCTGGCAGGCATTGCCATATTCCCTGCCGTGTTTTCAAGCGGTATGGAGCCTGCCGAGGGTGCGGGCCTCGTGTTCAAGGTGCTGCCTGTGGTTTTCAATGCCATGGGCGGTATCGGCCAGTATGTGGCCATAGCATTCTTCCTGCTTCTCGTGGTGGCGGCACTCACCAGCGCCATATCGCTATTGGAATATATCTGCGTGTGGCTTTCCGAGATTCTGCACTGTAGCCGCAAACTGTCGGCAACGCTGTGCACCATTGCCACCATAGGCATAGCCATTGTCCTCTCGCTTTCCAACGGTGTGTGGAGCGATGTAACCTTGTTTGGCAACAGTCTTTTCTCTATTGCCGACCTGCTGAGCGGCACCTATATGTTCCCGCTCTGTGCCCTCGGCATAGCCATCTTCTTCGGCTGGGTGATGCCCATCGACGACATACACGACGAACTCACCAACCACGGCATCATAACCGTACCCCATTTCAAGGCGTTCATGTTCCTGCTGCGCTATATTGCCCCTCTCGCGCTGATAGTAGTCCTTATTACGGGCATTTTCTAACCCCCTTAGGTTTGTGTCTAATCAATAATCACCCCCAAACATGGTAGTCTATAAATTTGGCGGAGCATCGGTCAACAGTGCCGCGGCAGTGCGCAATATGGCGGAAATTATACGTCGATGCGACAGCCATAGCCTTATGGTAGTGGTCTCGGCCATGGGCAAGACCACCAATGCCCTCGAAGCCTTGCTGCCCACCTCGTGCAACGACAGCCAACGCAAAGAACGTCTCCAAGCACTGCACGACTATCACTACACCATAGCCCGCCAACTGACTGAAGGCCTCGACGACAAGCCGCTGATGACCGACCTCGACCGCCTTTTCGCTCAACTCGACGAGGCCACTGCAGCACCCGCCACAGCCTACAACATCGACTACGACCGCATAGTATCGTTTGGCGAACTGATTTCCACCACCATCATAAGCCACTATCTGCGCCTCCGCGGCATGGAGAACAAGTGGCTCGATGTGCGCCAACTGATACGTACCGACAGCAACCACCGCGAGGGACACGTCGATTGGGTTGAGACCATCGCTGCCACCGAGAGCCTGCGCCGAGAGCCTGCGCCACTTGCCATCACACAGGGCTTTATTGCCGGTGCCAACGACGGCACCACCACGACGCTGGGGCGCGAAGGCTCCGACTATTCGGCTGCCATACTCTCCTATTGCCTCAATGCCGAGAGCATGACGATATGGAAGGACGTGCCGGGATTTCTCAATGCCGACCCCAAATATTTCAGCGACACCATCAAGATAGACCGCATACCCTACAACGAGGCTATCGAACTGGCCTACTATGGTGCCAGCGTCATACATCCCAAGACTGTCAAACCGCTGAAAAACAAGAATATTCCGCTCTATATCAAGTCGTTCATCACGCCCGACGATAGCGGCTCGGCCGTAGGGCCATATAACGGCATCAGTCCCGAAACACCGCTCTACATTGTGCGTCCCGAACAGGTGCTGATTTCCATTGCTCCCAAAGATTTCTCTTTCATTGCCGAGCAGAACCTCCAAATGCTTTTCGGCCTTTTTGCCGAGATAGGTGTGCGTATCAACGTGATGCAGAACTCCGCATTGAGTTTCTCGGTGTGTATAGACCACAACGCCGTGCTGCTCGACCAACTGCTCCGCCGCCTGCAAGACGACTACTATGTGCGCTACAATGCTGGCCTCCACCTTATCACCATACGCTACTACACGCAGGCCATTATCGACCACATCGTTAGCGGCCGCCCCATACTGCTCGAACAGCGCAGCCGCCAAACCGAGCAGATAGTGGTAGAGGCAAAGTGATAGCGAAAATATTTAGTATATTTGTAAATCGAAAGAACGCAACGAAGGAGCGGACTTTTTATTCAGCAACAACGATAATTATCATGGAAAACAAGCACAAAAACAACACGATAGAAATCGAGAATGATAAGTTTCGGTTCAATGTTGATGTGTATATTTTCAAGGAAGAAGAGCATCTGACAGCCTATTGTCCGTCGCTCGACCTTGCCACGACTGGCACCGACTTCCAAGATGCGATGAAGAATTTCTACGAGTGCCTGCAACTACATGTGGAGTGCTGTTTGGAGATGGGGACCTTTGTTGACGACCTGAAAGAACATGGCTGGAAAGTGAGCGAGAAGGGGATTGTGCCGCCTTCGTTCCGCATGCAACTCCGCAACCGGCAGTTGTCGGGACTAATGCAGAGCAACACAAACTATGAACGTATCTCCGCACCCGTCAGAATTGCTGCCTTCGCATGAAAAAACTGTCTAATATAACGCTCAAAGAGTTCCGTTCCATTCTGACGGCACTCGGTCTGCACAAGATGAGGACAAAAGGCGGTCACGAGGCGTGGGTGCGTGAGGGGTTGAAGCGTACGGTTATCATACAGACACATGTCGACCCGGTATCCGAGTTGGTGGTTAGAAAGACCATCAACGACCTTGGTATCAGTCGTGAGGAATTTATCGCATTGCTTGAAAAACTATAAGTAGCATATTTTACATGGCAAAACGAAAAGGGACACCTCGTAGAAGTGTCCCTTTTTGTTTCAGTGATGCGTAACTGATGCCTTATTTGTCCAGTTCTTGCTGACGCAACTGCTGCACATAGATGGCTTTCAGTCTGCGTTCCCTGGCGATAACCGAAGGTTTGGTGAATTTCTGACGGTCGCGGAGTTCTTTCACCACGCCGGTCTTCTCAAATTTACGTTTGAGTTTTTTCAGTGCTCTTTCGATGTTTTCGCCTTCTTTAATAGGAACTACGATCATTGTAAATACCTCTTTCTTGTTAAAGGATTAATAAAAAATTGATTTATGGGCTCTTGCATTGTGCGTATTGCTACGCCGTTTGCTCAAACTTTCAAAAAGATTAGAATTTGAAGTGACCCTGTGCTTCGGCATCGCGGATAGCGGCGAGGACGCCTTTCTTGTTGATGATGCGCATACCCTTGGCAGAAACCTTCATAGTTATCCACATATCCTCTTCGGGAATGTAGAACTTCTTGGTCTGCAGGTTGGGGGAGAAGGTACGCTTGGTGTGGATGCGGGAGTGAGAAACGTTGTTGCCAACAATCACTTTCTTACCGGTAATTTCACAAACTTTCGACATTGTAGTATGATTTTTTGTTGTTTATTATGTTTTCTTTATTGTTTTTGCGCCTTGATGGGCGGCTTTCCTTTTGAGAAAGCGGGTGCAAAAGTCACACTTTTTTTTGAATTGGCAAAACGCCGCAAATCCATTTAGAACTTTTTAACATTTTGCATTTTTCAACACACATATTACCAATATTTTATACAAAATCATTTTTCAAGATTTAACATTCCGTTTTTGAGGAATATCGTGAAAAATGTTAGTATGGTCGGAATATCGCAACAAAATCACTATTAAAAGAAAACGCCTTTCGGCGTTTTCAATTTGTATGTGGTCACACCTTAGTGTTTGCCATTATTTCCTCTATTATCTCATTCATTGGATGGGGCATCACATCTTTCTGGAAGTTCTTTATGAAGAACGTGTAACTACGCACCGCCATATATGGCGTTAGGCTTTCTTCGAAGTCGGCGCGTTCTTTGTCGGTCATTCCTTCGGTGTAAGCGTTGAAAAACACCGTCCAATGCTGTTTCAGGATGTCTTTGCCCACATGGAACAAATCGAGGCAGATGTTTTCGGGCACTACCTTTACGAAAAAGACGGACCAAGCCAAGTCCCATTCCGGTACCCCATAAGAGAAGTCGCCAACATCAATCCACATGGTTCTCTTGCCGTCGGTGATGATATTGCCTATGTTTATGTCGCCATGCAGACAGATGGGCTTGTCGGGGACGGTGTCGGTGAAACGAGCCATGCGCTCTTTGAGTTCGGAGGGTTCGCCAAACTTAAGGGCGGAATAGACGCGTTCCTTCATCGAAATCATTTTTGACGTGTCGGCCGGCGTGGCGTGTATCTGGCGCGTCATCTGCGCCATGCGCTGGCTGAGGGGGTCAATCATCTGCGGTTCTTGCGAGAAGATGCGGGCGTAGGAGCGCTTGTTTTCTATCCGCTCGAATTCTTGTCCCAGTTGCCCGTTGTGCGACACAAGGCGTATGGGGCGAGGCGTGGGGATGCCCATCTCATAGACCAGAAGGCTTGTGTTAAACTCTTCGGCAGCCCCTTCGGCATCGACTTTGTTGGTGAAAAGTTTTGCCACCGAGTGTCCGTCTTTATGACTATATACCAGACTATTGCCGCCCTCGCCAGAGAGCGTGTAGTCGTCAAGATTGATTTCAGTATAATCCATTGCTTATTGTTTCTTTGTCTGTGATTGTTCCCACTGCTCTACGCGATGCTGATAGCGGTGGTTGGCTGCTGCGAGGGCGTCGTCGGCATTGATGCCGTGGCGGTGCGCCTGATGGAGCAGGCGCAGCAGGGCGTCGCCAAAAGCCTGCTCGCTGGCAAAAATGTCGTCGCCATCGTGTTCCAACTGCTCGATGGCACGGTCGGAGAGCGAGGGCTCGCTATAGCCCATGCCCTCGGCTTTCTCCTGCATACGCACTGCCTTGACGAGAGG
This sequence comes from uncultured Bacteroidales bacterium, assembly GCA_900318665.1. GTDB lineage: Bacteria > Bacteroidota > Bacteroidia > Bacteroidales > P3 > Colimorpha. The sequence continues at coordinate 18,128 of ONLQ01000024.1, read as the reverse complement.
CGGCAACGTGCGCGGCACGCCTTCGAGGACAGATTTACGTCCCTCACGCATCTTGACTTTCTCCCACGGCTGGGCCTCACCATTGCCAAAGATGTGGGGGTGACGGCTGATGAGTTTGTCGCTGACGGCATCGGCCACGTCGGCGAGGGTGAAACGGTTGGCATCGGCGGCTATCTTGGAATAAAAATAGATATGCAGCAAGAGGTCGCCAAGTTCCTTTTTCAGTTCGTCGTAACGCTGCGGCTGGTCGGGGTGCTCGCCTATGGCCACGATGGCCTCGCTGAGTTCGTGGACTTCCTCGACGCTGAGGTAGCGAAGCGACCTAATGGTCTGCTCGCGGTCCCACGGACACTCGCGGCGCAGACGGTCGAGAATGTCGCTGAGGCGCTGGAGGGCCTGCTGCTGGGCGGAAATTGCGGTTTCGGGCATAGGTGCGGCACTATATACGTTTGACTTCGCCTACGCCTTTTATGGACTGCAAGCGCTCGATGAGCCCGTTCAGCACCTCGAGGTCGGAGACATAGACCATGATGATGCCACGGCCTACGCCTTCGGAGGCTTCGAGCGTAATGGCGCGAATGTAGAGGTCGAGGTCTTCGGAGAGGAGACGCGTGATGTCCTGCAAGAGGCCTTTGCGGTCTATCATGGTGAGCGCCACGCCGGTGAGGAACGACATTGTCTCGCCCTCGCGCCATTTGGCACGAACGATATGGTTCTCGTGGCGCGCCATCTCGTTCATGGCCTCCTTGCAGTTGGAGCGGTGGACCAGAATTTGGCCGTTCTGCACGATGCCTACCACCTGGTCGCCCTGCACGGGCTTGCAGCATGGCGCTGGAATGGTCTCGAAGCGCTCGTAGTCTTTATCGAGCAAGAACGCGCGGCCATTGGCGGTGTTGAAGGTCTCGGCTATGGGAGTTTCGACCTTGCTGTTCTGATGGTTGCCGAAGAGGTTTTTGTAGGCGTCGAGGAAGATGAGCCTTGGCGAGCCCTTGTCCTTGCCAAAGCAGAGGGCCATTTCCTTCTCGCCACAAGAGCCCGTGGCAAGTTTGTAGTAGAGGTCGATGTCGTTGTTGAGTTTGAGATGGTGGCGCAGACGCGCTATATTGTTGACCGTTACTGGGATTTTGAGTTTCTTTGCCAGTTCGGCAAAGCGGCGTTCGCCCTCCTCGCGGAAGTCTTTGCGACGCTCACGCAGCCAGTCGCGCAGACATTCTTTGGCGTGGGACGTGCGCGCAATCTCGACCCACTCGTCGGTAGGCTCGGTGCGCTTGCTCTTGAGCACCTCCACCTGGTCGCCGCTGTGCAGCACATAGCCTATGGGGACCACCTTGGCGTTGACCTTGGCGCCGATACAGTGGAGTCCCAAATCGGTGTGGACGGCAAAGGCGAAGTCCAGCACGGTGCTGTGGTTGGGGAGGATGATGGTCTCGCCCTTGGGCGTAAAGATATAAATCTCGTTGGTGTAGAGCGTCTGCTTGAATTCCTCGACGAGGTCGAGAGCCGATTTCTCGCTGTTCTCGAGGCTGCTGCGAATCTGCATGAGCCATTCCTCGACGGGGTTGTTCTGGGTGGTCTCGTCGGGGTGCTGCTCCTTGTAGAGGAAATGCGCCGCCATACCCTTTTCGGCTATGGTGTCCATGCGTTCGGTGCGAATCTGTATCTCCACCCAACGGCCTATGGGGGTCATGACGGTGGTGTGGAGCGACTCGTAGCCGTTGTTCTTGGGCGTGGTAATCCAGTCGCGGAAGCGGTCGGGATGAGGACGGAAATGGCTGGTTATCATGGCATAGACCTTGAAGCACTCCTCCTTCTCCTGCTCGGGCGGCACGTCGAGGATGATGCGCATGGCGTAGAGGTCGAAAATCTCGTTGAACGGCACGCCTTTGTTCTCCATCTTCTTCCAGCAGGAGAAAACCGACTTGATGCGGGTCTTGATGGTGTAGCGCACATTGTGGGAGTCGAGCATCTCGCGTATGGGCTGCACAAGGCAGGAGCGCAACTGCTCGGCGGTGACGCCAGAGTGGGCTATCTTGGAGGCTATCTCGCCATAGTGCACGGGGTCGGTGTATTTCATCACCAGTTCCTCGAGTTCGGTCTTGATGTTGTAGAGGCCGAGGCGGTGGGCCAGAGGGATATACAGATACTGCGTTTCGGACGAGATGGCGAGTTTCTTGGTGTCCTTCATCGAGTCGAGAGTACGCATATTGTGCAGACGGTCGCAGATTTTGAGGAAGATGACGTACACGTCGTCACACATGGAGAGAAGAATCTTGCGATAGTTCTCGGCCTGCTTCGACTCGCTGTTCTGCATGAGTATCACGTCCTCAATCTTGGTGACGCCATCAACAATGACCGCCACACGGGGGCCAAAGACCTCGCGAAGGTCGTCGAGGGTGATGTCGGTGTCCTCCACCACGTCGTGGAGCAGCGCGCAGATGACCGCTATGGGGCCAAGGCCGACCTCCTGCACGGCGATAAGCGCCACGGCAAGAGGATGGAATATGTAGGGCTCGCCCGACTTACGGCGTGTGCCGCTGTGGGCTTTTTTTGCCATTGTGTAGGCACGGAAAATGTCTTGCGAATCCTTTTCGGAAAGCGGGCGCAGGGCATTGCAGGCTGCAATAAGTTCGTCGTATTTGGCTTGTATTTCGCGTTCCTCGCGTTCTTCGTCTATAACGTATTTGTTGTTTTCGCTCATAGAGTTTCGGAAGAGAGTAATATGGTTAGGTAAGAGATATTCTTCTTTTGATAAATCGTGATATTCTCGTGTCAAAACAGGCTGTAGTCACCCATTACAGGACAATCCAGAGGACCGTTGCCGCGGCAGCCAGCGAGACGCTGAGGCCGCCGGTGAGGAAGATGCCGCCATTGGTGGCACGCAGGCCCACCGAGCCGCTGATGGTGGCAAATTTGCCACGATTGACATCGGCATTGGTTGCCACACGCAAGCCTATCTCGCCGCCAACGCCACGTCCCACGGCAAGGCCCGCATAGCCGTGCCAGTCGATGTGGTCCCACGGCGAGGAAAAACGGTACTCCGGACCCGCCGAGAACCAGCGATAGCGGACTCCGACATGACCCGACATATAGCCGCCCCACACCTCGGGAACGTATGCCGCATTGAGACCCAGGGCGACATCGGAATAGCCAATGAGCGAAGAGACCTCGACAAAAATGGTGCTGAAATTGTGTCCGAAATAATAGATTGGGTTGCGTTTGCCAACGCCCATACTGTCGGGCGCATAGTATTCATCCATGCCATCTTCGGGAATGGCAATGGCGGTGGAGTCGAACGCAGGGATATTATCATCGACAGCAACGCTGTCGCTCTGCGCCACAGCCACACACGGCACAAACATCAGAAAAAGAGAAATCCATAAAGGAACAAGATTACGCAGCATAATTGAAAGATTTAGATTTCAGACATTTTCACTATTTGCAAGACAAACGATGATGCAGATAGCAGATTGAAAATAATCGTGCAAAATTACACTTTTTCATATTCATTGGCGAATTATTTTTTCTGATAGTCAAACAAATTTTGTACTTTTGTTTTTTCTGAAAAGCACCTGTTGGGACAAAACAAATAATTATATTATCAACAATCAATACATCACACAATTATGGCAAAAGAGACCATGGATGCAGATGCATCGAAACTGGAGAAAATCAAGATTTTGCAGAGCACTCTCGACAAGATTGAGAAAAACTATGGAAAAGGCTCGATAATGAAACTCGGCGACCGACCGGAAGAAGACCTCGAGGTGATACCTACCGGCAGCATCAGCCTTGACAATGCCCTGGGCGTTGGAGGCTTTCCGAAAGGGCGTGTGATAGAGATTTACGGACCCGAATCGTCAGGTAAGACCACGCTGGCCATTCACGCCATAGCCGAATCGCAGAAGATGGGCGGCATTGCGGCTTTTATTGACGCCGAGCACGCCTTCGACAGCACCTACGCCAAGAAACTCGGCGTGGATATTGACAACCTCTTTGTGTCGCAGCCCGACAACGGCGAGCAGGCCCTTGAGATTGCCGACAACCTGATACGCTCCGGCGCTATCGACATCATAGTAATCGACTCGGTGGCAGCCCTGACCCCGAAGGCCGAGATTGACGGCGAGATGGGCGAAAGCAAGATGGGATTGCAGGCACGCCTTATGAGCCAGGCCCTGCGCAAACTTACGGCCACCATCAGCAAGACCAAATGCTGCTGCATCTTTATCAACCAGTTGCGCGAAAAACTGGGAGTGATGTTCGGCAACCCCGAGACCACCACGGGTGGCAACGCCTTGAAATTCTACGCCTCGGTGCGTATCGACATACGCCGCACACAGGCCATCAAGGACGGCGACCAAAACATTGGCAACCGTGTGAAGGTGAAGATAGTGAAAAACAAGGTGGCTCCCCCGTTCCGCACCTGCGAGTTCGACCTCATGTTTGGCGAAGGCATCTCGAAGATTGGCGAAATCATCGACATGGGCGTGGAGCACGACATCATCAAGAAGAGTGGTTCGTGGTTCAGTTATGGCGAGAGCAAACTGGCACAAGGACGCGAAGCCTTGAAACAACTGCTGCGCGACAACGTGGAACTTGCCGACGAACTGGAAGCCAAAATCCGCGAAGCCATAGCAGGCAAGGCCGATGCGGAATAGCAGAACAGCCTCAAAAAAAAGAAAAGCCTCTGGGAGATTTCTCAGAGGCTTTTCTTTTTAGGGGGACAGACTTTTATGCTTTGCCGATGTTGCTCATGTCGTAGGGCATGGTTGCGGGCTGTGCGGGGTCAATTATGGTGCCGAACTGGTCCTCGTATTTCTCGATATTGTCGCGGAGAGCCGATAGGAGGCGTTTGGCGTGGCTGGGGGCCATGACTATGCGGCTACGCACATTGGCGTTGGGGGTGCCAGGCATAATCTGTGCGAAATCGAGCAATATCTCGGTTGGGGAATGAGAGATTACGGCGAGATTGCTGTAAACACCCTGTGCCACCTCGGGGGTGATGTCGATATTGAGATTTTGTTTTTTGGTTTCTTGCTGACTCATGATTCTTTCGTGATTAAAGGGGTTAAAAAAGAGGCATTCCCGCTATTGTACGCATGGAATGCCTCTTGGATGTTCAAAGTGTTATTACTCCTCAGACTTCACATAGTCGGCATCTTCGGCGCAGGAGACCATGATGTTCTGGTACTCGCGCAGACCGGTACCTGCGGGGATGAGGTGGCCAACGATGACGTTTTCCTTCATACCCTCGAGGAAGTCCTGTTTGGCGTTGATAGCAGCCTCGGTGAGCACCTTGGTGGTTTCCTGGAAGGAAGCCGCGCTGATGAAACTCTTGGTCTGGAGAGAAGCACGTGTGATACCCTGGAGGATAGGACGAGCCGTGGCAGGTTCTGCATCGCGGGCCACAACGAGTTTCTTATCCTGACGACGCAGGTCGGAGTTCTCGTCGCGCAACTGGCGTGCGGTGATAATCTGACCGTTCATGTACTTCTGGGAATCGCCGGTGTCGGTGATGACCTTCATGCCGTAGATGTTGTCGTTGATTTCCTGGAAGTCAATCTTGTTGACCTGCTCGCCTGGGAGGAGGTTGGTGTCGCCGGGTTCGACAACTTCCATCTTGCGCATCATCTGACGCACGATGACCTCGAAGTGCTTATCGTTGATTTTCACACCCTGCAGACGGTAAACCTCTTGAACCTCGTTGACGATGTATTCCTGAACCTTCATGGGTCCCTTGATAGCAAGGATGTCAGCAGGAGTGATAGCGCCTTCGGAGAGAGGAGTACCAGCCTTGACGTAGTCTTGGTCTTGAGCAAGAATCTGCTTGCTGGTGGGAATGAGATACTGCTTCTGGTCGCCAGTACGCGAGGTGATGGTAATCTGACGGTTGTTGCGTTTGAGTTTCTTGTCGATGGAGACGATACCGTCGATTTCGGCCACGATGGCGGGGTCGCTGGAGTTGCGAGCCTCGAAGAGTTCGGTAACACGCGGCAGACCGCCCGTGATATCGCCAGCCTTGCCGAAGGAGCGCGGAATCTTGACCATAATGTCACCAGCCTTGAGAGTCTGGCCCTCTTCAACACCGATGTGGGCACCCACGGGAAGGTCGTAGGCCTTGAGGATGTTGCCATCGGCATCGATAATATTGAGGGTGGGGTTCTTGGCGCGCTGGCGGCTCTCGATGATGACCTTGTCGCTCAAGCCCGTCTGCATATCGGAATCGACACGATAGGTGACGTTCTCGATGACGTTCTCGAAGGCCACGGAACCAGCCACATCGGAGATGATGACGGCGTTGTAGGGGTCCCACTCGGCAATGATGTCGCCCTTCTCGATTTTGTCGCCAGCGAGTTTGTAGAGTTTGGCGCCATAGGGAAGGAGAGCGGAGAAGAGGGTGATGTCGGTTTTCTGAGCATCAACGATGCGCATTTCGGCCGAACGACCCATGACGATATGGAATTCGTTGCCTTCCTCGTCGGTATAAGGAATGGCGCGAAGTTCGTCGATTTGCAGAAGGCCGGCATATTTAGCCTCGATGCTGGAGGTGGTACCGATGTTGCCACCAGCCACACCACCGACGTGGAATGTACGAAGTGTCAACTGAGTACCAGGCTCGCCGATAGCCTGTGCGGCGATGACGCCGACGGCTTCGCCCTTCTGAACCATCTGACCCGTGGCGAGGTTGCGGCCGTAGCACTTGGCGCAGACACCATGTTTGGACTCGCAGGTGAGCACCGAACGGATTTCGACCTCTTCGATGCCGGCATCCTCGATGCGCTTGCAGATGTCCTCGGTAAGTTCTTCGCCAGCGGCGGCAATGAGTTCGCCAGTAGCGGGGTTGTAGATGTCGTGGACGGAAGTACGACCAAGAATCTTCTCGGAGAGCGACTGAACGATGTCCTCGCCTTTCTTGAGAGCCGTGGTAGGCAGACCGCGCAGAGTGCCGCAGTCTTCCTCGGTGATGATGACATCGTGTGCCACATCGACGAGACGACGGGTAAGATAACCAGCGTCAGCAGTCTTAAGAGCGGTATCGGCCAGACCCTTACGAGCACCGTGGGTAGAGATGAAGTACTCAAGCACGGAGAGGCCCTCTTTGAAGTTGGAGATAATGGGGTTTTCGATAATTTCGTTACCAACAGCACCTGCCTTCTGCGGTTTTGCCATAAGGCCACGCATACCGGAGAGTTGTCGAATCTGCTCCTTGCTACCACGAGCACCCGAATCGTACATCATGTAGATTGGGTTGAAGCCCTGGTTGTCGGCCTTGAGGCGCTTCATGAGGGTTTCGGTGAGTTGGTTGTTAGTGTTGGTCCAGATATCGATAACGTGGTTGTAACGCTCGTTGTTGGTGATAAGACCCATACCATACTGAGCCATAACCTCTTCGACCTCCTCGTTGGCCTTGCCAATCATTTCTTCCTTCTCGGCAGGAATGATGACGTCGCCAAGGTTGAAGGAAAGACCGCCACGGAAAGCCTGACGATAACCCATATTCTTGATATCGTCGAGGAAAGCGGCCGTCACAGCGTTGCCACATATGGTGAACATATCGCCAATGATGTCGCGGAGCGACTTCTTGCCGAGCACCATATTGATGTAGCCGTACTGGTTGGGGACTACCTGGTTGAAGATGATACGTCCGACGGTGGTGCGCAGACGGTCGGTCTTAATATAATGACCTTTGGCATCGACCACGGGATAGCCGTCCTTGTCGCGAAGGATTTCGAACTCGGTGCGGCTGCGTTCTGCTATCTCGGCAGGAGTGGAGCAGTCGCGGTCGGTCAGCAGGTTGCCGTCCTTGTCCTTGATGACCTCCATAAAGGTCTTGTCGGATTTGACGAAGTTATACTCGTCGCGACCGGCAAACTGTTTGAGGCGGACGCTGACGCAGGCGTTCTGCGACACGCGTTTCTCGTTGAAAGCGATGATGGCCTCTTCGGGACTGTAGAAACGAGAGCCCTCGCCCTTGACCACCTCGCCGTTGATAGAGCGGCGTGGCTTGGTGGTGTAGTAGAGACCGAGCACCATGTCCTGCGAAGGAACGGTGATAGGAGCACCATTGGCAGGGTTGAGGATGTTGTGGGTGGAGAGCATGAGAAGTTGCGTCTCGAGGATGGCAGCGTTGCCCAGCGGTACGTGGACAGCCATCTGGTCGCCGTCGAAGTCGGCATTGAAACCGGTACATACGAGCGGGTGGAGACGGATAGCCTTACCCTCGACGAGTTTGGGCTGGAAGGCCTGAATACCGAGACGGTGCAGCGTAGGAGCACGGTTGAGCATGATGGGGTGACCCTTGAGGATATTTTCGAGGATTTCCCATACGACGGGTTCCTTGCGGTCAACAATGCGTTTGGCTGACTTGACGGTCTTGACCAAGCCGCGCTCAATCATCTTGCGGATGATGAACGGCTTGAAGAGTTCGGAAGCCATGTCTTTGGGGAGGCCACACTCGTGCATTTTGAGTTCGGGGCCCACGACGATGACCGAACGGCCGGAATAGTCAACACGCTTACCGAGGAGATTCTGACGGAAACGGCCCTGTTTACCTTTGAGGGAGTCGGAGAGCGACTTCATGGGGCGGTTGCTTTCGGACTTGATGGACGACGACTTGCGGCTGTTGTCAAACAGCGAGTCGACGGCTTCCTGAAGCATACGTTTCTCGTTGCGGAGAATGACCTCCGGGGCCTTGATTTCGATGAGTCGTTTAAGACGGTTGTTGCGGATAATGACGCGACGATAGAGTTCGTTGATGTCGGGAGTGGCGAAACGACCACCATCCAGCGGCACGAGGGGACGCAAATCGGGCGGGATAACCGGGATGATGTTCATAATCATCCATTCGGGACGGTTGTCCATACCGCGGGCCTGCATACGGCGCTGCGAGTCGCGGAAACTCTCAACGACGTTGAGGCGTTTGAGGCCTTCCTGCTTGCGCATGGAAGAGGTCTCCTTGTTGGTGCGGTCGCGAAGTTCGGCAGAAAGTTTGTCGAGGTCGAGACGGCAGAGCAGTTTGTGGAGATATTCGGCACCCATACCGGCGATGAACTTGTCGGGGTCGGTATCGGGCAGTTGGTCGTTGTCCTTGGGAAGGGTGGCGCAGATGTTGGTGTACTCTTCCTCGGTAAGGAGTTCGCGCTCCTTGAGGGGGATAGCCTCGCCATTGGCGTCATAGCGGACGGCCTTGCCAGGCTGGACAACCACATAGGTCTCGTAATAGATGACCTGTTCCAGTTTCTTGCTGGGGATGTCGAGGAGCGTGCCAATCTTGTTGGGGAGGGTGCGGAAGAACCAGATGTGTGCCACAGGCACCACGAGTTCTATATGACCCATACGCTCACGACGCACCTTTTTCTCGGTTACCTCAACGCCGCAGCGGTCGCAGACGATGCCTTTGTAGCGGATGCGTTTATACTTGCCGCAGTGGCACTCCCAGTCGCGCGTAGGGCCAAAAATGCGCTCGCAGAAGAGGCCGTCGCGCTCGGGCTTATAGGTGCGGTAGTTGACAGTCTCGGCCTTTGTCACCTCGCCTTTAGAGCGGCGAATGATGGACTCTGGCGATGCAAGGCTGATGGTAATCGAATTAAAATCGTTCTTTATCTGTGTTGTTTCTTGTTTGAAAGCCATACTTATTCAATTTTGAATTTCGAATTATTGAATTTTCAATTCTCAATTCTCAATTAATCAAACGTGATTTCGAGACCGAGACCGCGAAGTTCGTGGACAATGACGTTGAACGACTCTGGCAAGCCAGGCGTTGGCATGTTGTCGCCCTTGACGATGGCCTCGTAGGCCTTGGCACGACCCATGACGTCGTCGCTCTTGACGGTGAGGACTTCCTGAAGCACGTGCGAAGCACCGAAAGCCTCGAGAGCCCAGACCTCCATCTCTCCGAAACGCTGGCCACCGAAGTTGGCTTTACCGCCGAGGGGCTGCTGTGTGATGAGAGAGTAAGGACCGATGGAACGGGCGTGCATCTTGTCGTCAATCATGTGGTGGAGTTTGAGCATGTAGATGTAGCCCACGGTGGCAGGCTGGTCGAAACGCTCGCCTGTCTCGCCGTCGTAGAGGTAGGTGCGGCCGTTTTCGGGCAGCCCAGCCTCACGCATATATCCATTGATTTGCTCAAGGGTGGCACCGTCGAAGATAGGAGTCTTGAAACGCTTGCCGAGTTCGTGACCTGCCCAACCGAGGACAGTCTCGTAAATCTGGCCGAGGTTCATACGCGAAGGCACGCCCAGAGGGTTGAGAACAATATCGACAGGGGTTCCGTCGGCGAGGAAAGGCATATCCTCGGCGCGGACAATCTTGGAGACGATACCCTTGTTACCGTGGCGGCCTGCCATCTTATCGCCAACGCGGAGTTTGCGCTTCATAGCGATGCAGACCTTTGCCATCTGAACGATTCCGGAGGGAAGGTCGTCGCCAACGGTGAGCGAGAATTTCTTGCGGGTGAAACGGCCGTTGATTTCGCGCTCTTTGATATGGTAGTTGTTGAGGAGTTCCTTGATAAGTTGGTTGGTTTCCTTATCGGTGGTCCACTTGTTGGGGTTGATGTCGGAATAGTCGATGCTCTTGAGAGTCTTGGCGGAGAACTTGACCTTCTTGGGAATAATTTCCTCTTTGTGGTTGGTGTAGACACCATTGGAGGTCTTGCCGTTGAGGATGATGAGCAGACGGTCGACGAGTTTGTCTTTGAGTTCGTCTATCTCGATTCTGAAATCCTCTTCGGGCTGAGCCAGAATCTCTTTCTCGCGGCTGCGCGAATTGCGGTCGCGGATAATCTTTGCAAAGAGTTTCTTGTCGATGACCACGCCACGGATTGAGGGAGGAACCTTGAGGGAGGCGTCTTTGACGTCGCCAGCCTTGTCGCCGAAGATGGCGCGGAGCAGTTTCTCTTCCGGAGTGGGGTCGGACTCGCCTTTAGGCGTGATTTTACCGATAAGGATGTCGCCATCCTTCACCTCGGCACCGATACGGATGATACCGTTCTCGTCGAGGTCCTTGGTAGCGTCGTTGCTGACGTTGGGGATATCGCGAGTGAGTTCCTCGGGGCCGCGTTTGGTTTCGCGCACCTCAAGGGAGTATTCCTCGATGTGGACAGAGGTGAAGATGTCCTCGCGCACCACGCGTTCGGAAATCACCACGGCGTCCTCGAAGTTGTAACCCTTCCAAGGCATGAAGGCGACCTTGAGGTTGCGACCCAGGGCGAGTTCGCCGTTCTGGGTGGCGAAGCCCTCGCAAAGCACCTGGCCTTTCTTGACCTTGTCGCCCTTCTTGACGATGGGGCGGAGGTTGATGGCGGTGCTGTGGTTGGTGCGCTGATATTTGGTGAGGCGGTATTCTTTGACGTCGTCGTCGAAACTGACAAGACGTTCCTTCTCGCTACGTGCGTGACGCACAACGATGCGTGTGGAGTCAACATATTCGACCACGCCATCGGCCTGTGCGTTGAGCAGAACGCGGGAATCCTCGGCCACAGACTGCTCGATGCCCGTTCCGACGATAGGAATCTCGGGGTTGAGCAGAGGAACAGCCTGACGCATCATGTTGGAGCCCATGAGGGCACGGTTGGCGTCGTCGTGCTCGAGGAAGGGGATGAGCGATGCTGCTATAGAAGCAATCTGGTTGGAAGCGATGTCGATGAGGTCAACCTCTTCGGGCGAGACAATGGGGAAGTCGGCCTGGCGACGAGCCTTGACGCGCGGTTCGAGAATCTGACCATTGGCATCCTGCTTGGTGGTGGCCTGTGCCACGGTCTTGTTTTCCTCGTCCTCGGCGGTGAGATAGATAGGTTCTTCCTCTATCTGCACACGGCCATCGACCACGCGCTGGTAGGGAGTCTCGATAAAGCCAAGGTTGTTGATTTTAGCATAGACGCACAGCGAGGAGATAAGACCGATGTTAGGACCTTCGGGGGTCTCGATAGTACAGAGACGGCCGTAGTGGGTGTAGTGAACGTCGCGGACCTCGAAACCAGCACGCTCGCGGGTAAGACCGCCAGGACCGAGAGCCGAGATACGGCGTTTGTGAGTGACCTCGGCAAGGGGGTTGGTCTGGTCCATGAACTGCGACAACTGGTTGGTGCCGAAGAAGGAGTTGATGACCGAGGAGAGGGTCTTGCTGTTGACGAGGTCGGTGGGGTTGTATGACTCGTTGTCGCGCACGTTCATACGCTCCTTGATGGTGCGTGCCATGCGCGAGAGGCCAACGCTGAACTGTGCGGCGAGTTGCTCGCCCACGGTGCGGACGCGACGGTTGCTCAAGTGGTCGATATCGTCGAGGTCGGCCTTCTGGTTGATGAGTTCGATGAGGTAGCGGATGATGCAGCGGATGTCCTCTTTGGTAAGCACGCGCACATCGTCCGGCTCGTTGAGGTTGAGTTTGGTGTTGATACGATAGCGTCCAACCTCGCCGAAATCGTAGCGCTTGTCGGAGAAGAACAGGCTGTCGATAGTTTTGAGAGCCGTATCCTCGTCGGCGGCCTCTGCGTTGCGCAGGGCGCGATAGATATACTGGGCGGCTTCGATAGCGCTATAGGTGGTGTCCTTCTTGAGGGTGTTATATATTACAGAGAAATCGATACCGTCGCGGTTGTCAACTTTGACAATGACCGACTCAACGTCGAGTTCGCCGCTGTTCTTGGAGGCGAGCAGGTCGTTGATGTCCTCTTCGGTGAGGACCTTGTCGACGGGGAAAATCTGTATATTGCGGTCAACGTAAATAAGGTCGCCCATGCCGTCCTCCGAGGGCCATTCCTCGCGGAGGTGCTGAACGACGGCGGCGCCGAGGCTCTTGCCAACGAGTTTTTCCTTGTTGGCCTCGTTGATTTCAATTTCCTCGGCAAGGCCGAAGAGAGAGAGGATGTCCTTGTCGGACTCGTAGCCTATGGCGCGGAGCAATGTGGTGACGGGTATCTTCTTTTTACGGTCGATGTAGGCGTACATCACATTGTTGATGTCGGTAGCGAACTCCATCCAAGAGCCGCGCAGTGGAATGATGCGGGCCGAATAGAGTTGGGTGCCGTTAGAATGGAACTGGGTGTTGAAGAACACGCCAGGGGAGCGGTGCAACTGCGAAACAACCACACGCTCGGCTCCATTGATAACGAAGGTGCCCTTGGGGGTCATGTAGGGAATCATGCCGAGATACACATCCTGCTCGATAGCCTTGAAATCAACGTTTTCCGGGTCGGAGCAAGTGAGTTTGACCTTAACCTTGAGGGGGACGCTGTAGGTCTGGCTACGGGCGATACACTCCTCGATGGTGTAACGTGGTGGGTCAATAAAATAATCCAAGAACTCTAATGTATAGTTATTACGCGAGTCCGTGATGGGGAAATTCTCGGTAAAAACCTTGTAGAGACCCTCGTTCTGACGGTTGTCGGGGTTAGTCTCTATCTGGAAGAATTCTTGGAAAGACTTCAACTGAATGTCTAAGAAATCTGGGTAATCGAATTTGCGGACAGACGCAAAATTCACTACTGTAGGTTGATTTTTTGCCAAGGGACTTAAATTTAAAGACAACTATGATATATGTGAAAGCGGAGGAAGAATGGTGATGCCTGACTTTTTTTAGGTCCTTGCCAGTGCAAGGCTTGTTCGATGAGTTATAAGATGCAGATTGTCAGGCCGAAAGAATAGAGAGCGAACAGCAATACAACAAGGAATAGGCACTCCGACGAAGGTCGGAGGCCATATTCCTTTGGATTTGACAGGGAAGAGTTACTTCACCTCGACTTCTGCGCCAGCCTCTTCGAGGGCTTTCTTCAGAGCGTCGGCCTCGTCTTTGGAAACACCTTCCTTAACGGGCTTAGGAGCGTTGTCAACGAGTTCTTTGGACTCTTTGAGGCCAAGGCTTGCGAGATCCTTAACAGCCTTCACAACGGCGAGTTTCTTGGTTGCATCGGGAACCGACTTGAGGATGACATCGAAAGAGGTCTTTTCCTCAGCAGCGGCGGCGGCGCCACCAGCGGCGGGAGCGGCAACTGCGACAGCAGCAGCGGCGGGTTCGATGCCGTACTCTTCCTTCAGGAGGTCAGCAAGTTCTTTAACTTCTTTAACAGTCAGGTTGACTAACTCTTCAGCGATAGCTTTGATATCTGCCATGATTTTATTGATTTTAAGGATTTAACAATTTTGTTTTTTGAATGGTGGTCCATTTCTGGCGACACCGATGATTTTTTGTGTTTTGTTTTTGCCATTTATTAAAGGGCTGGCGGCCCAGGGTTGAGAGACGGTTTAGGCCTCTTTCTCCTCGAGGGTCTTGAGGACACCAGTAATCGTGTTGGCACCCGACTGGAGTTGGGAGATGACAGTCTTGATAGGAGACTGGAGCATAGCCACGACGTCGGCGATAATCTCGTTCTTGGACTTGATGTTGACCAGAGCGTCGAGATGTTCGGCACCGACATAGAAGCACTCCTCGACATAAGCACCTTTCAGAACAGGTTTCTGGACGGTTTTGTCGGAGGCGCGGAACTCCTTAATCAGTTTAGCGGGAGCGTTGTTGGTGTGGGACAGCATGATAGCGGTCTCACCCTTGATTACTTGGAAAAGTTCGGAATAGTCAATTCCGGTTTTCTCCAAGGCCTTGATGAGAAGAGTGTTCTTAACGACTTCGAGCTTCACCTCTTTGCGGAAAGCGGCGGCACGGAGCTTGCTGGTCTGGACCGAGTTCAAGCCTCCGATGTCGGCGATATAGAGATGGGCATAACCCTTAATCTCTTCGCACAAAGCATCGATGTGCTGGTCTTTTTGATCTTTTCTCATGATGACTTAATTAGCGTTAGTGTGAAAATGTTAGAGAGAGGCTGCCTTGGTGTCAATTTTGACGCCGGGGCTCATGGTGGAAGAGATAGCGATGCTCTTCACATAAGTACCCTTTGCTGCAGCGGGTTTGAGTTTGATGATAGCCTGCAACACCTCGCGAGCGTTGTCGACTATTTGCTGGGCGTCGAAGGAAACCTTGGCAACGGCAGTGTGGATGATACCAAACTTGTCGACCTTGAAGTCGATTTTACCGGCCTTGGCCTCTTTGACGGCCTTACCAACCTCCATCGTAACAGTACCCGTCTTGGGGTTGGGCATCAGGCCACGAGGACCGAGGATGCGACCAAGAGCACCCACTTTGGGCATCACGTTGGGCATGGTAATAATAACATCAACATCCGTCCAACCGCCTTTGATTTTGGTGATGTACTCATCGAGACCATAATAATCGGCTCCGGCTGCCTTAGCCTCTTCTTCCTTGTCGGGGGTGCAGAGCACGAGGACGCGCATGGTCTTACCAGTACCGTGGGGCAGAGTGACGCTGCCACGCACCATCTGGTTGGCCTTGCGGGGGTCAACACCGAGGCGGACATCGATATCAACCGATGCGTCGAACTTGGTGTAGGTGATGTCCTTCACAATCTTCACAGCCTCTTCGAGGGAGTAGATTTGGTTTTTGTCAAACTTGGCTAAAGCTTCTTTTTGTTTTTTAGTTAATTTTGCCATGTTTTGATTTGGTTTTGTGGTCACCGCGTTTATTAGACGCTACCACGATGAAACATTTTTTTTACTTACTTTGCCAGAGGATTCTCACCCGTAACAGTGATACCCATGCTGCGAGCCGTACCAGCGACCATGCTCATTGCTGACTCGATGGTGAAGCAATTGAGGTCGGGCATTTTGGCCTCGGCAATCTGGCGGACCTGCTCCCAAGTGACCGAAGCAACCTTGACGCGGTTAGGCTCGGAGGAACCTTTCTGCGCTTTGGAGAACTCCTTGAGTTGAACGGCGACAGGGGGAGTCTTAACTACAAAGTCAAAGGACTTGTCGGCGTAAACAGTGATAATGACAGGCACGATTTTGCCAGCCTTATCCTGGGTACGGGCGTTGAACTGCTTGCAGAACTCCATGATGTTCACACCCTTGGCACCCAGAGCGGGTCCGACGGGAGGAGCGGGGTTAGCAGCGCCACCTTTGATTTGCAATTTAATCAATCCTGCAACTTCTTTTGCCATTGATTTAAATTTTAAAATAGTTAATTAATTGGTTTAGCACAGAGGCGGAACGCCAGAGGCTGGGAGTCTTGCTATTCTTTTTCCACCTGGTTGTATCCGAGTTCGAGCGGGGTCTTGCGGCCAAAGATTTTGACAGTGACCTTGAGTTTTTGTTTCTCTGCGTTGACCTCTTCAACAACGCCGGCGAAACTGGTGAATGGGCCATCGGTGATTTTCACAGGCTCGCCAACGAGGAAGGTTTCCTGGGCGTTGGTGGCGCCATCCTTCTGGGCATCCATATCGCCAAGGATACGGCTGACCTCGCTGGGGCGCATAGGAGTGAGACGATGGTCGTTTTCACGCAGGAAGTCTATCACATTAGGAAGGTTCTGGACGACGGAGACGAAGGCGTCGAACTTGTCGCGCTCAATCTGCTCAGCCATTTCCATTTCCATCTTGGAACGCTCGTCATCGGAGATACGGGAGCGGTCGACAGAGGCGCCACGCTGTCCGCGCACGGAAGCCTTTTTGGCTGGGGGTACGGGCATGGTGGTCTCTATCAGGATATAGCCAGGGAAAGTGTTGCGCTCCTTGATGACTTTTTTGCCATTGCGAGCGACAACGACCTTCTCGGTGGGGACGAGGACCTGCAGAACGCGGCCTTCCCACTTGAGTTCCTTGACCTTACCCTCGATATACTCCTTGGCTTTTTGTTCCTTGCCGCTGATAGCCCTTACGACATACCAGTATCTCGGCTGCTGATTGGACTGTTCTTCCATGTTTGTGAGTAGAACTTAAAAAAGAATAGAAAACTATACTAAATTCCCTTGTAGAGAAGATGCTAACGAGCCGACGCGAGTCTCAATAGAATTGGGAAGCAAGACACGGCACTTTCCCGCTGTTGTGGCCCTGCATGGAGGCTGGGGCTACGCGGGCAAGCCGGCAGATGTTAGCCAATAAGAGAATAAAAGTATCCGAGAATACCCTTCCAGCCCATGTTCTGAGCGCCGAAGATGACGTCCATAGCGAACACGACGAGGGCAAAAATAACAGCCGCAACGGCAACGACCACGGCGCTGCCCTGCAGTTCCTTGAAAGTAGGCCACGACACTTTGTGTGCAAGTTCGTCGTAGCTCGACTTCACATAGTTACCAAATTTCGACATCTTAATCTTTTGCATTAAGAGACCGTGTCTGCGAGGTGCCGCCACATGGTCTCGGAATCTTCTTTACTTCAGTTTGTTTTTGGCAGGGGCGGAGAGAATCGAACTCCCAACTATGGTTTTGGAGACCACCATTATGCCATTTAACTACGCCCCTGTAAAAGTGGCGGGAGGTGTTCCCGCCACTTTGAGAGAATTATTGAGTATTATTCAATAATCTTGGTAACCTGACCGGAGCCAACCGTGCGGCCACCTTCGCGGATAGCGAAGCGGAGGTTCTCATTGAGAGCGATGTCGCTGATGAGTTCGACGGTGATGGTCAAGTGGTCGCCGGGCATAACCATTTCGCGGCCTTCGGGCAGCACGATGGTACCGGTGACGTCAGTTGTACGGAAGTAGAACTGAGGACGATAGTTGTTTTTGAACGGGGTGTGACGGCCGCCTTCCTCTTTCTTGAGGATATAGACCGTAGCCTCGAATTTGTGGTGAGGATGAACCGAACCGGGCTTTGCGATAACCATACCACGACGGATTTCGTCCTTGTCGATACCACGGAGGAGCAGACCAACGTTGTCGCCAGCTTCACCCTCGTCGAGGATTTTGCGGAACATCTCAACGCCAGTAACAACGCTCTTCAGTTTCTCAGCACCCATACCGATGATGTCAACGGGGTCAGAGGTGTGGATAACGCCAGTCTCGATACGACCAGTAGCAACAGTACCACGACCGGTGATGGAGAAAACGTCCTCAACGGGCATCAGGAAGTCTTTATCTTTCTGACGGACAGGTTCGGGGATGAACTCGTCAACGGTGTCCATGAGGGTCTTAACAGCGGTAACGCCCATACCGTTGGGGTCTTCGCCATTGAGAGCGGCGAGAGCGGAGCCACGAATAACGGGGATATTGTCGCCGTCGAACTCATAGGAGCTGAGGAGCTCGCGGATTTCCATTTCAACGAGGTCGAGAAGTTCGGGGTCGTCA
>ONLQ01000035.1 GCA_900318665.1 uncultured Bacteroidales bacterium | reverse complement strand
GAAGGTTTCAGCAATGTTGAGTCAACCTTCGATGCTTTGAATGCAGACCTTGACAATCGTTTTGACTCTGTGTTCGCCACCATCGACCAGACTGCTTCGGACCTCACCAATACCGAGATAGAGATTTACGCTGCAATCAACACTCTTGACGAGAAGGTTGATTCCCTCAACGAGGTAGCAAACACAACCTTTGACTCTGTGTTCGCCACCATCGACCAGACCGCATCTGACCTCACCAACACCGAAATAGAACTTTCCACTGCTATTAACGCTCTTGATGGAAAAGTTGATTCCCTCAACGCTGTTGCAAACACAACTTTTGACTCTGTGTTTGCCACCATTGACCAGACCGCATCTGACCTCACCAATACCGAGGTAGAAATTTACACTGCTATCAACACCCTTGATGGAAAAGTTGACTCCATCGATGGCGTTACAAATGCTGCCCTCCAGGCACTGCGTGATGCAATTGATACCAACTATGCTCACGATAGTATCAATTTCGCTCTCATCCAGGCTGACATTATTAATACAAGAAATGTCCACGACGGTGATATGGTTGATATCCGTAATTTGATTGACTCTATTGACAATGCAAAACAGGATACTATTGACGCTGTCGCTCTTAAACTCGCCGCCGAGGCCGCCGCTCTCGAAGGTGCAGTAAATATCTTCAACGACACTATTGCCTATCTGCAAGACAGCATCGACGCAGTTGCTCTTAACCTCGCCGCCGAGGCCGCCGCTCGCGAAGCTGCCGTAGCTATCTTCAACGACACTGTTGCTTATCTGCAAGACAGCATCGACAACGTTGCTGCTAACCTGGCTACCGAGGTTGCTACCCGCGAAGCTGCCGTAGCTATCTTCAACGACACCGTTGCCTATCTGCAGGACAGCATCGACAACGTTGCTGCTAATCTCGCTACCGAGGTTGCTACCCGCGCAGCTGCCGTAGCTATCTTCAACGACACTGTTGCCTATCTGCAAGACAGCATCGACAACGTTGCAGCCAACCTCGCTGCTGAGGTTGCCGCTCGCGAAGCTGCCGTAGCTATCTTCAACGACACTGTTGCCTATCTGCAAGACACCATCGACAACGTTGCTGCTAATCTCGCTACCGAGGTTGCCACCCGCGAAGCTGCCGTAGCTATCTTCAACGACACCGTTGCTTATTTGCAGGACAGCATCGACAACGTTGCTGCTAATCTCGCTACCGAGGTTGCCACCCGCGAAGCTGCAGTAGCCCTCATTAACGACACCGTTACTTATTTGCAAGACACCATCGACAAGGTTGCTGCTATCGTCAATGACACCGTGGCCTATCTGCAAGACACTATCGACAAGGTTGCTGCCAGAATTGATGCTATAGGTACTCCCAGCGATGCAGAATTTGTGCGTGGCCAAATCCACGATACCGCTAATGTAGTTCGTGCCGAACTCACTGCTCTGAGTGATATCAATTCTACCGAGATTGAGAATCTCAAACAGCGTACTGACAACCTTGAGGCAGCCCGCACACTTGATGGCGTTCTCACCATTGGCAATGATGCTGGTGCAAAGCAGATTAAGAATGCTGCAGATCCTACCGATGCTCAGGATGTCGCCACCAAGGCTTATGTTGACATTCTCGCTCACTTGATTGACTCTCTCCGCAACGAGATTGCTCGCCTTACAAGCAGCCTCAACCGTATGAATACCTATAGCGATACTACAGTTTATTCGACTGCTGATATCGTCTCTGCAGGTATTGTAATCAGAGGTCATACCTACACCACTTTCGGTACATTCAACGACACCATTGGCCTCAACGCTGCTGGTTTCGATACCTTAGTCCGCATCCACCTCGTCAATGCTGCTGAGGCCTTCGGCGATGGTTCTGCTGATGGTACTATGGAACATCCTTATGTCCTCAGTACTCAGGCTGACCTCTTCGCTTTCTATGATATGACAGCTCCTGCAACCAATGCTTTTGCTGACAAATATTTCACTCTTGCCAACGACATCAATGTTGACAAAGCATGGAATCCTATCGTGAAATTCACCGGTGTGTTCGATGGTGCTAACCACACCATCACTTTCGCAGCAGGTATCAATGCTGATGCTAAAGGTAATGTCGGTTTCATTTCCTTGGCACAGAACGACACTATCAGAAACCTCTCTGTTGCTGGCAATATTACGTTTGACGCCAGTTCTACAAGTCGCTTCGGTGCCATCGCTGCCCAGGCAAAGAACATCGTTATCGACAACTGCCATGGTCTTGCCAACTTGACGCATAACAACACAACTGGTTCCAGCCACATCGGTGGTCTTGTCGGTGCTGCATCTGCCAATTACATTGTTATGTCCAACAGCTCGGCAAATGCTGCAAAACTGAATGTTACTGTATCCCAAATTGCAAACCTTGGTGGTTTGATTGGTTATAGTACAGTAACAGACTCTATCAAAATCACCAACTGCGCAGGAACTGACACTCTCATTGCCACTGCAAATAAGGCCTATGTTGGTGGTCTGATTGGTCATCAGGGCGACGGTTCTGTCAAGGTTATCATCGACAACTGCTATGTTGGTGGAGTCCTCAATGTTCCTACATTTACTGCTGAGGCTCTGTATGGTATGCTTATTGGTAAGAATGCTTCTGCCGTTACAACCAATATCCAGTACAACTACATCAACCTGTATGCTATCAGAAATGGTGGTGTAAGCCAGAATCCTTATTATATGAATAGTGAACCTGTTGAGTTAGAATTGGCTAATAACCGTATTGTTTACTATAAAGCTTCTGGCACTCCCAAGTGGATTATGTTCTCAGCTTATGTGAAGGATATTACTACCACAGTGTTAAATATCACTGTTGGTGCTACTGAGACCAGCAATGTCCATACCGCTCTGTTCAACCGTGCTCAGAGTGAATATGGTGTTGCTGAGGCTGGTCAGTGGGAGGCTAACACAGCCGTCGAATATGGCTCTTTCATCTTGAACAAACGCTAAACAAAACGAATTCTGTTCTCTCTGTAGAGCAGGACAACGTACACTAACAAACCGAGGTGGTTCTCGCAATGAGGGCCACCTCGGTTCTTTTTATTTGCAAGATGCAAGAAAAGACTATGGATAAATACTAAATAATAAAAAGGATAGTTATCTATTATGTATTGAGTGATATTTTCATCAACACTAAATGGATACAGATAACGGGAAAATCCTTGTAGAACTAACCAAAATGCCAAATATCCGCAGCGCTATGAAAACTCGCATCTTTTTCTTGCTATTAGCCATTGTAGGATTGTCGGTATCTGTCAAAGCCCAGGCCCCGCAGTCGCTCACTCGCTTTGCCACCATAGTTGATGGCGACACCATACCGATGTACCAACTGCACGATGTGTGCATCGTGGAGTCGCACGAGTTTCTTACCGACAAGGAGAAACGCCAGAATAAGAAACTGATTCGCAACGTCAAGAAGATGCTGCCCTACGCCCTTGAAGGCAAACGTCGTCTTGATGCTCTCGAAAGCCAGATAGCTTCCATGCCCAAGCGTCAGCGCAAAGCCGCCATCAAGGCCGCCGAGGATAAACTCCGCAAGGATTTCGAAGCAGAACTGAAGAAATGCACCTTTTCGCAGGGCAAGGTCCTTATCAAACTCATAGACCGCGAGACTGGCCGCACGTCGTATAGCCTTGTGGGTGAGTTGCGAGGTTCGTTCCGTGCCACTTTCTATCAGACTTTTGCTCGCATCTTTGGTCTGAACCTGAAGGCTCACTACGACCCCAAAAACAACAAGGACGACGAACTGATGGAGCGTGTCATCAAGGCGGTGCAGTACAAGCAAGTGTGATTGTTGTTTAATTGTTGATTTGTTTATTTGTTGAACTGTTGAGAGGTGAGTGTTGTTGACTTTTTGATGTGTTGATGTCCCGTATAAAGGCTCTCGGAGAGAGCCAATCTTAATAACCCCAGACAAACGAAGTGCAGTCTGGGGTCATGACCTAACCAAAGGTAAGCGTGTCGGAGACACGCCACCTTGAACAATTAAACAGTTAAACAATCCTACAATTCAACGCCATGAATCAGGGTTATTGTTTTTTGGCAGCGGTGCCGCTGCGGCGCGAACCTTCCGACCGTTCGGAGATGGTGAGCCAGTTGCTGCAGGGCGAGGTATTTGATGTTTTGGAACGTGAAGAGAAATGGTCGCTCATACGCAACCATTTTGATGGCTATGAGGGTTGGTTGGACAACAAGCAGTATATTTTTGAGTCGCAGTGTGGCGATGTTGAGCGACAGGCATTGGCTCGTGTGTTGTCGGACAGAGAACGGCGTGCTGCCGAGGCTGCCAGTTCGCCGTCGAGATTTGCCGAGCATAACTATCTCGGAGCACCCTATCTGTGGGGAGGCAAGACGGTGATGGGCATCGATTGTTCGGGGCTGACGCAGGTATGCTTCATGGCGTGTGGCATTGCTCTGTTGCGTGATGCGTCGCAGCAGGCCACGCAGGGTGAGCCCGTTGGCGGAATGGCAGAGATAAAGACCGACGACCTATGTTTCTTTGGTGCGGAAGAGGGGCGCATAACGCATGTGGGCATTGCCATGGGCAACGGGCGAATTATACATTCGTCGGGTTATGTGAGGATTGACCGCCTGGATGCCACAGGCATTTACGATGAGGCTAAAGAGGCATATACACACAAAATCCGCTTCATTCGAAGAATGACCAGTTGATTTTTTTTGCCTATTCCGACACAAAAAAACAGTCTTGTGCGGTGGATCAACATCACGTCGCAATACTGTAGTATTTCGATGTCGGGAATCCTAATTTCAATAGAGTCTTTGAAAGACTGCTAATTGTTTGTAAATGTTTTTGTTTGATTGTCGTTGGCTTGCTTTTTTAGGGCAAGTAGTGATTGTTCGTATTTGTTTTTGAGGTGAAACAAGTTTTTGGAAATGGTGTCAGTTTATTGCTATTTTCTCATGTGTTAACATCTTTGTGTTAGTTCTTTTTGTTAATATTACTTTTTGTGATAAATAAATTTTCTATATCTTTGCACTAATGTTTTGTTTGGAATATACCAAGTAGGATTCTTGTAAATTATTGTATTTGATGTGTTTGTTTTTTATTTGTGTGTGTCGTTTTGATTTTTTAGTGAATAGAAGATAAAACTTTTTTTATTTGTTCTGATGATAAAAAAATACGCCATAAGTCTGTATAATGTATTGAGAACCAACTTATTGGGGGGGGTAGTTTCTATTTAATACATAGGCATTGCTCTAAACATAAAACCTGTCTTACCACAAAGCGTGGTGAGACAGGTTTTATGTTTTTGTTTCATTTTGGATATTCTCTGCTTTTGTTCTTTCTTTTGAGCATATTTCTTTTTTGGGGGGCAAAGTCCTTTGTCCTCCCCAGACGTATTGTGTAAATATATTCAAGAAAATAAACAATACTACATTATTTAATAATTTTATTAAACAACAAAACACATGAAAAATCTCTTACCAAAACTCTCTCTTGTAGCAATGCTGCTGCTCCCGTTGCAGTGGGCTGTTGCACAGAGCGAGGTGCCGCTGGTCGCTCTTCCCTCCACGGGGGGCTCGACAGTCACTACGGTCGGGACGCTGGTCAGTTACACATTGGGACAGGTGGCCTTTTCTAGTTTTGGCACTGACAACAGCAATGTCACCGAAGGCGTGCAGCAGATATTCTGCATACCAGAGTATGACACTGTGGAGTACGAAGTGTGCCAAGATGATGCGTTGCCCTTCCTAAGCGTTTTGCCGGAAGGATACACGCTGCCCGAAGAGGTAACCCCCACGGTGCCTGGCACCTACAGGTTTGTCCTACGGACACTTTCGCAGGGCGGATGTGATTCAATTGTTTGGATTACGCTTTCCGTTCATCCTGTGCTGGACACAACTTTGTATGCACAGTCAGAAGGACACTATGAGTGGTTCGAGACCGACTATACCGAGTCGGGAACCTATCATCATGTCTTGTCTACCATTCACGGCTGCGACAGCAACTTGTACATCGAATTGTCGATTACGAAGCCGGGCGTGCCTCTTCCACAAATCTACATATATCAGGACCGTATGCTGATGGTTGACCACAACTTGGGCGAAAATAGCGTAGACTATGACTACTATCGCTGGTATCGTGACGGTGAACTGATAGCGGAGGGCGAAAGTATGGACACCTATCGCAAAGAAGACGGCTCGGAACTCGACAAGGGCTGCTATCACGTCGAGGTTCCTACCACCGATGATGACAGTCTGTATTGGGCTTCGTCCGACACCATTTGTATCGGCACGACAGACATCGACGTCGTCAGCCATGAGAAAGTACAGTTGAGCATAGTGCCCAATCCTGTTGCATCGGGCAATGTGTTCCGCGTGACCACCACCCTCACCGAAACCCAGTTGCAGGGTGCCAAGGTCTGCGTCTATGATGCGCAGGGTCGCAAGGTGGCCGAACGTGCCGCTCTTGCCGAGACCAATTTCCAGGCAACATTCGCTACTGGTGTTTACTCGGTACATATCATTC
This sequence comes from uncultured Bacteroidales bacterium, assembly GCA_900318665.1. Taxonomy (GTDB): domain Bacteria; phylum Bacteroidota; class Bacteroidia; order Bacteroidales; family P3; genus Colimorpha. The sequence goes on along the minus strand of ONLQ01000035.1, from coordinate 11,588 downwards.
TGCCTAGTGGCAAGCATGGAGCACATAAACTCGTTGTTCGTTAATATTTAAAGCCACAATACTATGAAAAGTCTTTATTCATCAGTAATAGCAATGCTGCTCGTCCTCACGGCAGGACAGGTTGTGGCTCAGAACGACGGTGTCGGCGACGTTATGCGTCGTAACGAAATCTCTGTGACATTTGCCCGCCCCGGTGTCGGCAATATGCCTTTCGGTGGCACTTTCGGATGGAAGCATCATGACAAATCCGATATTTCTATGGGTTATAGCATCGGTTATACCCGCTGGTTTACCAACCATATCGGTCTTGCCACTACGGCATCGCTGACCTATGTCAGCAATGTGGAGCAACTTTCTAACATCACATCCACGGCACATGGCACCATCACCATCTGCAATGGAAGGGGTGTTGGTCGTATTGTCAACACGACTATGACGGTCTATACTCCAAGTGTTAAAGAAACCCAGTCGTTGGTCATGCTCGATATCCCAGTCCAACTGGCACTCCAGCACAAGCATCTCTATTGCAATGTTGGTCTTGCTCTTGGTTTCTCGCTCAACACCTATGGCGCTTATGAATATGCACCATCTTCCTATGGAATTACCGCTATTGACGACCTTGGCATAGATATCAACACTCTGCCTCTTGATGCAGTGGTGGTGGAAGGCAATAAGGGTGATTATGCGCCCGCATCGGTCCGATACCCGTTCTTTGTGGAGTTGGCAGCCGACCTCGGTTGGAAATACTTTTTCGACAATCGCAATGCTGTCTCTCTTGCTTTCTCGCTGCGCTATGCTCTCAACAAGTGCAACGTTGACCACGGCAACTACGAGATTATCAACATCTCGTCCGACCATACCACGGCCCTTGCCCCTATGCAGGCAGGCCTGGTTGACTACTTCCGCTACTATGTGGCAGGTCTTAAAGTTACCTATCATTGGGGGTGCGGTCCTGCCGTCAAGCAATAAAGGTAGTCGAGCAAGATGAAATCCTTATTTGAAAAAAAATACTAACAAAATTAAAAAAAATATCAATGAAACGTCTATTATCGTTAGTCCTCCTATGCGCAACAATGTTTGTCATGGGAACAGTAATGGCCCAGGCCCCGCAGCGTGTTAGTTATCAGGCTGTGGTGCGCCATGCCAACAACCACATTGCCGCCAATGAGACTATGGATGTCCGCATCTCTATTCTCCAAGGTTCTGCCGATGGACATGTCATTTATGTCGAAAGCCGTCGGGTTTCCACCAATGCAAACGGTCTTTTTACCCTTGTCGTAGGCAATGGCGACCCTCTCAGTGGTATGAATTTTTCCAACATCAACTGGGCCGAAGGTCCTTATTTCCTCAAGAGCGAGGTTGATGCCGATGGCGACCAGACCTATTCTGCAGTCTCCGTCAGCCAGATACTCAGCGTGCCTTACGCTCTGCATGCCAACACGGCTTCCAACCTTATTGGTATGACCGACTCTCTTAATGCCATTCGTACCAAAGTGGCCACCGATATGCAGATTGGCCGCATTCATACCGAGAATGCCGTCAACGCTCTCTCCGATGAGATTCTCGCTCTCCGCACCGTTATCGATGACACCGTTCTATTCCTTACCGAATATCTTGATGAGAATGTTGCCTCTATCAACGCTCGTATTGACGAGGTTGAAGAAACTATCGACACCCTCAATGCCGAGATTCGTGAATATATTGATGACGAAATTGTTACCGTAAATGGTACTATCGAAGATTTGAAAGAAGATGTTAACTCCCGCATTGATGATGTAGAAGGTGACATTGACACCTTGAGCAACAATGTTGTAGAGGGTTTCAGCAATGTAGAGTCAACCTTCCAAGCCTTGAACGCAGACATTGACAATCGTTTTGACTCTGCGTTTGCCGCCATCAACCAGACCGCATCTGACCTCACCAATGCAGAGATTGAACTTACCACTGCTATCAATACTCTTGGCGAGAAAGTTGACTCAATAGATGATGCTACAAATGTGTCTCTCCAGGCGCTGCGAGATGCAATCGATACCAACAATGCTCACGATAGCATTAATTTCGCTCACCTCTATAACGACATTATCAATACAAGAAATGCCCACGACGAGGATATGAATGATCTTCGTACTTTTATTGACTCTATTGACCATGCAAAGCAGGATACTATCGACCGTGTTGCTGCAAATCTTACCGCCGAAGTTACTGCTCGCAAAAAGGCAGTTAAGCGAGTCAATGACAGCATCGACCGTGTTGCTGCAAATCTTGCCACCGAAGTTGCCGCCCGCGAAGTTGCCGAGGGCAAAATCAATGACAGCATCGACCATGTTGCTGCAAATCTTACTGCCGAAGTTGCCGCCCGCGAAGTTGCCGAGGGCAAAATAAATGACAGCATCGACCATGTTGCTGCAAATCTTGCTGCCGAAGTTGCCGCCCGCGAAGTTGCCGAGGGCAAAATCAATGACAGCATCGACCATGTTGCTGCAAATCTTGCTGCCGAAGTTGCCGCCCGCGAAAGTTTAGCAACTCTTCTTAACGACACTGCTGCTTACATGCAGGACACCATAAACAAAGTCGTTGCAAATCTTGCTGCTGAAGTTGCCGCCCGCGAAAGTTTAGCAACTCTTCTTAACGACACTGCTGCTTATTTGCAGGACACTATCAACAAGGTTGCTGCCAGAATTGACGCAGTTGTCAATACCTGCTGCGATTCTAATTGGGTGCTTGGCCGAATCAACGATACTGTCGAATTAATTCGTAACGAATTCCGCCCCCAGAACGAGCAAAATTCAATTGAAATTGAGTACCTCAAACAGCGTGCTGACAACCTCGAGGCAGCCCGTACGCTTGATGGCGTTCTCACCCTTGGCAATGATGCTGGTGCAAAGCAGATTAAGAATACTGCCAATCCTACCGATGCTCAGGATGTCACTACCAAAGATTATGTTGACAATCTCGTTCACTCTTATGTTGACGTTCTTGCCAACTTGGTTGACTCTCTTCGCAACGAGATTTCTCGCCTCACAGGTAGCCTCAACCGTATGAATACCTATAGTGATACTATGGTTTATGCTACCGCTGATAGCGTCGCTGCTGGTTTCGTAGTAAGAGGATACACCTTCACATCTTTTGGCGTTTTCAACGACACCATTGGTCTCAATGCCGCTGGTTTCGACACCATAGTCCGCATTCACCTTATCAATGTTGCAGAGGACTTTGGCGATGGTACTGCTACTGGTACAATGGAACATCCTTATGTCATCAGCACACAGGCCGACCTCTTTGCTTTCTATGATATTATTGCTTCGAATAACAACGTTTTTGATAAAAAATATGTCACTCTTGCCAACGACATCAATGTTGACGCTGCCTGGACTCCTATCGTGAATTTCAACGGTGTGTTTGATGGTGCCAACCACACTATCACATTCTCGGCAGGTATTAATGCTGATGCTAATGGTAATGTCTCCTTCATTTCTGTTGCACAGAACGCTACTATCAAGAACCTCTCTATTGCTGGCGATATCACGGTTGTCGCAAATTCTACGAGCCGTTTCGGTGCTATTGCTGCACAGGTTAAGAACGGTGTTATCGACAATTGCCACAGTCATGCCAACCTGACTCTTCTCAACACCGGCGGAGCATGCCACGTCGGTGGTCTTGTCGGTGCTGCCTCTTCCAAATACATTGTAGTGTCTAATAGTTCTGCAGATGCTGCAAAACTGAATGTTAATGTGACCACTGTCGCTAACCTTGGTGGTTTGATTGGCTATAGTGCAGTAACAGACTCCATCAAAATCTTCAACTGTTCTGGCAACGACACCCTCATTGCCTCTGGAGACAAAGTCTATGTTGGAGGTCTTGTTGGACAGCAGGGCAACAGCACTGTAAAGGTTATCATAGACAACTGCTATGCTGGCGGTGTTCTCAATGTTCCTACTGCTACGACTGAGTCCTTCTATGGATTGCTCATTGGTAAGAATGTCTCTACTGTTACTACCAATATACAGTACAACTATGTCAACCTGTATGGTATCAGAAATGCTGGCGTTGGTCAGAATCCTGCTTATATGAACAGCGAGAATATAGAGTTAGGAACTACACTGCCCAACAACCGTGTAGTTTACTATAAGGCTTCTGGCTCTAAGTGGGTTATGCTCTCTGGCTACGTGAAGGATTATACAACCACACAGGAAACTATTACTATTGATGCTACCGAAACCAGCAATCCTCATACCGCTCTGGTTACCCGTGCTCAGAGCAAATATGGTGTTGCTGAGGCCAATCAGTGGGAGGCAGATGTTGTTGTCCTCTATGGTAATGTCATCATGAACAAACGCTAATTAAAATGTGTCCTGCTCTCTTTGCAGAGCAGAACATCGTACACTGCTAATAAACCGAGGTGGTTTTCGAAATGAAGGCCACCTCGGTTTTATTATCGGCAAGATGCAGGATAATAGTTATTTTTTTGCCTTTGTAGTGGATTGCGACATTGTGCCATATATGATAGAGATAGGCGAGAAATGGGCTCGTATGAGGCTTTTGTATGTATAGATAGACTTGATGCAATAGGCATTTACGACGAGGCTAAAAAAATATACCCACTACTTGCAAGCCATTCGCCGAATAGAGAAATGATTATTTTTTGGCGAAATGAAAAAAACTTCGTATCTTTGCACTCGTTTTCGCAGCAGAAAGTGATTGTCCAATGGTGTAATGGTAGCACTCCAGATTTTGGTTCTGTCAGTCTTGGTTCGAATCCAGGTTGGACAACAAAAAGCAGAGGCGGTTGATTTTCAATCAACCGCCTCTGCTTTGTTATGTGTTGTATTACAGTTTATTGCTGTTTGGGTTTGCCTATGTTGATGGTAGGCAACTCGATTTGGCGGAAGGCAGACAGCCATTTGTTGCTTTGCGTCTCTTCCTTGCCATAAATTTGGTTGACCAGTGTTTTGTATTTTGCCATAACCACGGGGCGACGCACCTTGAGGGTGGGGGATAGCATGCCGTTGGACGAGGTCCACTCTTCCGACACGAGGCGGAACTGCTTTATTTGCTCGTGGGCGGCAAACTGCGGGTTTATGGCATTGACAATTTCCTGCATTTTCTTCTTCACCTCGGGCAACTCTATCAGACGTGGATTGTCGCGATAGTGCAGTTTGTGTTTCAGTGCCCAGTAGTGCAGGGTGTTGAAGTTGGGAGAAATGATGGCGGCGGCAAATTTCTCGTTTTCGCCCACCACCATGACTTGGTCAATATACTCGCTTTCGCGCAGTTTGTTTTCGAGCACCTGCGGGGCGATGTATTTGCCTGCCGACAGTTTGAAGATGTCTTTCTTGCGGTCGGTGATTTTCAGATAGCGGTTAGCCACGAAAACTCCTACGTCGCCAGTGTGGAACCAGCCGTCTTTGTCAATAACCTGTGCGGTGTATTCGGGGTCTTTGTAGTAGCCCATCATGACGTGAGGCCCGCGGGTCAGAATCTCGCCGTCTTCGGCCAGTTTACATTCGGTGCCTTTCAGTATGGGCCCCACGGTGCCAATGCGCACCAGTCCGTCTTTGGGATTGTTGACGGCAATGACGGGCGAGGTCTCGCTCAAGCCGTAGCCTTCGTAGATATGGAAGCCTGCGGCGGCAAAGAGACGCACCAGTCGCGGCTGTATGCTGCTGCCGCCACTGATGATGACGAAGCGGTTGCCGCCGAATTTCTCGCGCCATTTGCTATAGACCATCTTGTCAAAGAAGTATTGCTTTATCTGATACCAGAGGGATACTTTCTTCACGAGGCCGTCGTCGTAGCGTTCGCCATGCTTGAAAGCCTTGGTGTAGATTTTTTTCTTTATGCCGCTGAAGTCTTTGCCTGCGGCATAGAGTTTGTCGTACATCATTTCGAGCACGCGCGGCACGGCACAGAAGGTTTTTGCACCAACCTCGGCAATATTCTGCATGATGGTTCCCATGCTTTCGGCATAGTAGATGCTGACGCCGAGATACTGATAGTGGTAGTTCATGCTACGCTCAAACACATGGTTGAGCGGCAGAAAACTGAGGGCCTTGTAACTCGAGTCGATGGGGTTTACCTGCACGTGTGCCATGAAGTTGGAGCACAGGTTGCGGTGCGACAGCATTACGCCTTTCGGGTCGCCAGTGGTTCCGCTGGTGTAGATGAGCGAAGCCCAGTTTTCGGGCTTTATGGTTTCTTTGCGCTCCTCTATGGTTGCCATGTGCTTGTCGCGGTTGGCAATGCCGGCACGCAGTATCTCTATCATATTGCGCTGCCCCTCGATAGGTGCCATGGTGAACACCTCGGGCTTGACTTCCATCTTTTCGAGAGCAGGGGCAATGTGGTTGAGCAAAACCTTGTTGTTCACAAAGATGGCGCGAGCCTCGCTGTGCTTGAAAATGTGAAGATAGTTGTCTGCGCTCAGCGTGGGATAGACCGGCACATGAACAATTCCGCACATGGCAAGCGCCATGTCGCAGAAATTCCATTCGGGACAGTTGCCCGAAATGGTGATGATACGGTCGCCAGGCTCGAAGCCCATTTCACAGAAACCGTAGGCTAAGTAGTGGGCGTATTTATAATAGTCGTGCGAACTATATTTTATCCATTCTTTGCCTACTTTGCCTGCCAGAATGTCCTCCTTCGGGTGGTTGTGCACCAGGTGGTCGAGCAGGTCAAAAGTACGAGTGATTTCGTTTTGCATGATAAAAGTTTTGTTGTATGTATGAACTGCAAAAGTACATGTTTTTTTTGATTCTTAATTTTTTTAACATTTCGACAAGCGAAGTGCGTCTGTATCAGTGAAGGCGAAAAGTGTTGTTTTCTGCGTTCAGAGCGTGATGTGCGATGATTGCTGTTGTAGGGTCAGACTATGGTCGTGGTATGGACCATTTTTTTTGAAATGTCGGTAATTAATAATTTTGTACTTTTGCACGCTCGAAAAAAATGGGTATAATATGAATATAATCATTGCCGGCGACGGCGAAGTGGGCTTCTATCTTGCTAAATCGCTTACCGAACTGGGGCACAATCTGACTGTTGTTGACCCTAATTCCGACCTGCTGAAACGTCTTGAAAGCGAGTCGGACCTTATGACCCAGGTGGGTGATGCCACATCGCCAGAGGTGCTTGAAAATGCCGGAGTGGAGCAGTGCGACCTCTTTCTGGCCGTGCTGCACGAGGAGTCTATCAACCTCATGGCTTGTATTCTTGCCAAGAAGTTGAAGGCTAAAAAGACCGTTGCACGTATCAGCAACGTCGAGTTGCTGGCTTCGCGCCACAAGCAGATGCTTCAGGAACTTGGCGTCGACGAGATGGTGTGTCCCGAACGCATCGCGGCCAAAGAGATTACCAACCTGCTGAGCAATACCGTTGCCACCGAGTTTTTCGACTTTTCGGGCGGTCTGCTTACCATGAACCTCATACGCCTCGACGAAAACTCTTCGGTTGTGGGCATGACCGTGCGCGAAATATCGCAGGCCAACAAGAGCCTGCAGGTTCGCATCGTTGCCGTTCTGCGCAATGGCGAGACCATCATTCCTCATTCCGATTTTGTGCCGCGTGCTGGCGACATGGTCTATATCATCAGCCGCCCCAACCAGATGGAGGACGTGAAGCGTGTGGTGGGCAAGAGCGATTTTGCCATCAAGAATGTCATGATTGCTGGTGGTGGCCGCATAGGCCGTTTCACTGCCATGACGCAGGAACCCAAGATGCGCGTAACGCTTGTCGATGAAGACCGCCAGCGTTGCGAGGAACTCAGCAGCGTGCTTAACAAGACGCTGATAATAAACGGCGATGCTACGGATATGGACCTCATGAAGGAAGAGGGCATCTCATCTGCCGATGCCTTTGTGGCTGTAACCGACTCGTCGGAGACCAATATCCTCACATGCCTTCATGCCAAGCGTCTCGGCGTGCGCCGCACCATAGCCTTGGTCGAGAACACTGGCTTTATAACCCTCTCGCAGGATGTGGGTATCGATACCATTATTAATAAGAAACTCATCACGGCTTCCTACATAGCGCGTCTCATTGTCAAGGGCGACGCTGTGCGTAGCAAATGGCTCAGCGGCACCAATGCCGAACTCATAGAGTTTCGTGTCCACAAACATTCGCCTGCCGCCACGCGTCCCATTGGCGACCTGCACATTCCCGATGGTGCCACTGTGGGCGGCATAGTGCGTGGCAATACCACCGTGTTTCCTATGCGCGAAACCCAGTTAGAAGTTGACGACTGCGTGGTGATGTTCATGTTCCCCCATGTGGTTGACAGTGTGGCACGCCTTTTCGAATAGCAAGGCACGATGGGCTTGATGGGCATACATGGTTTCAATTCTCGTCTCATGGCGCGCATTGTCGGCGGATTGCTCCTTGCCGAGGCGGTGGCGTTGATGCTGCCTGTTGCCATAGCCGCCGCGTGTGGCGAGGCCTCGCTTGTGGGGTTGCTGATGTCCGTGGCCGTCATCGTGTTTTTCGGCGTGCTTCTGCGCAATGTGGCGGGACGCGGAGCCAAGTACGACCTGCGCGAGCGCGAAGGCTTTTGGTTCACAAGCGTGGTGTGGTTCCTTGTGCCTATGGCGGGCGCGTTGCCCTATATCACCACAGGCACCCTCGGCGCCCTCGATGCGGTGTTCGAGTCGTTCAGCGGCTTCACCTCCACAGGCTCTACCGTCATAGCCCATCCCGAAACCCTCGACCGCTCGCTGCTGGTGTGGCGTGCGCTCACCCAGTGGATGGGGGGCATGGGGCTCGTTTTGCTTATCATCGCCTTTGCACGCAAGATTGGCGAAGGCTCGTCTATTCTCTATGTCGCCGAGTTCTCCGGCACTGCCCAGCGCAGGCTTCATCCCCACATGGCCAGCAGCGTCAGGCGTATGTGGTGGGTCTATGTCGGCGAGACCGTCGTCCTGGTGCTGTTGCTACAAGCCATGGAGGGCGACTGGACCGAGGCCTTGTGCATCGGGTTCAGTACCGTCTCCACTGGTGGATTCATGACCTCCGCCAATGGCTTGTCGCATATGGGGGCTGCCACCCAGAGCGTGGTGGCGGTGTTCATGCTGTTGAGCGGCGTCAACCTTGCGCTTATATATAATGTTGTAACCCTTGGCTGGAAACGCCTGCGCCGAAGCAACGAGGTCACGGTCTATCTTTCGGCTTTCCTTGTGGCCGTGGTGTTCACCGCGTTGTCGCTATGGTCTGTCGGCAACGCCTTGGGCGAGTCGTTCCACTATGCCTTTTTCCATATCGCCTCCACCATGTCCACCTGCGGCTTCTTCATAGGCCAGCCCGACCATTGGTCGTTCGTCGCCGTAGCCATCACCTTCCCGCTCATCTGCGTGGGGGCTTGCACAGGTTCCACGGGTGGCGGCATCAAGATAAAGCGAGTGATGATAGTGGTGCGCTATATCAAGAACTATTTTACCCGCATGGTGCATCCGCGCGCGGTGTTCAATGTCAGTGTCGATGGCATGGTGATTCCCGATGCCTACAACAATAAGATTTTCGCCTTTGTCTTTATGTATATGGCTTTTGTGCTGGGCGGAGCCTTTGTGTTGATGCTGTCGGGAGTCGATATATCGGCATCACTGGCCATGTCGGCTGCCAATATGGCCAATCTTGGCCCCACGCCTATCACAGGTGCCCTCGGCGTGTCGCTCAGTTACGCCGTCTTGCCGCCCATGGCCAAGATTTCCCTCATGGTGCTAATGGTAGCAGGCCGCATAGAGATTTTTGCATTAGTAGCAATCTTCTCCAAATCCTATTGGCGCCACCGTTAAAATAGTAAACAGAAAACAGTTATCAGAGACCAGAAATCAGATAACAGTAATCAGAAAATAGTAATCAGAGATCAGAAATCAGATAACAGATCACAGGTCACAGATAACAGATCACAGGTAACAGATAACAGGTAACAGATCACAGATCACAGATAACAAAACCCAATTCAAAAAATGCGTTCTTCCGAGGTCAAAGCACTGCTCCGTTTTGTCGGTCTTCTTTTGATGGCCGAGGGCGGTCTTATGCTGCTCTGCCTCATACCGTCGCTGCATTTCCACGACCACACCCATTGGCAGATTCTTGCCTCGGGACTTTTCACCGCTGCGGTGGGCGCATTGCTGGTGGTGCGTTATCATCGCCACACCGCCATTGCCGACAACCGTCTGGCGTTCCTCCTCGTCGTTGTCATCTGGATAGTCCTTGCCCTGTTCGGCACACTGCCGCTACTCTCCACAGGCAGCGTGCTTAACTTCACCGACGCCTATTTCGAGGCTATGTCGGGATTTACCTCCACAGGAGCCTCGGTAGTGGCCGAGGTCAATCGCCTTCCATCGTCCATCTTGCTGTGGCGCAGTATGTCGCAGTGGTTTGGCGGCTTCGGCATCATTCTTGTGGTCTTGGCGCTTATGCCTCGCATGGGCATCAACAAATACAGCCTCTATACCGCCTCGGCATCTATCGAAGACCCCACGTCGCAGCAACTCAGCGACAGCAATATGTCGTTCCGTCGCATGGTGTCAATCTATTTGTTGCTCACGGCGTTGTTTATCTGGATGTTCCATTCGTCGGGACTTCAGATGTGGGACGCTGTCAACATCACGCTCACCAACATCTCGTCCGGCGGTTTTTCAATCTACGACGACGGCATAGCCTCGCTAAGCCATCATCAGCAGTATCTCGTGGCTCTTGCCATGCTTTTTGGCGGCATCAACTTCACCATGATTTACCTCTTCATCACCTTCCGATGGAACAAGATGGAGGGCAAGCGCGAGCAGGTGATGGTCTATCTGCTTATGTTTGCGGCAAGTGTGGCGTTCTGCCTGTTGGCGTTGCGCTATCATTCGGGCTATGGTTGGAGCGATGCTATGCGTTTGGCGGTGGTGCAGTCGGCCAGCGCCATCAGCACCACGGGCACGCAGGCTGTCGATGCCTCCACATGGTGGACACCTATAGCCTTCCTCTTCCTGCTTTTGGCCGTGTGTGGCGGCATGGCGGGCAGCACGTCGGGCGGCTTGAAAACCATGCGTGTCATAATCCTTGTGCGCAACGTACGCACCATTCTGCGCAACCAACTCCACCCCCATGCCGTCAATCCGGTGCGCCTCAACGGGCATCCTGTAGCCCGCTCCGTCATCAACAATGTCATGGTCATCTTTTTTGTCAGCGTGGCCGTTGCTTTTATCGGAGTGATGCTGCTCATGCTTTGCGGTGAGGGCGGCAAAGACGCCATAGGCGCCATGATGGGCTGCATAACAGGCTACGGCCCGCGCTTCGGCTATAGCGGCGCCTTGGCCACCTACGGCTCGTTTGCCATGTCAAGCAAATGGGTCTGCATAGCCGCCATGCTCATGGGCCGCCTGGAATACATAACGGTAATAGTGCTATTATACCCTCCATTCTGGCACCGCCGCTAACCTTACATTATCTTCAATATTATTATAAGTAGATTGCATAACGCAGTGTGCAATGACATTATGTTTTTTGTTAAATTAAGATTTATTTGTATTTTTGCCTAATGCAATAAAAAACAATGCAGTCTATCCCTTTGAGGTGTATCGTGTTGATACATCGTTAATTCTAATTTATAA
>ONLQ01000071.1 GCA_900318665.1 uncultured Bacteroidales bacterium | reverse complement strand
AATTGCCAAAACGCATCAATAATGCTACATCTTAATTGCCGAAGAATGCTATATGTTATTTTTCTTAAAAATGTTGCATGAAAATTTGCTGATTACAATATACTCAAAACATGGACGCAACTACGTTTTTTCCCGCTTTTCGCACTTCTTTTTCTAGAAAACGAAATGTTTTGCCCCCAATTTTTTGTTTTGTGTTCGGTTTGCACTACCTTTTAATAAGGTTGGCTGCACTTGGGAATACAAAACAAAAAAGTGTTTTTGTTTTGATATTCCACTCGTTTGCACTACCTTTAGATAAGCTAGGCTGCACCTCAACAAAGCAAAAAAATAAATCTTTATGGCTTTATTTTTTTTTGTTTTGTGTTCGGTTTTCACTACCTTTGTGCTGTAATGAGAAAGCTATTGCCGATTATACTCGTACTCACCCTCATTCTGACTTCCTGTTCGCATCAGCCGACACAGGACAAGACCACATACGACCTTATCGCGAAGGGTAACTACTTCTTCACTAATGGTCAGCTCACGTCGGCTTTGGAATGTTTCACCCAAGGTCTGGAGCAGGCACAGCGGTCGGGTGATACCTATTTATATAATGTTTGTTTAGGTAATCTAGGGAATGTCTATATGCAGATGGGCGACTATGACCATGCCATCCACAACTATGAGGCAAGCTATGAAGAGGCAAGGAAACGAAACAACAAAGTACTCCAATTTGCTATCGTTACGAATATGGTGGGAGCCTATAGTCTTAAAGGTGATGTCAGGAGTGCCCAACGTTTGTATGAGCTCCAGTTGTCCTTGCCCGGTCGTACGCCCCAACTAAAACAATACTATCTTTTGCAGTCGCAGGGCATAATTGCTTTTGCCGGTAATCATTTTCAATTGGCCATCGACTATCTGGAACAAGCCATTGACTATGTCGGTTATCGCCACCTGGATGAAGTTCATGCTATCGAGCAAATGAACGAGATTGGCGACATCTACTTGAAGTGGAATAAGCCCGACTCGGCCATCACCAGCTATCAGCGCTGTCTCAATCTGGCGAAAAAAAAGAACTACACCATCGTCTTGCCCGATGTCTACAAGGGTTTGGCGAAGGCTTACGCCAAGAAAGGCGACGCGGAAAAGCAGCGTGAATGGCATACGCGCTATCTCGACTTGACCGATTCGCTGAAGGGACCCGGCGGAATCAAAGAGGCTGAAAACAAGATATTCGATATAGAGAACCAGCAGACCGAACGGCAGATTGCCTCGCTCACAACACGCAATCAGACTCAGACGTTCATCATCATTCTCGTGGTGCTGCTCGTAGTGCTGCTCACGGCATTCATCATTGTCATGAGGCGCAACTACCGACGACTGCGAGAGGTGCAGCGACTCTTGGTGGAGAAGAATGAGCGCATGAGACGGGAGAGCAACCAGCAGAAGCACTTGCTCAACCAATATGCCGACATGTTGGCCCAGCAAGAGGAGAAGACGAGCGAGAAAACTACGGAAAAGAAGGCTGCCAACCCTATCTCGGATGAACAACAGACGTTGCTGCTGCGCAAGATAGAGAATGTGATGACCGACGTGAGCGTCATCTCCCGCTCCGACTTCAGCATGCGCCAGTTGGCCGATGCCGTGGGGAGCAACACCAAGTATGTCTCGGTGGCCATCAACGAGGCTTACGGCGAAAGCTTCAAGAACTTGCTGAGCGAATACCGTATCCGTGAAGCCTGCCGCCGGCTCACCTCACCAGAATATTACGACAAGTTCACGCTGATGGGCATCGGTAAAGACCTTGGCTTCAATTCATCATCTGCCTTTATTGCGGCCTTCAAGAAGGTGACGGGTATGACTCCTGCCGTCTATCAGCGGCTGGCACTGAATAATTCATAATTCATAATTCATAATTTTGGCTGGCGCGGCTGTTGCAAATTCTTGTCTTCCCCTTTTGGTACTAAAGGGATGGATGCTTAGTTCATAACGTGCAATACTATCGCGCCAATCAACTATGCATTGCCTCGACCTCCCAGTCCGCCACGCGTCCGGTCTCGGAAGAGAACGAGCAGCCGACGAGGTAGACCTTGCGGCCGTCGTGGGCGTAAGGCTCGGCATAACCCTTGGCCTTTATCTGCAGCAGGGCCTCTGCAGCAGAGTGGTCGAACTTATACTCGAAGATATAGACATTTTGTGGCGTCTCTATGACACAGTCGGCACGGCCTTGAGAACTTTCTTTCTCGTGATAGACCGTATAGTTGCAGCTGCCCACCAGACGCATGATGAGATACACGATGAGTTGGAAGTCCTTCTCACGGCTTTTCTCGCTGTTGTCCTTCCTTACAGAATAGGGAATGCTTGCCACAAAGTCGGAGAGGAGGTCGTGAAACTGGTCCGTATTCCCCGTACGGAGTGCA
>ONLQ01000025.1 GCA_900318665.1 uncultured Bacteroidales bacterium | reverse complement strand
AACCAAACACCCTTGCTGTATTCCTACCCTGGGGGATTCAATGGGAGCTGGTCGTATAAGACTTACCCGATTGCAAAAGTACAACTTTTTCAGATAATAGCAATAAAAAAGTATAATTTTTGTACTTTTGCATCTTTCTGTTGCCGCTATGAACGTCGCTGCTCTGTGTGCTTATATATTGATTATCGGAGGTGTAGCCGTATGGGGCCTGCTACCTGCGGGTTGTCGTAAGTTTTCGCCCGCCACGGTGCAGCATATCTCCGTTTTTGGCGGTGCATTTCTGCTGGCAAGTTGTTTTATCAACCTCGTGCCACACATTTTCGTTGGCGCAGAGGGACAGCAATTCATAACGGGTTCCTTGCATTTCAAGATTGCAGCATCGGTTCTTATCGGTTTTGTGATACAGTTGCTCATCGAGCATACCACGCGAGGGATAGAGCACGGCCACAACCACTGCGAATGCTGCCACGAAACTCACGACGACCACGCACATCACCACCACGAAGGACACTGTCATGCGAAGCACCACCACCCTGTGTGGGGTCTGATGATAGGTCTATCGCTCCACGCCTTCATGGAGGGCATGCCGCTTGTCGGTCACGACGGCGACCTGCACCAAGGCCTGCTCTACGGCATTGTGTTGCACAATATTCCCATAGCACTCGTAATGGTGGGACTTTTCATTGAGAACGGTTTTTCGGTACGGAAAATCACTATGTTGCTTTTGCTTTTCGGCATCATGTCTCCATTAGGGTCTCTGTGCAACCTATTCCTGCTGCCGCCCGAGCCAGTGCTGCAAAAAATCGTCATGGGCGTAGTGGTCGGCATACTGCTGCACGTCAGCGCCAGCATACTCTTCGACCACGAGCATAATGCTTTCTCGTGGAGCAAGATGCTGCTGATACTCCTTGCCTTTGCCGCCGCCTATTTCACGCCGGGCTGTCCCGAAATCTATCCTTTGTAACGCATCGCCACAAATGACCCTAAGCATCGTTATAGTCAACTACAATGTGCGGCACTATTTAGAGCAGTGCCTCACATCAGTCTATAATGCTGCCAAAGGCATAGAAACAGAAGTTTTTGTGGTTGACAACAACTCGGTTGATGATTCGGTGCAGATGGTAAGGGAGAAATTCCCACAGGTGCGCCTTATAGCCAACAGCGACAACCCGGGGTTCGCCACCGCCAACAATCAGGCTTTACGCCAGTGCACGGGGCAATATGTATTGCTGCTCAATCCCGACACCATTGTGCAGCGCGACACCTTTACAACCTGTATTGACTTCATACAGCGCACCCCGCAATGCGGCAGCGTTAGCGTGAAGATGATAAATGGCGAAGGTTTCTTCCTTAAAGAAAGCAAACGAGGATTCCCGTCGCCGCAAGCCTCGTTCTACAAAATCAGCGGACTCATACACCTGCTGCCCCACCACCCCAAAGTGGCCTATTACTATATGGGACATCTTCCCGACACCGAGACACAGAAGATTGACGTGCTTCCCGGAGCCTTCATCATGATGCGTCGCGAGGCATTGGAGCGCGTGGGACTGCTCGACGAGACCTATTTTATGTACGGCGAGGACATCGACTTCTCGTGGCGTTTCAAACTGGCGGGCTACGACAACTACTATCTGCCCAACACTCGCATACTCCACTACAAAGGCGAGAGTACCAAACGTAGCAGCATGAACTACGTTTATGCTTTCTACAACGCCATGTCAATTTTTGTGAAGCGTTATTTTTCGGGAAATGATGCTAAACTCTACAATTTTCTGATTCGCATGGCCATATGGCTGCGGGCAATGCTGGCACTCATAACACGCGCCGTTCAGCGCATCGCGCTTCCCGTGGCCGATTTCGCAATCTCATTCTCTGCTTTTTATGCCACAAAGATAGTCTGGTCAACCTACTGGGCCTCCAACGTCAACTACTATCCCGATAGTTACACTTGGGGAGTGCTGCCTCTCTATTCGCTCATCATCATGGCTTGCACATGGCTGGCTGGAGGCTACGACAAGCCCGTCAAGATGTCGCGCATTGCACAAGGCATATCCATAGGCGCGCTGTCGCTGCTGGTGTTCTATTCGCTGCTTGACGAGACCATGCGTTTCTCCCGCGCCATACTGCTGCTGGGTTCGCTCTCCACTCTTGCCGCCAGCCTCTTGCTGCGTCTGGTGCTGGGCTGGTGCGGCGTGAACGGCTACCGACAAGGACCTCCACGCAAACGCATATATCTCGTGGTTGCCAACGACGAGGAATATGCACGAGTGCAGCAACTGTTTGACCAACTCGGCATCACGCCAAAGAGCGTAAGCCAAAAGCCCGCCGCACAAATTGCGTCGTTAAGCGATAAAGACTGCTTCAGCCATCACCGTCTCGACGAGATAATATTCTGCACTCGCGACGTTGAGGTGGCGGCAATGCTCGACTGCATGGAGGCTCTGCGCTCAACGGGCATAGCCTTCCGTACCGCGCCCGCCAACGGCAACCTGCTGATAGGCGGAAACTACATCTATTCGACAGACCAATTATACCACGCCGACGCCGAAGGCCTTGCCACTCCGCGTTGCCGTCGAATAAAACGCATACTCGACATCTGCACATCGACACTCATTCTGCTGCTTTCCCCAATAATCTTCTGGCCACAGCGGCGCAAACGCCGTTTCTTTTCCGACTGCCTATCGGTGCTGCGTGGCCGACGCACATGGGTGGGCTACAGCCAGGTTACGGGCATAGTGCAAACGCAGACTGCCACCAATCCCCTGCCCCATCTGCGCCCCTCGGTATTCCGCACCTGCGACCGCATGCCTCTTGTGCGACGTCCCGACACCGCTCGTCTTGACCAACATTACGCACAGAACTACACTCCGATAACCGACCTGACAATCCTAATAAAAAACTGGCAAAGAATCTAAAAACACAAACTGATTAAAACAGCGAAAACATAATAAAATGACTATAGCCGAAACCATTAAAGACCTTGCCGCTCGCAAAGAAGCACTGCGCAAATTCCTCGACATAGAGCGTCTGCAACAAGAAATTGCCGACGAGGAGAAGGCCACCGAGGCAGCCGACTTTTGGAACGACCCTAAAGAGGCACAGAAAGTCCTGAAAAACATAAAAAGCAAAAAGACTTGGACCACGGCCTTCGCCACGGTGAGCGGCAGTTGCGACGATATGCAGGTGATGGGAGAATTTTTCGAGGCTGGCGACGCCACCGAAGAGGAGATGATGCAGCAGATTGAGGCAACGACAAAACTGGTAGAGGAATTGGAATTCAAAAACATGCTTCGCAACGAGAGCGACAGTTTCGATGCTGTGCTGAGCATCAACGCTGGTGCTGGCGGCGTAGAGGCGCAAGACTGGGCGGAAATGCTCATGCGCATGTATATCCGCTATGCCGAGCGCAACAACTACAAGGTTGTAATCAGCAACAGCCTTGACGGCGAAGGCGCGGGCATCAAGAGCGTGACAATGCAGATAGAAGGCGAATTTGCCTACGGCTATCTGAAAAGCGAGACGGGAGTACACCGCCTGGTGCGCGTCAGCCCTTTCAACGCGCAAGGCAAACGAATGACATCTTTTGCCTCGGTGAGCGTAACACCGCTTGTTGACGACAGCATAGAGGTTGTTGTTGACCAGTCGCGCCTCAGTTGGGACACCTTCCGAAGCGGAGGTGCCGGCGGACAAAACGTCAACAAGGTAGAGAGCGGTGTGCGTCTGCGCTACCAGTACAAAGACCCATACACTGGCGAAGAAGAAGAGATTTTGATTGAAAACACCGAGACTCGCGACCAGCCCAAAAACAAAGAGAACGCCCTGCGTTTGCTGCGTAGCCAACTGTACGACCGCGAACTCAAGCACCGTATGGAAGAACAAGCCAAAATCAAAGCCTCGCAGAAAAAAATAGAATGGGGCAGCCAGATACGCAGTTACGTCATGGACGACCGCCGCGTGAAAGACCACCGCACCAACTATCAGACTGGCGATGTCACTGGTGTCATGGATGGCAAAATAGACAACTTCATCAAAGCCTATCTAATGGAATTTGGCGGGGAAAACTAAAAAACTTATTCATCACAAAAAAACAAACTAAAATGGATAACAACAAACCATCAAGATTCGAAAGATTCAAAAACTCTTGGTTTTATCGCTCGATAAACACGGTTGCAAGTTCTGCCATTATCGGTCTTGCTCTTACGCTTATTTTCTTCGCATATAAAGTGTATTTTGGGAAAAAGCAATTTGATGAGACCGTCAATAGGTTAGACAACATTAGCCGTTCCTTATCCACGCGCTGCCTTGGAAAATTCCCAGCATACATATCCGAAATCAACGATGTTTTTTCGACACTGCAAACTGGCGACACGGTCATTATATTTGAAGACGTGCTTTATTACGGCATAAAGAGCGAGCCCGTAGGTTTTAGCCATCTGCAGCAACTACTGCTGAACCACTCCCGTCAAGGCGGCAAAGTGATTGTTGCCTACTACGACAACCACTGCCAGGATGCAGATTTTCCATGGCAGACAGTGTTTCATAGAATGATTGTAGAAAGCCGTATTGCTCCAAAATATATCCCGCAGATAACTACGGACAAATACGAACTGATGAAAGAGTCGATGAAAAACCATGTCAGAACCGACTTGATAAGCCAGCAAGGCAAAACGGAGCGCAAAATGATGATGGCTTCCATCGACAGCATTGTTACCGAAAAATATTTCTGCCTTACAAGAGACAATGATATTGACGCGGCACAGAACGTGGTTAAGGGCTATATGTCATTCCTGGATGCATTAAACAGCGACGAATCATCGTCAATCATGTCTGATGCCATTGTGAAAAAACTTTGCACCGACCTTGATTCTATAATGCATCACTATTTCGGTGAAAATGGCGGTTCAAAGCCTAAAAAGATAAAAGACATCCATTTTGCCGACTATAAAAATATGTACTCCGACATAACCGATTGCATTGCGGAATACTATCGCTATCACGGCATCGAACTCATACCTCTCAACGAATACCTCACCATGAGTTGCTGGCTGATAAAACCAGCCAACAAAAAACACTCGGTAAAGTCGATTCTTGCGTTCCCGTCTAAATACACGAGCGACGAGATTGGCTTCTACTCGCAAGACGAACTATTCGCAGAATACATCACGACCATTCTGAACGGTGTACGAGGCAACATAAACGAAGACAAAGAGCGTCCCTCTAACTTCTAACAGCTTTGCTGTTTAATAAGACTAAATTCAAATAAGGTTTGCAAACACAAATTACCACGAATTATTCCTACAAGAGTATTTTCCATTCCCTGATGAATTAGAAATTGATTCGTGGTAATTTGTATAGCAAAGCAAACATATCAAAAAAAACTCCGACGGAGTTTTTTTTGTGTGTTGTTATGACGTCCAATGATTAATCCTTTAAAAGAAACGCCCTACAAACAAATAAATCGTTAGACATTTCCGTTTCCTAAATAGGTTTACGCTGAATAGTCTATTAGGCCAAGTCTCCGTAAAACGAGTTCTTTTAATACTGCATTTAATGCGGTTGTTCTGATTCTTTATTGTCGATAGCGGTAGATTATAGCAAATGAAAAGGTCGCCTTTATTGGGCGACCTTTTCTGCACATTATGCTAAAAAAACGTGAGAATAAAATCTTAGTGGATGCGTTCGCCTTTGCGTGCGTTGTAGAAAATCTTGTAGGCACCTGCCTTACGGAGTTCCTGCTTGATATCGCTGATAAGACCCATTTTGGTGTCCTTGTCGGCTTTGATAGCAGTGGTGATGAAGGGCCGGTCGGCCTCAACGCGAGCGGCTTTCTCGAGTTCAACAAACTGAATGATGTCCGAAACCTCGGCAATCTGGTCGTTGAGTTGGATACGAGAATCGGTACCGTATTTGGCCTGCTGTTCCTTCATAGGAGTACCTACGTTGATATAACTCACAAGGCTTTTCTTTTCGAGTTTGCTAACCTCTGTACCTTGAGGAACCACGATTTTGACAAAAAGCGTGCTTTCGCGCATGGTAGTGATAACCATGAAGAAAAAGAGGAGCATGAAAATAATATCGGACATCGAGCCCATGTTGAGGGCGGGAGTCTCTTTTGGTTTTTTACCTGTGAAACGTGCCATTATTTTTTCTCTCCTATTTTAGTAGGCTCAGCCTCGCTCACGGCAATAGGAATTGCCTGGTCGATAGCGTCGCGCTGGTCATCGTTTATGTCAGCATACTTTTTAGAAAACTTAGAGAGTGCCAATTCGTTACGCATCTCGTTGATAGCAGCGGCGAGTTCGTTCTGCACCTGCAGATACATATCGTAAGATGTACCACGGTCGTTCTGCAAGGAAATAACGCCTTTGGAAACCTCCATTTTACCAAGGAGAGGGATTTCCATAATCTCCTTTTCGGGGAGGTTGATTTTGTTCTCGGGGTTGCCGAGGAACTCCTTGGCGCGCTCACGAAGGTCTTCGATACGTCCGATTTCTCCATTATAGAGCAGACGGTCGGCGCTGTTGATTTTTACAACAAAGATGTTACGTTCACGAACTTCTGGCTTCTCTTGGTCCTCTGGCAGTGGGGGGGGCAAACGACGTGCAATACCCATATCGGTGTTGATGCTGGACGTCATAAGGAAGAACGTAAGCAGCAAGAACGAGATATCGGCCATTGAACTGGTATTCAATCCAGGAGTTTTACGTGCCATAACGAATTACTTTTTAAACATTTTTGCACACTCGACATAGATAATGGAGGCGATGGCTGCAATCACGAGAATATAGACAGCGATGCAGGCAGTGCCAATCCATTTAGAAGTGGCTTCGGTGAGGCCATTCTTATCGAGGAGGGCTTTGGGGACATCGGTGCCGGAAGCCAGCAAGAAAGCCAGCAGGCAGACAACGACGGCTACTCCAATAACAATGAGGGTTTTGCGTGCTTTGGCAGGATTTTCCTTGAAATTCTTGATAAAACGGAGGCAGAAGAAACCCACCATACCGAGTACGGAAAGAATTACGAAGAGGAAGGTAATCCAATAAGCAACGTTAAACATACCCTCGTTGGCGGTATTCATGGCGAAGATGATGGCAAAGATAGATGCCAGCACTGCGATGCCAAGAGCCACCCAGGTGATTAGTTTATCGGTTTTCTCTTTCATAACAGTTTTAAGGATTTTAATGATTAGACAATAGAATACTCCTTAAACTATTATTTGTGGTTCTTGACGAGGATGTCCATGAAGGAGATAGAACCGTCCTCCATCTGACCAACGAGACTTTCGATTTTGGTAAGGATGTAGTTGTAGAAAATCTGAAGGATGATAGCAACGATAAGACCGAACACAGTGGTCAACAGAGCAACCTTCATACCACCAGCAACAACTGTCGGGCTGATATCACCAGCGGCCTCGATGTCGTCGAAGGCCTGAACCATACCGACAACGGTACCAAGGAATCCGAAGGAAGGAGCCAGAGCGATGAAAAGGCCAATCCAAGTGAGGTTGCTTTCGAGACGAGCCATCTGAACGCCACCGTAGGAGGTAACGGCTTTCTCTACATTGTCGAGACCCTCATTGACGCGGTCAAGACCCTGATAGAAGATGCTGGCCACGGGGCCACGGGTGTTGCGGCAGAGTTCTTTGGCACCTTCATAGTCGCCCTTCTGGACATAACCCTCGATGCCTTCGAGAAGTTTCTGAACATTGGTGGAAGCCATGTTGAGATAGAGAATGCGCTCGATAACGAGAGCCATACCAAGGATAAGGCAGAGGAGCACGGGGGTCATCCAGCCTGCACCACCCTGGATATATTTCTCTTTGAGGACCTGATGGAAGGATTTGGTAACCTCTTCGGCATCGGCGGCCTCGTTTTCGACAACGGCTTCAGCCTCGACGGCGGCCTCATCGTTGGCAGCAGCCACGGCCTCGGTCTGCTCGGCGTTGGCTTCGGTAGCCTCTTGGGCTTTCAGTCCATTGAAATTGGTGAATGTCAATAAACCAATGATTGACATCAATGCAATTACTTTTTTCATGGTTTTTGTGAATGAGTTAATTATTAATTAGTTAGTTTTAATTCATTGAGAATCAATATTTCTGCAAATATACGTTTTTTTTCTGAAAATACAAAGACTTTTAGCAGATTGTTCGTATATGAGGTCTATAAAACACGTTTTTTCATGTCAAACAAAAGCGCTATTCGAAAGCCTAAAATTAGTGGCTTCGGTGAAGCAAATGCTGCATTAGGTCCTGCATGGGTTGCTTGTTAGCATCTGGGGCATTGATGCTTTCGAGAGCCTGGCTGGCCTGCTGGTAATGGCTGGCAATGTGCTGCTCCATGTCCTCGGCAATGTGAAGGCTGTTGTATATGGCTCGCACGGCCTCGACCTTCTCGTCGCTTTCGGGTGCCGCCATCCAATGCTGCAATTCGTCGAGTTGTGATGGTGATGCTTTGTGGATTGCAGTGATAAGGAGCATGGTCTTCTTATTGTCGCGAATGTCCTGCCCTGGCTTTTTGCCAAAAGTGGTGACGTTGCCAAAAGTATCGAGAAGGTCGTCTTGTATTTGAAACGCAAGGCCAAGGTGACGACCGAAAGTATGCAACGGCAAGAGTTGCGACTCTTCGGCGTCGGCTATGAGCGCGCCAATACGAAGCGCACCGTTGAAGAGCGCGGCGGTCTTGAGATATATCATGTCGAGATATTCCTCGACAGTGACATCGTCGCGGCTCTCAAAATTCATATCATACTGCTGCCCCATCATCACCTCGTTGGCCATATTGTTAAACGTGGAGATGATGTCGTGTAGGCGGTTCGACGGTTTGCGACAGAGGTACTGATATGCCATAATAAGCATAGCGTCGCCCGAAAGAATGGCCGTATTCTCGTCCCATTTGCGATAAACGGTCTCGACACCGCGACGCAGTGGCGAGTGGTCCATTAGGTCGTCGTGAAGCAGCGTGAAATTGTGGAACACCTCGATGCCGACAGCCGAATCGTATGCCTTGGCTATATCTCCGTTGAAAAGTTGACACGAGGCAAGGAGCATCACAGGGCGGATGCGCTTGCCGCCCAACTGCAATGTGTAGTCGATAGGTGCATAAAGTTCGGCAGGTTGCTGCAAGAAGTTCTCCGATTGGAAAAGCCGTGCCACGGTTTCTTGGAGTTGCGGGAATGACTGTATGGCGGACATCATTATATTATTTTTGTGCAAAATCATTTTTACCTTCGGACACAAATCACGACAGATGCATATTATGCATTAGAACGGGTAGTCTATTCCGAAATTGGTGTTTATGGTGTTCAATTTCCAGTGCGCTATGCGCCAACGCTGGGAATAGGAGTATGTTGGGTCGTAGGCTGGCAACGCCATATCGAGACGGAGTGTTAGAATAGAAATCTTCAGACGAAGTCCGAGACCGACGCCAAGCGCCATGTCGGAAAGCAGGTGGGAGAATGTGAAATTGCCACCCGGCAGGAAATCGTCTTCCCTGAAAAGCCACACATTACCCATGTCGGCAAAGATTGCCCCCTCGAATGGTCCAAAAATCGGAAAACGTTCCTCGACATTGAAAACCAACGTAATATCGCCAGTACGGTCATATATATAGTTGCTTTCGTGGCTGTTGAAATGGCCTGGGCCAAGATATCGTATCTGCCACGCCCTAATGTTGTTAGGACCACCGCCAAAGAAACTTTTCTCGTAGGGCATTGTATAACTATTGCCGTAAGGTACGCCTATGCCAAGGAGTACACGTCCCACCAAGGTGTTATCCTGCCCGTGATAAAAATAGCGTTTGAACTCGCTGCTGAAGCGCAGATACTGCGAATATGAAACACCGAAAAGAGTGTGCTCGTCATATTCTGCATCGTATTTGCCCAAAGATGTTGATGTAGAAATCAGCGAGGCCAAGTTGCCTGCCACCTCCAACGAGGTGTTGAAATATGAGAAATTGGTCTTACGACCAATGAACTGGTTGCTGTAGGTGTACTCGTAGCGAGCGTCAATGATAAGATGGTCCGAATACTGATACATCAGGCGCTGGTCAAGCAGGTTATAAATTCGCCTGATAAACTCATCGCTAAAATGCAGGAAGCGCACAAAAGAGACCTCTATGGGAGTCAACTTGTGCTGAACCTGGCGAGAGGCCGCCCAAGTGTAGGCAAACGACGAGTTGACCTGCCGCCGCTCAAAATAGGTGCGGTTCTGTCTGTCAACGCCAAGGCTGATAAGCGTGTGAGGCACCGCGTTGCCACGCACTAGCCTGTCGGCCATCGGCATGAAGAACTGCGGTATATCGAGCGAGAGATTGAGTCCCGTCTCAAATGCCGAAAAACGGTCCTCTGAAGCAAAGCCTTTGCTGAATACCGATTTGTTTAGTTCTACGAGGAAGTTGCCTTCGATAGAAAGCAGTTCAGCGCCGCCGAAGAGGTTCTTGTGCTGGTACTGCAGAACCGTCTCGGCGCCGAAATTGCCACTGTTGGCCGATTGCCGCGACACGGGCGAGGCATTGCTGATTTCGAGCGAGGCGCTGATACGCTGCTGCATGCTGGGATGAAGCCGTATGCGGGTGTCGAGCAAACGCACGCTGTCGGTGCTACGTGGCGATTCTGAATACTCGATATTGATGAGGCTGAAATTGCGCAGGTTGAGCAACGCATTGTACGACGAGGTGGTGCGGAATGGCGCATACAACTGTCCCGGCATGATGGTCAGCACTCGCCCCACCGTGGATTGTCGCACACTTGTGCTGTCGATGCGTATGGTGTCGATAGTGTATCGCTGATAAGGCCGAACAGATGACGGCTGTCCGCTTGAAGCAACGCGCGGATTGTCTATCACCAATTCTATTCCGAGACGCTTGGAGGCGTAGGTGGTGTCTATATTAAAATGTATATAGTCGGGCGAGGCGAGATAAAATCCGTTGTACTGCAACCGTCGAGCAATGCGTTCGCGTTCCTTGACGAGATTGGCCTGGTCATAATAGTCGCCCACATGAAGCACCGAGGCATCGCGCCAACGCTCCACAAGCGGTGCAATTGCGGTGTCAGGCACATTATATACAATCTCGTCAATTACATAGCGAGGCGTGGCTTTTATGTGGTAGTTGACCACCACGCGCTGGTGAGAGATTTGCTGTGTGTCTATGCTCACCGACGAGCCGAAGCATCCCCTACCCTCCAGCAGCGAAAGAATCTGCCGCACACTGGCCTCGGCATGAGATTCACGATAGATGACTGGCGCTGTGCCAAGGCTACGCATTGTGCGAGCCCACCAACTGCTGTCGGACAGACGCACGGCATAGTAGGTATTGACAACGGAATGGTGAATATTGAGGAATCCGTTTTTAGGCTGCTGGCGCACATATTTGTTTATATCGCTCAAAGCGTGCGACACTTCTGGCAACACCTCCGAGCCGTCGGCCATAGAGACATCGTATCGGTTGCGATAAAGCAGACGGTCATCGGGCTGCAACACGCGAGAGGTGTTGGCGCAAGAGGCCAGCAACAACGCTGCAAAGGCAAACAAAAACAGTCTATGGTACTTGGCGGTGATAGCGCAGAGAGAATTAGATGGTTATGTGGCTGATGATTAGGTCGCTGCTACCAAGATTGCGATGCAAATAGTCGGTACAGGTCTGCGACGAACGGGCATAGGCCTCGCCATCGTCGAAAAGTCGGTCGAGCGTTGTCTGCAGCGTCTCGTAGTCGGAATAGGTGAAACCTCCGCCGAGAGCCAAAAGATCCTGCGCCTCCTGGAATTTGCGATGGTTGGGACCAAAGACAACAGGCTTACCGAATGTAACGGCCTCAAGGGTGTTGTGGATTCCGCGCCCCCAGCCGCCACCGATATAAGCCACATGGGCATAACGATAGAGCGACGAAAGCATACCTATATTATCTATGATAAGCACCTTGCGGTCGGCATAAGCCGTGGCATCGCCTTTTAGTTGCGAATAGCGCACACAATTGTCGCTACCGAAAAGCGTAATAATTGAGGCGATATGCGTCTCGCTGATGACATGGGGTGCAAGTATCATTTTCAAAGCGCCCTGTCGATGGTCGAAATAGCGTTTTATATATTGTTCGTCGGGTTCCCAACTGCTTCCCGCCATAAGCACCTGGCATGGCGAACCATCGGCATTAGGGCCAATAAACGACTCTATCTCATCGAAACGCGGAGCCTTTTGCGCTATGTCGTTCACACGGTCGAAACGGGTGTCGCCCGCCAATAGCGAGTTCTCAACGCCGTTTGTGCGTAGTAGTTGCAGCGACTGCTGGTTCTGCACAAATATGAGCGCGAAACACTGGCGCAACTGACGCAGGAACCACTTTCCATAAGGGCGGAAAAAATAGTGCGACGGACGGAAAATGGCAGAGAAGATATAGGTGCGGCAGCCCTGACGGCGCAAACGGTCGAGGTAGTTGAACCAAAAATCGTATTTGACAAAGAATGCCACACGCGGTGACACGGTCTGCACAAGACGGCGTGCGTTGGCAGGGGTGTCCATAGGCAGATAGCACACGAGGTCGGCCTGGTCGTAGTTTTTGCGCACCTCATAGCCAGAGGGAGAAAAAAACGTGAGCATCACCTTGTATTCGGGATGCAGCGAACGGAACTTCTCAAGCACGGGGCGAGCCTGCTCAAACTCACCCAGCGAGGCAGCATGGAACCATGCCACAGGGCTGGAACCGCACTGGCTGGCAAAGCGGAACAAAGCCTCGCGAGTGTCACGCCAGCCACGCACCATCTGACGCGCCTTGACGTTGAACAATGATGCCACACGGACTCCGAACAGATAGGCATAAATGCCGATAGAATAAACAAAACGCATAGTGAAAAGAGGTTAGAAATAGTAGTACTCACGCACCGTCTTGCCCTTGAGCGGGAACATCCAGCAGAACTTGAGCGTGTAAAGCAGGTCGAAATAGTTGTTGTTGTCAGGACCTCGAAGATTGAGATAGTCGTCGATGATATAATCGCGAGTGGAGCGCGACCACACCTGCGAGAGTTCAAAAGCAACGTAGCAGTTGACAAGGTTGGCATAGTTACTCATATACCAGAATCCCAGGCTCTCGGTGAGGACAAAGCCACGACGCTGATGGTCGTATAGCAACGCATAGTCGCCGTCAACCTGCGGGGCGTGGACCTCGTTGAGTTGGAAGATAGTCTGCTGCTGAAGCCAGCCCGCACTCACACGCGCCAAAATGCCCGAATTGGGATTGACGGAAGGCATGACGGGTATAATACGGCCAAAACCGCCTTTGAATGCCAGACCTCGGTTGAACGCCGTAACCACGGCATCGGTGCCGTTGGTTCCGATAACCAGACCTTCGCTGGTGTAGATGTCGCTCATGCGCTCTGTGCGGTGCTCAAGGTTGTCGGAATTATAGCCAAAGAAAAGGTCGGCATCGAACGATAAAAGCCAATTGCTCTTGAACTTGTAGAACGCATTGATGCCGAAGTCGAGCCAGGGCGACTTATAGAGGCTGCTCATCGTGGCCGAACGCGACGTAGAGCCGTCGGGTAGCGTGGCGAACGAAGCATTGGCCGACGAGAAAATGGTGCCGACATCAAAGCCAACGATGACACACTGAATGCTGTCGAGACGCGGAGTGTCCTGCGCCTCGGCAAGGCGTGGCGACAGTCCGCTTATCAAACACACGAGCGCGACCGACAATATATTTTTGCTTATTTTCATACTCTTATAATTCCGTTTGCTATTATTTTCGTACTTTTGCGGTGCAACGGAATAATCTGCAAAAATATACATTTTCTTTGATTTAGAAATCATTAGTTTTGATTATTAATAACAAACCTTTGTTTAGAAACACATAAAGAAATGGCAAAAGACTTTGTAAAACGCTCTGAAAACTATTCAGAATGGTACAACGAACTCGTGGTGCGCGCCGACCTGGCTGAAAACAGCGCTGTGCGCGGCTGTATGGTTATCAAGCCCTACGGCTATGCGATATGGGAAAAGATGCACGACGCATTAGACCAAATGTTCAAGGACACCGGGCACGTGAACGCCTATTTCCCGCTGTTCATCCCCAAATCCTTTTTGAGCCGCGAGGCCGAACACGTTGAAGGCTTCGCCAAGGAGTGCGCCGTGGTAACGCACCACCGACTAATGAACGACCCCAACGGCAACGGCGTGGTGGTTGACCCTGCCGCACGTCTCGAAGAAGAACTCATCGTGCGCCCCACCTCCGAGACCATCATCTGGAGCACCTATAAGAACTGGATTAAGTCGTATCGCGACCTGCCAATACTCTGTAACCAGTGGGCCAATGTGGTGCGCTGGGAGATGCGCACAAGAATGTTTCTGCGCACCGCCGAATTCCTCTGGCAGGAAGGCCATACCGCTCACGCCACCCGCGAAGACGCCGAAGCCGAGGCCAAGAAGATGCTTGACGTCTATGCCGACTTTGCCGAAAACTGGATGGCCGTGCCCGTAGTGAAAGGCGTGAAATCGCCCAACGAGCGTTTCGCCGGTGCCCTCGACACCTACTGCATCGAAGCCATGATGCAGGACGGCAAAGCCCTGCAGGCCGGCACATCGCATTTCCTCGGACAGAACTTCGCCAAGGCTTTCGAGGTGCAGTTCCTCAACAAGGAGAACAAACTCGAATATGTGTGGGCCACCTCTTGGGGCGTATCAACACGCCTGATGGGAGCCCTCATCATGACCCACAGCGACGACAACGGTCTCGTGCTGCCTCCGAAACTGGCACCCATTCAGGTTGCCATAGTGCCCATCTGCAAGTCCGACGAGCAGATGCGCGAGATTGACACCAAAGTGGAGCCTATCATCAACGCACTCAAAGCCAAAGGCATCACCGTGAAATACGACAACCGCACCGAGTACAAGCCCGGTTGGAAGTTCACCGAGTACGAGTTCAAAGGCGTTCCCGTGCGCCTCGCCATTGGCCCTCGCGACCTCGAGAACGGCACCTGCGAGGTATGCCGCCGCGACACCTTGGATAAAATCACCATGCCTATCGAAGGCATTGCCGACCATGTGGAGCAACTGATGGAAGAAATCCAGGCCAACCTCTTCAAACGTGCTGCCGACTTCCGTGCCGCACAGACCCGCAAAGTCGATACCTGGGAGCAGTTCAAAGAAGAAATCGAGAAAGGCGGTTTCCTGCTCTGCCACTGGGACGGCACCACCGAGACCGAGGAGCGCATCAAGGAGGAGACCAAAGCCACCATCCGTTGCATTCCCAACGATGCCATCGAAGAAGAAGGCGCCTGCATCTACAGCGGAAAGCCATCCCACCGCCGCGTAATCTTCGCAAGGTCATACTAACGCAACAGCCCTCGCTTTTATAGCCAAAGAGCCAACCACATTTTATTTTGTGGTTGGCTCTTTTAATTTCGAAGAATCCAACCTATTGTCAACAAAAAAAAACAGTTTCTCCCCACCAAAACCCGAACAAATCCCGAAAAAAAACCGAACAAAACCCACCAACAAACAATAAATCAATAATACACATTATAACCAACCAACCTTTTGTCAAATCACAACCCCGACCACAGCCAAGGAAAACGTTCCGCTCCACCATTGCCCCATGACAACATTTTGCGACTTGTTTTGAATTAAAAATCTTGACACGCTTCCCTACGTCATTACAACAATATTTCTTTATCAACTACGAAAATTGTACTTTTGCATCTTCGATTTTACGAAAAAGAACATAATGTGAGACAATGTTTATATTCATATTGTTGGCTATCAGAACATAACGATTAAACAATTCAATCCCTCAACAATTCAACATCACCTAATGGCGAAGAAACTGACTTTTGCACCTATAAAACAACGTTATGCTCGTATTAAAGAACGCTGCGTTCAGATAGATGAACGGCAGCGTCAACCTATCAGCCTTGCGCCATTAGACACGTCGGAGCACGAATGTCCAAACTGCGGACACCATTACGCGGGGCGATACTGCCCGCAATGCAGTCTCCCGTCTAACTGGAAAAAGTTTGACTGGAAAGAACTCTTCTCCAACATGTTAGAGATATTTGGTATCATCAAGCGCCCCTTGTTCCGAACCATCGGACACTTATTCTGGCGCCCAGGGTACATGATTCGCGATTATCTCGCCGGCTACCATCTGCGTTATTTCCCGCCATTCAAACTGCTCGCCATCGTTACGCTGACGCTCTCGCTACTAACATGGGCTTTCGGAACCACAATGGAATCTCACGGGATTCTTCACATGATTAACTACGCTCTCGACAAGACCGATACTATCGAAGTCTCGCAAGAGATAAAGCAGTTTTTACTGAACATAGAAGAAAAACAAAAAGCGAGTATCGTCTGGATTATCATACAAAACATTTTGGTAGTGATACTGACATGGCTGTTTTTCCATCGAAAATCAAAATTCAACTTCATCGAGATTTTTTATGCCCAGATTTATATCATCTGCCAATTCTCCATTATAGCCATCGTCCTATTATTGAGTTTCTTAAAAATAGAACACGACGAAATAACACCATTCCTTGCTCCAGAATGGATTGCTATTCCTATACTAATCTACGACTACAAGCAGTTGTTCCAACTATCTTGGTGGGGCACCATTTGGCGGACAATTGCCCTTTACCTTGTCATGGTGATTAGTTACGTGTTTTTAATGATTGTCTTCGTGGTCCTACTGGTCCTCAACAACGCCTTTCTACAAAACTTCATTTAACACAGACAACACGCTTATAACAATCTGTAACCGACAGATAGGTTCAGATACAGTGTGTGAAAGGTATAGTTTATTGTTTTGAAATCACGGACAAAGATGTTATCAGCGCCGTAGGATAGTTGCGCCGCTATGAGGAGACGCGATGCAATGCTGTAATCAGCACCCAACAAAAATCCGTATTGAACGTTTTTCAACTTGTCGCTGAAATCGTAGGTAACACTGCTCCCGGCATCAAAGACCACCTTTTCTCCCGTGGGATTGCCCTCGCGCAGATAGCCGTCATACACACTGCCCTCGAAAGTCTTGGCGAATAAGAATGACACATAAACGCCAGCCCTAATGCTGAATTTAGGGGTTGCCTTATAGTCCAAAAAGATAGGCATCGACACGGCGTGCGTAGAGAAAATGGTCTCGACGTCGCCAGTCCAAACGCCCGAAATCACGTTGCCATTGTTCACCACCTCGGTGCTGTAGTTCTTGGTGCGTGCCTTGGTAGTCATCGACTTCCGCTCCACATAGAGACCTGTGCCAAAAGTCCATCGCGAGGTGTTACTGTCTAAAGCCATCAAGGCGTCCACGCCTATACTGCCGTTAAATCCAGGATTGAAGCCCTTCATCTCCCGTATCTCGACAGGTATCGACAGCGGTGTGGCAGCACCGATATTCAGGCCTGCCTTCGCGTCAAGCCGAAACGCAATCTTTGCGCTATCTTCATGCTGTGAGAATGCCATAAATGGCATCAAAAGCACAACCACAAATATTATATATCTCATCATCATTACTCGCTTATTATTGTTACACTTACATCATCAACCTTCAATCGACTGTTTATAGCACCCTCGAAGGTAGCACCACCCTCGCTCGACGAAAAGACCACGGTGAGGCTGTATTGTCCGCGGCGCAGTTTGGTAGAATCAACACTCTTGCCGGGGCGTGGCACGAAAGGTATCTCGAAATGCTGCCAGCCGTCAGTGGCACCGCACTGCTCTGCAGGCAGTTCGGCAGTTAGGATGATATTGGGGTTGGTGGCAGAAAGCACGTTGTCGCCATAAAGATAAGGCGCATCGTCCGTCACCTCGAAGAAAACGGCATAGATGGAGCAATGGTCGCTACGGTCGCCAACGGCACGCAGTCCCCCGCTCGCCGACGCGTCGGCCACATAGAATGTAGAGCCCGGCGTATATTCATACCAGCCGCTCAACGTCTGCGGCACAGCCTCGAACATCATGCCGAACCGCGTAGATGCCAATGGGTTTGACATCGCTTTCGACATATCGAAATCGCCAAGAAAGAGATTGCCGGCGGCAAGAGGCTTGCCCGCCATAGAGCCAAAAGCACCTGTTGAGCAGGTAACCAATTCGGCACAGGCGCCGGTATGACCGCTGGAGGACTGATGGGTCGGGTACTGGCTGAAATTCGACGCCATGCCCGTCAAGGCATACCCCGCATTACCACTCCCCCACTCAAACGCCGAACGCGACGAGGTGGCATTCTCGGCGAAAGCGGGATAATTGATGGTTCCCATACTCTTTGAGACAACATTCTCGAAGGCAAAAAATAGTCCGCCATCCTCCTCGCCTCCGCCAACACTTACCACACGCACGGCATAACGTTTGTGCCACTGCCCGTCTTCGGAGGTTACAACATAATGTTGCACATCACTGAAATCAAGCATTGTGCCACTGGCAGGCACGATTGTAGCACCCTGCGAAAGTTCAAACAAAGGGTCGAGATGCGCAACATCGGTACCCTCCTTCACCATCAGCGTTATAGAGTCGTTGCCAATAATGGGTGTACGGCTCAGCACATCGCCAACAATGGTGCAAGAAACAATATCGGCCTCGCTATTCAACGCCTCGTCCTTAATACACGAGGCCAAAACAAATGTCAGCAAGGCAAAAAGGACAAAAAAGATTCTTCTTGACATTTCTATTACTTTTTTTCAATATATATCTATAGACATACCGAAATCTTTGGCAAGGTCTTGCAGATGGACATTAAAAAAAATGCCATATTGTTTCTTTAGCGATTGGGGAATCTTGATGTTTTTCAGTTTTTCACACCCATCGATAACCCAATTACCAATTTCCGTTACCGATTTGGGAATCACAATGCTTGTCAATTCCTTACAACCATAGAACGCTGAATCTCCAATTTTCGTTACCGATTTAGGAATATCTATGCTTGTCAGTCTGGTACAAAAAGCGAAGGCATTATTTCCTATTTTCCATACCGAATCAGGAATTACTATGCCTGTCAGTCCTGTACAGCGGTTGAAAGCAGAATGACCAATTGCAGTTACAGTGTCAGGGATAACCGTATTTCTACATCCAGAAATAAGACGATTGAATTTTGTCTGAATTATGGCATTGCAATCATTCCTGCTATCATAGAACGCGTTATCCTTATCTACACTTATAGATGTCAGTCCCGAACAAGCATTAAAAGCACCACCGCCAATTTCCTTTACCGAGGCAGGAATTACAATGCTGGTCAGTCCCTTACAACTAGAAAAAGCAGAACCGCCAATTTTCGTTACCGAATTATGAATCTTTATGCTGGTCAATCCCTCACAACCCCAGAAAGCACAATTCCCTATTTTCGTTACCGAATCGGGAATAACCGTGTTCTTGCAACCAGCAATAAGCGTATTTGACATCGTCTCGATTATGGCGTTGCAATCATTTCTGCTGTCATAGACTTTATTGTTCTTATCTACTTTTATAGATGTCAATTCCGAACAAAAATTAAATACATCATTACTAATTTTAGTTACCGAGGCAGGAATCACGATATTGGTTAGTGACGTACAATTTTCAAAAGCGGAACTCCCAATTTCCGTTACCGAATCAGGAATCTCAATGCTAGTTAGTCCTATACAACCACAGAAAGCACACTCTCCTATTTTCGTTACCGAATCAGGAATCACAATGCTGGTTAGTCCTATACAATGCCAAAAAGCACAATCTCCTATTTCCGTTACCGAATCAGGAATCACAATGTCAGTCATTCCTTTACAGTTAGAAAAAGCACTATCGCTTATTTCTGTTACAGAACAAGGAATCTCAATTTTGCCTTCTGCTTCTGTTGAACAATCCATAAGAACGCCATCAGAAATTGATAGACAGGTTTCTTCCATGATTGCGTTATTTTCCTGTTACAAAAAAGATGGTGTTTAACTAGATTAGTTGATGTCGCGGAGTGCGTCGGCTACGAGGAATATGCTGCCTGTTATAAGTATCAAATCGTTTTTCTCGACATTCTGGCGCACATGGCAGAGTGCCTGCTGCACATTGGCGAAATGAGGACCTGCCATATTCATAGCGGCAGCAGCTTCGGCCAATTGGTCGGCGGCAAGACCACGAGGAACGGAGGGCTGGGTGTAGGTGTATGTGGCGTGGCGTGGCAGCATGGCGAGGATGGTGCGGAAATCTTTGTCGTTCACACAGCCGTAGATGATATGCAGATGGGAGTAGTTGATAGTGTCGATTTTCGACAGCATGGCACGCACGCCGTCGGCATTATGCGCTGTCTCGCAGATGGTAAGCGGTTCATGGCCTATCACCTCCCAGCGACCATGCAAACCTGTGTTGCGCACCACGTTGGCAATACCGCGCTCTATGGCACGCTCGTCGAGGTCACTATAACCAACGATATACATCAGTTCGGCTGCCTGAAGGAATGTGGCGATATTGTGGAACTGATAACTGCCCGCCAAAGGACAGGTACATCCGCTATAAATCTGCTCTCCGCTACGGATAACATTATAACGTAATCGCTCGGCGTCGGTGCCAGCATCCTCAAGACGGAACTGCTGGTCGGCAAAAACAATGGGGGCGTTGCGCTCGGCGGCAATACGTTCAAAAACGGGGCGTGTCTCGGCCTGCGTCTCGCCTATCACCACAGGGGTCTCTTTTTTGATGATGCCAGCCTTCTCAACAGCAATCTTTTCAAGTGTGTCGCCAAGAAACTGGGTATGGTCGAGTCCTATGTTGGTTATGACGCAGAGGTCGGGCGAAAGCACGTTGGTGGAGTCGAGACGGCCACCCATGCCTACCTCGACAACGGCCACATCAACTTTCTGACGTGCAAAATAATCGAAAGCCAGCCCTACCGTCATCTCGAAAAACGAGAGTTCCAGCGAGTCCAAGAAAGCACGATGCCTCTCGATGAAAGTGACCACATCCTGCTGTGGAATCATCTCGCCGTTGATGCGAATGCGCTCGCGGAAGTCAAGCAGGTGTGGCGAGGTATAAAGACCCACCTTGTAGCCCGCCTCTTGGAGCGCCGACGCGGTGAGATGACTCACCGAACCTTTGCCATTGGTGCCTGCAATATGTATGCTGTGGAACCCGTTTTCGGGATGCCCCAGATAATCCATCAAGGCGTGAGTGTTGTCGAGATTTGCCTTGTAGGCCGCCTTGCCCACACGGTGATACATGGGCAGGCTATTGAACATATAGTCCAATGTCTCGTCGTAGGTCATCATTTGGTTGGTATTGTATAGGTGGCGCCAATAGTAAACAACGCACGCTGCGAAGGATAGTTCTGCCAATAGTAGTAACGTTGGAAGAGCAGGTTGTCGATACGCAGGAATGCGCTGAGCGCCTTGTTGTGACGATATTCAATTTCGAAGTTGAGGCCATAGCGCAACGGCGTGGTCTCGGTGATTACATACTCTGCCGCAGTAGCGTCATAGTCGAAGTTAGCATCCATAGCGCCGACCATCATGAGTTGAAGATGCATAAGGAGTCTGTCATTGTAGTTAATATCGGCACGGAAATGTAGGTCGAACGGAGGAAGATATAATGCAGGAAGCGAGTCGTTATCTACAGCAATATGATGGTAGTAGTTGCCACCAACAGAGAGGGCTATCATTTCGTCGTTGACGAATGAGAAGTCGCCACCAACGGAAAGTTGCTGACCCGACTCATATTTGGTTCCAAACACGTTGTTCAGCAAGTAATTAGCATTGGGCAGGAACGACAAGCGGTTGTCGTAGAGCATATAGGAGGCGTGGACGTTGAGTTCCAGTTTCTTGCTAAAATTGTAGCGCACGTTGCCAAAGAAATTGTTGTAGCGATAGGACTGAACGTCGGCACACGGCATGATATACGGGTTGATGGTACGGATAGAGTTCCACGACACTGCCTCGTCGTTGCCTACAGCGCCGAGGGTTATGCCAAGCGCATCGTCCATAAACGAACGGCTCAACGTCACGTCGGGGAAGAAATAGGTGTTCATCACATCGCGCTCGCCATAGCGGTCGAGAGCCACACGCAGACCAGCATGAACACGAACACCTCCAATAGTGATTTCAGCATAGGGGTTCAGCCCCATAAGCAGACGTGCCGAATGTGGCGTGTAACTGCTATCGGGCTGCCACGATGCCATTGTGTCGGAGATATGGAGCAACGGTTGAAGAAGGGTGTTGTCGATGTTTTGCGAATAGCCATCGAGCGAGAGACGTAATGCAGCAAGCAAATCGCCCATCTGCGAAAGTTTGAAACGATAGGCCACACCACCATCAAGACGCATGTTAAACTCGTTCTGCCCATAAGAGCCCATAAGGTCGCCAAGAAACAGACGGGCATCGTAGTCGAAACGCGATGTAGGAGAAATATTCCTCACGCCGACATTCCAGCCTATATGATTGTATGCGGTCTTATAGTCGGCAGTCTTAAGGTCGCCACGCGTATAGTTGAAATGCGACAACGTGGTGTCGTTGAAACCATAATAGAGGTTATAGTCGTTCTGATAGGCCAGGTCGGTAAACACCTGCATCCGCTCATTGACGATATACTTGCCAAAAAGAGCCACGTCGGTGAGCGAGAAATGATTGGGGCCATAGTATGTTTCGGGCTTTTTCTCATCGCCAATAGTTCCCCACGACGAACGGTGGTTGAGCCGTATGCCATAGTTGAGGTTATGGCTGGTGGTTGAATTGTAATAGGCGTCGAAAAGAGGCGACCAATAGTTGCCAAAGCCTAAACGGAGATAACTATGGTAGAGTCGTGTGCGCGGCTCGCCCACAACGCGAACCGCTTTGAAGCGCGACGGCACAAAGATAGACGACAACCGATGCGGGTCGAGTTGATAGCCAAAATGGTAGTCGAGTGCCGAGGATGTGTCGGTGATGGCGGGCGCGACATTGATTTTGTCGAAACGGTCAATGACAGGAGTAAAACTACCATGAATAAGCACGCTCTCGTTATAGACCGACGAGTCAGACTGCGCAAACAATCGCATTGAACCTAACGACAAAAGCAACAAAAGTGCGAACGACAATAATCCAGTGTGTTTCATATATTGTAGGTTACTAAAACAAAACATTATTCGTTGATGTCTATAATCATTTCGGGCTCTTCCGGCGTTTGCTCTGCAGCCTCCGACTCGATGATTTCGTTGCGTTTTTTCAGCGCTATGTCAACAAGTTCCTCGCCATCGTAGTTGTCAATGATGCTCTGCAGGGTTTGTTTTGCCTGAAGATTATTGTGATACACATTATAATATATGTCGGCCCACAAAATAAAGGTCTTTGCCAACCAGTAGTCGCTCGAAGAGACACCGACATAATTGTTAATTTCCTTCTCGGCAAGACTCACCTGCTCGGTGCTATAGTAAATCTCGGCTCTGCGATAGGCGGCCTCTCCACTATATTCACCATTGGAGGAGTTGAGCAGCATGGCATAGCGTTCCAACGCTGTCTGGTGCATTTGCGCATTGTACGACATACGGGCCTTGCTTATGAGAGCCTCGTCGCGATGCTCGGCAGTGATTCTGGATTCCGAAAGGAGGTCGGTGGCGGCATTATCAACCTCGTCGGCCTTGCCGAGTTGCACCGAGCAGCGCAGCACGCCGAGTTTGCCGATAATACGGTTGCCGTCGGCCTCTGCCTGCTGGGCAAGCATACGATAAAGACTATCGGCCAGCACAAAGTTTTTCTGGTCATAGGAGATACCAGCAGCATTTAGCAACGCATCCTCGGTGTAACGGCTACGAGGCGTCGCAATGACAGCGAGATAGTGAGGCAGAGCCTTGTCGGGATGCATGGTGCGCTGGTAACTGTCGGCAGCATAATATGATGCCTTCTGCGAGAACAAACCGTTAGGATAACGTTTCAAGTAGTTGTCGAGAGCCACGGCGGCCTGAGCATACTCGCCCGACATATAGCGGTCCTCGGCGGCAAGATAGATGGTGCTGTCCTGCTCAAAGTCGGAGATGGAAATCTTGGTGTTCTTGCGGATATAGGTGAAATACTCGTCAACGCGGTTCTGCTCTACGTAGATGCTTTTGATGGTGTTGATGGCATAACGCGACTCGTCGGTTTCGGGATATTTCTTAAGCAGGCGGTCGAAGGTTTCAAGAGCCTTGTCATCGCGCTGGGTGTTATAATAAATCAGACCTATGCTCAACATAGCCTCTTTGGCGCGAGAACTGGATGGATAGAGACGCAGGTATTCCTCATATTTTTTCAGAGCCATCTCGCTGTTGTCAAGTTTCATATAGGTGTCGGCCATCTCAAGCAGAGCCTTGGCGCGCAGCGACGATTTGGGATAGCGGTCGAAAAGCCGCTGAAGATAGGTGAACTTGTTTTGGTCATCGCCGAGGGCACCGTAGGCCAGAGCCTGCTGGAACGTGGCGTAGTCGGCATCGTCGTCGCCAGCCTTCACCACCCTGTCGTAGGTGCTTATGGCGTCATTATAATGGCGGCGCACATAGCGACAGTCGCCCATGCGGTTGTAGGCATCGCACACCTGATGGGCATCGACACCGCGCGAGGGAGCGACCTCGACGAAGGTACGGAAATAGTCGATAGCATCGTCATAGTCCTTGTCGCCCATGCTGATATAGCCCATAGTATAAAGTCCCTGGCAGTAATATGGCGATTTCTTGGCATGGCTGCTCAAAAGGAATCGGTCGATAGACTTGGAAGCCACTTTTGCATTGCCAAGACGATATTGAGCCTCGCCATAGAGATAGTAGGCGTTGGCGCTCACACGGGTATCGACATTGACGGTGCCCGCCTTTTGGAAATAGTCGCTCGCCTTCTCTATCTGCCCTTTGTTGAAGAGTTCTATTCCGTAGTTGAGCAAAATGCGCTGATAGGCTTTGTTGAGAGCCATGCTGCGGTCGGGAATACCCTCAAGAAGCGTCAGAGCGTCCTTGTAGTTGCTCGTGGTGAGATAGAGCGAGGCGAGGATTTCCTGCACCTCGGACTTGTGCTTGGTCTGCGGATATTTCTTCAGATAATTCTGAAACGAGCGGATAGACTCATTGTAGGGGTTCAGTCCGAGTTC
This sequence comes from uncultured Bacteroidales bacterium, assembly GCA_900318665.1. GTDB lineage: Bacteria > Bacteroidota > Bacteroidia > Bacteroidales > P3 > Colimorpha. The sequence goes on along the minus strand of ONLQ01000025.1, from coordinate 510 downwards.
GCACGACAATTTGGCATGAGCAAACAATGCCTCTTCCTGAATATCAGGGTTAAATGTCATCTTGCTTGCCTGCAGAAACATGGTGCGGGCCTCTTCTTTACGGTTCTGCTGCAGATATATGTCGCCTAACGTATAGAGCGCGCTTTGTGCCACACTATCGATACAGGCAGTCTTTTTTTCAAGGAAATATGCCGCCGAGTCGAACTGCTGAAGCATATAGTAGCAGTAGCCCATCTGGTAGTAGTTGTCCTGCGGCGTGCAGGTAGCACGCGTGGGTGCCTTGCTTTTGGCTGTCTTGGTGCCAGCCTCCACCACGTCGCCCTGTTCTTCGGCAGCCATAGCGGCCCTGTAGTAAGGCAACGCCTCGGCAAAATAGCCCTGGTTGTAGTAAATCTCTGCCACCATCTGCGAAATTTCGGCAGGCTTGTAAGCCTCGGGGTCAGAGATGAGCGACGGCGCCATGCTCAAAACCTCTTCATAACGGCCAAGGTAATAATAAAGACGTACCTC
>ONLQ01000023.1 GCA_900318665.1 uncultured Bacteroidales bacterium | reverse complement strand
CAGCCGACGAATCAATATTCTCCGTACAGATTGTCTGTATCGAGTCCACCACCAGTATATCGGGCTTCAACGCGTCAATATGCTCAAAAATGCGCTGCGTCGAGGTCTCGCTCACCACATAACAAGCTTTGCTGTCGTGGTTTATGCGGTCGGCGCGCATCTTTATCTGCTGTTCGCTCTCCTCGCCGCTCACATACAGCACCGTCTTGTCGCTAATCGAGAGCGCCGTCTGCAGCAGCAGCGTGCTTTTGCCAATGCCAGGCTCACCGCCTATCAGTATCAGGCTCCCCGGCACAATGCCACCGCCCAGCACGCGGTCAAACTCCTCGCAGTGGGTTGTGATGCGGTGTGTCTCGCTGTATGTCACCTCTTGAATCAACTTCGGTGCCGACGTCGGAACAGCGGCATTCCTCGCCGCCGCGTGCCCCCCCTTCGCCACCTGCACCACCTCTTGCTCAAAGGTGTTCCACTGCCCGCACTCCGGACAGCGGCCAAGCCAACCGCTCGACTGGTAGCCGCACTCCCTGCAGTAGTAGTACGATTTAGGCTTAGCCATAATCAATCAAACGATTTTATGCTCTTGAAACAGCGGTTCCAGCGAACCTTGCCGTGGTCCTTGTCGTGCGACCACAGCACCGCCACGAATTTTCCAACAATATGGTCCTCTGGCACAAAGCCCCAGTAGCGGCTGTCGGCGCTGTTATGACGGTTGTCGCCCATCATCCAGTAGTAGTTCTGCTTCACGGTGTAGGTATCCGTCTGCTCACCGTTAATCACAAAGCCGTCCGCCGTAATTTCCAGCGTATTATGCTCGTATGATGTTATCAGTCGGCTGTAAATGCCGATATTTTCCTTCGTCAGTTTTATAGTCTCGCCAGCCGCCGGAATATGTATCGGACCAAAGTTGTCCACGCTCCACCTGTGCATCGTGTCGTGCGGAAACAAGTCGCGCGACAAGTCGTCAGCAGGAAAAACAACAGGCTGAACCTCGGCAATGTCATATCGCTCCGACAGCCCATTTGCCATCTTTCTGCTCAGCGGCAGAATGAAATAGGGCGTACCCGTATATTGCTGCTGCATCAGCGCGTTCTGGTAGTCCTCTTTGCTCACGCCAGCCTCGTCAAGCACTTTCTTCGGATTGCTCATTTCAGGCTTGAAGCGCACAGCATAAGTAAACTGTATATTCTCTGGGTCCTCAATCGGCTTGTCGTTTATATAAACCTGCTGATTCACAATCTTCAGGTCCTCGCCCGGCAGACCGATACAGCGTTTAATAAAGTTCTCACGCTTGTCCAGCGGCCGCGCGCGTATCTTCCCAATAGGAATACGGCCACCATATTCGTCATACACTTTGTCGTTCCACACCGCCTCGCGCCCATATTCGCGTACAAGGTCGTAGTAACTCCTGTTGCTGAACTGCGCGCTGCACATCGTGTCGCCATCGGGATAGCCAAACACCACAGCGTCATAGCGTTCCACCTCGCCCAACCCCGCATATCGATGATACGGCAGTTCAATCCATTTCAGATACGACTCCACCTGCCCGTTAGTCAGCGGCATCACATTGTGCACCAGCGGCACCGCCAGCGGCGTCATCATCACCCTCGCACCGTACGAATACTTACTCACCAGCGTTCTGTCGCCCACCAGCAGCGTTTTCTCCATCGACGACGACGGGATATGATACAACTCAAAGAACTTTCCACGAATAATGATAGCCGCCACAAGCGCAAACACTATAGCGTCCAGCCAGTCGCGCCATTCGCTAGCCTTGTAGTTCTTCGCCGCCTCAGCGTCAAATTCAAGTTTCGACAGTCCGAGATAAGGCAGATAAATCCAAGGAAATATAACGGCAAAAGTCTGTTCCCAGAACCCGAACCTGCGGAAAGCCTTAGCCGTCTCCACAACCAGCAGCAGAAACGTAAACACATTGATAGCAGGTATCAGGAAATAGATATACCATTTCCAGTCCTTCCCACACACCTTTATCCACACCACGATATTATAAATCGGAATCAAAGCCTTCCAAGGCGCCACGCCAGCCTTCTTAAACACAAGCCAAAGGCCCGCAATAGTTCCAACAAAATAAATAACAAGGAGAATGTCGTAAATCATAGTTTATCGTTTTTTCATATCATTATCTGCCCCCGTGGGGAGCAAGGCAAAAAGTCTAAATAGAATCAGACCAAAATTATAAAACGTTATTTTATGTTAAATATTTTAAGTCTCAGCGCCACAAGGCTATTTTTTGCGGTTTGCAGCGGCCTCAACCGCGCCAAGTAGTATCTTCTTGTCGTTCTCCCACGAGAGGTCGCGCGAGGCAGCCTCCATACGCCGCAGTCGCTCGTCGTCCGAGAGCATAGCCCATTTAGCCACAGCATTTCTAATGACATCAGCAAGCGCCTCTCCACGCTCCTCGCCAACAAGTTCCCCCACTCCGTAGGTGGCAATGACACGGCGGATTTCCGGAAAGTCCGTAGCCAGTAGCGGCACGCCAGCAGCCACAAAGTCGCCTATGCGGTTCGGCAGCGAGTAGTAGTAATTCAGCCCCATATTGTCCAGCAGGCAGGCCCCAATAGTCGCAGTAGGTGTCAGTCGGTGCAGTTCCTCGGGCGCAAGCCTGCCCAAAAACTCTATCCTCTCCCCCCAGGGCTTCGACGCGGCGTATGCCCGCATCTTCTCGTATTCATCGCCAACGCCAGCCACCACAAAGCGCATCTCAGGCAGAAACTCCATAGCATCAATTATCCTGTCAATCCCTCTGCCCACGTTCACAGCCCCCTGATAAAGAATCATCGGCGGTTGCGACGCACAAGGCTCCTGCGACGCCATCTCCTTCGGCACATTGCGCACCACCCCCATCTCCACGCCATATTTCTCACGATATATGTCGGCAATGCTCTGGCAGACCGTCACAGCCCCGTCAACACGCGGCACAATCTTCCGCTCTAACGCTTCCCACACCCTCTTTACGCGAGGCCGAGCCACCAATTCCGGCACCTCGGGAAACATCTCGTGAGCGTCAAAAAAGACCTTCTTGCGACAAATACGAGCCGCGCAGTAAGCGGCAAGCAGCGTGTCAGTGTCGTTGGCATAAAACAAATCTGCCTTTGCCGTCAGCAACCGCAGAAACAGTCGAATATTATATTCCGCATAAAACAAAGCCGACCGCCGAAACAGCAGCCGCATACGGCACACACGATAAGGTCTTGAAAGCGGCTTGCTGTCGGGCAACAATCTGCCTATCAGCATCACGCTATGCCCGTCTTCAACCAGCGCGTCGCAAGTCCGAGCCACCCTTTGGTCGGTAACAATATCGTTAGTAACGGCAACAACAATACGCATCTCAAGCAACTGTTCTATTTTTTATGTCTCTGCTCGCTCCAGAAGGGAGCAACTTTCAATACCCCCGCACATAGCGGAGCGAAATGTGGTGACTCAAAGAAAAATCCCCAACTCACGAGTGCTCTCAAAGAGAGCAACTCTCAAACCCTTATTTATTTTGACCACTTTTATATAACGCCACAGCGAAAAAAAACGTATTTTTGCAACCCTATTTCAAACAGCATGAAGACCTTTTTTGTCGATGTCATACTGCCCTTGCACCTTCCCGACACCTACACCTACCGTGTCCCGCAGGAGTATAACGACCTGATAACGATAGGCCAGCGCGTCGTCGTGCAGTTTGGAAGCAAGAAACTCTACTCTGCCGTGGTTCGCCGGGTCCACGAGAACGTTCCGACTTACAAAACAAAGTACGTCTTGTCGGTGGTGGACTCCGAGCCTATCATGAACGAAAAGCAACTCCAATTGTGGGAGTGGATTGCGTCGTATTACATGTGCTACGTCGGCGATGTCATGGCCGTGGCGCTGCCGTCGTCAATGAGGCTTGAATCGGAATCGGTAGTAACGATACATCCCGAATTTACAGGTGTAATCGACGAGTTGACACAAAACGAAATGAAGGTCGTAACCCTGCTGTCGCAAAACACCACATTGTCGGTAAACGACCTTATGCACGCTCTTTCAATAAAAAACATCATGCCGTTGCTACTCACTATGATAGAGAAAAATATTATAGTGATGGATGAAGACATGAAAGAGCGTTTCCGCCCTCGCACCGAGAGTTTCATCTATCTCCACAACGACTATGCCAGCGAAGAGGCACTGAAAGCGTTGTTCGACAAACTCGAAAGCAAATCCACCACGCAAAAACAACTGTCGGCATTGCTGCAGTATATGCAACTAAGCGGTTTCGGCAAGACTCCCATAACGAAAAAAGCACTTCTTTCGAGCGACAAAATCTCACAATCGGCAGTCAGCACACTCATAAAAAACGGAATACTCGTCCAGGAAGAGCATATAGCCTCGCGGCTCGAAGCAGTTGACGAAAGTAAAATGGTTTCGCCCGACACCATAGAGTTGAACGACTGCCAGCAAGCCGCCTACGATGTCCTTCGCTCCGACAGCCACAACGTCAGTCTGCTACATGGTGTCACATCATCTGGAAAGACAGAGGTTTACATCAGGTTGATTAACGAAACACTTAAACAAGGCAAACAAGCATTGTTCCTTCTGCCCGAAATAGCACTGACTGCACAGTTAATCAACCGCTTACGACGCTATTTCGGCAACGCCGTCGGCGTCTATCACTCACGCTTCAGTCCGTCGCAGCGAGCCGAGGTGTGGCATCGCACACTCGACCCCGACGAAGAGCACGGCTACAAGGTTCTGATAGGGGCTCGTAGCGCCGTTTTCCTGCCATTCCATAACCTCGGACTTGTGGTGGTTGACGAGGAACACGACCCGTCCTACAAACAAGTGGACCCAGCCCCGCGCTATCAAGGCCGCGACACAGCCATCTATCTCGCTCACACATGGAACGCCCGCACCATTCTTGGCTCGGCAACGCCATCGGTAGATGTCTATTTCAAAGCCAAGACGGGCAAATACGGTCTCGCCACCATGACCAAGCGATACGGCGGATTACAGATGCCAGAGGTCCTTTGTGTGGATATGAAAGAGGCGCAAAAGAAGAAAGAAGTAAACGGATATTATTCAGCGTTTTTAATAGAGCATATTAAACGTGCGCTCGAACAAAAGGAGCAGGTAATCTTGTTCCAAAACCGTCGCGGTTTCTCGTTGCGCATCGAATGTGACGACTGCCATTGGACTCCGCAATGCAACAACTGCGACGTCTCGCTGGTCTATCACAAATCAACAAACAGCATGCGCTGCCACTACTGCGGCTCTGCCATACCCATTCCCACCGAATGTCCGGCTTGCCACTCGCGACATCTTACAATGAAAGGCTTTGGCACAGAGCGCATTGAGGAAGACCTCGCGCTACTTTTTCCTGACGCAAGGATAGCGCGAATGGATTTGGACAGCACCTCGCAGAAAAACAAATACCTTGAAATCATTTCCGACTTCGAGGACCGCCGTATCGACATTCTCGTCGGCACGCAGATGGTCACGAAAGGTCTTGATTTCGACAATGTAACCATCGTTGGCATATTAAGCGCCGACGGCATGATACATTTCCCCGACTATAGAGCCTACGAGCGCGCATTCCAACTAATGACGCAGGTCAGCGGACGCGCGGGAAGACACGGCAAAAACGGCAAAGTCATCATACAGACCTACGACCCATACCATCAGGCCATACGCGACGTTATCGACAACAACTACGAACGTATGTATTCGGGGCAGATTCTCGAACGCCAGGTGTTTCGCTACCCGCCATACTATAGGCTAATCAACATCACGTTACGACACAAAGACCAAGACCACCTCAACGACGTTGCCGCCTCGTTAGCGCAACAGTTGAGAATGGTGTTTGCCGGAAGGGTGCTGGGCCCGGAATACCCGTCAATAAGCCGAATTAGAGGCTATTACATCAAATGTATAATGTTGAGGTTTGAGGCCTCTGAACCTATTTCCAAAGCCAAAACAATCATGAGCGATATTGTGGATAAGATGATGACGCAAAAACTCAACAGCCAATTACGCGTCGCTTTTGACGTTGACCCCAATTAATCGCGTTTTTCTTCTGGAATATACTCCACAAAGGTTCTATCGCTATAGAAAACAACAATTCTATCTATTGTCTTGCTGTTAGGCACAATAGACTTATTATTAGACGCCAAATCCACATTGTTACACGCGGCAGTTTTATCGTTAGATTGCGCCGATAACCCTCTTTCGTCTGCTGTTGCCAGCCTTTCCTCGCTCAAATTATCACCGTACGAACCATCTGTAGAGTTCAACTTAGTGTCTGACATTGTTTTTTCAGCATTTATCACCTGTTTTTCCCCATTATTTTCAACATCTGACTGCTGCTGAGGGAGATTAATAACATCTTCAACCATTGGTTGAGATAATGCGGGAAATAATGTTGGATTATTATCACTTGATGTTTGATTTTTTGGTAAATTTACACTTGTAAACATATCACCAGTACCTAATACAAGCCAAGAAATATTAATATCAGGATAACGATTAATGACTTTAATGATGAAATCTAAACTTGGCCGATTTCTACCTGATAGAATATGAGACATACCACTCGGCTGTATTCCAATCTCTTCTGCAAACTGCCTTGAAGTAAGGCTTTTAACCTTAAGTATCTGATTAATACGTTCTATCATGAGTAAATACATTTGTAACAATATCACATTTGTGATTACAAAAATACATATAACAATGTAATTATGCAAAAAAATCGCTATGATTACAAATGTATACTACACCAAATACCCCCATTATTCCAGCTGATATATTATAGGATTCTTAAATATAAAATTATTAATAACTTATCATTATGTCATTTCGTGCGGCTAATACACATTACGGATGTAAATAATCGTAACGATTCGTTTTGTTACAAATGTAAACACACTTATCTTTCGTCAAAGTATTACTCCACACAAAAACAATATAATTTTTGACAATATCTTCCTTTCTACAACTATATAGAATCGTTTTTTTATTATCTTCACTTTTTTCGTATTTTTGTATTTCATAATCCGCTCTACTCCTACTCAATATTATTCCAACTTCTTAACTTGAACAGAAAACAGATTATATAATAATACAAAAAGGACATGACAATCTAGTAGACAATTATCCTTTTTGATAACCAAAACCTCTGTTTGCCAAACTCCCCTACTCTCTTTTGAAATATAATAATCTTTCATCAATCAAAGACCAAATAAAACACTTATTATAAAACTACTTAAACCAACTAAATTAAAGTAATCGATGAATATTAGATTAGAACAACCAAAGGATTACAATGAGGTTGAAAGCCTGACCCGCGAGGCTTTCTGGAATGTCTATCGCCCTGGCTGTACGGAGCATTTCGTTCTAAATCAGTATAGAAAGAATCCCGATTTTATCCCCGAACTTGATTTCGTTATGGAGGAAGACGGCCGCATTATCGGACATATTATGTTTTCCAAAGCCGAACTTGTGCTTGACGATGGTTCCCGCCGTTCTTCGTGGACATTTGGGCCTATCAGCATACACCCCGACTATAAACGCAAAGGCTACGGGTTGAAACTCTTGAATTATTCGTTAGAAAAGGCGCGCGAGCATGGTGTCGCATTCCTGTGCATGGAAGGAAATATCGATTTCTACTCTCATGCAGGCTTCGATTTAGCAAGCAAGATGAAGATACACTACCATGCCGAACCACGCGAGGCCGCTGTCCCCTACTTCCTAGCCCAAGAACTTGTGCCTGGCTGGCTTAATGGCATTGAGGCCACCTATTGTCCTCCGAAAGGCTATTTTGTTGCAGATGAACATCCAGAGGATTTCGAGAAATACGAAGCGTCATTACCCAAAAAAGAGAAATCCTTCAACGCAAAACAACTTCCGCAGTTCTGCCAGAGTTGCGGCATGCCGTTAACCAAAACCGACGATTGCGGAACCAACGCCGACGGCAGCACCAATTTTGACTATTGCAAATATTGTTTTGCCGATGGTCATTTTCTGCAAGAGTGTACTATGGAAGAAATGATAGAGTACTGCGCGCAGTTTGTTGACGAGGTCAACAAGCAGATGCCAAAACCAATGACCCGAGAGGAATACAAACAGATGATGCGGGGCTTCTTCCCGATGCTTAAACGATGGAGACATTGAAACCGAACCACGCCGAAAATAGCATGACCGACAGCGATGTGCTTCACAACGTTATGGGCGAAGCCGACGCTATGGCCGTATATGGTGACCTGAAACGCACGGCGGATTTCCAAGGCTTTGCCAAGCACTTCATCTATGGCGACGACTACCGCGTGGCACGCAATGCGCTGTGGGTCCTCACCAAGGCAAGCGACGATGAACTGTCGCAGTTGCAACCATCGCTAAACGACCTAATTGACTTGGCACTACACACGCCCAATTCGTCAGTGCGGCGGCTGTCCCTTAACATCGTGTCGCGGCTGAAAATGGAAGAAGATGATTTACGCACAGATTTCCTCGACTTCTGCCTTGCACGCATGGTTGACATCGAGGAGCCTCCCGGCGTGCAGACCCTCTGTATGAAACTCGCTTTCCGCATGTGTCAGTTCTACCCAGAGTTGCAAGACGAACTAATCCGCACCATCGAAGCAATGGATATCGAGTATTACAAACCAGCAATAAAAAGCGTCCGCAACAAAATCCTAAAAGGGCAAAGCGTTTGACATCGGCATTTTCTTATACCAATCAAAAAACACTCTTCGTCAGTATAAATTCGCAACGTTGCCATTGTCTCAATGGTTCTGACATTGGCCGTCGGCATCAAATACGGTTCTGACGACCAACTGGTGATATTAGGCATTCCCGTGTCGGGCATGGCTATAGCAACCATCTGCGGCATTCTCCTGAACCTCTGCGTAATATTCTTTGATAAAAAGAAAGCAAAGAATACACCCCAACCATCCTCACAAGACACGGTTTAAGGAAGCGATAGACGCCATTATCCATAACAAAAAAGCGAGGCCGTTGTGGTCTCGCTTTCTTTATGTGTTATTTCGTTGTTGCTTAATTGTAGAACATTGCCATGTCTTTGGGCTCTGGCGACAGCATCATCCATATCATAGCCTCGCTTGCCATGGCGATATGCGTGCCTTGCAACTGTACCATCGATTTGCTTAATGGCTTGGCTTTCATCCAATGAATACGCGAGTCAGTGCTCTGTGCGCATAGTGTGTTATAGAAATCCTTTACAATGCTGTATGGCACTATATCGTCATCTTCTCCGTGTGCCATATAAATGTCGGTGGATGGATGCCACTTGTCAAATACTGATTGATCTCCCAATGCTTTGAGCATTGCCTGCGTCTTCTTGTTTATTAAGTCAAGAGCACCATCCTTTGTTAGCATATCGTCGGCAAAGATATTATTCAATGGCTCATTGCCCGGATATTTTTCTTGATATATATCAGCAAATCCATCAACGCAGTACATGATAGCATCACATAGACTATATTCTTTGCCATCGGAAGCGATATACGATTCGTTCTTTACCCATGATGGAGCAAAATCCTCCATAGAATAGCCATAGCGTTGTTGTGTGCTGAGAGCGTTCAACGATAAAATCGAAAATAGCGGGAGCATACCATCAATCTCAGGATGAGCATTCTTGTAAATCATCATATCGTCGTAGATGTAAGGACCATGGGCTGCAAAGGTCGATTTCAGACGTATGGCATCACGTTCCTCCTTGCTGGCTTCGAGGTCGTAGTAGCGGGCGTAGGCCACTGCCACTGCTGCCGCAAACGAGTCGCCCCAGTTGGTTGTGTATCCCTCTTCCGATAGTTCCACGCCATGCTGCTGCATAATCTTGCGGGCCGCAGTAAAACAGTCTGCCAACTGACGGGCACGCACATTTGATGAAATATAAATCATGCTGTGCTTTCCTTGGTCAATGCCAAAGCCTTGCTCGTCAGGTTCTATGACGGCACTATTGTAAAGTGCGCGTGCCGACATCATCGTGAAACCATTAGAAGGCACCCAATCGTTGGAAAACAAGAACATGTGCGAATAGAGCGTATAACTATCCAGTTTGTGGTTGATGCTGTCAACGGTGTTGTTGGGAAAAGTCACTCGTCCCGAAAGAACCACCGACTCGCCTGTGGGCGTAAGGCTGGTATAACTAAACGTGTAAGTTTCCAATCTCCACTGTCTGCCACCACGACTGTCGCGGCCTAAAGTTTTTCTAAATTTCGCATCCATTATCGGACGACGTGCCGTGAGGATAGTCTGCATGCAGTTTTTCAACATCACGGCTTCATTTCCTAACGCGCCTGCCGCGAATGAAAGCATTGGCGACGAACTCACGGCCGACGCAAACTCGTCAATCGTCATCGAAGCGCTATCAAGCACCGCCACCAATTCGCCAGGTGCCACGGTCTCTTTCCCGTGGTGAGGCCCAATCGGAAAACCACCATCATCTTTGCTGCAAGCCGTGAAACAAACAGCACAAACTACAAATAAAAAACCGAAAAGACTATTTTTGTGTTTGTAAATCCTCATTTTATTCGACTTTATGATAAATTTATCTCAATGCAAATTTCATAAACTCTTATACGTCAATCATATATGCCACAATTCGGCATATATGACAAAATGTAATTATACGACTTTTCTACAAAACAACAAAATCCAATTCCATTTTCGCATCAAAAACCCCTCTTTGAGCGTGGTGCTGTGGAGATAACCGCGCTGCGGGGACGTATCTTGGCGCCATTGCCGCTGGCGGATTTCGAGGTGGTTTGATTGGATTTTTTCTGTGATGTTTTGTGGGGTTCGCTGTTTGATTTCCCCGTCGGTTTGCTTGACGATGGTTTGCTGACGGACGGACTTGGTTCTGACGGGCTTGACGGCTCTGTTGCGGCTGGCCGCTCGTAATCGGTCGGTGTGTAGTTGCCACGGCTGCGCTTGTAGTGTGTCATCGAGTTCACTCTGTTGATGTGCGACGACAGATTGTGTCCGCCGGTGGTCAGCAGGTCGTTAAAAGTTATGATAAGCGACGATGTCTTTGTGTATCGGCCTGCGTTGCCCAACAAATTGTGGGAGAAATAGTTTTTCACACTTTCCAAGTCGAAGCCCAGCAGGTCGAGGTTGTTCTTGCCTATCTCGCGCATTAGGCGGTTCACCCTACGTCCTTGCAGCATGGTGTTGTAACTCTCTCGGCTGTTGATAGTCACGCCGCGCGGATAGGAGAGGTATTTTGCCAGTTTGTTGAATTGTTCTTCCGAAAGGCCGCCGAGCAGATTCTTCACCTCGTTAATGCTGTTGCTGATGCCCGCCGCCGTATTGCGGTGCACGTCACGATAGATTTCGGCGATGTTATCGTCGGAGTAAGCAAAGTGGTAGCGCTGCTCGTTGTCGCGCAACTGCTTGTCGATGTGTTCTTTCTGATAGGCCTTGAAAGTGCGTATTGAAAGGCTGTCGGCCAAGAACGCTATTTCGTCTCTGCCAAGATGTCGTATGGTGTTGAGCAAATCGACGGTCGGCTTATACAGCAAGAAAGGTTTGTTCTTTGGGAATGACGGATAGGTGTTGCCCGAATAACTGATGTTGTTGTCAATAAACAGTTGATAGAGTGCCGTATATTGCACCACGCGCGCCAAGTCGGTGTTGCAGAGGCTTGCGAAATAATGATACGCCTGACTCTCGTAGCGGTAGCCGATGGACTCGCTCCGCTCCTGCGAGTTGAAATAACTCACAGGCAGTGCACCAGTGCGGTTGAGCGTGTAAACCGTGTAGCCGTCGCAATCTATGGCATACATTGCGCCCGCTGTATTCCAGTTGTAAACCAACTCGTTCAGTCCCAGTTTTCGGAACAGCGGCTTGTCAAATGGATAGTAGCCCGGCTCGGGGTATCGATAGTAGCCCTCTTGAATGGTGCCACGCTCCGACCAGTCTTTCAGCAGCACGTCGGTGATAGTCATCAGGTCGCCAAACTCGGTATTCTCAAGTTCCTTGCTCAGGTAGGTGGGGCACCAGTCCTTGCCGTTGTTCATCTTGCCTGCCATCAAGTCGTTGATGTCCAGACTTTGCGAGAGTTCCTTCTCCGTAGTAGCGGCCAGCAGCAAGATACTTTCTATCTGCAAGGGCGGCAGTTCGTAAAGTGCAGACTGCCGCTCTCGACCTATAATCACTAAAGTGCTGCTGTCCGCCAAGGCACCAAGAATAAGGTCGGCATCGAGCACAAATTGGCGTATGTCCGACAACTGCCCCGCAATATCCTCGTTCTTGGCAACTGCCCATGCAACAAAACCAGGCTCGCGACTGAAAAAGACGCCACGAGACTTGGCGGCAAACATATCGCTGACCGTCAACACCTTGCTAGTATCGTCAAGACGGACAAAGCCCTCGCCGTTCTCCATAAACCAAGTGTTAAACTCGTTCAGCGTAATCTGATAGTCGATGTTTTCCTTGGAAAAATACTGACGCTTATGCTCCACGGGAAGCGTTATCGCCGTAGGCTTGTAATCGCTGAAAAACAATGCTTTGTTAATCCGTTTTATCAGATTGTCGCAGTTCTCCTGCGTAGCGTTGCCGAGCAGGATAATCATATCGGTAACATATCCGTCATATCCTATAGGATGCCTGCGCATTTCAGCCCGATGGGTAAATTTAGAGAAAATAGAGCCTATGGAGTCGGTCTCAAAATGCGGAGGCAGTTCGCTCAATAGAATCATACGACTGCTATCGGCAAACGAAGCCAGCCCGACAGTCTGAAAATGAAAGCGGTACTTCTTCCGAAAATCCTTATAGATAGAGTCCGCACCCAAAGCAGCCCCGCAACTGTCAACACGAACATTCTGATTAGGCACAAATTCATACTCAAAAAGCCGCGCGCTCCCCCGCCGAACCTCCTCGACAACAGACCCTCTCAACAGCAAGAAAACCGCCAAAGCTGCAACAGCCGCCAAAGACAACCAGAGCCATAATCCCCTACCCCGTTTCCCAAGTTTATCAGTAGCCATAAATCAAAGCTTGTAAGTAGTCAGACAGAACTCCCGAGTTGTCGGAGCATTACGGTCGTAGTCGTAGGAACACTCCGCATAAATGTCGGTTATCTGTTGCCAAATGCGGCGTTCACTGGCACGGATGCTCCTAACCCTTTCCAGCAACTCACGAAAGTAATCCTTCCCAAATACAGCCTTCCCCTGTTTCAGCCTTTCATCGTCCAGAACGAATCCCTTACGGATATACTCGTTCAGTATCTTTGTCGCCCAAATGCGGAACTTTGTCGCACGGACTGATGAGACACGATAGCCTACAGCGATAATGGCATCAAGAGAATAAAAGTCGATTTGTTCTTCAACCTCGCCTCTTACACCTCTATTTACGATTGTTGCAATTTTTGCAACAGTCGTTTCTTGCTGCAATTCCCCATCTTTGAAGATGTTTGCTAAATGCCTACTAATTCCAGATTTATCCACACCGAACAACTGTGCCATCGCTTTCTGCGTAGCCCATATCGTTTCATCCTTTATCACCACCTGCACCCTGCCCTCCTCATCGGGCAATTGGTACAATATAAATTGTATCTCGTTGTTCATATTCCGATTGCAAATATTCCAAATTTGTTTCCGAACTCTTGAATCAAGTTTCCTCTCCAAACGTATCTTTCTCAACATTTTATTTTATTATTTCCCAATAACCGCCCTTGTCTGGACCGACGCGACGGATAATGCCTTCGGACTGAAGAGCACTCGTGTTTTTTACGATAGCACGTCTCGTCACGCCTAACTTTTCTGCCATTTCTGATGTAGTTACGTTCGGGTTTTCTTGAATCAACTCTATTATTTTCTGTGAACTTTTTCTGTGAATCAGTTATGCCGTCTTTTGTATCATCTTTTACGACATATGCTGTTCCAACAGATATTTTATCGTCTTTTCATTCATAATTACATGCAAACCATTAGATTATTTCGAATTTCATTTTTTAGTGAATTAAAAAGTAGTCCCATTGATTATGTGAAATTAATAACCGTTTCCTCCAGTCTTTACAATACTATTTACCTTTTATTGCCTTAATAGCTTCAGTAAGTTTTGACATCATCTCCGTAAAGTCCTTTGAATTAATTTTAATTGGAGATGCAGTCTCTCCCTTTGCGATGATAGGATTTGTATACAATTTTTCCACAGTTTGCAGTAAAAGATTCTTTTTGTCTGTATTTTCTACACCATCTAATTGCTCGAGATAAGCTGTCAACGTTAAAGCGACAGCCTCTCTATATGCGTATTCTTCTTTTATTAATCGCTCTTTTGACAATTGTGTTAATGCATAGCCAAAGGCAAACGCTAATGGTGAAGATTTTACGGAATTAATAATCACATTTACCCATTCATTACTTGTATTAGAAGAAAAATAGGAAAACACAACATATATCCATACAACTAAAGCAATAAGACTAAGAATGGTCCATGCGCCCCACCAGCGAATACTATTTGTTATTTCTTTTTTCCGACGATTAAAACTATGGCTCAGCGTACCATCAGCAATATAGCCCATCATTTTCGTAACCTCTTCCTTATGAAGAGTCACTGTCTCAAAAGCATCTTTTACTTTAGCTGATTCAGAAGCTATCTCATCACTTAATCGTTTGTTCGTTGCATCAATTTCTTCATTTTGTCTATATATATCTTTTTGTTGTTTATCGACAGACTCTTGTTCTTCCTTCAATTTTTTCAAGACAGCATCACACTGGGTGTTTATAGAATTAATTGTAGAATGAGTGTTGTCTGCCTGATTTTTCAGATTTTTCATTTCCGAAAGAAGAGTATTAGATTCTGACTGGTTTTGTTTTAGCGCATTAAATTCTGTTTCTTTTTCTGACTTAAAAGCTGTTAGTGCCACTTTTATCTTTTCAACCTCTTCTATGAGCTCATTTATCTTTTTCTGACGTTCTTCAGCAAGAGCCATCGTTAGGTTGGCTCTTTGCTCTAATTTTGAAAGATTTTTTTCTCGCACAACCAAATCAACCCTTTTAGGAATACTCCAAAAGCCATTAATCATTTCATAATAAACTAATGTTTTTATTAAGGCTGCAGCATTACTATAATTGCAACTAAGTAAATGATTGGTAATACCATCAACAACATTATTAATATTTGCATTTCCGTATTCATTAAGACTTTGTGTTATAGGTAACACTTGCCAATCATCTGAATTTAAGCGATTTTTTAATTGCGCTACCGATTTTCGAGATAAAGCGAACAACTCTGCTACTGAATAATCTGCCACTGAGACAGAATCAATTGTTGCGGTATCCTTATATTTCTGAGCAAATGCAGTTTCAAAATCTTTTTTTTCAAAAGATTCTATAGCATTCAGTAAATTCTGTTTCTGAGATAAGTTCATATTAAACCTCCTTACCCTTAAATTTGAAATCTAAATTGTATTTATTCCACTATGGTCATTTACCCAACTTCTCATTTTTTTATTTGTGTTGTTTTTTAGAGTTAACCATTAACATTAATATGACACAATCGAGAAAACATCCTATGGATTTCTTATTTGAATTGGTTAACTAATTCATTGCATTCAATGTCAAATTTATTCTTAGATTCTTCTATAGACTTATAGTATTTGCGATATGGAGAAGAAATAACATCAGCTTGTTCTTTTGTACGAGGAATAGGTATTTCTATCTCGTAGAAACGTTTTCCCACATCCTCTCTATTTGTCTGCATGAAGATAATTCTGTCCCATTGTTTTTTCACAACGGATAATGACATAGCCCACATCAAGTAAAACTGATCAAATAGTTTAGATTTACTTCTTAATCCAATAATTTCTTTTGTTAAGACTATTTGTTCTTGTCCAGGCATTAGGACGCAAAATTCTCCGATGTTCTTTGATGCTCTTTCAGGACAAAGAATATCATATGCTTGAAGGCCTGAGGATGCATTCTTCCAATATTTCCGGGCTAAAGCAATAGGAATCTGATTGGTCGAATTGATATTTACAGTACCAGCACGCAAATCAGACACCTTAATGTATGGTACATCGCCAATTCTTTGATCTGCGCTTGGGCTTCCATGTCCATGGAAAATTTCAATCAGCATTTGTTGATGTAACTCACCAATAGACATTTTATCGAACCCATTTCTCTTGCAGAATTGCTCAATACCTTTTGCATATTCACTACTATAATACATCGGAATCGCAATAGAGGACTTGATAATGGCATCCAATGGTATATAATCGCCACGTGGAATGTCAGACAGATGTAATGCTGCTATACAATCCTCGGTCAATTGGTCGTCTAAACGCGTATAATCCCTTTCTCCAGTTTCGGAATTTACACAGTAAAGTTCATTTCCATCTTTGTTAATACCACAGGTTTTACTATTGAGAATGAGAACATGGTTTTCTCGCACCCATGTTAGGTTTGTACATGTTATACCTTTTTTCTCCATGATATACAAATTGGTCTTAGCACGACAAAAACCCTGAAATGCTTCCATTGGTATGTTAATGATGGCACGTAGGTGATAATGATTGTGAACCCACTCTTGGAACCATAGGTAACTATCTGAAAAGAAATAAGTCTCAGGGAGAACAATCCCAAGTTTACCACCAGGGATAAGCAACTGGTAGCAACGTTCCACGAAAGTTATACCAAGTTCTCGTTCGGTATATTCCTCTTTGCCTAATATCAAATGGCCTTTGGAATCTTTGTGACTCACTTCAAATCGGATTAACTTTCCATCATTGGCACTTAGTTTCAAATTCTTTCCAAAGGGAGGATTTGTCAGGATGCAAGAGAACATTTCTTGTTTGAGATTGATGGCCAAATATGGGAACATCGTGTCCCAAAGGTAACTGCGAATGGAATCTCCATGGAATGTATTGGTAGAGCCATCACCAATTGTCAGCATTATGGCTTTAGTCAACTTTATATTAATTTTGTCCTTATCCACTCCATACAAGTGGCGCTGTGCCCAGCCTTTTGCATCTCCGTCATCCATAGCAGGATAGTTTTCCTTTAATGATATAAAGGATTCCAAAAGAAATCCACCTGTGCCACAAGCAGGATCAATCACCTTATCATTAATCTTTATCTGAAGCAATCTTACAGCATTAGTGATAATTGGAAGAGGTGTGTAGTACTGACCATCATCGCTTTTCAAGTTGTCCTGTCGGAATACTTGAAAAGCAGTTGAAACCACTTCTGATGAAAGACCAAAAATCTGATATTTGGCAAGTTCGAACACACACTTTGTGATAGTAGAATCATCAAACATGATTTGTTCGTTTTCATCATCAAACGAATCGCTGTTTGAAATAAGTAAATCACGGAATAAATCTTTTATTCGTTGAGCTGTTTCTTTTCTATTTCTCGCATATTGGAATCGAACGGGTTTGTCTGGTTCTGCCTTTGCAATCTTATCGCTTTCAATCTTTGCAAGGAGGATGTTGCACAGATGATTAAGTCTGTCATCAGGACGTGTACTCTTTGTATCTTCTGATACAATGACACATAGCAAATCATAAAAAACCATTGAAAGCTCAGAAGACTTTACATCTGTCCGTAAGTCATTCCATGTTAGAGGTCTTTCAGCATCAGCTGTTAAGTCTTCTTCAGGATAGGGAAGACGACCATTATAATTAATTTTGAATTGGCCGTCTATAGTCCTATGTATAGTGGCAATATCATGGCCATTTGTCCAAATTCCCATTTTGGCATAAGGTTCCAATCCAAGATAAATCTCTAACTGATTGATACCTTCTTTTGCATTAGGCTTTTTTGTCTCTGTAATGATAAGGATGTGGCGATAATCTCCAAAATTTGCGACACTATCAAAGATTACTAAATACACAGGAAATCCTTGAAAATTCGCCTTCTTTTCTCGTCTACTTGCTTCACTCGGCGTCTTTGGAACCACCCATTCTGGAGCAAATTGCATCTGATTAACATCCCATCCCATTTCTACAAGTTGTTGGATGAACGGCATTCGTGTATATTTGTTTTCTGGGCCTTCCTTTTGCATGATTATAATGATTATGTTACAAGTCTACAAAACTGCGAGAATTCTATATTGTTGAACTTATTCCTCTTTCTAATTCGTAATCGTCACTTTTCAATTATTATATATTATATAAACTTTGCAAAAAAAAACACAGGCACAACCTTAATTATTTTTCATCCGTGACTTTTTTACGTTGCAAAGATATCGTTTTTTATTTGATTTCACCATTGTTGCATTAAAAAATTGTCAATATTGACAGTTTCTTTATGTACGGGCTCGTTTACGTGGTCGGCCTTCGTTCTTGCATGGTATTGCATTGCGATTGGAGCGTTTGGTAAATGGAATGATGCGACTACTAAATTAGGCAAAAAGAAAAGTACGGATAATCGTAGGGGCGTTTATCCGTACTTAAAAACGGGTGTCGATGTTAGTCAGCACCCGTTTTATTTAGATGTGTTTCAGAGGATTATTTCACCTCCTCAAAGTCGGCGTCTGTCACGGTGTCATCGTTTTTCTTGGTGTCCTGTGCGCCCTGCTGGCCCATGTTGTTGGGGTCGAAGCCTGCGCCGGGGTTGGCACCGCCTGCCTGCTGCTGGGCCTGATACATCTCCTGGCTTGCAGCCTGCCATGCGGCGTTGATTTTCTCCATGGCGGCATCTATCTGCTGGACGTTGCGGGCGCTGTGGGCTGCCTTCAGTTCGTTCAGAGCGCTCTCAATGTTGCCTTTCTTGTCGGCGGGCAGTTTGTCGCCGTACTCTTTGAGGTTCTTTTCGCTCTGGAAGATCATGCTGTCGGCGGAGTTGATCTTCTCGACCTCTTCTTTGGCCTTCTTGTCGGCGTCGGCGTGGGCCTCGGCCTCGGCTTTCATGCGCTTGATTTCCTCGTCGCTGAGACCGCTGGAGGCCTCGATGCGGATGTTCTGGCTCTTGCCTGTGGCTTTGTCGAGGGCGCTGACGTTGAGGATGCCGTTGGCGTCGATGTCGAAGGTGACTTCAATCTGAGGTACTCCGCGCGGTGCTGGCGGTATGCCTGCGAGGTGGAAGCGGCCGATGGTCTTGTTGTCGTTGGCCATGGGGCGCTCGCCTTGCAGCACGTGGATTTCGACCTCGGGCTGGTTGTCGGCAGCGGTAGAGAAGACTTGCGATTTCTTGGTGGGGATGGTGGTGTTGCTCTCGATGAGTTTGGTCATCACGCCGCCGAGGGTCTCGATGCCGAGCGACAGAGGTGTGACGTCGAGCAGCAGCACGTCTTTGACTTCGCCGGTGAGCACGCCGCCCTGGATGGCTGCGCCTACGGCCACTACCTCGTCGGGGTTGACGCCCTTGTTGGGGGTCTTGCCGAAGAACTTTTCGACTATGGCCTGGATGGCGGGAATACGTGTGGAGCCGCCCACGAGGATGACCTCGTTAATGTCGCTATTGGAGAGGCCTGCGTCTTTCATGGCCTGACGGCAGGGCTCGAGGGTGGCCTGGATGAGGTCGTCGCAGAGTTGCTCGAACTTGGCACGGGTGAGGCTTTTGACAAGGTGCTGCGGCACGCCGTCGGCAACGGTGATATAGGGCAGGTTGATTTCGGTCTGCTGGCTGCTGGAGAGTTCGATTTTGGCTTTCTCGGCGGCCTCTTTCAAGCGCTGCATGGCCATGGGGTCTTTGCGCAGGTCCATGTGCTTGTCGGCGTAGAACTCGTCGGCGAGCCAATTGATGATTTTCTGGTCGAAGTCGTCGCCACCGAGGTGGGTGTTGCCGTTGGTGGACTTCACCTCGAACACGCCGTCGCCAAGGTTGAGGATAGAGATATCGAATGTGCCGCCACCGAGGTCGAACACTGCGACGTTCATATCCTTGTTCTTCTTGTCAAGACCATAGGCCAGAGCGGCAGCCGTAGGCTCGTTGACGATACGGCGCACCTTGAGGCCCGCAATCTCGCCAGCCTCTTTGGTGGCCTGACGCTGACTGTCGTTGAAGTAGGCAGGCACCGTGATGACGGCCTCGGTAACTTCCTGACCCAGATAGTCCTCGGCGGTCTTTTTCATCTTCTGCAGCACGATGGCGCTGATTTCCTGCGGAGTGTAGAGACGGCCGTTGATGTCAACGCGGGGGGTGTTGTTGTCGCCACGAACCACCTTGTAAGGCACAGCCTCTATCTCGCGTTGCACGCGGTCGTAGGTCTCGCCCATGAAGCGCTTGATGCTGTAAACGGTGTTGTGAGGGTTGGTGATGGCCTGACGTTTGGCGGGGTCGCCCACCTTGCGGTCGCCGTTTTCAAGAAATCCAACGATGGAGGGGGTTGTGCGGTTGCCCTCGCTGTTAGCGATTACGAGAGGCTCGTTGCCTTCCATCACGGCAACGCAACTGTTGGTTGTTCCAAGGTCTATACCTATGATTTTTCCCATGATTGTATTGTTTTATTTGTTAATATTCGATTTTTGCTTGCTGTGCGGTTTGCCGAACCGCGACACCTATATGTGTATCAATGATAATGCCAAAAAGCAACGCCGTGCCACAATCTGCCATTTTGACATACGGAGGCGCTCTGCGGTGGCACGACTGACAAAGCAACACTGCATAAATGACAGATTTGCAACGAGGAATGAGAAAAAGTGTATCTTTGTAGTGGTGCTAAAACATGCAACAAATCATTAATAACCTAAAAATCAGACGTATGAAAAAGTTTTTCTTTTATGCAATGATTGCCGCCGCCGTCCTCATGACGGGCTGCAACAAGGACGACGAGAAGACCGACAACACTAATGGCGGCTCAACCAACACCGAGACCAACCTGCTTGACAATCAGGCTGCCATGAACGGCGACGTCATCGACATCACCTCTACCGTTGCCTATCAAATCAACGATGGCGAGAACCGCTATTTTGTCGATGCCATCAACCAAGACGCAGGCCTCAGCATCCGCTTCGACCTCTACGAGTCCATAGTGAACAAGACCGTCAATCTGGCCAGTCCCCTGTCGGCAGGCACCGACATCTCCATCATGGTTGAAATGGAAAACCTCTATCTCGACCAGGAGATACACCCCGGCGACCAATCAACCGAACCCTATTTCGCCTATAACGGCACCGCAAACGGCCAAGAGTTCGAGCAGCAAGGCAGCATGTTCAAATCGGGCACACTGAAAGTCTCCCACACCCAGGAATTCGGCTTCGTGCTGGTATGCACAGGCGAACTGTTCAACGGCATGAAAGTCGATTTAAGAATAGTAGTCCCCCAGTCGGAAATCGATGTCTGGAACTCGAGCAAATAAACCATCTTACATAAATAATAAAGCGAGGGCGCCTTTGAAGGACGCCCTCGCTTCGTTTAAGCCGCAGGACCGTGCGCTATGCCACCGTTATCGAAGCCACGTGCTGCGATTCGGAGATTATCTTGCCGCTGATGTTCGTGGTAAACATATAGACATGCACCTCCTCGCCAGCCCACAGTTCGGGATAGGCCAGCGTGGCCGAGCAGTCCAGACGCGTGAAACTACGGACGTCCGAAACCGCCGATGTGCGCGCAGGATTATAGAACGCCACGCACACCAAATCCGACGACAGCGTCTCGGGCGACACACCCGTGTTGTCCATCCACGAAACATTTATTGTATGTCCCGTGCCTTGCATCACCGATGGGTTAGCCACCATCACGCCCGAGCCTTGAGCAATGACCGCACGCGTATAGTCCAGCGACACATTGGTGCCAGTACCCATCACCGACCCGTTGGTGGTGTTGATGCCCACGCAGGCATTATTAGCCGTAATCTGTGCCTGACGGGCTACATTGGCCATGCCTACATTTAGTGCCGAATTCAATGCACGTGCGAATGTACCACAGAGTCCAAATACGGCACGCTGATGTAGTTGTGCCGGAGATGGAGCGTGATTGCTGCGAGTGGGTCGACTACGCATGACCCAACGGCCTTTCCAAAACGAACCTACTACGGTTCCGACCATCCCGGAGAATGGGCCCAGGATACCCTTATTAAATTTTGCCATAGCAAAATTATTTTTTTCTTAAAATGACCTCATAAGAGATCCGAAATAGTCCGTGGGATGCCTCTCATCAAAGAGGACTTGGTCTGATTCTCTGCGCGGGCTGACAACGGACTAGTGTTGCTGTTTAAGCGGCCTGCGGGAGAGATGGATGTGTGTTTTTTATGGTGGGTGCATATTCCTTATGTTTTTATTATAAATAGTGCGATGTTTTGTTTTTTGTTATTTTTTTTCTGTTTTTTTTGTTCTCGGTTTGTTTTTATGGGTGTCGCATCTCTTCGAGATGCCTGTTTCTGTCGTGTGCGGCACCACACTTCGTATGGTGTTAATTGCACTTCGTGCGTTATGCCCCTTCAAGTTTTTTTTTCGTCCTTTTATTTTAAATATAACATGGGTTCACTTTTTTTTTCAAGGTTTTAATGAGACTTTTTTTTGAGTTTTTTTTGTCGTTTGCCATATATCTTTCTATTTCATTGTTTTGCCCTTTCAGGGCGTTCTTCTAATTTGCTTATTACCACAGGACGTTGTCCTGTGCTGGTTGTTTTTTGCCCTTTCAGGACGAATTAATAGAGGTTTCAATATAAATATAGCGAGGTGGCGTTTTCTTTTCAAGATGTTTGATTTTGCCATCTGCTGAAAAATGAGTAACTTTGCAAATTCTATAAATCATAAAGTATACTATAAAAAAAATGGCAGAACTTACCGAACAAGAACAGATACGCAGAAACTCTCTGCAGGATCTGAAAAACCTTGGCATCAACCCTTATCCCGCCGCTCTCTACGAGGTGAACGCTAAGAGCAGCGAGATTCTTGAGAAATATCCGCAGGACAACAGCCTGTTTCAGGACATCAGCATAGCAGGTCGCATTATGAGCCGCCGTATTATGGGCGCGGCAAGTTTTGTGGAACTGCAGGACAGCGAGGGTCGTATCCAACTCTATATTAAGCGCGACGAGATTTGCCCCGGGGAGGACAAGACTCTGTATAATACCGTGTTCAAACGCCTGCTGGACATTGGCGACATCATCGGCGTCACGGGCTATGTGTTTGTCACCCAGATGGGCGAGACTTCCATACACGTGAAGAGCCTCACGGTGCTGAGCAAGAGCCTGCGCCCGCTGCCTATAGTGAAGGAGAAGGACGGCGTGGTGTATGACGCTTTCAGCGATCCGGAGCAGCGCTACCGTATGCGCTATGTGGATTTGATTGTCAACCCCCATGTGCGTGACGTGTTTGTGAAACGTGCCCAGATAGTCAACACCATGCGTAGTTATTTCAACGAGCAGGGCTATCTCGAAGTCGACACCCCCGTACTTCAAAGCATCCCCGGCGGTGCCGCCGCACGCCCTTTCATCACCCACCACAACGCCCTCGACATCGATCTCTACCTGCGTATAGCCAACGAACTGTATCTTAAACGCTTGATAGTGGGTGGCTACGAGGGAGTTTATGAGTTCAGTCGCAACTTCCGCAACGAGGGCATGGACCGCACCCACAACCCCGAGTTCACCTGCATGGAAATCTATGTGGCCTACAAGGACTACAACTGGATGATGCGATTCGTGGAGAACATGCTCCAACGCATAGCCCTCACCCTCCACGGCACCACGAAGGTCAACGTGTGGGGCAACGAGATAGACTTCAAGCCGCCGTTCCGCCGCGCGCCGATGTGCGAACTCATCAAGGAGCAGACGGGCTATGACGTGGCCGACATGACGGAGGAGCAACTGCGCGAGACCTGCAAGGCTCTCGGCGTGGAGACCGACGAGACGATGGGCAAGGGCAAACTGATTGACGCCATCTTTGGCGAGAAATGCGAAGGCACGCTGATTCAGCCCACCTTTGTGACCGACTACCCCATCGAGATGTCGCCCCTCTGCAAGCGTCACCGCAACAACCCCAACCTGACGGAGCGCTTCGAGTTGTTTGTCAACGGCAAGGAGTTGGCCAACGCCTACAGCGAGTTGAACGACCCCATCGACCAGTTGGGCCGCTTCCAGGAGCAGTTGCGCCTGAGCGAGAAAGGCGACGACGAGGCTATGTTCATCGACATGGACTTTGTGCGCGCGCTTGAATACGGCATGCCTCCCACCAGCGGAATGGGCATCGGCATTGACCGACTGGTGATGATGATGACGGGCGAGCAGAGCATTCAGGACGTGCTGCTGTTCCCGCAGATGAAGCCCGAAAAGAAAGCCGCCGTCACAACCGACGAAGAGTTTAAGCAGCACGGCGTTGACGAGGCATGGATTCCGATGCTCCGCAAGGCTGGCATCAACACCATTGCCCAACTGAAAGAGGCCAACGTCAACAAGTTGTACAACGACCTGAACGGCCTGCGCAAGAAGAACAAACTCGACATCGCCCCCGTGCAGAAAGAGGCCGTGGAACGCTGGATTGAAGGATAAAGATGATTAAGCAATTCGAGTTCAATCATTTTCAGGTCAACTGCTATGTGATTTGCGACGAGGAGAGTCGCGAATGTGCCATTGTTGACCCTGCCACGGTGGCGAGTTACGAGGACTCGATGCTCTCGCAGTTCATTGAGAGCAAGGGACTCTCCCCTACCCTTATCCTGCTGACCCACGCACACATAGACCATATTGCTGGTCTGCAGCAGGTGTGCGAGCACTACTCGCTGCCCGTTACCATGCACGAAGATGGCGCCAAACTGCTCCGTCAGTCGGAGATATATGGCGGCATCATGGGTTTTGCCGTCGATGGAGAGGCACTTGAAAAGATAGAGCGCAAGTATATAAACGACAACGACATACTGACCATCGGGCAGACAAAGATTGAGGCTCGTTTTGTGCCTGGGCATTGTCCGGGGAGCATGTGCTATGTGGTTGAAAAGGAACGCAGCGTGCTGACTGGCGACGCATTGTTTCATTTCAGCGTGGGACGCACCGACCTGCCAGGCGGCGACCATCAGTTGCTCATAGAGAAAATACGCACCCGACTGCTAACCCTGCCCGACGACTACGCCGTTCTGCCAGGCCACGGCATAGGCAGCACTATTGCCAAAGAGAAGAAATACAACGAGTTTCTGATATAGACGGGCGTCGTGCGTTTTGCAGAGTAACGAATTATATTTTTGACACAATGGCAGTATCTCCCAAAATAGAACCCTCGTGGCTTGAGGTGCTTCGTGGCGAATTTGAATCAGACTATTTCGCACATCTGAAAGAATTTCTCGTGGCAGAGCGACAGCAGTATGTGTGCTATCCTCCTGGCAGTCAGATTTTCGCCGCTTTCGACCGCACGCCTTTCGACAAAGTAAAAGTCGTGATACTGGGACAGGACCCCTACCACGAGCCCGGACAGGCGCAGGGACTATGTTTCTCGGTGCCCGACGGCGTGGCGGTGCCTCCGTCGCTTGCGAACATCATCAAGGAGATAAATGACGACCTCGGGACTAACATTCCCACCACGCACGGTTATCTGGGCAGTTGGGCCGACCAAGGCGTGCTGCTACTCAACGCAACGCTGACCGTGCGAGCCCATCAGGCTGGCGCCCATCAAAATAGAGGTTGGGAGCAGTTTACCGATGCTGCCATACGTGCCCTGTCCGAAAAACGAAACGGCATAGTGTTTCTGCTTTGGGGCAGTTACGCCATAAGAAAGGCGGCACTCATAGACCGTGGACGCCACCACGTGCTGACGGCGCCGCACCCCTCGCCCCTCTCGGCCTACAGAGGTTTCTTCGGCTGCAAGCATTTCTCACAATGCAACGCAATACTCCAGTCAGAAGGCCTCACCCCTATACGCTGGGACACGATTGCTTGACGCCATTCGCATCAAGTTTGCACAGCGACCGACACAAAATAAAAAAGGTTTCGCTCCCGAAAGGAACGAAACCTTTTTGTTACACTATATCGTGTAGTTAGATTTTCTTGTTTTCTTCGCGGACGCGCTCGTTGTATTCCTTGACGGAGATTTTTTCCGTTTCGGGCTTAATCTGCTCGACAAATACGTTCACGAGGTTGCGATGATAGAGGCGGTCTATGATGCTGCGCGAGTTCTGCTGGTCGTTGGCGATGGTGTTGGCCAGACGGTCGATTTCCTCGTCACTCTCTTTCTCGCCAGCCGAAGCGTTGTTGCGCTTGATGATGGTCTTGATTTCGTCCACCACCTCGGCGTGCGACGGGTTGAGGGGCTTAATCTGCTGAAGAGCGAACTCGATGAACTCCCACTTCATGGCAGGCAAATATTTCTCTGCCCATTCGGCGTCGAGTTTCTCAGCGGTAATGTCTTTCTCGCCACGAGAGAGAATCCAGCGTTTGAGGAATGCTTCGGGAACCTCAGCATCGAAATTCTCGAGAAGGGCGTGGCGCACCTTGTTGGCGAAAAGTATCTCGCTATTGTCTTTGTAGGAAGCCTCGAGGTCGGCAGCAAGAGCCTTGCGGAAAGCGGCAGCATCCTTAATCTCCTTGCCGGGGAAAACGATATTGAAGAGTTCCTCGTTGACCTCGTGAGGAGTCACGCGCGAAGCACCGCTAACGGTGAGTTCGACTTCGGACTTGAATTTCTTTGCCACATCGGCGTCAAGACGGAAGTTGCGTTCCAAATCCTCGGTTTTGAAAGCCTTGTTGGCAGCAAAACGAATCTTGTCGTCTTTCTTCTTGCCGATGAAACTGTTGCGGATTTCCTCGTCCTTGATGGTGCTGACCTCGAAGGAGCAGAACACATTCAGACCGCCCTCTTTCTCGTTGCCACTCTTGTCAAGTTCTACGGCTTTACCATAGATGAAGTCGTTTTCGGCGATGGTCTCGGGGCTTTCGAATTTGCCGTGCTGACGGGTGATATTGTCAATCTGCGTGTCAATTTCCTTCTTGTCAACCTTCACCTCGGTCATTTTGACATCGATTTTCGACCAATCGATTTTAACCTCGGGCATAGTGGCGATGTCGAAATAGAAAGTGAAATCCTTGCCGTGCTCCATATCGGGCTTGCCGGTAAGTTCCTCGTTGGCGAGGGGCGAGCCGACGATGTTAAGTTTCTCGTCGTCAATATATTTGAACAAAGACTCATTGAGGAGGTTCTGCACCTCGTCGGCGGTTATAGCGCCTTTATACATGCGCTGAATCATGCCCATAGGAGCCATACCTTTGCGGAAACCAGGAACCTGGGCATGGTTTTTATAGTTTTTGAGTTGTTTGGTAACCTTCTCGGCGTAGTCGCTTTCTACAATTTCAATCTTGATGCGATGTTCGAGATTGTTAAGGCTTTCTCTTGTAATGTTCATTTTAAGAGGTTGGTTTATTGATTATTATAAATTATTATTTGCGATATAAGAAATGCAAATTTACAAAAATTTAATAAATATTACCTTGTATTGTTTTATTTTTCAAAGCATTTATTTATTTGTCATATAATTGTATATTTTTCGTATTTTTACACTCTTATTTTTCAACGTTTTATCAAAACGAGAACACTATAATATACTAACATTATGATAATTGCCCCAAAGTATGTGCCGTCTTCGGTAGAAGAGAAATGGTATGCCTACTGGCTTGAAAAGAAAATCTTTCACTCCGAGCCTGACCACCGTCAGCCCTATACTATCGTCATTCCGCCGCCAAACGTGACCGGTGTGTTGCACATGGGCCACATGCTCAACAACACGATACAGGACGTGCTGGTGCGTCGTGCCCGCATGAAAGGCAAAAACGCCTGCTGGGTGCCTGGCACAGACCACGCCTCTATTGCTACCGAGGCCAAGGTTGTCAATATGCTCAAAGAACGCGGCATTGACAAGCGCGACCTCAGCCGCGACGAGTTCATGAAATACGCATGGGAGTGGAAAGAAGAGCATGGTGGCATCATTCTGAAGCAGTTGCGCCGACTGGGTGCAAGTTGCGACTGGGACCGCACGGCCTTCACCATGGACCCCATACGTTACGAGAGTGTTATCCGAGTGTTTGTTGACCTCTACAACAAGGGGCTTATCTATCGCGGCGTGCGTATGGTGAACTGGGACCCCAAGGCCCTTACCGCCGTCAGCGACGAGGAGGTAATCTACAAAGAGAGCCACGGCAAACTGTTCTATCTGCGCTATTTCGTCGATACCGACGAGGCCTATACGCCCACTGAAGGCAGCGGCATAAAGGTTCTTGACGGCAAGCCCTATATCGTTGTTGCCACCACGCGTCCCGAAACCATTTTGGGCGATACTGCCGTCTGCGTTCACCCCGACGACCCACGCTACACTTGGCTGAAAGGCAAGCGAGTGATAGTCCCCGGCGTTGGCCGCAGCGTGCAGATTATCATGGACGAGTATGTGGACCGCGAGTTTGGTACCGGCGCACTGAAAATCACCCCGGCGCATGACATCAACGACTACAACCTCGGAATGAAATACAACCTCGAGACCATCGACATCTTCAACGACAACGGCACACTCAACTAGCATGGCGCACAATATGCTGGCATGGACCGTTTCGTTTGCCGCAAACAGATTGTCAAAGACCTTGAGGAGGCTGGACTGATAGAGAAGATAGAGGACTACACCAACAACGTGGGACACAGCGAGCGCACCGACGCCGTCATTGAGCCAAAATTGTCGGCTCAGTGGTTTATGCGCAT
>ONLQ01000010.1 GCA_900318665.1 uncultured Bacteroidales bacterium | reverse complement strand
TTATTATAAATAAATTATAATATAAAAAAGATAAAAAGTAAATAGAAATATCACTTTTTATCTAGAATAATTTTTGAATTAGTCTGTTAATTTTTTGTTATGCTTTATTTTGTTGTCTAAAAGTCCTCGTCGGGTATTGTCTCGTCAAGTGTTAGCGGCAAGGCATATACGTTGTCTTTTATAATGGTGCCGGGGAATACCGCTTTCATTTTGTTAAGGAAGGCGTAGGCCTCGAGACGTGTGCGGAAGTCGCCGACCTTTACTTTGAAAACGGGTTCGTCGAACACGACGTAAATTTGTGTGTTGGGGTAGGCCTCTTGTATTTTGTCGCGCAATGCGAAGGCTCTGTTTTTAGAGTCGTTGCCCGAGAGCGATGCCACTTGGATTCTGAAACCTGGTATTGTTCTCAGTCGTTGGTTCATCTCTATATGCTTGTCAACAAGCATCGAAACTCGCATATCTCCAACAATTTGTATAGAACCATTCTTTTTCGTTTGTCCCTGCGAAAAAGACGAGATGAGTAGTAAGAGTATTAATATTCCTGTTGATTTACAATGTGATAACATACGTTCTCGTGTTGTTTGGTATGGCAAAAATACATATATTATTCGGTTTGTTCGCGTTTTGAATACAAAAAATTATATCTAATTTGCAAAAAAAATGTAAATTTGCACCCTGTTTATTGTGTGCAAATAGAATTGAAGAGACGGTATGGATACACGGCTGGCCCTTCTATTGCTTTGAACACACAGCATTATATCACCTTGAAGATGTAACACTATGGTACGGATTCGTTTTTCTATATTCATTCTCTTTTTACTTGGAATGTCCTATGCCTTTGCACAGCAGGACAATTGTCGCAATATAGTCTTGCCAATGTTCGGCTACGACGAAGCAAAAATGGATGAGTATCCCGATGACAAACTCCAATTGGATTGCGCTTTTTCTCGCAATGGATTCTATGTCAGCGACACAATCCCGACCAATGCCGCTGTTTATGAAATAAGCGATGTCGTTTCCCGTGCTACCAACGAGCATCTGCCTTCTGATTATGTCGTTAACCTTAAAGATTTGAGTTACTACGCCTATAATTTCCACGATTTCCGCTATCAGAACTATGAGGTGCCTATATGCTTCCGCACTCCGGGGTCGGCACATCCTTATCTTGTATTGCGGACATACATTGAGACATTTAGGCTGACCTATGAGTCGAACAATCGATAATCTTTCTCGTTCGGTTCTTAATAGTGTAATTCATCTGTCGTTGGAATGAGGCTCGCTTTTAGGTTTTCAATATTACTCCTCGCGATGGTTTCCGTTGTGGCAATGGCTCAAAACAATGCCACGACCTACAACCTCAACTCTGCACTCAACGGGACAACGATTACCTCGCCGTCGCAGGGACTCTTTTTGACCGACGATAATGCTATAGATGGCAACCAATATGCGCCGGGCACAAATTTCAGTGTGACCATTAGCGCAGAGAACCCTTGCCCCTCTCCCAAGCGTTTCTGTCTTACATTCACCGCTTTCGATATTGCGCCAGAGGATACGCTCTATTTCTATGACGGCCCGAACACCGCTGCGCCGTTGCTGCTAAAATCTAACAACGCTTTCAATAGTCTTGCTTCGGGACGCAACAAGGTTTTTGTGTCGCCAACCAATGAGACGGGAACTATCACCGTCCGTTTCCGCGTAGGAACCAACGTCTCTGGTCACACGGGCTTCGTTTTGCGTACAGAGTGCGCTTTGCCGTGCGAAAGCGTGGAACCCACTATCGACAAGGCGTTCTATCGCGTGCGTAATGGCGTTGTTTACGATACTGGCTATATGACTATCGACTCGCTGGAAGATGGCAGTTATATTGACTGTATCAACCTCTGCAAGGGCGATGACCTTGTCCTCAATGCTCACGGCACTTATACCAACTATTATGGCTACTATCACGGCAACGATACAACGTCAACCTTTGTGTGGGATATGGGTATCGACCGCTCTGCCCCCGATGGTCCCGACACAATTCGTCGTGTAGGTGGCTATCAGATGCCCACCAACTTCTTCTCCGATACCATAGGCTGTTATGAGATAATACTTTCGATGGTCGATGAATATGGTTGCGCGTCAACCATGGCATCGGCAATTCGTGTTCGCATTGCCCAATCGCCTATCAAGACCATCGTGAGCGAACTGCCTCTTTTCTGCAGCAACGACTCTCTGCGTATTATTATTGGTGTGGAAGAGATGCGTGCGCACCTCGTTCTTGACACCATGCACCGTGCGCAGATTGTGTCGCGCACCAACGACGCCCGCACATTTATCCCAGACGGACCTCGTTGCCCTGGCGATATATGCTATAGTGCTCCGGTTACTTTCACCGAGTTTCCCAATGGCAAGACGGTTATGGCCAAAGAGGACATTTGCTCAATATGCGTCAACTACGAGCATACCTATATGGGAGACTACAGCCTCACCATTATATGCCCCTCGATGCAGTCGGCAGCCCTCAAGTCTCATAGCAATGGCGGTGGCAGCATCCATACGGGCTATCCTTATGGCGGTAGCCGCTCCGGTGGTGCGTTCGACTATGATGGAGGTTCGGGCCGCGAATGTGACTCTGCCTACAATATGTATGGCATCGGTCTCGATTACTGTTTCTCTCGCAATGGTGCCTACACTTTGGTCGATGGCAATCCTGCTGATATACCTTATAACGGCAATCACTTTATCTACAACGGCTCTTATCTTGACAATGTAACGGTCGATTTCCCACCTCGCCCAGCAGCCTATCGCAATAGTGGCACTCGAGATGCGGGCCGCCGTTCTTTTACAACCAAACGACCCAGCGACCACGAAAACAAATTGAACTATTACAAGCCGAGTAGCGATTTCCAGACGCTTGTGGGGTGCCCTCTCAATGGTACATGGAAGATTGAAATCTGCGACCATTATGGCGCCGACAACGGTTGGGTGTTCAGTTGGTCACTTGACATCTGCAATACACTCGATAACCGTGACTGTAAATATGACGTGGCTATTGACTCCGTGGCGTGGAATATCGACTCTTCTGGCGGAGAGATTCGCAACGGTCACTATTATGGTCCCATAGTCCACAAGCAAAGCGACAGTATATCCTATGCCCTTATGGTCGATACGGCAGGATATTTTCCGGTCGATGTCTATGTGTATGACGCTTTTGGCTGTCGTTGGGACACTTTCACCTATATCCATAGTATTTGGGCTCCCAAGCCTGAACTTGGAAACACACGTTACATCTGCAAAGATGGCACCGTTGACCTCACGGCCAACGATAGGCACACCAACCCGTTCTACACCTACGAGTGGATGCCCAATGGAGAACAGTCGCAGACCATCACCTCTATGCCTGGCGGCGATGCGCAGTCGCAAGTGGTTTATACCGTTACGGCAACCAACAATGAGTCACCGCTTGTCGAGGGCTGTTCTGCCAGCGATTCGGTGATTGTCGAAGTCAAATTCCAGCCGTTGCCAAACTTTGATGCAAGCATCTATCCAATGGAGGGGTGCGAGCCTCTGCACGAAACTATTGCAAACCATTCGCAATATGTTGACCACCATTATTGGGACTTCGGCGATGGATTTACAAGTACAGAAGCCGAGCCGTCTCATACATATTCGGCTGGCGTGTATGACATTAAATATTATGTGTCTAACGATAACGGCTGTAAGGACTCTCTGATACTCCCCGGCATTGTTACCGTATATACCAATCCGACTGCCAATTTCACATGGGAGCCAGCATATCCAACCGTTCGGAATCCTTTTGTCAATATTACCAACCTTTCCGAGCCTCAATCCGATGATATGCAGTATTTCTGGGAATATCAATATGATAAGGATAATCCCTATTCGTTCCAGTCCGTTTCCAACGAGTTTGAGCCAACGCTCACATGGAATTTGGGCGAAAACACTGATGGAGGATATTATTCGGTTCGTCTTGTAACTCTTATTGAAAATAGGGCTCCCAGCGGCAAGTTCTATCGCTGTTTTGATACCACTACAACGAAGGTTTTGATGGTCAATGATTTTTTGCAGTTCCCCAATCTAATTACAGCCAACGGCGATGGTGTTAATGACCGATTTGTTATTAAGAATCTTGTTGGCGGATTGGGCTATCCCAACAATCGTTTGGATATTTACAACCGATGGGGCGGGCGAGTGTTCCATGCCGAGAATATTGACAGCGAAGATGATTTCTGGGACCCTGCCGAAGGCGGCTATCCAACTGGAACCTATTTCTGGTATTTCTATGCTCGCGGTTTCTTGGGCGTGATAGAACGTCGCGGTGTTGTGGAAGTGATAAGGTAATACCCAAAACACCATATAACAAGAAAGCCATTCCTTTGCGGAGTGGCTTTCTTGTTATATTATTTAGTCGCATAGTACAAATAGGTCGTCTCTCGGATTTAGGAATAAGATTGGTAGTTGCTGTTTGCTCCTTATAGTGCGTTGTTCTGCTGTACCAATTATTAGTTCGAGAGTGTCGCGGTCGCGCATATCGGTTGTCACGCTTATAAGCATGTCGTAGCCTTTGTTTGCGGCGTGTTCAAGGGCGCATGGCTCCGTGAAAACGCCATGCGATATATATTTTTCTTGCAAGTAGTTTGTTATGGCAAGTCCGCTAAATATTTTTTGCATGAAACGAATGTTGTCGCTCCATAATTTGTGCAACCGCTCATCGCGATAGGCGTGGCTCAATATGTGCAGTTGGCTTTTGCCGAAACGGGCAAAGTAGGAAGCCCATATCAGTTTCTCTTTGCTTTCGCGGCTGTAATCGATGCTCAACGCCACATTGGGCATATATCCTTTTGCGGATTTAGACTGTAGTCCCTTTTGTGCCACGAGATAGGCTATCTTGCTCTCTGCAAAGTTGTGTAGCACCTCGCGAGGGTGTGTCGCATTGCGACGAGGCGCGTTGTTCTGGCTTTCGGCAACTACAACCACGCCGTACAGCAGCATTGGCAATGCGGCTATAATCTCTTTTGTCTTGCCTCGCAGGGCCGCATAGTTGGTGTCATTGTGCTGTGGCTTTATTCTCTGCACCTCGGCTTTAAGCAGTTCGCTTGCTTCCGCACAGGTCATGCCTCCATAGCGTGGGTCTTCAATATAGAGCAGTATCAGCCCCTTATTTAGCATTTGTGCTAATGGTAAGGCGTGGCTCATCACCACCTCGCTCCTTTCAGGGTTGGGGAGATAGGCTATAATGAATTGGTCGTGTGGTGTGTCGTATTTGCTTCCCATAGCGGAGGACTATGTCTATCTTATGAGAGTTATGTCGCCTTTGCGTTCGCTGCGTTTGCCCTCTACGCAGGTGTAGCGACAGGTGTAGTAATACACATCGGGCAGGCATTCATTGCCGTTATAGCGTCCGTCCCAGCATTGTGTGATGTCGCGGCTTTCGTAGAGAAGTTCTCCCCAGCGTGTGAAAATGGCGATATAGAATTCCATCACTGGGTCGCTATGTCTGATGCAGAGGCGGTCGTTGCGTCCATCGCCGTTGGGCGTGAAAGCGTTAGGAATGAATATGCTTTCTTTGCCACAGTCAACAATACGACAGTCAACCGATACGGAGTCCACATGATGGCAACCTACTTGGTCGGTCAGCGTCACGACGTACGTTGTTGGCTCATATACCTTTGCCGTGGCATCGGGAGAGGTGCTGTTCTGTATGTTGTTTGATGGAGTCCACTGATATGTGCAGCCGTCTATTGGTGTGACGTGCAGCCCCGTTGTATGACTTTCATATACTACGCTGTCGTCGGCCCATATGGTTATCGGGCGCATATATGTGGTGCTTTGCGTTATTCGAGTTGTGTCGCGATAGGTGCAGTGGTTGCTGTCGCTCACCGTGACGATATATTCTCCTTCGCAGAGGTTGATTATGCTGTTGGTGGTCGCACCGTTGTTCCAAAGGTAGGTGTATTCGGTGCCTCGCGGGTCGGACATCGTGATGTTTATCGAGCCGTCGCAACCGTCGCAGAGTATAACGTTGCCACTTTTGTTAAGCGATGGTTCAGGCGTGTAAACGGTGAAATACCTCTCTACTTCGCAAAAATCATTTGCCACGCGTAGGTGGTGTCGTTGGCGGCTGTTGGGAATTGGCCCGAATGTGGCATTGGTGCTGGCAAGGCCGTCCCAGTAGTAGGTGATATTTCCTGTGACACTGTTAGAGAGAACAGCCGTTGCAGTGCCGAAACTATCGTAGGCACATACGGGAGGATAGGTATAGAGTGTGTCAAGCAGACTATAGTATTCCACGTCGAAGGTGTCAATTTCCACGCAGCCGTCGGCATCGGCAAGGATTTCTTGTGTCAAGCGTAGTATGTAGGTTCCTGCGGTGTTGACGTTAGGGTTGGCAATGGTGCTGTCGCTCACTGCGCCCTGCACCCATTTGTAGTCCACACCCTGGATGGGTGCAAAACCTATTTGCAGCGTCTGGCCTTCAACACAACTGCGTATTGGAGGGAGTCGTCTCGAGTTATTTTCCAGCACGCGGACTATGCGCGAAGTAGAGTCTATCTCCGAGCAGCCGTATAACTGATGAGCAATAAGTTTCACGGTATATTCTCCGCCATGGTCGTATTGGTGGGTCGGGTTGCGCTCCGTGCTGGTGGTACCATCGCCAAAGTCCCATTCAAACGATGTGCCACGTCCAGTGTTGTTGAACTGCACATTGTAAGGGGCGCAGCCAACCGGAACAGGTGCAAATTCTGCCAATGGGAAATCGGAGTGGATTTGATAGCGGAAAACGGCGTTATTGCAGTTAGTGGCGTTATTGCGGTTGCTCCACACGTTGGCTGTCGTTGGGAATGACTGCGTGCCGCCACAACTGCCACACACGCTCTGATATAAGACGCCAAGGCGGTCGAAACGGCTTGTGCCACCATCAACATGGTCGCCACCGCCGCCACCACTGCCCGTGGGTTGAGGGTTGACCTCGCCAAAGAATGTGGCGTAGTCGAGGGTGGAGGCATCCATCGACATGCTCATTATATAGAAATCCTGTCCGTCGGTTTCAGACTGAAAAGCGTCGGGCGTTACCTCCATACCTGTCGTGCCGCCGCTGCGCCACGTTATCATTGTGCCTTCTTTGCCGTAATAGCCTACAAAATCGCGGCCCCAGCCTACTGCATATACTCTGTTGCAGAGGTCGGCAACAAACGCCGTTGGTGATATGTTGGGCTTGCCGGTGGCGGTGCCGAATTTTGTACTCCATATCAGGCTGTCGAGGTTTGGCGTCAGGTGGGCGATAAATTGGCCGCTGTTAGGAACGTTATAGTTTGCGTTGTGAATCAGTGTGCTGCCATTGGCTTTTGTCTGTCCGAAGATGAATACGTCGTTTTCTTTTCCACGTCTCACGAAATAACTTTGGTCGTATTTGTTGCTGCCATAGAAAGTCGATGCCATCATACGGTCGCCGTGGTATGAGATTTTGCACACAAAGCCGTCAACCGTTCCTCCGTTGTAAGTGGTGTTATATGCGCCTTCGGTGGTCGGGAAATCCTGTGAGCACGTGCCACCGCATGCCAGTAGGTTGTACTGGCTGTCCACGTCAATGCTGTATACGGCATCGTCAGACTCGCCACCCAGATAAGTGCTCCAAATCATGTTGCGCATATTATAGTCCAACTTGAAAACAACGCCTTCCTGCATTCCATGTAGGCTGTCTTGAATACAGCCAGGAGTGGTCGGAAAATCGCTGCTGAATGTGGTGCTGCCTACATACACGTTGTTCTGGTCGTCAACAATCAGTTCGCCACGTGCGCCATCGCCATAATTGTAATAGAGCGAGTCGTTGCCATCCATCAGCGTTACATAATCGGCATACCATTCAGCATAACTGTAATAGTTTGAACGTTGAGGATTGTACAATTGGCGAAAATTAAGGCCGTCGTTATCACTGCCACCAACGTATGTTGATGCCAACAAACGACTGCCGTCCTCGCTAAAACGACTCACGAAAATATCGCTGCCGTTAGGGAAGTTTATGCTTGGCGCTTCGTAGTAAACGGACATACCGCCGTTGAATGTGGTGTCGAAAGCGTTGGCGGTGACGGGGAAGTTGTCGGAACCAGTAGTGCCGTAAATGACAAGTTCGTCGAAACTGTTGACGAAAAGGCTGTGAGGCATATCGGCATATGTTCCACCGAGATAGGTGGCGTAGAGCCGTTGGCTGCCACTGGTGTCAAACTTGAAGATGCCGACATCTACACCGCCAACAAAATTGGTATTGTAGGCACCCAGCGAGGCAGGATAACCAATATCAAAAACCAATCCCGAAGTGTAGGTATTCTTTTTCGAGTCGTAGGTGGCGGTAGTGCCCCAGTTGTCGGCAGTGCTGCCCGTGTAGGTGCTGAAATATAGGAATGGGTCAATCACCACAGGCAGTTTGGTGTCGTAGTCGCCAAGTTGTATGCACACATTGTTGCCGTCCACCACATAGCGAGCCTCCACCACACGTCGGCCAGTGTCTGCCGTTTGGTATGCAATTGGCATCATTTCCACTATGTCCGTGGCAGAGGTGTGTATTAGTAGATGTCCGTTTTTCTGTAGTTTTATCCCGTCTGTGCCGTCGTAGTGCATCTTGATTTTTGACACATCGGTTCCAGCGTGCAGATAGAAGTCATATTTTGCCGCGTTTTCCGCACTATATAGCACGAGGTCTATTCCCTCGTATAGTTGGTCGTAAACCACGCGCTCGTAATGTTTGACGTGACCGCGCCATTTTGAGCGGTCGCGACTGGTGAAATAATTGTCGTATGTTGGGAGAGCGTCGTGGCCTTTGGGCGAACAAGCAGCATTGGCTCCCACAAAGGTCATTCTATATGCGTGGTAACGGTAGTCTTTCATGTGATGACTGTGCGGCAGCCCTTTCAAGCGGCTCTCTTTTTCGTGTCGTACCACAATAGTAAATGCATCTTTCTCTGCAAAGAGCACTGCGTTTTGCATCACAGATTTGAACAACACACAATCTTCCCACTGTCCGAGATTTTCTATAAAATCGGTAGGCGCGCCAGTAAACAAAGTGTCTGTTGGGGTGCGTGCCGAGGCCGCAGACGGAACGAAGAGCAGTGTTAATAGACAGACAAATAATATATTGTGTCGTACTATATGCCGTGTTTTGTTGTCATTCATATAAAAAGAGATTGCAACATGAGATTATGTCCCACGTTGCAAATTTACTATTAATTTCTTATTTTTTCGCATAATAGGTCTGCTTTTTTTTACTATTGCTTTATCATAACTTGTCTATTGCAAAAAAATACAACCCACATACGTCAAATTATGGTATTTTTGCATTGTGGAAAAGTCGCTTTTCCAAATCTTTATTCGTAGAACAAACTGACCAGATTTGATGAATATAGCAGTTGTATTGGCAGGTGGCAGTGGCAGTCGTTTTGGTGGTGGGATGCCGAAGCAGTTTCTCGACCTTGATGGTCGCACGGTGGTGGAACACAGCATCGACGTTTTCGAGCAATCGGCAGTGATTGATGAGGTTGCCGTGGTGGTTCATCCTGATTATTGCGACCTTATGCGAGGCATTGCCGAACGCCGAGGCTGGACCAAACTTAAAGAAATAATACATGGAGGCAACGAACGCTATTTGTCAAGTCTTCATGCCATAGATACTTATGCCAATCGTTTTGGCACGTCGATGGAAAATCACAACATCATTCTTCATGATGCCGCTCGTCCGTGGATTTCTGAAGAAATTATTGAGCGAACCGTATCCGAATTGCTCGACCATGAGGCTGTGGCGGTAGGAATACCTTGCATAGACACTATCTGGCAGTCGTCAGCAGATGCTGTCGCGCCGTGCATCAAGAGTGTTCCGCCACGTAGTTTGATGTGGCGGGCTCAGACGCCGCAGGCTTTCCGCCTCTCGCTTATCCATCGTGCTTATCATATAGGTCTGCAACAGTCCGATTTTGCCGCCACCGACGACTGCGGCGTGGTTCTTCGCTATTGTCCGGAAGTGTCGATACACATTGTAGAGGGTAGCGAGAATAATCGTAAAATCACGTTTCATGATGACCTTTGATGCCTTCATACGGGACAATGCTGCTGTTTTTGCTATAAAAAATGTGCTATTCTAACGCTTGAAATTCATATTATTGTAAACGGGGCAAAGATTTAAAAGAAAAAAATATTTGCGGAGAACGTAAAAAGTCGTATCTTTGCAACCGCTTTTCGGGGCGTGGCGCAGTTGGCTAGCGCACTTGCATGGGGTGCAAGGGGTCGGAAGTTCGAGTCTTCTCGCCCCGACAGCAAAAGAAAACGACAGTCGGAAATGGCTGTCGTTTTTTGTTGTGTTTTAGTGCTTTTTATTTCTAATGATTTGCGATTATTTAGTATTTTTGCATTTTGTTTCCTACTATTAGTCATGGGACGTATTCTTGCTATAGATTATGGTGTTAAGCGTTGTGGCGTTGCCGTTACCGACGAGAACCGCATTATCGCTACGGGGCTTGCAACCGTTGAAAGCAGTCAGTTGATTGCTTTTTTGCAAGATTACTGCCGTCGCGAGCCGGTAGATGTCTTTGTGGTTGGCGAGGCCAAGCACATGGATAATACTCTGTCGCAGTCGGCGCAATATATAGAGCCATTTGTGAAATCGCTTAGCGAGTTGTTCCCCGATAAAAAAGTGGCGCGGATTGATGAGCGTTTCACCTCTAAAATGGCATTTCAAGCCATGATTGATGGCGGGTTGAAGAAGAAACAGCGACAGAATAAAGCCCTTATCGATACCGTTAGCGCGACGTTGATATTGCAGAACTATATGTCGCAACTTCAACATGGCGTTGCAAATTGATATGATAAAAATATAATACAAAAACGACTACTTATGATACTCCCAATTGTTGGTTATGGATGTGCGGTGTTGCGCCAAAAGGCAGCCCCAATCGACAAAGACTATCCCGAACTGAAACAGTTGATAGCAGATATGTATGAGACCATGTATTCCGCCGATGGCGTTGGTCTTGCCGCTCCACAGATAGACCGTTCCATTCGTGTGGTGGTTATTGGTTTCCGCCCTTATGATGAAAAGACTGACACCTATGGCGAAGTGGCGGAAGAACATACGCTTATTAACCCGGAAATTCTTGAAAAGAAAGGCGAAATGAAGTATTTCAACGAGGGATGCCTCAGCGTGCCCGACATTCACGAGGATGTCCTTCGCCCCGACACAATAGTCATCCGCTATTTTGACGAGGATTTCAACGAGCATAAAGAGGAAATCTCCGGCATGTTTGCCCGTGTGGCGCAGCATGAGATAGACCATCTTGATGGCATTGTGTTCACCGACCGTTTGAGCAGTCTGCGTAAAACAATGATAAAGCGTAAACTAAGCAGTGTGCAGTCTGGCAAAGTTAACACCGCTTATAGGATGAAACTTGCTAAGAAATAGAGATATAAAGTTTTAATTCAATATAAAAATGAATCCTCGTTTTTTGTTTTTGGGCGTTGCCCTCATGATTATGGTGGCTTGCGCACCTGGAAAAAAAGAAAAATTACAGAGTCAGATAAGCCAAATCGAGACATCGTTATCGATGCTCGACATCACTACTGAAGATGAAGATGCACAGGAACTTATCAGTCTCTATGTGAAATATGCCGATGAGTTTCCAGACGACTCGCT
Source organism: uncultured Bacteroidales bacterium (assembly GCA_900318665.1). Taxonomy (GTDB): domain Bacteria; phylum Bacteroidota; class Bacteroidia; order Bacteroidales; family P3; genus Colimorpha. The sequence continues at coordinate 54,194 of ONLQ01000010.1, read as the reverse complement.
TGCTCCTATATATATATTCAGAGCCGCCGACGTATCTTCAAATCTTGGCCAGTATGACGAGGCTATCAACTATCTTGACCGAATGATAGAGGACTATTCGGAGGTATATGACGATATCGCCTTATGTTATTTCCTAAAAGGTCATAACTATGAACTCTCCGAGCGTTTTGATGAGGCCAGAGAAATGTATGAGGCCTATTTGGAACTTTTCCCAGACCACTATCTTGCTGCCGACACGCGAAAAATTCTTCCTAATTTGGGAATGTCGCCAGAGGAACTTCTCGAAATGTTGTTAGAGCACGCCAGCGACTCTAATATCGTACAAAACTGATTTTAGAGAACGGGTTCTTATCGAACACTGCAAAATAAAAGAAGGATGCATCGTGATGCATCCTTCTTTTTGTTTATGGGATTGCTTGTGCTTATGCACCAATCTTTGTGGTGTAAGCAGCAGCGTCCATCAGACCATTGATGTCGGCCATGTTGGCGGGTTTCATCTTGATAATCCAGCCTTCGCCGTAGGGGTCGTTGTTGATGGAAGAAGCGTCTTCGAGAGCGGTGTTGAATTCAACCACTTCGCCATTGACGGGCATCAGAAGGTCGGCAACGGTTTTCACGGCCTCGATGGTACCAAAGGTCTCGCCAGCCTCGAAGGTCTCGCCTTCGGTGGTAACGTCGACAAAAACGATGTCGCCAAGTTCGTGCTGTGCGTAGTCGGTGATGCCAACATAAGCAAATTCGCCTTCAATTCTCACCCATTCGTCATCTTGGGTGTACTTCAAGTTCTGAGGAATGTTCATTGTTTTGTTGTTATTATGTTATTAAAACAAATTATTTTTGAGTCTCTTTCATTTATTCAATGAATGTGCAAATGTACGTTTTTTCATACGATTGACAAAATTTTTTTTATTTGTGTGATTTTTCGTACCTTTGTAACATTAAAACCTATACGGGTTTCCCTTTTATTCTTTTCCTATAGATTAATAAACAACGATTTAAGATGTTTTGTTGCTTTGTGTGCAACGAAATATCGACGGCAAAGGGGCTTGAAAAACGTGTTCGGCCATTGCCATAAATTCCTTCCTAATCTTTTTATGTATAAAATTGACGAATTAAACGATAAGCCGCATGTCGAACTTATCAAAATTGCCGAGAAACTTAAGATTTCACGCGCTAAACGTCTTGACAAACAGGATTTAGTATATAAAATCCTCGATTTGCAGTCGGTTAATCCCGATGCTATTAAAAATGTGAAAGATAGCGATAATATCGCCCCTGTCAGCAAAAATCACGAACCTAAACGCGAGGAAAAGCCGGTTGCGTTGGTGGAAGAAAAGAATGACAACAGTGGCGATAACGCCGACCTCCCTCGTCAGCGTCGCACCCGTCTCAAGCCGCAGTTGTTGGCCGAGTCAACCATTAAGAATAACGATGGCCGTGGCCGTAAGCGTGGCCGTGGCAAGTCGGAAGATAAGAACGCCCCGGCACCATTTAATCCTCACAACTTTAATATAATGGATGTCGAGGTGCCAGAAGTGCCTGTCATTCCCGATGTTGTGCGTCCCTCGGGGCGTCCTATTTTGTCGCGGTCTGTTGCTGACGTTGAAAATGCAGATGATGCGACGCCGCAGAAGAGTACTTTGTCAAGCGAGCCATTGGCCGTTTCCGTAAAATCGGATATGCCAAAGCCGTCGGAACAAAAAGAATCTGTAATTACTGAATCTGCGGCCATATCTGATGAACAGCAAGTCGCTAATTCTCCCGTACAGGAAAAGCAACCTAAAAAACGTGGTCGTAAACCCAAGAAACAGCAGGCGGAAAATGCGCAGAGCGATGCTGAAACTACGCTGACGGCAGCAATGCTTGTCGAACCTGCGATGGGTGCCGAACCGCAAGAAAAGATGCCAAGTGCAGAGCCTGCGGCAAAGGCCGAGACCGAAACCTCGACGCAGCAGCCTGTTGCTGAAAAAGAGCAGGCGGCAAACGCTGGCGAGGTTAAAGGAAACGATGGCTCCAATAAGCCAGCGGATGATGCACAGCGCGGCAATACTCCTGTCCAGGGCGGACATAATAATAAGAAAAAAAACAAACCTTGGCAGGACCGTCAGCAGGCTCCGCGTCGCGAGTATGTATTTGATATGGAAGGCGTGATTGATGCCGAGGGTGTGCTTGAACTTGCGCCAGAGGGACATGGCTATCTCCGTTCGTCGGACTACAACTATCTGTCCTCTCCCGACGATATATTCGTGTCGCAGCAGCAAGTGCGTTTTTATGGCCTAAAGTCGGGCGACACTGTGCTTTGCACCGTTCGTCCCGCACGCGAAGGCGAGAAATACTACCCCTTGGTGAAGGTTAAGGAGGTCAACGGCCTTCAGCCCTCGCAGGTGCGCGACCGCATACCGTTCGAGTCGCTCACGCCGCTATTCCCTACCGAGAAGTTCAAACTTACTGGACATCCCGATGAGAGCAATTCTACGCGTATTATCGATATGTTTACTCCCATAGGAAAAGGTCAGCGTGGTCTTATCGTGGCGCAGCCAAAGACAGGTAAGACAACCCTGCTCAAGGAGGTTGCTAACGCCATAGCCTACAATCATCCAGAGGCATATCTTATGGTGCTCCTTATTGATGAGCGTCCCGAGGAGGTTACCGATATGCAGCGCAGTGTCAATGCCGAGGTCATTGCATCAACTTTCGACGAGCCCGCCGACCGTCATGTGCGTATAGCTAATATCGTGCTTGAAAAGGCAAAACGTATGACGGAGTGCGGACACGATGTTGTTATTGTTCTCGATTCCCTCACGCGTCTGGCTCGCGCTTACAATACCGTTCAGCCTGCTTCGGGCAAAGTGTTGTCGGGTGGCGTTGAGGCCAACGCGCTGCAAAAACCCAAACGGTTCTTCGGCGCCGCACGTAATATTGAGAACGGTGGCTCGCTCACCATCATTGCCACGGCTCTCACCGAGACGGGCAGCAAGATGGACGATGTTATTTTCGAGGAGTTTAAGGGCACAGGCAATATGGAGTTGCAGTTAGACCGCAAATTGGCTAACAAACGTATGTTCCCTGCAATAGACATCACAGCATCCAGCACTCGTCGCGACGATTTGCTTGTCTCGCCCAATGTGTTAAGCCGAATGCTCGCCATGCGCAACTATCTCACCGACCTCAATTCGGTGGAGGCCATGGAGTTTCTGCTGAAGCGCCTCGAAATCTCACGCAACAATGAAGAACTCCTCAACTCGATTGACAAATAATAACGCACTGCAATGAGAAGAGGTTTTGGAAGTGACAATCATTCAGGTGTTTCGCCAGAAATACTTGAAGCAATACATAATGCAAACATCGACCACGCATTGGCCTATGGCGATGACGAATACTGCCAGCGTGCCGAGCAGTTGTTTCGAGAGTGTTTTGGCAACGATGCCAAGGTCTATTTCGTGTTCAATGGCACCGGCGCCAATGTGTTGAATATTGATGCCATGTGTCGCTCTCACGAGGCTGTGGTGTGTGCCGAAACGGCTCATATAAATGTTGATGAGTGTGGCGCGCCGCAGCGTGTGGTGGGCTGCCGACTTCTTACGGTTGATACTCCGGACGGGAAACTGACACCCGAACTTGTCGAGCCTCGTCTGCATGGTTTCGGTTTCGAGCATCACTCCCAACCTAAGGCTATAAGTATTACACAGTCAACAGAGTTGGGCACGCTCTATACTATCGACGAGATAAAGGCTCTTGCCTCGCTTGCGCACAGCCACAATATGTATTTGCATGTCGATGGGGCTCGATTGGCTAATGCCGCCGTGGCATTGGGCTGCACTTTCCGCCAGATGACAACTGATTGCGGCGTTGATTGTTTGTCTTTTGGAGGCACAAAGAATGGCATGCTTATGGGAGAGAGCGTGGTGCTGCTAAATCCTAAACTTGATGTCGAAATCAAATACCGGCGCAAGCAGATGACGCAACTTTGCTCAAAAATGCGTTTTGTCGCTGCTCAATATGAGGCATATCTCACCGCTGGCTTATGGCGTCGTAATGCCGAGCATAGCAATCGTATGGCTCAACTGCTTTATGAGGCACTAAAAGAAGTGCCTCAGGCAAAGGTTCTTTATCCCGTTCAGGTCAATAGCGTTTTTGTTCAGTTGCCCCGCAAGGTTTGGCAGGCTTTGCAGCAGGACTATTTCTTCTACGACTGGAATGAGGCGCGCGACGAAGTGCGCTGGATGTGCAGTTTCGACACCACCGAGCAAGATATCGCCGATTTCATAAAGGCGTTGAAGTCTCGCCTTGCGCAGTTCGGATATTGAAAAAATGATTATACGGCGGGGTGAAAACTCCGCTGTATTTTTTCTGCCACCTCTTCGATTTCCTCTTTCTTAATGTAAGGATGAATAGGAATAGAAAGCACGGTCTTTGTTAGCCGATGTGCCGTAGGGGTGGTGATATATTTCTTTGTTTTGGCAAAGGCCGTCTGCTCGCTCAATGTGCGCGGGTAGTAAATCATACTTGGTATTTCGGCCTTCGCAAGATTTTCTTTTAGCGTGTCGCGCTGTGTTTCGCTTTCAAGGCGTAGGGTATATTGTGCCCAACTGCTGCCATAACCTTCTGGCACATTGGGCAAAGCAATGCCGTCAATATCTTTTAACAGAGAGGAATAACGCTCTGCCGCAGTTTGTATGTCGGTAAGTTCGTGCTGGATAAAGGCCTTGAGTTTTACTTGTAGAATGGCGGCTTGTATTGTGTCGAGGCGTGAGTTGAGTCCGATGCGCTGATTGTCGTATTTCTCAACGCCTCTGCCATGTAGGCGGAGCGAACGTATTGTTTCTGCCCATTGGTTGTTGTTGGTGAACACTGCGCCGCCATCGCCATAGCAGCCAAGAGGTTTGGCGGGGAAGAAAGAGGTGGTGGCTATATCGCCAAAGGAGCAAGCGCGCTGTTTCCCTATAGTCCCGCCAAAGCCTTGCGCTCCGTCTTCTATGAATAGGAGTTTGTGGCGGCGTGCTATTTCCGATAGGGCAGGGTAGTCGGCAGGTTGCCCGAAAAGGTCAACGGCTATAATGGCTCGAGGCGATAGCACTCCTTCTTGTTCTACAGCCTTTATTGCCTCCTCGAGACTTGTTGCAGAGATGTTGAAAGTATCCTCGCATACGTCAACAAAAATAGGCGTCGCGCCTTCGAGGGCGACAACTTCCGCAGTGGCAAAAAATGTGAAATCGGGTACGAACACCGCGTCTCCAGCCCCAATGTTCAGCGTTTTGAGGGCGAGAGTAAGCGCGTCGGTGCCATTGGCACATGTTATGCAGTGTCGGACGCCTACATATCGCGCGAGTTCTTCTTCCAGACTTGCTACGGCATTGCCCATGATATAGCGACCCGATGCCGCGGTGGCGCATAGGGCATGGTCTATCTCCTCTTTCAGAGCGAGGTATTGTCGTTGCAGATCTCTAAATTGCATTTTGCTGATTATGGAATGGGTGAGCCGACAGCGGAAGACGGCACAGAGGATGATATTCTCCGCGCAGACCAATGGGCTCGGCATTGCGAATCTGGCTCACTATCTGTATGCAAGGACGTACATCTTCGAGGCCGTAGCCTTTGCCTGCCAGTATCTGTCTGTAACTTTCGGTATGGAGGTCGGTAAATCCGTCGCTAAACTCAATCTCTTCGCCTTCGCACTCTATCTTTCTGTAAGTGCGTTTGCCTTGTCGTATAGCCTCTTCGGGCAGCGTTTCGGCATTGATGCTTAGGAAATAGCGTACCCTTGCACGTTCAAAACGGAGTAGGCCGCCAACGCGGTCGTGTTGGCTGATGTGTACGATGTTTTCTTGTACCGCACCGAAAATCCACGCCAGCATATCGTAGAAATGCACACCTATGTTGGTCGCCACGCCACCGCTTTTGCTGGTGTCGCCCTTCCACGAGGTGTAATACCACGGTCCGCGAGAGGTTATATAGGTTAGGTCAATGTCGTAGATTTTGTTTTTGTCTCCGTTTTCAATCTCCGTTTTCCATTTTTGGATGGCTGGATGGAGTCGCAGTTGTAGTATGTTGTTGACGCGGTGCCCAGTCTCTTTCTCCATAAGTTGCAGTGCGTCGATGTTCCACGGATTTAATACCAAGGGCTTTTCGCATATTACGTCTGCTCCCGCTCTTAGTCCGAAACGTATATGTGCGTCATGCAGATAGTTGGGCGTGCATACAGATAGATAATCGAGCCTCTTTTCGGTGTGGCGTATCTTTTCCACATAGCGGTCGAAGCGCTCGAACTCGGTATAGAATGAGCATTGAGGAAAATATGAGTCGAGAATGCCCACGGAGTCACCCTTGTCAAGAGCCACGACGAGGGTGTTGCCGGTTTCCTTGATGGCTTTAAGATGCCGCGGGGCAATATATCCGCCAACGCCGATAAGTCCAAAGTTTTTCATCTTCTGTGACAATTTTTATTTCTCACACCTTACGTTTATAATCGACACGCACATCCACCAAACCACAAAAAGCAGTCCCATTTGACGGCCAAATGTTGCTTCGAAAAATATGCAGACAGCAAAAACTATTGTCAGAAGACACGCAAGAGTTCTGCCACGATGTTCGCGCAGAGCCACAACAATAGGTGCCGCCATCATTGCTATTTGTGCCACGAAACCAACTATGCCCGTGGCCATCATTGTTTCGAGGTATTGATTGTGACTGTCAAAATCTCGCACACTGCCTTCCTCAAATCCATTTTCAAGAAATATTTGCTGCAGCATTTGCCATACATCGCCGCAGCCTACCCCTATAATCGGGCTGGTGCGAAACACTTGTAGCCCGCAAGCGTCCATCATTATTCGTACATCGTTGCCGCCGTTGCCAGCCATAAGGTTTCTCACCGTGCACATAATGCGGTAGTAAAGATTAGGAAAGGCTATGTAAGACGCAATGACGGCCGCGGCAACCACGCCGACAACTATGAGTGTCGCACGCCACATTCGGCGATAGATTGTGGCGTGTGCCACGCAAGCAAGGCCCAGCAGCAAGAGTGCCACAAGGCCAGAACGAGACGCGATAACAATGATATAGACAATGAAAACTGCTATTATGGAGAACTGACCCCATAAAGGCATTCGTAACACACGCTCGTCGCGAGGTCTGACAATCTCGGTATATAGAAATGCAATGGCGGTTAGCAGATAGAGTGCAAGATAGTTATGGTGCAACGGGTCAAACATAAAGTCGTTGCCATGCATTAGAGTTCCTCCTTGTGCAATAATGATTATGTCGCGTATCAGAATGACAATAAAACGCACGATAAGAGTCGCGCACAACGCTGAAAAAAGAGTCTGAATGTGTTTTTGTGTGAGGAATGATGTCTCTCCGATAAGAAACACAAAAGGCATGATGAACAACGGCAGTTTTACTCCAACCACGTGCCATGCATTGGCTTGGTTGCTACTCCATAGTGCGCTGGCAAGCCATACCACCCATAAAAACATCATCAATGCGTATGCGACAACAGTTCCTTTTGTAAGGCTGTGGTTGAAAAAACTCCGTTTTGCAATTGCATTTACAACGGCAGCCACGGTCATGATTATCATTGACATAAGGCCCAGCCGCCACGAAATCGGCAATGCGATAGACATAAGGAGCATTGAGGCATACAGCGCGCTCTCGCTCCATGAAAGTCTTTCGAACAATTGTCTGGCTTTTGATGACATAGTCTTATTTGCAGAAGGCATATTGTCGGGTGTTGATTTTCACTCTGTTTTGCCTAAAAAATATTTTGCAAAGTTACACAAAATATCGGATTGCTTTGATATTGAATGGGCGATGACAAAAAATAATCGCAGTGGTACGATTGTTCTGTTGTGCGACGCGTCAAAAGGATTTTATTCTCTTATTCTGACAGCCATGTAGTAAAGCACTAAATCTCAAATTTCTGCGTTAATAAATAACAAATCTTTTTCGCAATGCTACTTTATCTTGTTATAGCCTTGGCGCTTCTCATCGGACTCGAATTGTCATATTTCTTCATTGCACGCCGTTTGGGTATTGTTGACCGACCAAACGAACGCTCGTCGCATCATAGGCTCACGCTTCGAGGAGGCGGAATAATTTTCTTTCTCTCGCTTGTGGTTTATGCGGTGTTTCATTGGTCGTCGCTCGATGGCGAAATGTGGCGACTACTGGCCAGTGCCATGTTGCTTGCCGTGGTCTGTTTCGCCGATGACGTGCGAGGCCTTCCGTCTTGGCTGCGTATGTTGGTGCAGATTGCCACAGTGCTTATCTCCTTCTATGCTTTTGTGGCGGGGGTCGAGACTTGGAAGATACTTGTAGTCGTGATAGTTTTTGTCGGCATACTTAATGTCTATAATTTTATGGACGGCCTCAATGGTATGCTGGCACTCTATAGCATTGTGGTGGTAGGCACCCTTGCCGCTGCCAATCAGTTTGAGTTCCATTTTGTTGATGATGCATTTATCTACACCGTTTTGCTCGGACTTGTGGTTTTTGCTTTCTTCAACTGCCGTAAGCGTGCCCGCTGTTTTTCGGGCGATGTCGGCTCGGTGGTCATGGGCTTGATTATTATTTATCTACTCGTGCTTTATGTCAAGGGGCAGTTGTATGGCGGCACGGCAGTGAGCGTTTTGACATTCATTATCGTGTTTCTTGCTGACGGATTGCTCACCATCACCAAACGTTTTTTGACAGGTAAGAATATTTTTGAGCCTCATCGCGAGCATCTCTACGAGACTATTGCCAACGAATTGCACGTGCCGCATCTTCGTGTGTCGATATTTTACGCGGTGTTGCAACTGCTCATCAATATTGGCTATTTCCTTGTTTCCGATAGGAATATGTATGCCTTGCTGTGTGTCCTTGTGCTGACTATGGGCTACGGGCTTTTCTTTTTCTTCTTCAATCGGCATCAAGAGAAAATCGAAGGTTAAGATACTTTCGTAATAGGGCAAACACATTGGTCCTATTATTTTTAGTATCTTTGCAGTCCCATTGCGACAAGCCTATGATGAAAATCTCTTATCTCGTGGAGCGTCTGCAAGATGTGAAACTCAAAGACTGGCTTTCCATCTTTCCAATGTTTTTGGCACTTTGCCTGCGCCCATTCTATAGGTCTCGCTATGCCGACACATGGCTTGTGTGTGAGGAACCCGCCGAGGCTCGCGACAACGGCTATCATTTCTTCCGCTATATGCGTCAGACTCATCCTGACAGACACGTTCTTTATGCCATAAAGCGGCGTTCGGTTGACTATGCGAAGGTGCGTCAGTTGGGCTCTGTTATTGAGTATGGCAGTCTGCGCCATTGGATTGTCTATTTCTGCTGTCAGTTCAATATTAGTTCTAATAAGGGCGGCAAGCCCAATGCTGCCGTGTGTCAGTTTTTTGAACTGAATGGCATTTTCAAGGTGCGCAATATCTTTCTTCAGCATGGCGTAATCATCAACGATTTGCGCTGGCTCTATGCCGACCGTTCGTTTATAGAGTGTTTCATAACGTCATCGGTGTCTGAAACACGTTATGTCGAGGAACGTTTCGGCTATCCTGCTGGCACTATCCGTATGTTCGGACTTTCTCGGTTCGATGCCTTGCACGAGCCTCGCCCCGAACGACGTCGCATAGTGATAATGCCTACTTGGCGCTATTGGTTTAATATCAATTCTAAAAAACACTCCGATACCGCATCTGATGTGGCTCATTCCGAATACATATGCCGTTGGCGCTCGCTACTTTCGTCTCCTCGTCTGCAAGCGTTGGCCGAGCAATATGATCTTGATGTCGTATTCTATCCACATCACAATATTCAGCCTTATCTCCACCTTATAGGCGATGTCCAGCCCGCAGTAACAGTGGCCTCGTGGTGCGACCACGACATACAAGACGTGCTTAAATCCGCCCACATGCTCATAACTGATTATAGCAGCGTGTTTTTCGATGTCGTGTATATGCGTCGTCCTGTCCTTTTCTACCAGTTCGACGAAGAGAAATACCGTAAATACCAATATGGTAAAGGCTATTTCGACTATCACGACAATCCGTTTGGGCAATGGTGCGATGACGAAAACGCACTTTTGAGTCTTATTGAACAGTCGGCACAGCATGATTTTGCCGTCTCCGAGGCATTCCTTGATGCGCATAAAAAAGAATTTCCACTCTACGATACACACAACAGTGAGCGACTCTACAATCACCTGGCTACGATATAATGGAGCATTGCTGCTCACCGACCCCACCGGACGTTCTATCCCTTCCGACCAGCAGGTCATTCGCAGGGATGCGCGTCGACAGGTGTTGCGTCAGCGTGTGCTCTTTGCTCGTTGGACTTCGGATTATGATGCCTTCGAGCAGTCGCAATGGTGGTACTGCTTGCGAGACAAACCAATATCGCTCGATGCTCTTGATACAAAACAGCGCTATCGCATACGTCAAGGTCTGAAAAATGCCGATTATGTTCGGATAATGCCGGGTGATGATATTTTGATTTCGCAGATGTGGGACGTGGCTTGCGCATCGTTTGCTAAATATCCGGCAAAGTACAGACCTCATTTGGAGAAAGAGTCTTTTTTTGCGACAATAAAAGAACAGATGTCGCAGATGGAGTGTTGGGGCTGTGTCGAAAAGTCGGAAAATCGTCTTGTCGGATATGCTTTCTGCATGTTGATAGGCGATATCGTTTCGCTTCAGGTTGTGAAAGTTGACCCCGACTATTTGAAGAAGGAGATTAATGCCGGACTTGCGTTCACGCTGTGTGACGAGTATCTAAACAAACGTCATTTTTATTGTGTGAGCGATGGCGAGCGCAACATCCGCCACGAAACACAGTATCAGCAGTTTCTCTGTCGTGTTCTTGGCTTTAGGTTTTCCTATTGCCGACTCAACGTGGTTTATCATCCGCTGGTGGGCGTCGCTGTTGCCTGTCTCTATCCATTCCGCAGCCTCATAGGTAAACTAGGAGAGAAATCGCCTTTAATTTATAACCTCTATTCGCTTCTGCGTCAAGAGGAAATAGCACGTTCTTTCAAGAGTTGATGAAAGATTGCATTATCGTTCCATTTGGTTATTGTAAAAAAGTATAATATGGTTTTTCGTGTTTTTCGTTTTGAAACCAATCAGCAGCATGCTAAGGCACGTCAGAAAGGTATAGATTTGTCGTCCTATCCTTATGTCGCGCTTATGGATAGCGATGATGTTTCGGTGCCGTGTAGGTTTGAGTTGCAGATGTCGGCGTTTTCGGCTAATCCCGACTTGTCTGTTGTTGGCGGACAAATAAACGAATTTGTTGGGTTGGAAGATTGCATCAAACAGTCTCGGCAAGTTCCACTCAAACACGAAGGAATCATCACCGAGATGAGGTCGCGCTGTGCGATGAACCAAGTTACCGTAATGTTTAAGAAAGACGACATTATGGGTGTGGGTGGCTATATCGATTGGTTTTGGAACGAGGACTATTATTTGTGGGTAAGAATGATGAAGGCGGGCTGCCGCTTTGGCAATATACCAGAAGTTCTGGTCAATGTGCGCACGGGTGCCGATATGTATCGGCGTCGTGGCGGTTGGCGCTATTTTAAGAGTGAGTCTGGCATACAGCGATTAATGCTTAAAGAGCGGCTGATTTCGTTCCCGCGCTACATTTATAATGTCACAAAACGTTTTGGTGGCGAGTATCTTGCTCCAAGTTTTGTCCGTGGATGGCTTTTCAAGATGTTACGCACTGCGCCATTGCCCATGCCGTCTGCTTTGTCAGAAAAAGGATATGGCGATTTCTCGCTTACGATGTCGGTCTATAAGGGTGACAATCCCGTCTTTTTCGACCGAGCCCTACGCAGTGTTCTGGTAGAACAAACGCTCAAGCCTCGTGAGTTTGTGCTGGTTGTCGATGGCCCGGTGCCACAAGAAATAGACGAGGTAATAGATCGCTACAAAAAAATGTTTCAAACGAAACAATAGTCCGAATACATCAGACGCGGCTTACCATTAGTCGCATCTGCAAATAAAAAAAGCTGACAACAAATTTGTCAGCCCTTTTATTTCTTGTGATTTTGTTTTTAGTCGCGTTTGAAGATGTCGCGGGTATAGACTTTCTCTTTCACATCGTCGAGTATGCTGTCGTAGCGGTTGGCTATGATGGCCTGACTCAATTCTTTGAAGAGTTTGATGTCGTTCACGACCTTGCTGCCGAAAAAGGTACTGCCGTCTTCGAGAGTGGGCTCGTAGATTATGACTGTCGCGCCTTTGGCTTTGATGCGTTTCATCACGCCCTGTATGCTGCTCTGACGGAAGTTGTCGCTGTTGCTTTTCATTGTCAGACGATAGACGCCGACTATGCACTCACGCTCTTCTGCCGACCCATAGTCGCCACGCTCATAATAGTCGTAGTAGCCGGCTTTTTGCAACACCTGGTTGGCAATGAAATCTTTGCGGGTACGGTTGCTGTCAACTATAGCACGAATCAGGTCTTCAGGTACGTCGGCATAGTTGGCCAGCAGTTGCTTCGTGTCTTTGGGTAGGCAGTAGCCGCCATAGCCGAAACTGGGGTTGTTGTAATGAGTTCCAATACGTGGGTCGAGACAAACGCCTTCGATTATGTGCTGCGTGTCAAGACCTTTCATCTCAGCGTAGGTGTCAAGTTCGTTGAAATAACTTACGCGCAGGGCAAGGTATGTGTTGGCAAAGAGTTTCACGGCTTCGGCCTCGGTGCAGCCCATAAGCAGAATGGGCGTATCTTTCTGTATTGCGCCTTCTTCAATAATGTTGGCAAAGTTGCGTGCTTTCTCCTCCAAGCGTTTGTCGCCCGTGGGATAGCCAACTATTATGCGGCTCGGATAGAGGTTGTCGTACAACGCTTTGGATTCGCGCAGAAATTCGGGAGCAAAAATGATGTTGTCCGAGCCGGTTTTTGCGCGTATGCTTTCGGTGTAGCCTACGGGTATGGTGCTCTTGATGACCATAATGGCGTCGGGGTTCACGCGCATCACTTTCTCTATCACGTCTTCCACTGCCGAGGTATCGAAAAAGTTTTTTACGCTGTCGTAGTTGGTAGGAGCGGCTATCACTACATAGGCGGCGTCTTTATAGCCTTTCTCGTAGTCAAGTGTTGCCACGAGACTCAAAGGTTTTTGCAAAATGAAGTCATCTTTTTTCTCGCCACGTTGCAGAGCGAGGTCTTCGGCAAAGAAACGCTCTATGTATTCGTCTTGTATCGGCGACTGGCGGTGGTTGACCTTATCTACACGTTCTTCGACAATGTCAACGGCGGTAACTTCGTGATGTTGAGCCAAGAGGGTGGCAATGGAAAGACCGACATATCCGGTTCCGGCAACGGCAATTTTCATTCTGTTTCGATATTTGAGTTTTAAGTAAGCCCTATTTTTGTCAGAAAAAACAGACTGCTTCAGTTTGCAAAGGTAACAAAAAAAACGGAGCAGACAAAATGCTCCGTTTTTTTGCGAGTAAAGAGATTTCTTATTCTTCTTCGAAATCGTCTTTACCAACACCGCAGATGGGGCATACCCAGTCGGCTGGGATGTCTTCGAAAGCGGTGCCGGGGGCTATTCCACTGTCAGGGTCTCCGTTGGCGGGGTCATAGACATAGCCACAGACTTTGCAAACATATTTTTTCATAGTTTGTTTGGTTTTATGGGTTAATAAATGGTTATTTATAAGATGAAATGTAGAAACGGCGTATCGTCGTTATCCGATTTCAAATTATTTTTTCGCTGCTGCTGCCTGGAAGGCGGTGATGCAAACCACGTTGATGACATCTTCCACGCTGCATCCACGGCTGAGGTCGTTGATGGGGGCGGCCATGCCTTGCATGATAGGTCCGATGGCTTCGGCACCAGCAAGACGCTGCACCAGTTTGTAGCAGATATTGCCGCTTTGCAGGTCGGGGAATACCAATACGTTGGCTTTACCGGCAATGTCGCTCTGCGGAGCCTTGGTCACGGCCACCTTGGGAACGATGGCGGCATCGGCTTGCAGTTCGCCGTCCAAACGCACGTTGGGGTCAAGTTCGTGTGCTATCTTGGTAGCCTCGATGACTTTGTCCACCAGTTCGTGTTTTGCGCTACCTTTGGTGCTGAAACTCAGTATTGCTACGCGGGGTTCTTCAAAACCGCCGATGTTTTTAGCGGTCTGTGCCGACACGACGGCAATCTGACCCAGTTCGGCAGCCGAGGGACATGGGGTGGCAGCACAGTCGGCAAACACCATCATGCCGTTCTCGCCGTAGTGCTTGTCCTTCAAAATCATGATATAGGCACCGCTCACCACGCTGATGCCAGGCTGTGTCTTGACAATCTGGAATGCGGGACGCAGCACGTCGCCCGTAGCGTTGCGTGCGCCAGCCACTTCGCCGTCGGCCTCGCCGTTCTTGATAAGGAGACAGGCTAGATACAGCGGGTCTTGCACAAGGCGCATGGCCTCGTCCATCTGCATGCCTTTCTTTTTGCGGATTTCGCACAGCATCTCGGCATAAAACTCTTTTTTCTCGTTGTTCACGGGGTCGATGATGCGTGCTTTGTCGATATTGTGGAGAGCCCATTTTTCGGCAAGTTGGTGTATCTCATCGACGTTGCCGAGCAGGATGATGCGTGAGAGACCTTCGCCGAGGATGAAGTCGGCGGCCTTGAGGGTGCGTTCTTCCGTACCTTCTGCCAAGACTATGCATTTGTTGGCATAGCGTGCCTTGGCGCGAATTTGTTCAAGAAGTGTCATTGTTATTGTATGTTTGTTGTGTTGTTGTTTTGAAAAGATTTGCAAATATACATAAAATCAATGATTATGCATATTTGTTTGTCGTTTATTGTCGAAAAGGGGAGTGTAATTGCCTGTGAACTATTTTACCCACACGCCGATAATCTCGCCGACATAGGCTGTGTGGACGTTGTCGAAGTCCTCTCCTTTGGTGTACCAGCGTTGCACAATGGAGGAGTCCATCTGCGTGGTGGCGTAGTCGGTGGTGAAAATCTTGCGACATTCAAGTATCAGGTTGCCTTCTTCAAAGGCTGGCGCTCCGCAGGGCATGGTCTTTACGGTCAGTCCGCTGCCTTTCATTTTGTTTTCGTCACGTCCTGATGCAGTTCCGAGATATTGCAACTTGTCGGCATATTCGGGTGCAAAAGCCTCGACGGTGAAGGTCTCGTTTTGCTCCATTAGATGGTGCGTGAAACGGCTGTGGCGCACATATACGGTGATGGTGTGGCGGTCTTTGCCCCAGATGATGCCGAGGCTGCCCCAGCCTATGGTCATAGAGTTCATAGAGTCGGGCTTGCCAACAGTGAGGGCGGCTGCATCTTGGAAGATTTTGAAACAGTTGAGGTTGGCGGAGTCGATAGGTATCTGTCGCCATTCCTTGATGGAGGTCTCTTCGCTCTCGATTTCGTCTGCGGGAGTCGCTTCCTTAATGGTTTTGCGTTGTATTACGCACATGATGGTGAGCGCCACCAGTGCTATGGCAAGAATAAGGTTAAGAAAAATTGACGCTTTCATATCTTGGTTACATTTGGGTTTCTAATTTTTTGTTTGCAATCACTTGTAGCATGCAGCCCGTGGGACATACAAAACGGCAGTAGGGGCGCGACACAAAGATGGAGAGTACGCCGAAAATTCCTGCCAGCACAGCCACAACCCATCCTATCTTTTGGAAGAGGAAGATGGCGAACAACTCGTAGTCCATCCATTCAAACCACACGCCTGTCCACATCAGTAGCATCAGCACAGCCCATAACACCCATCGAGCATAGGTGAGTATGCGCTGCGTCTTGTCGCCAATCTTGCGTTTGAATGGCGAGATGCGATAGATGAATTCCTGTGCCGACCCCAGCGGGCAAAGCCAGAAACAATAGTGGCGTGTGCGTCCCAAAAGTGAGGTGAGCATGATGACTGCCAAAAGAATAAGTGTGATGAGCGCGGTGGAGAAGTTGATGCCGTTGGCAAGAAAGTTGACAACGAGCGAGTAACTAACAAACGCGCTGCACCAAAAGCCGAGAACAATGATGTTGAGCAGCAGTTGCAGCAGTCGGTAGCCTTTGCTTCGCAGCCAGTTGGGAAGCAGTAAGCCCATCAGTATGACTATAATGCTTGCCACAATCTTGCCTGGAGAAAGAGGCACGGCGCTGGGCGTCTCGCTTATCTCTGTGGTTTGTTCCGACACGTGTGGCTGTACATACGCCAGCCCGCGTGTCATGTTCTCGATGATTGCTACGGACGAATAGGTGGCGCCAGACATTACGTCAACTTGCGAGGCAAGTGCGTCATCTACACTTTTACCAATGTATTGGGGAAAGATTTTTTCGCATGCCGAACTATAAAAGTCTGGAGTCTCTGAGTTCTTTTCGCTCTCGATGTTTTCTATTATACCGTTTTTAACTTTTATTGATAGCGGAGTTGGACCACTATAGCCATTCACCGATGACGCGAGCGGCATGGTGCTCACAACGAGAGTCCCGTCAGTCAGCACCTGCAGTGTGTCAGATATGGGCGTCTCTTGCTGTTCTACTTTGTGGTTTATCAACTTGTCGGCTGGCGTGCCGAACAGGGTCCCGTTCTTTTGGAGTGCCACTGCGGCAAGAATCATGACGCAGGTCGTCATGCTAATGAGGCGCTCCCAATAAAAAATCCTGTTTTTTTTGTCGTTTGATGGCATGGTTTATAATACTCCGTTGTATTTGCGCGCCACCCATTCGACTGTCAGTAGCAGAATGATGAGTATGAATAGTAGTGGCAGGTTTATCAGTTCGCTATATGTCGTGTGGGTGTAAATTACAGGTTTGATATTTCCGTTCTGTCGCAGCAGTTCTGGCAGTTGCCCTATTTGGTCGGGGTAGAGCATGATGCCGCCGTTGTGTTGTGCGAGGCTGTTCATTAGCGAGTGGTTGGCCATGAGACTGTTGCTTTCAAGGTTTTGGCTTTCAACCACGAAGGTGCCTTTAGATGCGAAATTTTGTCCTGCGAAAAACACCCTCGCCGTATAATGGTATATGCCGGTGTCCATCATGCCGAGGTTGAGCCGATAGCCGTTGCCGCTTTTGGCAAATTGGTATTCTGCGCCGTTAATCTCTATTTTTGCATCGGGCTGGTTGGTGGGCTCAAAGTTGTCGTTGTAGAATGTGGCGTCTATCACCACTGCCTCGTTGTCGCCATATATGTGCTTGCACTCGGTGTGCAGCCGCTCTTTGTTGATATTGAGAGCGGTGTAAACCACCATCTTGTTTATCAGTTCGTCGAAGCCGTCGAAGTTGTTATGCTCGCGATAATCGTGTAGGCGCCAGCGCCATAGACCTTCGCCGAAAACCATAGCGCGGCGTATGCCTTGGCGTTGAGAGAAAGCAATGAGAGGCTGCTCGGTGGCAATATTGCCTACGCGCGCATAAAGCAGCGAGGCGGTGTTGGCAGCGCTGCGATAGTCGCCAAAGGGCGAAGAAAGCGGTGGCAGTCCGTCGGGAGAGAAATATTCGAGGGTGAAGTTGGCAAAACTGCCGTTGGCTACGGGCTCGCATTCGTTCTGCTTGTCGAGTTTGGTGTCAATCTCCACTCCGCATTTCAGCGAGTTGAAATGCGACAGGTCTGTCTGCGCGCCAACAATCATTATTGTCGGTATCTGTGTGATGTCCATGTCGAGCGACGTGCCTCGCTGTGGCAGATTGTGCAGTATCAGAAGGTCGTATTCTTTTTTCCAGTCGTGCTGTGTCTTGCGCCATTCGCCATTGGTGAAGCAATCCACGGTGTAGTTCGGAGATGTCTCAATGCTGCGGCACAAGGCAGCGATGTCGGGGTGTGGCGCGGCAGACAGCAAGGCTATTTTCTGGTGACCGTCTATGACTTCTACGGTGAACGACGCAGTGTTGTTTTGTGTCGAAGCCTCGCCTTTTACGGGCGTGAGGCTGATAGTGTAGGTCTGCAATCCTGCTTCGTCGGCTGGCAGCGTGATGTTGATGTCGCGCACGCTTTCTTCCTGTTCATAGTCCGCATGGTCGGAATACAGTTCGCGACCTTTGTGACGTATGGCTATGCGAGCGTGCTGTCCGCTCAGGCGCGAGGCTCTAATTTGAAACGACACGGGGAAGTCGTTGCCGAGATATGCCACGCGGTTGTATCGTAGGTGCGCTATGGCGGCATCGCGTTGCGGCGTGGTGTCGCCAAGCACAATGGTGTATAGGGGGTAGGGGAGTGTCGCCGTCGAAACGGGGTTCTGCCCTGCGTTGTAGAGTCCGTCTCCGCTCATAATCATTGCCCCCACGTTGCGGCCTTCGTAGCGTTGGCGCAGTTCCGACAGCGCCATCGACATATCGGTGGCTCGCTCGGTGTTGCTGGTGGTGTCGCATTGCGAGAGTTGGCTGCCGTAGGTGTAGGTCTGCACATCATAGTCTTTGCGCAAATCTTTCAGCAGCGCTTTGATTTCAGAGGCGTAAACGGAGGCGTTATTGCTCCTCATTGCGACCGACTGGCTGTTGTCCTGCGCCAGAATGATTATGGGCTTCTCCTTCTGATGGCGTTGATGTTTGAACAGCGGCGCCAAGAGCAGAAAGGCTATGGCCGTGATGCTGACAAATCGCAGAGCGGCAAGCCAGCGACGCAGACGTTTGTCCTCTTGTTGTTTATAGTAGAGCAGAAAAGCATATACCGCTCCTGCCATAATGCAGAAGAGTATGAAATACCACGGATAGTCGGTTGTCAGGTGCATGGGTTTCCCTATGATATTATAGGAATGTAAAGGGAAGCATAGACATTCCTATGTTTCCCTTTGATTATCTATTTCAGTTCGTAGGTGGCGCCGTCCTTGCCGTCTTTTACAACAACACCCAGGGCGCCGAGGCTGTCGCGAATCTTGTCGCTCGTGGCCCAGTCTTTGTTGGTTTTAGCGGTGGCACGGATGTCGAGAATCATCTGCATCAGACCGTCAATCAGCGCGCTGTTGTCGCTCGTGGCCTCGTCGCGCATTCCAAGAATCTCAAACAGGAAGGTGTCGAATATCGATTTAACCTCGTCTATGTCGGCCTGCGTGAGGGTGGCGTGGTGGTCGTTCACCTGGTTGATGACTTTGGCAAGGTCGAAAAGGTGTGCAATGAGAATCGGAGTGTTGAAGTCGTCGTTCATTGCATCATAGCATTTCTGACGGTAGCCGCTGATGTCGATAGAACTTTCCTTGCTGGCTTGCAGGTTCTTGAAAAGGTGGTAGGCTTGGGTGAGGCGGGCAAAGCCTTTTTCGGCGGCGATGAGAGCCTCGTTGCTGAAGTCAACGGTGCCGCGGTAGTGGGCTTGCAGAATGAAGAAGCGGATGGTCATTGGGCTGTAGGGCTGGGCGAGCATCTCGTTGCCGTCCTTGTCCTTGTGGCTGCCGGTGAAAAACTCATCGAGAGTGATGAAGTTGCCCAGCGACTTGCCCATCTTCTGCCCGTTGATAGTAATCATGTTGTTGTGCATCCAGTATTTGCAGGGGCCGTGGCCGCATACTGCTGTCTTTTGTGCAATCTCGCTCTCGTGGTGGGGGAAGATGAGGTCCATGCCGCCGCCGTGGATGTCGAAATAGTCGCCAAGATATTTGCTGCCCATAGCGGTGCACTCGGTGTGCCAGCCGGGGAAACCGTTGCTCCAAGGCGAGGGCCAGCGCATGATGTGCTCGGGGGCTGCTTTCTTCCAGAGCGCGAAGTCGGCGGTGTTGTGTTTCTCCTCTTGTCCGTCGAGTTCGCGAGTGGTGGAGAGCATCTCTTCCAGCACGCGACCGCTCAGACGACCATATTGTTTTGTCTGCTCTTGATATTTGTTGACGTCAAAATAGACCGAGCCGTTGCTTTCGTATGCCAGACCTTTGTCCAAAATCTCTTTAACGAGTTCTATCTGCTCGATGATGTGGCCCGAGGCGTGAGGCTCGATGCTGGGGCGCAGCACTCCGAGGGCGTCCATGGCGGCGTGGTAGCGGTTGGTGTAGTATTGCGCCACCTCCATGGGCTCCAGTTGTTCGAGGCGTGCTTTCTTTGCAATCTTGTCCTCGCCGTCGTCGGCATCGTGTTCCAAGTGTCCCACGTCGGTAATGTTACGCACATAGCGTACCTTATAGCCTAAATGCTGCAGATAGCGGAACACCACGTCGAATGTGATGGCGGGACGTGCGTGACCCAGATGGCCGTCGCCATAGACGGTAGGACCGCAGACATACATTCCCACATGGCCTTCGTGTACGGGTTTGAAGAGTTCTTTCTGACGAGAAAGGGTATTGTAGATTAAGAGGTCTTGTTTCATATTGTTTATCAGTGTTTTTATTCTTTTTCGCTTGGACTTGTTTTGCCTTGCAAAGGTAGTCTTTTTCTCGGAATTAGGTGCCTATGACTCTTATTTTGAGGCAAGCGCGATTAGTTCGTCAACCACTTTCTTTACGCCAGTGCCGGCTTTTTCTTGTACTATCTTTATCGGACGTGAGATAGGCACGGCTTTTGGGTCAACAAGATAGCATGGCACTCCGCGCGGCACATAGTGGATAAGGCCAGCGGCGGGATAGACGTTCATCGAGGTGCCTATCACAATGAAGTAGTCGGCTTTTTCGCATAAGTGGGAGGCTGGCTCGATGTTAGGCACTGCCTCGCCAAACCACACGATATGCGGACGCAGTTGCGCACCGTCGGGGGCTTTGTCGCCGAGTTTTATGTCGCGGTCGCCTATCTCTATTATAAGGTTGTCGTCGCGCTCGCTGCGTGCTTTGCCCAGTTCGCCATGTAGGTGCAGCACGTTGGTTGAGCCAGCACGTTCATGCAGGTTGTCGATATTCTGCGTTATGATATGCACATCGTAATACTTTTCGAGGCGCACCAGTTGTCGATGTCCCTCGTTGGGTTCCACCTCGTAGAGTTGGTGGCGGCGCTCGTTGTAGAAGTTCAGCACCAGGGCGGGATTGCGGACGTAGGCTTCGTGGGTCGCCACGTCTTCCACGCGGTACTGTTCCCACAGACCGTCGCTGTCGCGAAAAGTGCTGATGCCGCTCTCGGCGCTTATGCCGGCACCAGTAAGGATTATGACTTTCTTTTTCATGTGCTCTATTATTGCTCCTATAGTGAATATAGGCGTTATGGTTTCAGACTATTTTACTATTTCCAGCGTCGTGCGGCGGTTGGCGGCTTTGCCTTCCTCGGTGTCGTTGGTCGCCACTGGTCGCGACGCTCCGTAGCCTTTGTATGAGAGGCGGCTGGCGTCTATGCCTTTCTCCACAAGGTATTCGTACACAGCCTTGGCTCGGTTCTCCGACAGGCGCTGGTTCATCTCCTTACCGCCAGTGTTGTCGGTATGGCCTGCGAGTTCCACATTCAGTTCGGGATTGTTTTTCAGCAGGTCCACAACCTTTTGCAGTTCAACATGAGAGGTTGGCAGAAGGTCGTATTTCGACGATTCGAAGAAAACATTGCGCAGCGTTATCTCTTCGCCTATCTCTATGGGTGACAGCGGCACGTCGAGAGGTGCGGGAACCTCGCCTATGCCAGCCTTGAAGTCGAAGTTCTCCGAATAGAACAGGTAGCCTTTGGCCGAGACGTGCAGCGCGTATGTGGCGTTGGCGGGCAGGCTGACCATAAAGCGGCCGTCGGTGCCGTCGCTCGTGGTGGCTGCCACCTGCTGGCCTGTGGCAACGTCAATAACTTGTACCGATGCCGATATGCGCTGGTTGGTCTTTTTGTCGTAGGTTATGCCCTTTTGGTAGGTTACGGGCATGGCCTGCGCTTCGCTGGGCAGTGTGAATTGGAAGAGGTCTTGTTTTCCATAGCCGTTCAGTCGCTCCGACGAGAAGATGGCCGTCTTGCCGTCGGCAGACACTATGAGCGTGCTCTCGTCGCCGTCGGTGTTGATGGGGTAGCCAAGGTTTACGGGCTTTGTCCATTTGCCGTCGGCGTCTTTCTCCGACTTGAATAGGTCCATGCCGCCCATGCCGGTGTGTCCGTCCGACGAGAAATAAAGCGTGCGGTCGTTATAGTGCATGTAGGGGCTCATCTCGTTGCCAGGGGTGTTGATGGTTGGGCCGAGGTTTTCGGGCGCGCTCCATTTGCCGCCGCTGAAGGTGGTCTTCCATATGTCCATGCCGCCATAGCCGCCGCGACGGTCGGAGGCGAAATAAAGCGTCTTGCCGTCAATAGAGAACGACGGCTGCGACTCCCAGCCCGCGCTGTTCACGGCGGGGCCGAGGTTGCGTGGCTTGCTCCATTTCTCGCCTTTACGCGTACACATATATAGGTCGCAGCGCCCTGCGCCGTCGTTGCGTCCGCAGGCGGTGAAAAACATTATGCGGCCATCCTGCGAGATACATTGCGCGCCCTCGTTGTCATGCGAGTTCACAGGCTCTTTCATTCTCTGTGCCTTGGTCCATTTGCCGTCAACAAGGGTCGAGATATAGAAATCCTCTTCCAGCGGTGCTGTGTGTATGGTCTTTTCGTTGGCTGGGAAACGGCGGGTGAAGATAAGCGTCTGCCCGTCAACGGTGAGTGTTGGCAGGTATTCGTCATCGGTGCTGTTTATGGCTGCGCCAAGGTTTTCGGGCTTGAACGGCACGGGGTGCGCCAGCGAGTACTTGCGGAATTGTGCTGTCTCTATGCCTCGGCGTGCAGTCTCTTGCCATTTGGGGTATTTCTTGTCCTTCTGGAGAAAAGCCTCGTAGTGCGCAATGGCTTTGTCGTATGAGCCTTGTTCCAGAAGTATGTCGGCAATGGTGAGATGCACCTCGTTGAAATCGGGGTCTGCCTTGAGCGAGGCGGCAAAATAATCGAGGGCTTTGTTCGTATTGCCTTGATGCATGGCCACCACGCCTTGCTCGTAACTGCGAATGGCTTTCTTGTTGCTCGAGCCGTAGGACTGTGCCGTGGCTGCCGACGCAATGGCGATGGCAAACGCCACCAGCAGAAATACTCTCTTCATATTAATGGCTTGTTTTTTTAGAAAAAGCCAATCGAGCCGCGCCTTGGCGCACCCGACTGGCTTTTGGTTTTCATTGTGTTATATTGTTGCCGAGGCCTATGCCTTACCTTACTGCACGAGGCGGTAGGTGTCGGATGCTATGACATATTCCTCGTCGGTGGTTACAACCGCCACGGGTATGCGCGAAGTGGGCTTGCTGATAATCTTGTCCTCGCCCATCATCTCGTCGCTGGCAGCGGCGTCAAACTCTATGCCGAGGAACTCCATGTTCTGCAGTATGGGTTTGCGCATAAACCATGCGTTCTCGCCAATGCCACCGGTCATGATGAGCAGGTCGCAGCCGTTCATCTCGGCCATATAGGCACCGATATATTTCTTGACGCGGAGTGCAAACATATCGAAGGCGTAGGTGGCGCGCTCGTCGCCAGCATCGCGACCGGCACGCACGTCGCGCATATCCTGTTTGTCGCCGGTGACGCCTATGAGGCCGCTCTTTTTGTTGAGCAGTTTGCTCAGGTCGTCGGGCGTAAGGTTCTCTTTCTCCATCAGGAAAATGAGTGCGCCGGGGTCCACATCGCCGCAGCGCGAGCCCATGATAAGACCCTCCAGCGGAGTCATACCCATAGAGGTGTCAACCGATTTGCCGTGGTCTATGGCGCAGATTGAGGCACCGCTGCCGAGGTGGCAACTGATGATTTTAAGGTCTTGCCAGTCCTTGCCAATCATTTTGGCGCCCTTCTCGGCCACGAAGCGGTGGCTGGTGCCGTGGAAACCATAGCGGCGCATACGGTATTTCTGATAGTATTCGTAGGGCAGGCCGTAGAGGAAGGCCTTGGGCGGAATGGTCTGGTGGAACGAGGTGTCGAACACTGCCACCTGCTTCACGTTGGGTAGCACTTTCTGCATGGCGCGAATGCCCTGCAGGTTGCCGGGGGTATGCAGCGGGGCGAGGTCTTTCAGGCTCTCGATGGCCTCGATAACCTCGTCGTTGATAACGCAACTGTTGGGGAATTTCTCGCCGCCCTGTGCCACACGGTGTCCTACGGCGCCAATCTCGTCAAGACTCTTGATGACGCCAAGTTTCTCATCGACAAGGGCTTTCAACACAATCTGAATGCCAGCCGTATGGTCGGCAATGGGCACCTGCTCGTAGTGTTTCTCACCACGGTATTTGTGTGTGAATTCTCCCATTGGCAGGCCTATACGCTCCAGCAGACCTTTTGCCATCACCTTGGCGTCGGTACCCTGCATGTCAATGAGTTGATACTTGATAGATGAACTTCCGCAGTTTAGAACTAATATCTTCATGATAATTTATTTTATTGATTGTTATTTGTTTGCTTTGTGTGTACTGTACTGGTACAATCGTCAAAGGTATAAATTTCTTTTCATTGTTTAGTCCTTCCTCCGTCTAACTTTTTAACAAACAGCGGGTGATATGTTTTTTAAGAATTATTTATAAAAATTTTGTACTTTTGACTGCAGAAAATGATGAAAAGTAAACGTTGGAATTTAAGAAAAGATTATGAAATAAAGGCTGTTGAGGAACTTGCGGAATCGCTAGGTGTTGACAAAATCATCGCCACGTTACTTGTCGAACGTGGTGTGAAGACGTTTGAGGAAGCACGTCGTTTCTTCCGTCCCTCATTAGACCAGATTCATGATCCTTTCATTATGAAAGACATGGACCGTGCCATAGACCGCATCGAGGCGGCAATAGAGCACGGCGAGCGCATTATGGTTTATGGCGACTATGATGTCGATGGCACATCGGCAGTGGCTCTGCTGTATTCCTATCTTGCGACAATTCACGAAAATATTGATTTCTACATTCCTGACCGCGACACCGAGGGCTATGGAATCTCGTTCCAGGGTATCGATGTGGCGCAGCGCACTGGTGTGAAACTCATCATTGCGCTCGACTGCGGCATCAAGGCTGTGGAGCAGGTGGACTATGCTGCCGAACGAGGCATCGACTTCATCATCGGCGACCACCATCTGCCTGGCGACGAACTGCCGCGTGCCGTGGCGGTGCTCGACCCCAAGCGCGCCGACTGCCCCTATCCCTACAAGGAGTTGTCGGGCTGCGGCATCGGCTTCAAGATTGTCGAGGCTCATGTGGAAAGCCGTCTCGGTGTGCGTCTGTGCGACGACGTCGCTACGCTCTCCGAGGAGAACCGCGCTCTGCGCGAGGAGATGAAGGTCGTGCTGCTCAAGTATCTCGACCTCGTGGCTCTCAGCATTGCTTCAGACATCGTGCCTATCATGGGCGAGAACCGTGTGCTGGCATACTTCGGCTTGAAGGTCATCAACACCCGTCCGCGTCCCGGCATCGAGGCCATACTTGGCTACGGTCATGTGGAACGTCGCACCGAGGCCGAGAAGCAGAAAAATCCTAACGACAAGTCCTATTTCCGTCGCGAACTGGGCATCAGCGACCTTATATTCCTCATAGGTCCGCGCCTCAACGCCGCAGGCCGTCTGCATAGCGCCTACGACTCGGTGCGCCTGTTGCTGTGCGACAATTTCGTGCAGGCCCGCCAGTTGGCAAGTGAGATAGACTCCTACAACCGCGACCGCAAAGACCTTGACTCCACCGCCACCGAGACGGCAAAACAGCGTGTGGAGGCCGACCCGGTGATGCGCGAAAGCAAATCGCTCGTGCTCTACGACGAGACGTGGCACAAGGGCGTGGTTGGCATCGTGGCGTCGCGCCTTGTGGAGGCTTACTATAAGCCCACCATCATTTTCACTCGGTCGGCAGACAATCTTATTGTTGGCTCGGCTCGCTCGTTCAAGGAGTTTGACGTCCATACCGCCCTCGAGGCCTGTGCCGACCTGCTTGAGCATTTCGGCGGCCATCGCTGTGCGGCAGGTGTGTCGCTCCGTGCCGAGAATTTCGAGGCTTTCAAACAGCGCTTCGAGCATGTGGTTGCCACCACCATGCCCGTCGAGGCCGAGACTCCCGAAATCGAGATTGACGCCGAGGTGAGTTTCGGCGAACACCTCACGCCTAAATTCCTGCGTATCCTGAAACAGTTTGCGCCGTTCGGACCCGAAAACAATGTGCCGGTTTTCTTGTCGCGCCATCTTGTTAATGCTGGAGACCCGCCGCCTCGCATCGTGGGCTCCAACCATCTTCGTTTCTCCGCCATCTCGCTCGAATCGCGCAGCCCCTCGTTCCCTGCCATAGGCTTCCAACTTGGCGACAACCTTCCGAGAGTCAGGGCTGGCGAGAATTTCAGTCTGTGCTATATGCTTGAGGAAAACCACTGGAACGGCAAGACGGAGATGCAGTTGAGGGTGAAGGATATTAAGTTTGAAAGCGACCTATAATTTTAAGGTATTAGAAAGTTGGATTTCGAATCGAAAATTCAACTTTCTGTTTTATCTATACGAAACTAATCATAACACGAATTACTACGAATATACCACGAAAAAATCATCAATGGTTCATGGTAGTTTATATTTGTAGAAACCCATTAATAAAATAGAATTACGATGGCAGACGACAAAAAAATCATTTTCTCGATGGTGGGCGTGGGCAAACTCATACCCCCTTCGCGTCAGATTCTTAAGGATATATACCTCTCTTTCTTTTATGGTGCCAAAATCGGCATCATCGGTCTTAACGGTTCGGGCAAATCGTCGCTTTTGAAAATCATTGCCGGCGTTGATAAGGACTATCAGGGCGAGGTGGTTTTCTCGCCTGGCTATAGCGTGGGCTATCTCGAGCAGGAACCGAAACTCGACGACAACAAGACCGTCAAAGAGGTGGTGCAGGAGGCTGTGCAGGAGACTGTCGATTTGCTCAAAGAATATGAGGCAGTCAATAACGCTTTTGCCGAACCTGATGCCGATTTCGACAAACTCATTGCGCGTCAAGGCGAACTTACGGAATTGCTTGACCAGCACGACGCTTGGAACCTCGACGCCCGTCTCGACCGTGCTATGGACGCCCTGCGTTGCCCCGACGACGACCAGTTGGTGCGCAACCTCAGCGGTGGTGAACGCCGCCGTGTGGCTCTCTGCCGTCTGCTGTTGCAAGAGCCCGACATTCTGCTGCTTGACGAGCCTACCAACCACCTCGACGCCGAGAGCATCGACTGGCTCGAACAGCATCTGCGTCAGTATAAAGGCACCGTCATCGCCGTAACCCACGACCGCTATTTCCTCGACAACGTGGCAGGTTGGATTCTCGAACTCGACCGTGGCGAGGGCATACCCTGGCAGGGCAACTACTCTTCGTGGCTCGACCAAAAGACCAAGCGTCTTGCCATGGAAGAAAAGCAGGAAAGCAAACGCCGCAAGGCATTGGAGCGTGAGTTGGAATGGGCCCGCATGGCGCCCAAGGCCCGCCACGCCAAAGGCAAGGCCCGTCTGGCGGCCTACGACCGTATGCTCAATGAGGACGTTAAGGAGAAAGAGCAGACGCTCGAAATCTTTATTCCCAACGGTCCGCGACTGGGCAACAAGGTTTTGGAAGTCGAAGGCGTCAGCAAGGCATACGGCGACAAACTGCTCTACGAGAACCTTACATTTTCGCTGCCACCTGCTGGCATTGTGGGCGTTATTGGTCCCAATGGCTGTGGCAAGACTACTTTGTTCCGTCTCATAATGGGACAGGAACAGCCCGATAGCGGTACATTCACCGTTGGCGAGACCGTCAAGATTGGATACGTTGACCAGCAGCATGTGCAGATAGACCCCGAAAAGAGTGTCTATGAGGTTGTGTCCGAGGGCAACGAGCAGATTATGATGGGCGGCCGCTTGGTGAATTCGCGCGCCTATATCTCTCGTTTCAATTTCACAGGCACCGACCAAAGCAAGAAGGCTGGGGTGCTGTCGGGTGGTGAGCGCAACCGTCTGCATCTGGCTCTGACATTGAAAAGCGAGGCTAATGTGTTGCTTTTAGACGAACCTACCAACGATATAGATGTCAATACTATGCGTGCATTGGAAGAAGGTTTGGAAAACTTTGCAGGCTGCGCCGTGGTCATCAGTCACGACCGTTGGTTCCTCGACCGTATCTGCACGCATATCCTTGCTTTCGAGGGCGATTCGCAAGTCTATTTCTTCGAAGGCATTTATTCCGAATATGAGGAGAACCGTCGCAAACGCCTTGGCGACGACACTCCCCATCGTCCTCGCTACAAGAAACTGAAAGCGTGATTCCGCTGAATTGCTGATTGTTTAATCGTTGAATTGTTGAGAAATGAGATATTTCTTTTTGATTCTTTCTTTTGTGGCTATGGGTCTATGTGCAGTGGCACAGAAACCTGTCGTTACGCGTGGTGCTGACGGCCGTGTTGTGAAATCGCAACACGATGTCTATAATATTGCCAATCAGTTGGCTGTCCGCATTGAATACACATATGACAGCCTTGGCATGGTTCGCTATCGCACGTTGACTTCATACGACAAAAAGGGACGTATCGTCTGCCGCGAGCAGTACAACGCTTTCGACTATCTTCTGCTGGAGGACGTTTTCAAATACGACCGCCGTGGCAATCTTAAACGTCGCAACACCACCACTATAGAGGAGACTGGCGAGACCCACCGCTCGGAAGAGACACGCAAATACAAGTACAAAAAAGACTCCATAATATATCGAGCCTATTATCTCGACGGCAAACTATATTTCGAGGAGCCGCCAACGCCCGCTGCCGACACTACAAAGAAAAAGTCATTCAATCCGTTTGCATTTCTCAAGAAGAAAAAGGAAAGCGACTCTGCCGAGGAGAATGTAACGACACCCAAACCTGCGGCACCAGCCGATAGCGTTGCGCCTACCGACAATCCTCATATTGAGCCTTTCGAAGAGAAGAAAGACGGAACGCAGGCGGAGGAGCAAACTCCGGCAAAGAAGAAAAACAAATCGCGCCGTAAGAAATAGCAAGTGCTATTTCTGCAGCGAGCGGAGCCACTTTATTTCGTCGGCCCAGCGCATGGGGTCTGGCGTTTCGAGAATGATGGGAATGTTGTCGAAACGCGGGTCGTTCATGAAGGTCTCGAAAAACCATTGTCCTATCATTCCGTTGCCTAATGTCTCGTGGCGGTCCACGTGCGAGCCAGCGCCTTTCTTGCTGTCGTTGAGGTGGACGGCTTTCAGATATTGTGCGCCAATCTCTTGGTCAAACTCGTCGAAAGTGAAACGATACCCCATCTCGTTAGTGATGTCGTAGCCTGCGGCAATGGTGTGGCAGGTGTCTATGCATACGCCCACGCGGCTCTTGTCGTTGATGCCGCTGAGGATGCGGGCAATCTGTGCGAAGGTGTGTCCGAGATTGGTGCCTTGTCCGGCGGTGTTCTCTATCACGGCGGTGACGCCTTCCGTTTGGTCGAGTGCCGAGTTGATTTCTTGTGCTATCTGGTCGAGGCACGCCTCGGGGCTAATCTTGCCGAGGTGCGAGCCGGGGTGGAAGTTCAGCATTTTAAGTCCCAACTGCTGGCATCGTGTCATCTCGTCGAGGAAAGCGGCACGCGATTTCAGTAGGTTCTCCTCGTCGGGGCAGCCGAGATTGATAAGGTAACTATCGTGCGGCAGCACATAGTCTGGCGAAAAGCCACGCTCTGCCAATAGCGACTTGAAACCATTGATTTCCTCGCTCGACAACGGTTTGCTGACCCACGAACGCTGATTGCGTGTGAAAAGCGCGAAAGCATTTGCTCCAATCATTTCTGCCGCCAAAATAGCATTGCCAACGCCGCCGCTGGCACTAACATGCGCACCAATATATTTTGTCATAGTAGTCTGCAATTATAATTTAGAAATGCAAAGTTACACATTTTACCACTATGTTGCAAAAAGTGTGTATATTTGCATTCGATTTCAGAGTGAAATCACGAAGCGTTATGCTCGTTCTCTTGCCTACGGAAACGTGAGAAACTTCCAATGAAACGCAAGAACGGTATGATGGTTCGCGTGTTATAGCGTGGACTGTTTCCATTTCTTCGTTTCAAGGTTATTCTCACGACCTCCGTAGGGAGAAGCGGCATACAGTGCCGCGCTTCATTGTTGATGGTTTTCTGCTTGACGAGGCACGGGAGAGCAATAATAGTTGCGTCCGACACGTATTCAGGATTATAGTTATGAAAAAAAGAAGTCTTTTTATCATTCCATTCGTATTATTAATTACGTTATTATTTAGTTGTACAAAGGATGATGATTACGTGTCTAAAGATGAATTCAATAGTTTACAGAATCAATTAACACAATATCAAAATCAAAAACATAGGCATCATTTTGACAATATTTATGTTTATTCGCCAAGTTCAATAACATTTTATTGTTCTGGAAAGCAAATTGGACAATACAGGTACACAGGAGCAAGTAATAGTGTCGGGGTTCGTTGTGCAGTTATTGTTTATGTGTTTTTTGATAGTTATAATGGGGCTACACATTGGGCTATGCTACCATTCACTAATGATGGTATGAGTTATTATTATACGGTAGGTGATGATGGCTCCATAATATTCTTTATTGATGCCGGAGAAGGTAAAGTGTGGGCTTCTAATCAAACCTTACAATATAAAGTATTGGTTATTCCAGAGGACGATTATACATCTTATACTTCATTCAATGTTAATTTCAATGATTATTCAGAGGTAAGTAGGGTGTTAGGTATAGACGATGCTACTTCTTGTGCATATGTGCCATTGTCTTTCCCTTGGAAAAAAGGAAATCCTTCAGAATATTAAAAGAAAAAGGATTATTTTTTTCCCCTATTGTAATGCCGCCATAGATGGCGAATGTATTAAAAACGGCTCCAACGGAGCCGTTTGTTGTTTCGGGGTGTTGTATTATCTACGGACACTGACATCCTTTGGATGTTTATTGATTAGATATATCGTGGTGGGATGGCGAAAAAATGTTATCTTTGCAAATGATATGCTACTCGTATCACGATTAGACAAATAACATATATCACAACCTTATGAAAAAAACATTTTTAATTATGGCGGGCGTTGTGCTGCTTTGTGCTACGTCTTGCAAATCAAAGATTGACAAAACTATAGACGAGATGCTGCAGAAGATGACCCTTGAGGAGAAGGCTCGCATCATTGTCGGCACGGGCAACGAGGGTCGCTGGGTGTCGGAAACCTCTTTTGGCGACATGAAGAACATCGTGCCGGGTGCTGCTGGAACCACATGTCCCATTGAGCGTCTCGACATTCCTTTCGTGATTCTTTCCGACGGTCCTGCCGGTGTGAATATTGACTCGACACGTGAGAACGAATCCGGCACATTCTACTGCACCCATTTCCCAATTGGTACCGTTATGTCATCAACATGGAATACCGAACTGGTTGAAAACGTGGGGCGTGCCATTGGCGACGAGGCTATGCACTATGGCGTTGACGTAGTGCTGGGACCTGGCATGAATATTCATCGTCATCCCCTGAATGGTCGCAATTTTGAGTATTATTCCGAAGACCCTTTGCTGACGGGTAAGACTGCCGCTGCCATGATTCGTGGCATTCAGGCCAACGGCGTGGCGGCATGTCCCAAGCATTTTGCTGCCAACAATCAGGAAACCAACCGTATGGGCAATGATGTGCAGGTGTCGCAGCGTGCCTTGCGCGAGATTTACCTGAAAGGTTTCGAGATTGCTGTGCGTGAAGGACACCCCAAGACCCTTATGACCTCGTATAACAAGATTAACGGCATCAGTGTGTCGGAACGCCACGACTTGGTTACCGAGTTTCTGCGTGATGAGTGTGGTTTCGACGGAACCGTGATGACCGACTGGTATGGTGGCGACCATCCCGAAGAGCAGATGAAGGCTGGCAACGACTTGATTATGCCGGGGCAGCAGTGGCAGATGGACAGCATTGTCAATGCCGTCAATGCAGGACGTCTGGATATAAAATATGTTGACGAGTGTGTACGTCGTATTCTGAAACTCGTCTATACTTCGCCGCGCAATCAGCCGGGTCATACCTACGACAACAACCCCGACCTAAAGGCTCATGCTGAGATTACACGTCAGAGTGCCACCGAGGGTATCGTACTTTTGAAGAACGACGCGCAGGCACTGCCTATCGCATCGTCGGTCAAGAATATAGCCCTCTTTGGCTGTGCATCCTACGATTTCATTCCCGGTGGTACCGGTTCGGGCGATGTGCGCCGCGCCTACACGGTCTCGATGCTCGAAGGGTTGCAGAATGCCGGCTATGAGATTGACCCGCTGCTTTCGGCTCGCTACGATGAGTTTGTGAAGAAAAGCGTTGCCGAAAACCTTACGAAGGTTACGGCGCGTTTTGCCGACATGGTGCGCATCCGTCCCGACGAGATGCCTCTCACCGAGAGCGAGATTGCCGCACAGGTACAGCGTGCCGACTATGCCATCATCACTCTTGGCCGCACATGTGGCGAATACTACGACCGCACGAGTAGCGACTTTGTTCTCACAGATGTGGAGCGTGCAATGATTGAGAACGTGTGCCGAGCATTCCATGCCGCTGGCAAGAAAGTTGCCGTGGTGCTTAACATTGGCGGTGTGATAGAGACTGCGTCGTGGAAGAACCTTCCCGACGCAATCCTATGCGCATGGCAGCCTGGTCAGGAAGGTGGCAACAGCGTGGCCGACCTTCTTTCGGGCAAGCAGAATCCTTCGGGCAAACTGCCTATGACCTTCCCTGTTGTGCTGAGCGACATCGGTGCTAATGCCAACTTCCCCGTCGACCAGACTTCCGAAAATGTCTCTGTGGCAAGCCGCCGTGTGGACCGTGGCGAGAAAAATGTTGATTTCACCCGCTACGACGAAGGCATATATGTGGGCTATCGCTGGTTCGACAGCCGTCAGGTCGAGGTGTCGTATCCTTTCGGCTATGGTTTGAGTTACACCACTTTCGACTACTCCAATATGAAGGTGAAGCAGAGTGGCAAGGAAATCAAGGTTACTGTCGATATCACCAATAGCGGCACCGTGGATGGCAAAGAGGTTGTGCAACTCTACATCACCGCTCCCGGCGCAAGCATGGACAAGCCCGCCAAGGAACTGAAAGCCTTTGCCAAGACCTCGTCGCTAAAACCGGGCAAGAAAGAGACCGTTACCCTCGTGGTTAAGACCGACGACCTGCGCTCCTTCGACGAAACCTCGAAGAAATGGCAACTGGAGCCTGGCACTTACAAGGTGATGGTAGCCAGCAACTCCCGCGACATAAGAGCGACAGAGACTATCGAAATCAAATAGCCTCGACGCTTAAAGGTAGATACAAAAAGCGGGCTGAACATTTTAGTTCAGCCCGCTTTTTTGTTAGGAGTGTTCCCTTTAGAGAGGGACAGCCTTTTTGTCGTATTACTTCATAAGGAAGTTGATGTCGTCGGTCAGACTGTATTCCTTGGTGTTCTCCATCTTCTCGTGGAAGACTTTCATCTTGTTGTCTTTGCCGATGAGGGAGAGTTTTCCGTCTTCAAGGAGTAGGGCAGTGGCCTCGCGTATGGCGGCAACTACGGCGGTGGGATTGACCATGATATACTCTTTCAGGCGGTCGTCGCGTGTCTCGCCACCATGTTTGGGGTCGAAGAAATCGGTGTAGTGTGGATTGATTTGGAATGGAACGAGACCCATGCAGTCGAACGAGGCGGGTTCAACGATGGGCATATCGTTGGTGGTGCAGAGTGTGGGGCCTGCAACGTTGCTTCCGGCACTCCAACCCATATAGGGCATACCGGCGGTTGCACGGCGGCTGATGGCCTGCATAAGTCCCTGGCGGTGAAGTTCGCGCACAAGGTGGAATGTGTTGCCGCCACCGACTGCCACACATTCGGCCTCATAGACAGCCTTGACAGGGTCTGCGGCGTGGTGAACGCTGGTGAGAGTTGCGCCAAATTCGGCATAGACCTTGGCTACTTTTGCCTCGTAGGCGTTGTAAGAGGCTTCCAACCCGTCGGGCGAAAGACTCACGCCTGCGTAGGGAACGAAAAGAACGTTCTTGACATTGTGACGCTTGCAGAAGTCTGCAATCATATCTTTGCACCAGCCAAGGTAGGCCTCGCCACGCATGGTGCTGTTGCTTATAAGAAGAAGGTTTTTCATGGGCTTATTGTTTTTTATTAGAAGTCGAGGGTTGCGTAGGTGGCGTTCTGCTCGATGAACTCGCGGCGGATAGGCACGTCGTCGCCCATGAGCATGCTGAAAACCTGGTCGGCAGAGGCGGCATCGTTGATTGTCACCTGGCGCAGTACGCGGTTGGCGGGGTCCATGGTGGTTTCCCACAACTGCTCGGGGTTCATCTCACCGAGACCTTTGTAGCGTTGCACGTTGAGCGAGTCGCTGCCGCCGAGTTCTGCGAGTGCGTTCTCGCGGTCTTCCTCGCTCCAGCAATATCGAGAGTTCTTGCCGCTACGGGTGGAAACCTTGTAGAGTGGGGGAGTGGCAAGGTAGATGTAGCCGCGCTCGATGAGTTCGGGCATGAAGCGGAAGAAGAAGGTAAGCATAAGGGTGTCGATATGTGCGCCATCGACATCGGCATCGGTCATGATGATGATTTTGTGGTAGCGCAGTTTCTCGATATTGAGTGCGTTGTGGTCGTCGCCAACGCCTTTGTGAACGCCAAGGGCGGTATAGATGTTGCGGATTTCCTCGCTGTCGAAAGCCTTGTCGTGAGCCTTCTCAACGTTGAGGATTTTGCCTCGCAGAGGCAGAATGGCCTGGAATTTGGAGTCGCGGCCCTGCTTGGCGGATCCACCTGCGGAGTCGCCCTCTACGAAATAGATTTCGCACACGGCGGGGTCGTTGTCGCGGCAGTCGGCGAGTTTGCCAGGCAGTCCAGCGCTGCTGAAGGCGGTGCTGCGCTGCACTTTCTCGCGGGCATCGCGGGCGGCGATACGGGCTTGGGCTGCCAGCACAATCTTACTGACAATTGTTTTAGCCTCGTTGGGGTGCTCTTCAAGATAGTTCTCCATCATCTCGCCCACGGCTTTATCGACGGCACCACGCACCTCGGTGTTGCCGAGTTTGGTCTTGGTCTGGCCTTCGAATTGAGGCTCTGCAACCTTGACGGAAATGATGGCGGTAAGACCTTCGCGGAAATCGTCGGGGGCTATCTCAAGTTTCTCCTTCTCCTTGCCTTTGCCCTTGAGGGGGATGAGGTTGTTGTTGTCGGCATAGGCTTTGAGCGTGCGGGTCAGACCGCTACGGAAACCTGCCAGATGGGTGCCTCCCTCCTGAGTGTTGATGTTGTTGACGTAGGAGTGGATATTCTCTTTGAAAGAGTCGTTATATTGCAATGCAATCTCGATGGGTATGCCCTGTTTTTCGCCCTCGATATGGATGGGTTCGGGCATAAGGCTGTTGCGGTCTTTGTCGATTTCGGCAATAAAGTCGTTGAGACCGTTCTCGCTGTAGAAACGCTTGCTGATGGTCGTACCGTCTTCCTGCGGACGCATATCGGTAAGCGTCAGTTCGATACCTTTGTTGAGGTATGCCAGTTCGCTGATGCGTTTCTCAAGAATGGAGTATTGATATACCGTCTCGGTGAAGATTGTTGCGTCGGGGTGGAACTGAATGTGAGTTCCGCGGCGGTCGGTTTCGCCCACAACCTTGACGGGGTAGAGTGGGAGACCCTTGCTGTATTCCTGACGGTAGATTTTGCCGTCGCGATAGACCTCGGCGGTCATGTGGTCGCTGAGGGCGTTGACGCAGGAGACACCTACGCCGTGCAAACCGCCAGAAACCTTGTAACTGCCTTTGTCAAATTTTCCGCCAGCGTGTAGCACGGTCATAACGACTTCCAGTGCGCTGCGTTTCTCTTTCTCGTGCATATCGACGGGAATACCGCGTCCGTTGTCTTCGACGCTGATAGAATTGTCCGGGTTGATGGTGACGTCGATTTTAGTACAGTAGCCTGCCAGTGCCTCGTCGATAGAGTTGTCAACTACTTCGTAAACAAGATGGTGTAATCCGCGGATATTCACGTCGCCGATATACATGGCGGGACGCACACGGACGGCCTCCAGACCTTCCAAAACGGTGATGTTGTTAGCACTGTAGTTGGTGTTTTTCGTAATTTCGTCGCTCATTGTATATTATTGGTTTATGTTTTTCGTTCCAAAAATGAATTTACAAAAGTACGAAAAAAAGCGCATACGGCAGAGTGTGCGTCACAACAAGTTTTCAACAATCGGCACACCATTTGTCTGTTTGTTTTTTATGCCAAAAAGTATTGAAAATAATTCGTATTTTTGCAGTCTATTTATGTACCGCTCGATTGTTTCTATCATAGTGTTGATTTGCTTGTTGCCGTCTGTTTTGACGGCACAGGAGTTCCGATGCGCCGTGCAGGTCAACTATCAGAAACTGCAGACTACCACGCAGCAGTACAGTTCTGGCGATACAAAGGTTTTTGAGACTATGAAGCGCGCCCTTGAGGAGTTTGTCAATAACCGTCGCTGGACAGCCGTCGAATTTGATCAAGCGGAAAAGATTGACTGCTCGATAAGCCTTGTCCTCAGCGAGCAGTCGTCGCCTACCGACTTTAAGGGGCAGTTGCAGGTGCAGTTGCGCGCGCCGGTCTATAATTCGAACTATACCACTGGCTTGTTTAACTATATGGAGAATGACTTCCAGTTTTCCTTTAACGAGAGCCAGCCTTTGGATTTCGATGTCAATACGTTCTATAGCAATCTTTCATCTACCGTTGCATACTATCTCTACATTATGCTGGGCATCTATTTCGACTCGTACGGCATGAACGGCGGCGAGCCGTTTTACGATATGGCTGGAACTATAGCGCAGACGGCAGAGAATGCGGGTTTCAAAGGCTGGCGCAGTTCCGACGGTCAGAAGGCCCGCTACTGGTTTATGGAAAACCACACCAACTCGGCTTATTCTACCATACACACTGCCTATTATCTCTATCAACGTCAGGGGCTTGACATGATGACTAAGGACCAGCCGCTGGCACGCCAAAACATCATTAAGGCTCTCGACCAGTTGAAGCAGGCTGCCGCCGTAAGGCCTAACTTGCTGTCGGTCACGCAGTATATTGATGTCAAGATTTCGGAGATAATATCTATCTTCAAGCCTGCTCCTGCCGAAGAGCAGAAACAGGTGCTTGACATCATCAAGGTCATAAGTCCCATTAACGCAGGAAAACTTAAAGATTTCGCAACTAAATAGTTAATTCATACTTGTTTTAGAAACAGTATAACTTTACTCATAAAAACTTATCATGCAATTACCTATATCAAAAGATGTGATTGATCGCATCGCCAAAGAAAATAGAATCGCAAACCCCGGCAAGGCCTCCATTCGCGAAATGCGCAAAATGGTGGGTGACGTGGAGCAAGAGACGGGTATCCGTTTTGTTAAGATGGAGATGGGTATTCCTGGCCTACCTCCTGCCCGTGTTGGCGTAGAGGCGCAGATTGAGGCTTTGAAAAAAGGCGTGGCTGCAATTTATCCGGAAATATACGGAACAGCCGATTTCAAGAAAGAAGGTGCTCGGTTTATAAAGAACTTTCTCGATGTCGATGTGACGCCTGAATGCTGTGTGCCTACGGTGGGTTCTATGCAGGCTGGATTCTGCTCGTTCCTGACGTTGACGCGCTATGACCGCACAAAGACCAAGGTCCTTTTCATCGACCCAGGATTTCCGGTGCAGAAACAGCAGTGTCATATTCTCGGCATTGATTATCAGACATTCGATGTCTATGACTATCGTGGCGAGAAACTGCGCGACAAACTGGAAGAGGAGTTGAAAAATGGCGATGTGGCTTGTATTATCTATTCCAGTCCCAACAACCCCGCTTGGTTCTGCTTCACCGATATCGAATTGAAGATTATAGGCGAAATGGCTAATAAATATGAGGCCATTATTATAGAAGACGATGCCTATTTCCTCATGGATACGCGTAAGAACTATTCTGTACCGGGTCAGCCGCCGTTCCAGCCCACTGTGGCAAAATACACCGACCGCTATGTGATTTTGATAAGCGGCTCGAAGGCTTTTAGTTATGCTGGCGAGCGTATTGCCTTGATGGTTGTAAGTCCTAAACTCTTCAATATGGAATGCCCCGACTTGGCTCGTTACTACAGCCAGACTCAACTTGGCCGCGCGCTTATTTTCGGCACGCTATATTGTTTGAGTTCGGGTGCAGCCCACTCGGTACAGTACGCAATGGCAGCAATGCTCAAAGGAGCCAACGATGGCACCTATAACTTCGTGAAGGACAATGAAGAATATGTCGAAAAGGCACATATCATGAAAAAGATGCTCCTTGACAACGGTTTCTATATTGTCTATGACAAGGATATGGGCGAGGATATTGGCGATGGTTTCTATTTCTCGTTCAGTTATCCGGGCTTTACGGGTACCGACCTCATCAACGAAATGTTGCACTACGGCATCAGCGCTATTGCGCTCGACACTACGGGCAGCACGCGCCAGGGCGTGAGAGCCTGCGTGAGCCAGGTGTGGCGTGACCAGTTCGACGACCTCGAATATCGCCTCAGACTGTTCCGTAAAGACCATCCTATCAACAAATAATCAATATTTTGAACCTTACAGGCAGGTGCTTTTGCGTCTGCCTTTTTTATTAATCATATTCCATTTTATCTATGAAAAGAGTTTTTTTGTTTATCGTGGTTGCCGTCATGGCTTGCATGCCTCTTATGGCTCAGCCGCGCCAGGACATCAACATTAAGGTCAGCCGTATTTGGAGCAATGGCGAGTATTGCTCGTTTGCCTCTATGATTAAGTTTAAGGGCAAATACTATGTCTCTTTCCGCGAGTCGGACACCCATCAGATTTTGAAGGCCGAAAACCGTTGTGGCAAATCGCGTGTGCTTGTCTCTGACGATGGCGAGAACTGGCGTTCCGTTGCCTTGATAGAGAAAGAGGGCTACGACCTTCGCGACCCCAAACTCTCCATAACTCCCGACGGCAGGCTGATGCTGCTGATGGGTGGCTCGGTGTATAAGAATTTGAAACTTGCCAATATGTACCCGCAGGTTTGCTTCAGCAAGGACGGCGAGCATTTCTCGGATTTGCAGCCTGTTCGCTTCGCCGACGGACTGAGCAAAGAAAATGAATGGATATGGCGTGTGACGTGGCACGAGGGTGTCGGCTACGGCGTGGTGTATGGCAGCGGCTTTATGCTGGTTAAGACCACCGACGGCGTCAACTACGACCTTGTGTGCCGTCTTGATATGCCTGGCCGTCCGGGCGAGGCTACGGTGCGCTTCCTGCCCGATGGCACTATGGCAATGATGGTGCGTCGCGATGGCGACAG
This sequence comes from uncultured Bacteroidales bacterium, assembly GCA_900318665.1. Lineage (GTDB taxonomy): Bacteria > Bacteroidota > Bacteroidia > Bacteroidales > P3 > Colimorpha. Next base: position 15,068 of record ONLQ01000010.1, on the reverse strand, counting down.
CCGCAATGGCGCATGGGGTATGAGCAATGCCCCCTACACGCAGTGGTCTTGGAACGACATGGATGTGCCTCTTGGCGGCCCCGACTTTATGATTACCTCCGACACGACGATGATTGTCGCTTCTCGCTCGCTCTATTCTACCGAAAAAACAATGCTTTTCAAAGGCAATATGAAAGGAAAGGTCGAAGAAATAGCAATTCTGCCTTCAGGCGGCGATGACAACAGTTACACCGGCATGATAGTCGAAGGCAACGAACTGTGGGTGGCTTACTATTCGAAGCACGAGGGACCCAAGGCTTCGGTTTATCTTGCCAAAGTTCCCATGTCGCTATTCAACGGAACAATCACCTCCCGCTATTTCTATTGATTGCATAGCGGTTAAAAAACAAAGAAGGGCGTTGCATTTCAATGCAGCGCCCTTCTTTTATGCCGATATCAGATTACAGTTTTCTGATTACTGATAACCAATTACTTCAAATACTTATCGAACCAGTCGATGAAGTTGCGGTGCCAGAGCAGGCTGTTCTGCGGGCGCAGCACCCAGTGGCACTCGTCGGGGAAGTAGAGGTAGCGAGCCTCAAGGCCACGAAGTTTGGCTGCGTTGTAGGCTGCCATGCCTTGCGAGGCAACGATACGGAAGTCAAATTCGCTGTGGACCACGCAGAGAGGTGTGTTCCAGTGGTCAACATAGCGGTGGGGCGAGAAAGAATAGGAACGCTGTGCTTTTGCGTTGCTCTTGTCCCAGTAGGGGCCGCCGAGGTCCCAGTTGGTAAACCACGACTCCTCAGTTTCGAGGTACTGCTGTTCGAAATTGAACATTCCGTTGTGGGCCAGGAATGCTTTGAAACGGTGGTTGTCGTTGTGTCCGGCAAGCCAATAGATGCTGAATCCTCCGAAGGATGCGCCACAGGCACCTATGCGGTTGGCGTCAATCTGCTGCATTGTGGCGAAATGGTCGGTGGCAGTCATATAGTCTTGCATGCAAAGTCCGCCGTAGTCGCCGCTGATTTCCTCGCACCATGCTGTGCCGAAGCCGGGGCAGCCGCGACGGTTGGGGGCTATGATGAAATAGCCTGCGCCGCTCATGACCTCGAAATTCCAGCGGGTGCTCCAGAACTGACTTACCATGCTCTGCGGACCACCCTCGCAGAAGAGTAGTGCAGGATAGACTTTGGTGCTGTCGTAGTCGTAGGGATAGATGAGCCATGTCAGCATGTCTTTGCCGTCGTGGGTCTTAATCCAATGTTCTTCGACCTTGCCCATGCGCACCTGCGAAAGAACGTCGTCGTTGATTTTTGTCAGTTTTGTGCCAACCGACATGGTGTCGTTGCTGTTGTAGCAATAGACCTCGGCAGGATATTGTATAGATACCTGATGGGCATAGATACGTTTGCCGCAGGTGGTGAAGAAGTTGATGTCGTGATAGCCGTGTGTGATTTGGCGTATGATGCCGTTCTCGCGACCGAAGGCAAAAATCTCCTGCATGCCACGATATAGCACCGTTGCCAGCAGTTCGCTGTCGTCGTCGCTCCAGACGATACCATACACGCCGTAGTCGAATTTCTCGGTCAGGTCGGTGCGCTCGCCAGTGGCAAGGTCCATGACCATCAGTCGGCTTTTGTCGCTCTCGTAGCCGTCGCGTGCCATGCTCTCCCATGCTATCATAGTTCCAACGTGGTTGAACACGGGGTTGATGTCATAGCCCATAATGTCGGTGGAGAGGTTGCGTGTGGTGCCGTCGGCAATATTATATAGGTAGATGTCGCTGTTTGTGGAGAGGGCATAGTCTTTGCCGCTCTTTTTGCGACAGGTGTAGGCAATCTGCTTGCCGTCGGGGCTAAAGGTGAACTGCTCGGTGCCACCCATAGGACGCATAGGGCACTCGTAAGGCTCGCCGTCCAGCAGGTCCTTGGCCTCGGCGGTGTTCACGCGGCCGTTGTCCATCGTGGCGTAGAATATATGCGGAATGTCGTCAACCCAGCCGTCCCAGTGGCGATACATCAGGTCCTCGTTTATGCGACCCGTGGTCTTGTCAAGACCCTCATAAAGTTTCTGCAAATTGTCGGGACGGTTGACGGGAAGAGCCTTGATGAAGACTATGGCGTTGCCGTCGGGCGACATCTTGAAACCTTCAAGACCTTCAATCTCGTCGCTCAACTCTTGCACGGCTTTTGTCGATATGTTCATCTTCACAATCTTGCCGCCTTGGACAAAGGCCAGTTCTTCGTCCGAAAGCCACTGCAGGTTGTATTCGCTGACATTCGTGGTTGTCAGTTGCGTTGCCTCGCCGCCCTCGGTGCTCATAATATATATTTCGGCATTGCCTTTGTTGGCAGCCATATCGTAGTAGGTCACGGTATAGGCCATTTGCTCGCCATTAGGCGATACGGCGTGTTCGCCCTTCTTGCCCAACGCCCACATGATGTCTGGCGTAAAACGGCCATTTTCAACCACAACGGAAGGCTTGCCTATCACGTCTGTCGATTGTTGTTCGGTCTTGTTGCAGCCTGCCGCCACAAGGCTCGCCAACGCTAAAAGTGTAATATAAAATCGCTTCATATTGATACTTTATGTTAAAAATTTGATGCAAAATTAAATAAAATTTGCCTTATATGGAAAATAATCATACTTTTGCAAAATATTTGAGTTATCAACAATTTATTAACAGTGTCCCATCTGGGGCGCAAAATGAAATAAGAAAACACCTATGAAAAAAAGTATTCTCGTTCTCGCCTGTGCCGTTGTTGCACTGATGTTTGCCTCATGCGACACAACCTACAATCTCACCGACAACAACACCCATCTGCTTACGGTGGCTTCGTCGGCCTACACGTTGCCCACAGTGGCAGAGTTGCAGGTCGCTCCTACCAAGATTTCGTTCCAGATGACCTACAAGAACAATCTTTCGCTCAAGGATATTTCCGAATTTAGTGCCTCGCCCAAGGTGCAGTATATGATAAAACTCACCCTCAACAAGGCTGCTGAGAAATATGATGCCGACCTTATTGTGGCTCCCAACTATTCCATTGCCACCTCCGAGGACTTCAAAAATGTTACAGTCAGCATCACCGGCTATCCTGCCACCTATGCTAACTTCCGCACCGCCACGGCTGCCGATATGGATATGATTAAGAACGGCACCAGCGGCACCACGGTAGTCCCCTGCTCGGCCTCTTCAATAAATGACCGCGACTACAACGAGTTCTACGCAAGATAGTATTCTGTTAGAATAAAACAAAAAGGAGCGGGCGTCCTATGCAGGATGCCCGCTCCTTTTTCATATATATGTGTTGTTTGGAAGGATATATTTTTGCAAAACGTTTCTGTAAAAGACATATTGTTATAGGAAGAAATCCCCAAAAAGTTTGTCTTTTCAGATAGAATAAAAAAGTGTCCTTTATGGGGACACTTTTTGTTTTTGAACTTTTGTATTGGTTAGACCATTTGTTCGATGTTCCATACGAAGGCGCGGACACCTACTTCGGGATTGCGCTTGTCGAGTTTGCGGATGCTGGTTAGTAGTGGCTCTACTTTATCATCATCAACAATCACCATTGTGGCGCTGTTCATTTCGGGCCATGTGTGGGTGCCACGATGCGGGTCGCCGTCGATGTGGCCGCGGCCTTGCACGTCTTCCCAATAGGTGAAGCCTCGTATGCCAAGTTCGTCGAGCATATATTCTACTCGTTCGGTGTTGGCTTGGTTATATGCTATAAATACGCTTTTCATGATTTCTGTGTTTTAAGGTGTTTCTCCTCTCGTTAGTTTTCTGTCGTGCATTCATCGGATTGTGACGATGCAGTATTGTCTTCGTCGAGGTTAATCTGCATGAACACGAAATTCTTGCGGATTTTCTCTTGTTTGCTGATGGCGCTACGGCGTTCCATGATGCCATAGAGGACAGGGACTACGATGAGCGTTACCAGTGTGGAAACAAGGAGGCCGCCAATGACGACGATACCCATGGTTACCCATAGTTCGGAGCCCTCGCTGGTGCTTAATGCCATAGGAATCATACCGAGGATGGTATGGCAATGGCCTCGTAGAGTTCTACGCCGCGTTCGCGCATGAGGTTGATATAGTCAACAAGCACAATACCGTTTTTGACCACGATACCAATGAGCAAGATGACGCCGAGCGAACCTACCATATCGAGGTTCTGGCCTGTGATGAGAAGTGCCAAGACGGTGCCAGACAGTGCGAAAGGCACAGCCATCATGATGATGAAGGGCTTGGAGAAACTTTCGAACTGCGAAGCCATGACGATATAGACAAGCATGAGGATGAGGATGCCGAGCAAAATCATGTCGGCAAAGGTGTCCTGCTGGTCCTCATAGTTACCGGCGAGGGCCACATGGATATCCTGCGGGACATTCATGTGTGCCAAGACATCTTGCACGCCATTGGCGAGGTCGCCGAGGGAGACTTTGTAAGGCGTTACGGCAATGGTGAGGTAACGCTGACGGTTCTTGCGCTCAATGGTCGGCGGGCACCAGTATTCGGAAATGGTGGCGAGTTCTTTCAGTTTGATGTTCTGGCCACGAGAATTCATGAGCGACATTTCTTCGATGGCGCTGATGGTGTTGCGGTATTCCTCACGCACACGCACTACGATGTCGTATTCCTCGCCGTCCTCTTTGAGATAGCCTGCCGTCATACCGTTGACGCGGTTGCGGACATAGAGAGCGACGGTGGAACTATTGAGACCATGGTATGCGAGTTTCTCTTTGTCGAATTTAATCATCAGTTCGGCTCGGTCCTCGTCGCGGCTAATCTTGACGTCGCGAGCGCCGGTGACGTTCTCTTGTATGCCACGTTTCAAGTCTGCAGCAAACTCGTTGGTGGCGTCAAAATCGTAGCCGTAAACCTCGACGGTAAGGCTGTTGCCACCAGCCGCCATGCCAGCAGCGGTAGAGACTTGATAGTTGATAATTTCGGGATAGGTGGCGAGGTGGGTACGCACGGCTTCGGAGATTTCGAAGATGGTGCGCTCGCGCTCGTACTTCTTATTGGTACGAACGGTCATGCTGATTTTGTTGTTGGTGGTGGAGTTGAAGAGTGCGGCAAAACCAGCATCGTCGTTGGAACCTGCGGAGGTGGAGATAACCAGCAGGTCCTCGCCTATGATTTGGCGAAGGTCGTCTTCCAAAGCACGTGCAGTCTTGAGGGTCTCCTCAATACGAGTGCCACGCTGCAACTCGACGGTGATGCTCAAACGGCCGTTGTCCTGCTCTTTCATGAAGTCCATACCAATCTTGCCCATGGCAAATGGTAGCATTGAGAGAACGAAGAATGCAAAGGCGATGAGCAGTGTGATGCGTTTGTGGGTAAGGCACCAGCGCAGAAGGTTGGCATACTTGGCTTCTATGGCCAAGAACCAACGGCCGACGGTTTTGTCGAAGGTCAGTTTGCGGCGTTCCTGTTTGGCTTTAGCCAACTCTTCGTCCTCTTTGTGGACATAGAAGGGTTTTGCTTTGAGCATCTGGGAACAGAGCATGGGGGTGAGGGTAATAGCGGTGGTTGTGGACACGCAGACCACGATGGTGACAATCCAGCCGAGTTCTTTGAACATGATGCCAGCCATACCCGTCAGCATGGTGAGAGGCACAAACACAGCCACAAGGACGAGGGTTGTGGCGATGACGGAAATCCACACCTCGTTGGTGGCGTAGACTGCCGCCTCGCGTGGGCTCTCGCCACGGGCTACGTGTTTGGTGATGTTCTCCAATACCACGATGGCGTCGTCAACAACCATACCGATTGCGACAGTGAGTGAGGCAAGGGAGATGATATTGAGCGAACTGTCAGCAAGAAGTAGATAGATGAAAGAGGTTACGAGCGAGATAGGAATCGTGATGCCGATGATAATGGTGCTGCGCCAGTCGCCAAGGAAGATGAAAACAACGAGGACGACGAAGAGCAGGGCATAGAAGATTGATTCGGCAAGACCATTGATGGCGTTGTTGATTTCCTCGGAACCATCGCGAATGAGGGTTATGTCGATGTCGGGAGGAAGAGTGGGCTTGATGCGCTCCATTTCTTTGCGCACCTTTTTTGTGATAGCCACGGTGTTGGCGCCGGTCTGCTTGGTGATGATGAGTCGGGCCCCGTCTTTGCCGTTGATTTTCTCGTCGAGGGAGAAGTCTTTGATGGTGTCGCGCACGGTGGCAAGGTCGCGGACAAAAATTTCTTTGCCAGCGATGTTAGCCACGACGATATTGGCTATTTCGTAACTTTCCTCATACTCGCCCTTTACGCGCATCTGGTACTGTTCTTTGCCCATCTTGACGGTGCCGGAAGCAAGGTCGAGGTTGTTGGAACTTATGGCGTTGCCAACGGCTTCAAGGCTCAATCCATAGGAGTCGAGTTGTTTGGGGTCGAGGTCGATGTAGATATAACGCTCGGGTGCGCCGCTGACGGTGATGTTACCGATGCCGTCTATTCGGTTCAACTCGTTGGTGATATTGTCCTCGATGATTTTGTTGAGGCCGGGATAACTCTCATCGGCAGTGAAACCATACATCATAATAGGCATGGCGCTGCTGTTGAGTTTCAATATCATGGGGCGCGAAACGCCGTCGGGCAGGTTGTTATAGACCAAATCGACATAGGAACGAATGTCGTTCAATGCTTCGTCGATGTTGGAACCCCATTCAAATTCGAGCGTTACAACAGAGATGTTGTCCCTTGATTGCGAAGTAATGTTTTTTAGACCGTCGGTGGAGTTGAGCGAGTTTTCTATGATTTTGGTGATGTTGGTCTCAATCTCGCTGGCGTTGGCACCTGCATAGGTGGTCATCACCGTAACATAAGGCGGGTCCATTTCAGGGAACTGGTCGATGGGCAGCCTTGTCAACGAGAAAAGACCAAGGATGACGATTGCCACAAAAACCAATGCCGTAGTGATGGGCTTATTGATTGCTGTTTTGTAGATTGCCATTGCTAATGGTTAATTTTGAATAGTGATTTTTGTTGTTAGGTGTACTGTTAGATAGGCGTAATGCCTTATTCACTTTTAACGGAATTATTCAATGATGTTGAGTTTGCTGCCGTCAACCAGACGAGCCTGGCCCGTAATAATGAGTTGGTCGCCCTCTTTGAGGTCGCCAGTGTTTTCGGGAATAATCTCGATGCGCTCGTTATAGCGTTCGCCTAATGTCACAGCCACGCGGCGGGCGGCACCATCGTTGTTGACAAACACATAGCGGTCGTTGCTGCCAGTGAGTTTCAACACACTTTGATAGGGAACGACTATTGCGTCAACCTCGCCAAGAGCAAGCGTGGCGCGCACATACATGCCGGGGCGCAGACGCTCGTTGCCGTTGGGAATGTTGAGTTTCACCTGGAAAGTGTGGGTGGTGGCGTCGATGGTGGGATAGACTATTTCGATAGTGCCAACAAAGGTCTGTTCGGGATAGATGTCGCTCGCAATGTCAACTTTCATGCCTTTTTTGACCAAGGGGAAATAACTTTCGGGAATACTAATGATTGCTTTCAGACGATTGATTTGCGTGAGCGTAAGAATTGGGGCGCCAGTGTACATCTCGCCGTCTTCGTAGTTCTTGGCGCTGATGATGCCGGAAAACTGGGCTTTGACAAATGTGTTTTCGTTCTGGAAACGTTCGGTCTCAACAAGTTGGTCGTAGGTAGCCTTCACTTGGTCGTAGGTCTGCTCGCTGGCGCTACCCGACGACTTCAATGCCGAAACGCGGTTCAGTTCTACCTTGGTGCTGCTGAGGTTGATGCGGGTGGTGTTCAACTGGGTTTGGTCCATACGCACCAGCATGCTGCCTTTCGAAACACGGCTGCCTACCTCCACATATATGTGTTCAATGTGGCCTGTGATGGAAGGGGCGATGTTCATTTTCTCATAACCTTCGAGGGTGGCGGCAACCTCAAGGTGTTTTGCTATGCGTTCTTTGGCAAGCGTGAGAACCTTTACGTTTTCAGGTTGTTTTTCTACTACCGTAGTGCTTTTTTCGTCTTTTTTTCCGCCACAACTGACGATGCCGAGGGCTGCGATGCCCAATACTGCGAATTTGAAGAGTCTTTTCATTATGTATGTTTCTTTTTGTTTCTGTTAGGAAAATGTTATTCTGTCATCATATTTTCGAGTGCTACCTGTGCGTTTATCACGCTGAGCACTGCCTGTATGTAATTGCTTTGAGCGGTGATGATGTCGGTGCTGGAGTTGGTTACGTCAACATTGGTTGCCATGCCGTATTTGTATTTCTCCAAGGTGTTGTCAAACACTCGTTTGCTGACATCGATATTGTCTTTTTGGGTGCGATAACTGTCTATGGCAGATGCGAGGTCGTAGCAAAGTTGGTTGTATTGCACTTTTAAGCCGTCTTCGGCCTGACGTTTGCTGTTGAGTGTCTCTTGATAGGAGAGTTTTGCCGCTTTGACTTGCGAAAGCACGCTGCCGCTTTTGAATAAAGGCTGGCTAATGGAGATACCGATGACGTTAGGAGGTGTCATGTTCATACCGGCGTCTCTGCCAAAGTATGTTTTGTAACTATATTGATAGTAGGCCGAAACTGTTGGCGTGGCGTTCATCTTCGCCAAAAGGATTTGTTTTTTAGACACCTTTTCGCTTTCTGTTAGGAGCATATAGTCGTAGTTCTGCTCAATGTTGAATTGGCGTTGTCCAATCTGGGCAATTTTTTCTATGTCCATCAGTTCGTCAACACTTGTGGTAAGTGTGATTTTGGTGTCAACATCGGCGCCGAGTAGCAGCACCATCGAGTTGTAAAGCACGTTGAGCGAACGGCGTGTGGATATCAGACTGTTGCGCAAGGATGCCACCTGCACCGATAGTTTGTCGGCAGTGATTTGCTCTACTGCGCCAGCATCGACGGCGCCCTGTGTGCTTTTCATCAGTTGCTCCATATTCGCAAGACTTGAGTCAAGCAACGATACCGTTTCTTCCATGACAAGGATTGACGTGTAGGTCTTTTTGACGTTGGAGCGGACTGTCTGCACATTTTGTTTCTGCTGGATATTGCTCATGGACAAGGCTATATCCGTCAAACCTTTCGAAACTATCTGTGCACCCGTCAGCGCTATTGCGGCCTGGATGTTGAATGTTCCGTTTGGGTTCATAGGAATCTTCATGCCAGTGTTAGCAAAGGCCAACTCATAGCCGCACATGTTTTGATAGTCGAACCCTGTCGAAATCTGTGGCAGCATTGAGGCGATGGCCTGCCAGCGTTTGGCCTCGTTGACGCGAATGTCAAGCGATGCGTTTTGCAAAGTGTAGTTGTGCTGCTCGGCGTATTGCTGTGCCTCTTCAAGTGACAATCGCAGATTGTCTTGTGCCATTGCACTGCCAGTGCCTGCCAGTGCCAATATAATGGAGAGGATTGTTACAGTTTTCTTAATCATATCTTATTTGTGCTTTTTTTTTGACTTGAATTAAATATGTTCTTATTGTACGATGTTTATTGTTTTTAGTCTTTGTTTTTAAGTTTTTTTAGCAAATAATGCTTTTTACCATGGTCGCCACGTCCTCGGGCTTTATAGCGTGAAGGCATCGGTAGTCGCCATAGAGGCATGGCTTTTTGCCATACATAGAGCAGGGGCGGCATGGTAGGTCTGCTTGCATGCTCCATCGTGGGTCTTGTCGCCAACCTTTGAATCCACCAGCAGGATGGGTAGCACCCCACACACTAACCACGGGAATGCCCATGCAAGAGGCAAAGTGCATATTGGCGCTGTCCATACTAACCATTATGTTCAGGCTTGCGATAAGCCGCAGTTCATCGGCAAACGACTGTTTACCAGCCACGGAACGCACGTTTTCGAATGCCGATGCCCAGTCCTCAAGTTTGGTGGCTTCGTCTTTGCTGCCAAACAGCAGTATTTCATTCTGTTTGTCGGAGGCCAGTATCTCGATGAGTTTCTGTGTGTGCTCGTGTGGCCATACCTTGCCAGCGTGTTGAGCGAATGGCGCTATGCCTATGCGACGATGTCCGTCGGATTGGGAGTCGTTGGCGGTCCAATAGTTGGTGCTTTGCTGTGTTAGCAGCGGATTTGCAGAATTCAGCCCACAGGCATCAAATACTTCGTCGTAGCGTTTCCACGATGGCTTTAGTGGTTCGGTCCGTTTGTTATGCTGACGAGTGAGCGCTTTTCTAGCCTGGCGATCTTTTTTGATGTGTCGCACTTTTATTCCGTTGAGACAGAAAAGCATATCAACACCTATCACGCGGTTAACCCAGTGCATATCGGCCACGAGGGTCGGCTCCACTGCCTTGAGTTGTGCGAAAAGTTTGCAGACGGATTGACGTTTGTTAATGCCGAGAAAGCGCACATTGTCAATGCCTTCGAAGAGGGGTTGCAGCAAAGGCGGTGCCGCGATTGTAAAAAGCACGTCGCTGTTTGCTTCAGCGCGTGCTTTTAATACTGGTTGCAATATTGCCACATCGCCTAATGCCGATAGGCGAATAACAAGGATATGAGCCCTGTATTTTTGTGGCTTTTTCATTTTTTGCCGTAAAGCATCGGGTTGAGTGATGGGTCGTTGTACATCTTCATCTGCCTGTACACTTTCATCACCTTTGTGCCATTCCCTAATTCCTCAAGCAGTTGGTCTATTGCCAGAGTGAGGTCTGCCTTTTGCGTCATCAGGACATCGTATTTCGCTTTGCAGCGAGCGTGATGCTCTGGCGAGGCATCGGTGCGGTTCACCTCTATGCTGAAATGGTATATTTTGAGTGCGAGAATAGAAAGTCTGTCAATAGCCCATGCCGGTGTCTCGGTATTTATTTTCGCATCGGGGGCAGGTTTGACGTCCTTATACATCGACATGAAAATGTCGTCAATTTTCTCCACGCAATCGGTGCGCTGCTGGTTTGAACGGTCTATCCATCTTTGCTTTGTAGGGGTTTTCCGTTGGAGCGTTCACGTCGTCAGTCTTATGATAATCAACTATCTGACGCTCGAATATATTGAAGATGTCTATACTTTTCATTGTCGCAAATATACAAATAAAAATGTTAATTTTAACATTTTTCGCTTCCTTTGTCAGAGGGCAGCGTTATGGTGAAAGTGCTGCCTTGTCCCAATTCGCTTTCCACCTCTATTTTTCCTTTGTGTAAGGCTATAACGTTGGCCACATAATTCAGTCCTATGCCGAAGCCTTTCACATTGTGCACGTCGCCGGTTGATATTCTATAAAACTTCTCGAAAACGTGTTTTTGGTCCTCTTTGGCGATGCCAATGCCGTGGTCGGTGATTTTTACTACTGCGGTATCGCCTTGGGAGAGAGTTGTTATTTTGATGTAGGGCTTGCCCTCGGAATATTTAATGGCATTGTCCACCAGGTTGTGTATGACGTTGGAGATGTGCATTTGGTCGGCATACACATTGGGCATGTTCTCGTCCAACTCTAACTCCATCAAGCCGTCGCGTTGCTTTAGCGCCAGGCTGAAACTGCGTTTGGCCTCTTTTGCAATCTCATTTAGGTCTGTTTCTTTGAGAGTCAGCGACATTTTCCCACTGGCCATCTTGGCATTTTGTAGTATGGTTTCCACAAGAATACGCATTCGGCGGTTTTCCTCGCTTATGGCATTGATGAAGTTGTGCCGTGTATTCTCATCTTGCTCCACGCTGGGGTCGTTAAGCATTTCGCAAGCCAGACCGATAGTCGCTATCGGGGTTTTTATTTCGTGCGTCATATTGTTTATGAAGGTGGTCTTCATCTCGTCGAGTTTCCTCATATTGAATATGATTCGTACCGCGATATAGAACAATATGAAAATGATGATGAGCAATAACGTGTTGATGGCAATGAAAACTATGTTTGTGCTGCGGAGGAAACGATATTTTGAGGGGAATACCAGCATAATGCAGTATTCGTTTGACGCGGGCAGCGAAGAGAGACGGAAGGAGTATTTGTAGGGGGTGTTGCGCAGTTCGTTTTTGTTGGCGTTGTCGCTGGTGTGAAGGAAGTGGTCGGTTGTGACGTTACACACTCCAATCATAGGACGGTCGTCAATGCCGTTCACTATAAGTTCGTCGCAAATGATGCTTTCAAGTCGCTCGTAGTTAAAATTGCCGCTATTCAAAAAGTCGTCGCCTTGCAGTCGCTTGATTTTGCTGTAGTTGCTCTCGTTTTCAAGTTCTGCCACAAGGCGGTTGCGCACAGTGAGCAGGGTGTTGTATTGGGTTAGCAGGTTTTGCTCTGACGGGTGAAGTTGTTTGGGATTGCGTGCTTCGGCGCTATCGCGCAGAGATACGTTTATCTTCACGCGCTGTATGTCGAAAAAGAAGTCCTGTCGGTCAGACAGTAGCATAATCATTTTGTTGTTCAACTCATCGACACGGCGGTATTTGGCAATGATATAGCGGTCGCGTTCGTTTACGAACTCTTCGGGATGAATGAGCGTGAGTTGCTGCAGCACGTTGTCCATTGCTTTCACGATACTGCTGTTGAACAGTCCGTCGCTGATTTCGGCCGAGCGGCGGCCTTGCACAAACTGTACAGCCATGAGTCCAATGATGGCTGTGGTGAAAATTGCCAGAAGCAGTATGAGAAATCTTGACTTCATAGAGAAATAAGTGTTATTGCTGGTTGAGCCATTGACGGACATGCTCCATTACTATATCGGCGCGAATGTCGAAAGCCTCGCGGGTAGCGAAACCAATGTGCGGCACACAGATGCAGTTAGGTGCGTTCAGAAGTGCGTGTGATGTCTGGAGTGGCGGCTCTTTTTCGTAAACATCGGTCGCCATGCCTGCGAGTGTACCGTTCTTCAATGCTGTTGCGGCGGCGTCCATATCCACCACGTTGCCACGAGCGGTGTTTATCAGTAGCGCGTTCTTCTTCATCAGCGACAGTTCTTTGGCACCGATGAGATGGTGTGTGTCGCTTGTGAGCGGTACATGTAGCGTGACAATATCGCATTGTGGCAGAAGTTCGTGCAGCGGCATGTATTTCACGCCGAGAGCCTCTACTTCGGCATGATGGCTTCGGTTGTAGGCTATCACGTTGCATCCAAAGGCTTTGAGCAGACGTATGGTGGCTGTGCCAATGGCGCCGGTGCCGACAACGCCGACGGTCTTGCCGTGCAACTCGCTGCCAAGGAAATTGTTGCGGGAGCCTCCTTGACGAGTGGCAGCATCAAGAACGGTTATATGCCGCATGAGGTCTAACATCAGTCCTATGGTAAGTTCGCTGACGGCTACGGTAGAGTAGCCAGCGGCGTTCTGAACCGTGATATTGTGCTGTTTGCAGTAGTCAAGGTCTATGTGGTCAAGTCCGGTGAAAGCAACGGAGATATATTTCAGTCGGGTACATTCTTGTAGTACCGCACTCGAAATTTTGATGTTGGATAGAATCGCCACATCGGAGTCTTTCATACGTTCGATGAGTGTCGCTTCATCTTCGCAACGATTCATGTAATATTCAAAACTGTGACCTTGCGATTCAAATTGGCTTCGCAATGCCTCGAATTGCTCTTTAGATATGCCCAAAGGCTCTATGCACGATATTTTCATAGTGAGAAATATGGTTGGTTTGTTTCTATTTTTTCTTTTTCACGGAGAAACCAAATCCTCCGATTTTCTCGCCAAGGCCATAGTATTTGCCATGCGAGTAGGCAAGTGGTGATGCGTGGTTCAGTTGAAATGCGCCGGTGCCCTTGTCTATAAGGCTTTCCTCGGCATTGATGGCAACAACGTTTGCAATGAACATATCGTGGCTGCCGAGTTCCTTTATCTCCACGACTTTGCATTCTATGTTTAGTGGACTTTCTGCAATCAAAGGAGCCTTGACTATTTGCGCCGCCACTGGCGTCAGGTGCATCTCTTTGAATTTGTCGTGGTCGCGACCGCTGTTCACGCCACACCAGTCGGTGGCTCGTGCCAAGGCTTCGGTTGTAATGTTCAAGACAAACTCTCGGGTGCGCGAAATGATGGCGTGGGTATGGCGTTCTTTGCGCAGCGAGATGTAGCACATGGGGGGATTGGTGCAAATTGTCCCAGTCCATGCCACAGTACATATATTATAGTTGTCGGGGCTGTCGCCGCTCGACACCATCACTGCTGGCAGCGGATATATCATTGTTCCTGGTTTGAAGGCAATCTTTGGCATGGTTTTGGCGAGGTTTGTCTAATCTTTGAAAATGGTTGTCTTATAACAAGAAAAGCCTGTCGTTGCTTTTGAGGGCAACAGCAGGCTTTATGATACGGACTAATAGAGTCTATTCCGTGAATTTCTTTTCGATGTCTTCCACATAGTAGCGGAAAGTTTTATCGGTCTCGGCAAGGTTTGCTACCGTCTTGCAGGCATGCAGCACCGTGGCGTGGTCCTTGTTGCCGCATTGCATACCGATGGCTGCCAACGACGATTTGGTGAATTTTTTGGCAAAGAACATTGTCAACTGGCGAGCCTGTACGATTTCGCGTTTGCGAGTGCGCGATTGAATGCTGTCCACCGAAAGGTTGAAGTAGTCGCACACGACTTTTTGAATATAGTCAATCGTGATGTCGCGGGAACTGCTTTTGACAAATTTGTCAATCATCTTCTGCGCCAAGTCGAGCGTGATTTGCTTGTGGTTGAGAGACGATAGAGCCATCAGAGAGACGAGGGCGCCTTCGAGTTCTCGCACATTGGTATTGATGCTGTAGGCAATGAGTTCTATCACGTCGTCGGGCATCTCGATACCATCATTGAGCAGTTTTTGACGCAGGATAGCGATACGTGTCGCAACGTCGGGGGCTTGCAACTCGGCTGATAGACCCCATTTCATGCGGGAGATAAGACGAGTCTCAAGACCGCTGATTTCGCTCGGGGCTTTATCGGAAGTGATGATAATCTGCTTGTTGCGCTGGTGGAGATAGTTGAAGATATGGAAGAAAGCCTCTTGTGTTTTCTGACCTCTGTTTGACCAGAAGTGAATGTCATCGACAATAAGTACGTCAATCAACTCATAGAAGTGAATGAAGTCGTTTGTGCGGTTGTCGCGGCCTGCCTCGGCGTATTGCTGCATGAATTGCTCGGACGAGACGTAGAGGACAGTCTTGTCGGGGTGGAACTCTTTTGTCTTAAGACCGATGGCGTT
>ONLQ01000003.1 GCA_900318665.1 uncultured Bacteroidales bacterium | reverse complement strand
GGTGGTGTCCGTAATGTCAATCTTCACGTTGCCGAAAGCCGTAAAGTCGTTTTTCTCGGTGTTGAGCCATGCCGAGTCGGCATAAAGCACCATGCCGTCGTGTGTGGCGCGCACCTGGTTGTATAGAATCCAAATGGCGGGGTTTTCGGCATCGCGTGTGCCCATGCCTGCCTCGTATTCTATCACTCGTTGCGCCCCAGCCCTAAAGCCAAGCACAAGCAGAACAAGAAGCAAGGAATATTTTAGCGGCAGATGCATCTGTTTTTCGTCTGATTAAAATAAATTGCAAAGATAAAAAAAAGTTTCGAATGGCGTCCCACGATGCCGAAAACCGCTAAGCCAAAAGCAAAAAAAAACGAAAGAAAACCCCTCCGAGGCATCAAAAATAGAGAGAGAAGGCAATAGATGCACAAAAACTCCCAACGGAGCAGAACCCACTAAAAACCAAAGAGAAACAAACGTAAAACAGAGCAAGAAACAAAAAATATTTTGGCGGAATAAAAAAAAGTAGTACTTTTGCACCCGATTTCGCAAGAAATAATAGAGTGCGGGGTAGAGCAGTGGCAGCTCGTCGGGCTCATAACCCGGAGGTCGTTGGTTCGAATCCAGCCCCCGCTACCAAAATGAGAAACAGGATGTCAAGCATGGCATCCTGTTTCTTTTTATTAGTCCAATTAGTTCCAATTGCGGATAATGTTTGTCTGATTTTCCTTAATCAGCCTAATTGATTGATTCTATTGTTTGGTTATCTTTTTTGTTACAGCGGCGTTGCGTAGCGTTGTGTGGATTATGTATATGCCGTTGGGTTGCTGCGAGAGGTCTATGTGTGCCGTCGAGGCATGGGGCGTGAGGCTGATGACGGGCTTGCCGTAGATGTCGAAAACGGCTATATGCTGCATCTGCTCGGCTTGTATGGTTGCCGTGCCTCGTGTGGGGTTGGGGTAGATGCTAACGGTTGGCAGTGCGGCGATGGTGCGTAGGGCCAATGGGCGTGTGCCTACCACTATGCTGTCGGTGCCGAGGCAGCCGAGGCGTGTGCCTGTGACGGAATAGGTGGTGGCGCTGTCGGGCTTTACGGTGATGGTTGCCGTGGTGTCGCCGGTGCTCCAGAGGTAGGTGGCGGCGCCGGTGGCGGTTAGGATGACCTGCTGGCCGGGCAGCGCCGCGGTGTCGCTGCTGGCAATGCGCACGTCGGGAGCGGGCATGACGGCGAGTCGCAGCAGATGGGTGGTGTCGGCCTCGCGGTGCGAGAAGGCGAAGGTGCCTGCCTCGGCGGTTGCCACCTCGTGGCCGTGGAAGGCGTAGGGGCTGCCTATGCAGACGCTGTCGCTGCTGTAGGTGAAGAAGGCTGTCGTGGTGTCGGGTATTATCAGTCCGTCAATCCAAACGCAGTCACTGTCAACGCTGCGGCTATGGTCTTTGGTATAGACAAACAGCAGGGTGTGCTGGCCCGAGTCCACGGGCATTTCTATCTTGTGCCATTGCGGGTCGTTGCCCGACGCAAGGACTATGGTGTCGTTGTCGAGCATCACTCGGAAGATGTCGTTGTCCGTCTCGGTGGCAGTGCGGTAGTAGAAGGAGAGGCTGTCGGCGGTGTCGTGACTGACGAAGGGGAGCGAGAGCGTTGACGACTTGAAATCGGGCAGCCCGCGTGCCGAGCGTGCCGAGTGGGTGCCGTGCTTTGCTGTGCCGGTTGTGACAATCCACGGGTGCTCGCTGTCGTTGTTCCAGTCAAGGGTCTGGAAGTCGGCGGACTCGAAATCGTCGGAAAAGAATGTTATGGCGAGGGGCAGCGTCACGGTGTGGCTGCCGAAGTCGGCGGTGAGGGTCAGAGGCAGTTCGTTGAGATAGCGACATAGGCTGTCGATGGCGAGGGTGAAATGGAGCGTCACGGTGCTGTCCTGCTGAAGGACGCCTACCTGCAGGGGCTGTGAGAGCGTGGTGGCGAGGCCGTAGTCCTGGGCGAGGGAGCAGGCGAAAGCGGGTGCTGTGGCGTGGCCACGGTTGACGAGAGTGACGTAGAGGTCTATGGTCTGGCTGGCGGCGACAATGCCCTGCGTGGCTATGCTCTTCACGGCAAGCGAGGGCGCCAGGATGTGCAGTTGCAGCGCTATCGACGCCACAATGGTGTCGGCAATGAATTGCAGCGTGGCGGGCACTACGGCGCCATCGGGCAGAGAGGCGCTCACAAGGCTGCGGCAGACGTGCTCCTGTGCGATGGAGATGTGGGGCGGCAACTGGTGGATATACTCGTTGGCGTGCAGCGGCGTGAGCATCGTTGGCGTGGCGCGCAGCAGGTAGTTGATGAAGCGGAGCGTGTCGTAGCCTATGTTGGAGAGGGTGAAGGAAATGTCGGCGGTGTCGCCAGCGCGGAGGTTGAAAGTCTGCACGTTGGAGATGCCGAGGCGTATGTTCTCGTCGTTGGAGAGCGCCACGGTGCCAGAGGCGGGAATGTGGCCTTGCGCTATGGCGGAGAGGTGCAGCAGCGTATCGACCACGGCGCTGTTGAACGTCAGCGAGGCGTTGCCGTCGGCATCGGCATAGGTGGCGTCGAGTATCGAGCCGTCGGCACTGCTACGCAGCACGACGTAGGCGTTGGGCGCGGTGCTTACCACCACGGTGCCTAACGAGCGGCTGACGGGCTGGGCGTAGTTGAGCGCCAGCGGCTTGGCAAGGCCGAGCCACGGCATGAGCGACGGGTCGCCCAGGACGCAGTAGATTTCCCAGTAGTATTGCGTGTATTCGTCGTAGCCGTCCTCGTCCACCGCCATATTGCCGGCGTGTATCATCGAGGACATGCTGACGTAGTGGTCGGCAAAAGGCTCGTTTTCGAGGTGGAAGAGGCGGTCGTACATTCCGAGGTGGCTGTTGTCGTAGATGGCGCCGTTGGCGTGCATGGTGGGCGATATGGAGGTGCGGAAGCCCACGGTCCAGAAGAAGTCGTCGTCCCAGAAGGTGCTGTTGATGGCACCGATGTAGGCCACGGCGCCAGAGAGGTCGCCTTTGCGCAGCAGCGCCTCGCCAAAGCAGGTCTGCGTGTTGAAATGGTTGGTTAAGCAGCAGTTGCCTATCATGACGCTGGGCTTGCCGTAGTTGTTCATCGACGGCACCTGCGTGGTGTTGAACTGTGGGGCCGTCCAGCCACGCTCTACGCCGTGGGCCGAGTAGTTTATCCAGCCAAAGCCCTGCGCATAGAGCCGCCGCAGGTCGGTGGCTACCGAGGCGTCCTGGCAGTTGCCTGTGACGGTGGCGCCATGGGGCACGATGTTGACGTTGTTTTTATAGTAGTAGGTGGTGGCAAAGCCGTTGGCGGGGGTGATGAAACGCGAGGCCGCATAGTCCATGCCAGGGTCGGAGATGGCGTAGGCAAAATCGTCGGGCTCTTTGGAGTCGTAGCCCGCAACGAGGATTGCCGAGGCGAGATACGACGGGTCGGTGAAATCGTATTGCTCGTAGTAGAGCGTCTTGTCTATCTGCGGCTGCAGTTCCTCGACGCTGTTGGCAGAGAGGCGGCCGTAGAGGCAGTCGGGAACGAAGTCGTCGGTCCAGGTGAAATAGTAGAGGTCGGTGATGTGTGCCACGCCGCCCAGGATGCCGTTGTCGGTAACGCGTGTGCGGAACGATGGCAGTTGGTCGATGTCGCCCACCAGCAGCACATAGTCGGGTGCTGGCGAAGCGTGCGTGGCCGAGGTGTATTGCTGTTTTAGGAAGGCGCGTATGGAGGCAATGGTCTGCCCCACGGCGGGATTGTCGGTGTAATAGATTTCGGTGAGGTAGCCCTGCTGGCGTTTCCATTCCACAAGTTGGTCGAGGTGTCCGCGAAACATGGGGGCGGAAATGATGATGTAGCGCATCGGTGCGTGATGGGCTATGCTTTTGGCGGCTTTGCCTGTGGCGAGGGCTATGGTGTTGGCTGGCGCGGGGTAGGAAGGCGTGGCGTAGAGCGAGAGGCGTTGCGTGGCGTCGGCATCTACGTCTTTGTAGCGCAGCGTTATGTCGATGTCGCTATATACGGTTAGTGTGCCTTGCTCTGGATTGTAGGCCACAGGGCTAATCTCTATGCGTGCTAGACGGCGGCTGCGTGCTATGCCTATCGGCACTATGCTGGCGAGGGGTTGGCTGATGCGGGTGGCGGTGTAGGCCTCGGCATTGTAGGCGAAGGGGTGTGCGGCGGTGTCGCTTTTGCGGCGTTTTGGCTGCACGGGAATGACGGGATGCGACGCGCCGAGGTCAGCAAGAGCGACAACAACGCTGTCGGTGGGACGGGCTGTGATTTCGATGTTGCCGCATACGGGGATTTCGATATGCTGGCGATAGACAGGCAGTCGCGGCGCGCCAACCTTATGGGTGCTGCCGCACGAGGGCAGCGACAGCCGTGTGAAATGTCCCAGAGGCGTTGCGACAGTGGTGGCAGAGGGCTGCTCGCTGTGGAACTGCAGCGTGGCCTGGCTCATAATGTTGGCAATAGGCTTGAGAGTCTGCGCCCAAAGCACTATGGGGAAAAGAAGAAGTATGATAGATGACAGTCGTTTCATTGCTGGAAAGATGTTATGCTGTGGTGATAGCGCCGTGTGGCCGCTATCGGACATTATCGAAAATTTCGGCTTCACGCCAGGGAGCCGTCAATACAATCTCGGCGTGGCTGACGGGGTGGACAAAAGAGAGGCTGTGGGCGTGGAGCGAGATGCCGCCGTCGGCATTGGAACGCGGATAGCCGTATTTGAGGTCGCCGCGAATGGGACACCCCATATTGGCTAACTGGCAGCGTATCTGATGGTGGCGGCCGGTGTGAAGGTGGATTTCAAGCAGATGGTAGCCCCCTTTGGAGGTGGCAAGCATTTCGTAGTCGAGTATAGCCTCTTTGGCGTTGGCGGTGTTGGCAGCAACTACGAACGATTTGTTCTTTTGCTCGTTGCGAAGCAGGTAGTCGCGCAGGGTGCCTTGAAGCTGCGGTGGCTGCTGGCGGACTATGGCCCAATAGGTCTTGTGGAACTGGCGCGACTGCACGAGGGCGTTCATGCGGGCAAGCGCCTTGCTGGTCTTGGCAAAGACCACTATGCCGCTCACGGGGCGGTCCAGTCGGTGGATTACACCGCAGAAAACGTTGCCGGGCTTGTTGTCGCGCTGCTTGAGATAGGCCTTTATCTCGTCGCAGAGAGGGGTGTCGCCTGTTTTGTCGCCTTGCACTATCTGTCCCGCCCTCTTGTTGAGGGCTATGAGGTGGTTGTCCTCATAGATTATCTGGTCAGACAGGTCGAGGGGCATTGGCTGACGGTTTTTTGACGTGTTCAGTCTGTTGTGGACTGCGCTGGCACTATGTGGGCTATGGGGCTGATGGCGTTGCGCACCTTGTCCTGCAAATCGACATTGATTTTGAAGGTCTTGGGAACGAAGATATCGACGCGCGAGCCGAATTTAATAAAGCCCATCTCTTGGTTCTGTTTCACCACCTCGCCTTCGCGGGCATAGCACACTATGCGGCGAGCCATGGTGCCGGCCACCTGGCGAAGAACGATTTTCTGTCCGTCGGCAAGGCGTAGGCCTACCGTGGTGCGCTCGTTGAGGTCGCTGCTCTTGGGATAGGAGGCTATGAAATAGTTGCCACGGTGATATTTGGCATATTCCACCACGCCGTCGCAGGGATAGCGGTTCACATGCACGTCGGTGCCGCTCATGAAGATGCTAATCATCATGCACTCTTCCTTGATATACTCCTTCTCCATAACCTCCTCGATGGTGACGATGGTGCCGTCGGCAGGGGCTATAAGTTGCTGAAAGTCCTCGGTGAAGATGCGGCGGGGAATGCGGAAAAACAACGTTATGGCCATCCAGAAAAGCAGCAGAATGCACATGAAAAGGCCGTGGAAGAAGGTCCAGTCGCGGACAAAGAAAATCATGGCGGCATAGATGACAAGGACCACCGCCAGCGTGACGAAGATTATTTTGCGTCCTTCTTTGTGGAAATACATGTCTAAAGAATGTTTTTTGCGAGGGTTAGCGTATGTGTGTCTCGGTGTGGCGTGTTATTAGTTGACCGAAATAATCAGATATAATGTAATGAACGGAATGATGATTAGCAGGCTGTCGAAACGGTCGAGTAAGCCGCCGTGGCCGGGCATGATGTTGCCGCTGTCTTTGACGCCTACGGTGCGCTTGAGCATAGACTCCACGAGGTCGCCCAGCGTGTCGATGACGCTGCAAATGATGCCAACAACCAGCCAGTCGAACCATTGCAGACGGGTGTCGAACAGCGGGCCTACGAGCAGCGCGACCACGATAGTCATTGCCACGCCTATGGCGGTGCCTTCCCAGGTCTTGCCGGGGGAGTGGCGCGGCCACATCTTGTGGCGACCAAAGAGCGAGCCGCCCATATAGGCGCACGAGTCGTTGAGCCACACAAGTATTAGCACCATCATCATCACGTTATAAAAATCGTTGAGCGGTGCCATGAGGCCGAGCGGAAATGCGGCGTAGATGGCGGGAAAGATGGTGTAGGCGGTGTCGGCAAAGGGTCGGTCGGACTTGCGCCACAGTTGCGCTATGAGCAGGGTAGGTGTGGCGAGAAAGAGAGTGCCGATAAGCGGCAATGCTACAAAATCAATATGGTCTTTCGAGAATAAAATGATGGATAGCGAGATGCTCAGGCTTATTATGGCGCTCAGAAGATAGCCTACGGGTTTTATGGGGCGTGCGCCGGCTTTCTCCACCAGGCGGAAAAACTCGAAGGTGCAACCCTCGGCAACAAACAGTATGAACGCCGCAAAGATGAGGCTGCCTGCCAAAAGGCTGCCTGTCAGTTGCTTGGTATAGATGCAACCTACGAAAAGCAGGGCATAGATGGTGGCGGAAAGGGTTCGTGTCCAAAAGTTTTTCATAAGGCTATTGTTCTTGTTTGTCGTTGTCAGACTCCGACGGCGTGGCGTTGTCTGCCACCTCGTTGTTGTCGGTTTGCTCGGCGTGAGGTTCTTCGGCTGGAGTTGACTCGGTCTGCGTCTCCTTGGTTTCAGTCTCTTCGGCCTCGTCGCTAGCTTCGGCTTTACTGCCGCGCTCAAGGTCTTTGCTCTGCTTGGCTTCCCATGGGCGTTCGCCAAAGATGTTGACGAGGTCCTCGCGGAACAGCACCTCGCGCTCGTAGAGTTGCGACGCAAGGGTGTCGATTTGGTCGCGATGCTCGCGAATGATGTCGAGCGCGCGCTGGTAGGCGGATTCTACAAGGCGGCGCACCTCGGCGTCGATGGTCTCGTTGGTCTTTTGGCTGAAAGGTTTGGAGAAGGTGAAATCGCTCTGGCCGGTGGAGTCGTAGTAACTGATGTTGCCAACCTCGGGGCTCATGCCGTAGTAGGCCACCATAGAGAAGGCCATCTTGGTGGCACGCTCTATGTCGTTGAGGGCTCCGGTGCTAATTTTGCCATAGAAAGTCTCTTCGGCGGCACGGCCTGCCATGAGCGAGGTCATCTCGTCGAACATCTGCTCGTAGGTGGTAATCTGGCGTTCTTCGGGCAGATACCATGCGGCGCCCAATGCCTTGCCGCGCGGCACGATGGTGACTTTCACCAGCGGGCTGGCCCAGCGCAGCAGCCAACTGACGGAGGCGTGTCCCGACTCGTGGTGGGCTATGGTGTGCTTCTCGTGGTCGGTGAGCACCTTGGTGCGTTTCTCCAAGCCGCCCACAATGCGGTCTATGGCATCGAGGAAGTCCTGCTTCTCTATCTTGTTTTTGCCTTTGCGTGCAGCCACGAGGGCGGCCTCGTTGCACACGTTGGCGATGTCGGCACCCGAAAAACCGGGGGTCTGCTTGGCGAGGAAACTGCGGCTAATCTTGCCTTCGCCTTCCTTGCTAATCTTCAGCCCTTTGAGATGCACCTTGAAGATGGCTTTGCGCTCTTCGAGGTCGGGCAGTTCGACATAAATCTGGCGGTCGAAACGACCGGCACGTAGCAGGGCCTTGTCGAGAACGTCGGCGCGGTTGGTGGCTGCCATGACTATGACGTTGGTGCCGCTGCTGAAGCCGTCCATCTCGGTAAGGAGGGCGTTGAGGGTGTTCTCGCGCTCGTCGTTGGCGTTGCTCATGGCACCGTGGCCGCGTGCGCGTCCCACGGCGTCAATCTCGTCGATAAAGACAATGCAGGGGGCTTTCTTCTTGGCCTCCTCAAAGAGGTCGCGCACTCGCGAGGCGCCCACGCCGACAAACATTTCGACGAAGTCACTACCCGACAGCGAGAAGAACGGCACATTGGCCTCGCCCGCCACGGCTTTGGCGAGGAGCGTCTT
Source organism: uncultured Bacteroidales bacterium (assembly GCA_900318665.1). Classification (GTDB taxonomy): domain Bacteria; phylum Bacteroidota; class Bacteroidia; order Bacteroidales; family P3; genus Colimorpha. The sequence continues at coordinate 71,555 of ONLQ01000003.1, read as the reverse complement.
GCCGGTGCCCGGAGGGCCTACGAGGAGCACGCCCTTGGGAATCTTGCCGCCGAGGCTGGTGTAGCGTTTGGGATTTTTGAGGAAATCGACCACTTCCATGACCTCTTCCTTGGCGCCCTCAAGGCCTGCCACGTCTTTGAACGTGGTGTTGGTGGGCGTCTTGCCGTCGTACATCTTGGCGCGCGATTTGCCTACGCCGAAGATGCCACCGCCGCCACCCATCTGACGCATGGAGGCGCGGCTCATAAAGACGAAGAAGAGAATGAGGAGCACGAGGGGTCCGAAAATCACAAGGATTTCGCGCCAGGTGTCGGAACGGCGCTCGATGGAATAGGTGATATGCTCGCCGGTCTCGTTCTCTATGCGCTCGAGTTCTTTGTCGAAATGGTCGAGGCTGCCAACGCTGTTGTAGCGATAGAAGCCGCGTTCGGTGTTGCGGTCGCCAAAGATAGAGCGTCCGTAGAGTTCGCGATAGGTGGTATCGCGGCGCATTCCCTCATCGCTGATATAGATTTCGGCATACTCGTTGTTGACCACGACAATTTTTTCGTAGTCGTGATTCTTGATGATGTATGTCAGGCGGTTCCACTCTATCTCGTGGCTGTTGGACTTGTTGCCAGAGAAGAGCATGCTGCTGAGGCCTATGATAAGCACAGCGTAGATGACATACATTATTACAGAGCCTGTTGGACGAGGACCTTTCTTCGGGTTGTTGGGCTGCGGTGTGTTGGGGCGTTGTGCCATGGTGTTTCTTATTTGCTGGAAAGTTCAATTCTGTTGCCGTCGTCCCACAGTTGGTCGAGGCGGTAAAACTCGCGTTTCTCCTTTTGGAAGATATGCACCACTACGTCGAAGTAGTCCATCAAAATCCATTCGGCGTTGTTGTAGCCCTCGACTTTCGAGGGGTTGAGGCCCGTGGCTTTCTTCACCACTTCGTGTACAGCGTCGGACAGGGCGCTGACGTGCGACGGCACGTTGCCCGAGGCTATGACGAAAAATTCGGCGGGTGCTGAGGGTATTTTGCGTAGGTCGAGTATTGCGATGTCGCTGCCCTTTTTGTCATCTATGGCCTGTGCGGCCAGGCGGGCTAATACTTCGGATTCTTTCATTTGAGGTTAGTGTTTATGCAAAAAATCAATTTTTATTCTTCGATATGGGCTTCCAGATGGCGTGTGCCGTTGTCCTCGGTTATCGTTACGCGCACATAGGGCGACGGCAGCAGAGGCTCTATCTTCTCGGTCCATTCGGTGAAACAGTAGTTGTCGGAATAGAAATATTCTTCGTAGCCGATGTCGTAGGCTTCGTTTAGGTCTTTAAGCCTGTAGAAGTCAAAATGATATACGGGTTCGCCATCGCGGTCGCTGTATTGGTTGACAATAGCGAACGTGGGGCTGCAGACGTTATCTTCCACGCCAAGTTGGTGGCATAACTCCTTGATGAGCGTGGTCTTGCCAACGCCCATGCTTCCGAAGAAGGCAAAGAACCGTTGCCCCTCGAACTCGCGGAGCAGGGCAGACGCCACGTCGGGCAGTTGGTCGGTATGGCAGAAAGATTGTTCCACTTCTACGTCGGTTAGATTGTTTTCGGTTGGACTTATCGCAAACGGTCGGCGGCGCGCACCTTCATCTCGTCCTTGCGAATGGCACGCTGCGCAAGTATCAGCAGTGCCACGGCGGCTATGGGCGCCCATGTGCCGAGCGCATAGGTCACCACGGGGGAGTCGGCGCCAAACGGCGTGGCAAAGGCTTTGGCAAAGGCGTCAACAGCCCAGATGAAGATTAGGAAGATGTAGATGACGCCGAGCAGCGAGGCTACGGCCACAAGACGCATTTGCAGCACTCGGTTGTGGTAGAGGAAGATGCAGGTTGCTGCCAATGCCATGGTGGCAAACAATAGGACCACGAGAGGCCAGGTCTTGATGAAGCCTTTTTGCGGCACGTTGATGGTGGCATAGACTTCGTCCATCTCGGCGCCAGAGGTGGCAACGGCGTGGGGGAAGATGTCGAGACGCGCGGCAATGGTCTGTTGGGTGCTTTGTATTGGTGCCACATAGGTGGCTATGGGGAAGAAAAGACACAGCGCGAGGGCTGCGATGGCCAGTGCGATATAGACTGTCTGAATGCGTTGAATCATTTTTTGTGGGATTGTAAAAGATTGTTTAGTAATTGCTATTAGTTGTCGGAGGGGGCAAACTATTTCACCATTTTCTCGATGTTCTTGTAGTGCCATTTGCCAAGCACCACGCCGTCTTGCAGCATGATAAATCCGGGGTTGGAGCGCAGCATGGTCTCAATGGCCTTGTCGTCGGCAAAATACCATTCGAGGTCGGCAAGGTTGTTGGCGTCTTTGAAAGCATCGACGTCCTCCGGCAGCGCGGCGGTGAGAACCACAAAGTAGAAGTTGTGGCTGTTGGCATAGTCGTAGGTGGCGTGGAGAGCCGCGAGGCCTTTTTCGTTCACCTTGTCGAGGTGGTGGATGGTGGCGATGATTGTGGTGTCGGGCGAGGAGATGATGTCAACAGAATAGTCGTTGCCATCGGCGTCAAGCATCGAGAAACCGTCGGCGTGTATCTCGTTGGGGTCAACAACACGGCTGGAAACCCACTCCCAGTTGTCATCGAAATCGGGCTCGGTGGAGTAGCGCTCCATCAGTTGCGTGGCGGAGAACTCTGCGGTCTCGCCGGTCTGCTTGTTCTTATAGGTGGTGAAACTCTCGGCCTGCACGTCGCTGTTGTCGGTGTTAATCATGCGGTTGCCAACCTTCCAGGCGCGGAAGTCGATGCAGGGCTCGTTGTTGATGTTGTGCAGCCCGAAGAGAACCATGGCGAGAATGGCGGCAGAGGCAATGATGGTGTCGCGCTCGGTGCGGCGTTTGCGGCGCAGGTCGCACGTCAGCAAGATGTAGATGGCGGGAATGTCGAGAATGACATTCTTCATAAAGGTCTGGAACGGAGTGAGTTTTACGGCGTCGCCAAAGCAACCGCAGTCGTTGATGCCGTAGGTGCTGCTGAAAGCGTCGAGGGCGGTGCTGCAGGTGAAGAAAGCCATCATGGCGATAAGCAGCCAGGCCGAGATGCGACGGAAGGAGTTGGTGATGAGCAGTACGCCGACAAGGAACTCGCAGGTGATGAGCGCCATAGACAGCACTGTGGACATCGGGACGAGCCACTGGAAGGAGAGCACGCTACCGCTCCAAGCGGCAAAATACTCTTCGATTTTGAATGTGGTGCCCAGCGGGTCAACGCCTTTCACAAAACTGGAAAACAGGAAAACGAGGCCCACAAACCAGCGGGCAATAACGTTGAGCGTGTAGGTTGTTTTGGTGTCTTTCATTGTTTTTGGTGTTATTAATTGGTCTTATTGGACTAATTAGTCCTATTGGTCTAATTGTTCTTAATTTGCTTGCTCCTCGGTCATTCTTATTAGGCAGAAGAGGGAATAATTGATTATGTCCATGTATCCGCCTTCCACGCCCTCGGAGATGATGGTCTTGCCTTGGTTGTCCTCTATCTGCTTTATGCGGCGGATTTTCATCAGGATAAGGTCAACCATCGAACTGATGCGCATCTGGCGCCATGCCTCGCCGTAGTCGTGGTTTTTGTTGAGCATTAGCGACGTGGCGGTCCTTATGTGCTTGTCGTAGAGCGTCAGCGCGGTGTCGAGAGGCAGTTCCTGCTCGCCGTCGCGACCCAGTTCTTGCTGCATGAGGGCCATTGTGGCGTAGTTGACCATGGCTATAAATTCGGGCCGCACGCCTTCGTCAACCAAATGTGTGCCGCTCTCCTGAATACTGCGGATGCGGTTGGCTTTGATAAAAATCTGGTCGGTGATAGATGGCAGTCGCAGTATGCGCCACGAGGTGCCATAGTCTTGTGTCTTTTTTTCAAATATAGAACGGCAGGCTTCTATTTCTTGTTTGAATTCGGCTTCGGTAGATAGCATGGTTTTATTTTTTGTATATTTGCCTAAAACGCAAACCAATCCCTATTGAGCGTTACGCACTGAAAAACAGTGCTCAACGATTAGGAAGAACACATTATGATTATAAGCAAAGGTAATATTTTTTCTTCATTCTCGCTACGTTGTGGTAAAAACATCGTGGAGTTTGACCGTCCATGCGTTATGGGCATACTGAATGTGACTCCCGACTCGTTCTATGATGGTGGCAGTCATGTTGACGACGATAGCATTATCCGTCACGCTCACTGGCTGCTTGACGAGGGTGCCGACATTATTGACGTGGGGGCTGTGTCGTCGCGTCCGGGTGCCATTTTGCTGCCGCCCGACGAGGAGGCCGCACGCCTCAGAAACGTGATGTCGATGCTGCGCCGCGAGTTGCCTGCCGACACCATTATCTCTGTAGATACCTGCTACAGCCGTCCTGCCGAGGCCGCCGTCGAGGCTGGCGCCGACATCATAAACGACATCAGCGGCGGTCAGTTTGACGAAGATATGTTCCCCACGGTGGCGAGGCTGAAAGTTCCCTACGTTCTTAGCCACACCCGTGGACTGCCGTCAGAGATGCAGACGCTGACCGACTACGACGATTTGATGAGAGAAATCCAGTTCTTCTTCTCCGAGCGCTTGGAGATGCTCTACCGCCTTGGCGTTGCCGACGTGCTGCTCGACCCTGGCTTCGGCTTTGCAAAGACCACCGACCAGAATTACGAACTGATGGCGCATCTGTGCGACATCACCACCACGTTCCGCCAGCCGGTGCTTGTCGGCGTGAGTCGCAAGAGCATGATATACAAGGCTCTCGGCATAACGCCGCAGGAGTCGCTCAACGGCACCACGGTGCTCAACACCATAGCGTTGCTGCAAGGGGCTAAGATGTTGCGTGTCCACGACCCGAGAGAGGCTCGACAGACCATCGAGATGGTGGGCAGGATGTGGTAAACACTATGCCGTTCGCTAAAAGATAAAAATGAGAGGGGCGAGGGTCCTCGTCCTGTAAAAATAAAAGAATATGATTCCCACACTTCTGATACAGGGACTGCCTAATGTCCGCATAGTGGATATTTTAGACGTGCTATTTGTCGCATTCATATTATATGAGTGCTATAGGCTTGCCAAGGGCACCAACGTCATGCGTATTTTTTGGACTATCGTGGCCATCTATGTGCTATGGCGCGTGGTTGACGTGCTGGGCATGCGCCTTTCGTCGGGAATTTTAGGCGGCATCATCAGTGTGGGTCTGCTTGCCATCGTCGTGGTGTTTCAGCCAGAGATACGCAAATTCCTGCTGATGCTTGGCACAAAGGCGTCGCCCGAACTGCGTCTGCGTATGATACGGCGCATCTTTTTGCGTCAGCCTGACGTGGAGGAGCAAAAAATAATACTGGAGCCGTATATCCAGGCTTGTGTGCACATGTCGGCAACAAAAACCGGCGCGTTGATTATTTTCAAGCGCGAAAACTCGGTAGATGAACTTGTCGCGACGGGTGAGCGCATTGACGCCAAAGTGTCGTCGGCACTGCTGGAGACGTTGTTTTTCAAGAACTCGCCTTTGCACGACGGTGCCGTCTTTGTTGACGGAAACACCGTGGTGGCGGCCCGTTGCATACTGCCCGTGACCGAACGCACCGACGTGGACCCCAATCTCGGTTTGCGTCATCGTAGCGCCATTGGCGTCACCGAGCAACTTGACGTTGTTGCCGTAGTGGTGAGCGAAGAGACGGGCGATATTTCCTATGCCGTAGATGGCGAGGTGCACCACGGCGTCTCGCCGGTAGAACTGAGTCAGGCGCTGGAGAGTCTTATCTCATAGCGTGAGATTGGCGCCGAACGGCTATTTCTCGTAGAAATGCATTGACTGTATGTGCTGATATACCGCTTCGGGCACGAGGAAGCGGATGTCGCGCTTTTGTCGCAATAGTTCGCGAATGTAGGTTGACGAGATATCCATCATTGGCGTCTCCACCCAGTGGATATGCGGATGCGTGGCAAATTTGCCGCCGTCGTGGCCGGGGCGCGGATAGACGTAGATGTGGTAGTGGTCGAGGATATACTCGTAGTTGCGCCAACGGTCGAAGGTGTCGAGGTTGTCGCTGCCCATGATTAGCGCGAACTCCTTGTCGCGGTATTTCTCGCCGAGGTGGGCGAGGGTCAGCACCGTATAAGAGGGCTTTGGCAGTTCAAATTCGGCATCGCACGCACGCATACGTGGCTCGTCGTCTATGGCTCGTCGCACCATGTCGAGCCGCTGGCGGTCGGGCAGCAGCGAGTGGCGCTCCTTCAGCGGGTTCTGGGGCGACACCACGAACCACACCTCTTTCATATCGGTATGCGCCAGCATGGAACTGGCAATGACGAGATGCCCCATGTGTATGGGGTTGAATGAGCCGAAAAACAGCCCTATCTTGCGGAGCGACGATTGCGGGGTGGGGAACAGCATGGCGTGCGGTTATAGGTTTGACGTAATGGTGCGATGGGTAAATAAAAGCCACAAATCGACATTCGGCGATTTGTGGCAATAGGTGGTAATCGATATTGTCGTTTAGTAGAATTTATAGTCGGAACGGACCTGCAGATGGCGCAGTTTGTTGCCCTTGAAGGTGTAGATTTGGGACACCTCGCCGCCACCGGAAACGATTTTCAGCACGTTGACATTCACCACATACGATTTGAGGAACTTGGTGAAGTAGGTCAGATAGACCTCTTGCATGGTCATTCCAACGTGCAGACCGTTTTTGAAAACAACCTCGGGGTCGGTGATTTTGGCGGAAAGCATCTCGACTTTGCCGGTGGTGATGCTGCGGTAGATGTCAATATAACTGTCGTCGATGCGCTTCAGCGTGTTGACACTCACCTCCATGTTGCCCATGAATTTCTTGTAGCCTACCTCGCGATACCACTGCAATTCGGTGTTAGTGATATATTCTTCCAAGGTGTTCCATTTGCCGAAAGGATAGATTACGTAGTCGCTGAGGCTGTAAACCGTCAATGTGTCGGCCAAAATCTTGACATCGGCAACCATATATTCTGGGCGGGCATAGTCTTTGAGACGTAGCGCTTTGGCGCGTGTGCTTACCTGCTGTGCGCCGGCCGAGAGCCCTAAAACGGCGAAGACAGCAATAAAAAGTAGTTTTTTCATAGATGTAGATGTGCAAAAATTCAAGTTGCAAAGATACAAAATAATCTCAAAAGTCGAATAATGTTGAGGAATTTATCTTCGAAAAGGCCTTTTGAGTCCCTCGTTTTGAGGGTAGGTTGGCTATTTGCCTATGCCGTAGTGGTATGCTATTCGTAGGCCTATCTCGTAGTAACCCATTTTGTCCACGATTGTCGTTGTGGAGGGCTGTATGGCGGTGATGTTGCCGTTGGTCAGGGTGAAGGTCTTGTTGTTTTCGGTGTTGGCGGGCAGGAAGGCATAGCGGCCGAAAACTCCGAGCGACACGGCGTTGCGGTTGTCGAAACGGAATTTATAGCCAAGTTCCGCGCAGGCGAGGCCGTATATGGTGCGCGATAGTTCGGATGGGAAATTGCTGCTGCGGGTGCGTCCTTTGAGTGCTACGGGCACGGCATTGGGCAGCGTGACGCCCATGTCGGGCAGACCCGTGATGGCGTAGCCGTTACCGCCATAGGAGAAGTCGGAATAGTCGGTCAGCGCCACCGAGAGGGCTGCGCCGATGTTGAGATATGCGTTGTATGCCTCGAAGGAAATCCGCAGCGGTATCTCGGCAAAGGTCATTGTCTGGGTCTCTGTCACATTGGTTGACGTGCCTTGCATTAAGACGCTCGTGGTGCTATTGCCGTTCATGGGTATGGTGCCAGCGAAGTTCTCGTGTATTACGCCCGACGTTTGGTTGTGAGTCAGATAGGTTATTTTGAAGCCTGCCGAAAGCCCGATATAGGTGTTGAGCCAGCGTGTGTAGTCGGCGCCGAAGCCCATAGAGTAGCCTCGGTTGTCGTTCCACTCAAAATCCGAGCGGAACGGCAGCGACGCCATTGCCGGACCATAGACCGATACGGCTATTTCGCCGTCTGGCCTATGAGTCGGTGCCATAGCGTTTTGTGCGGTTAGCGTGGTGGCTGTAACAAGCAGTGTTGCAAGAAGGAATGATATTTTTGTCGTAAGTCTCATTGTCGCAAAGTTTTTGGTGTGATAATTTGTCGTGTGCCGTCGTGGGTATTATTTGACTATCAGTCGGCGAGATGCCGTGCGTCCATCGGCGAGAGTTATGCGGACGGTGTATATGCCAGCGGGCAGTTCTGCCTTGAAGTGCGTGGCATTGCCTTGCTCCATTATGCGGCGGCCGTAGGTGTCGAAAATCGTGAGGCTGACATTCTGTATCTCGCTTTCGTCGGCAGTGACGGCTACGCTTACCTCTTGTCCTCTCATTGCGGGATTGGGCGCAAGGGTTGCTTGCAGTGCGTCGGCGGTGGTGATGTCGGCGGTTCCGAAGCAGATGTTGTCGGTCTTGGCCCAGTAGGTTAGGTCGGCGTCGAATGCCACTTCGAGGCTATAGCACCCTTTCAGCGAGTTGCCGCTCTCATCGTAGGAGTCGGCATCGGGACCTTCTTTGACGGGCACGCCGTTGCGATACCAGCGGTAGTAGGCGTAGAACACACCTATGATGTTGTCGGGGTTGTGGTTGACCACCAGCATGACGTTCATAATGTTGTTGAGCGTCGGTATTGGCGTGGTGGCCGAGGTTATTGTAAGTATGAGCATTATGTTGCTGTCGCAGTCTTTCGATGACGGTATAGTGTGGACGTAAGAGCCGGACTCGGTGAAGGTCGTGCCCATCCACGAGTAGGAGTCTTGTGCCTGCGCGGTGATGGTGGTGTCGGACGCTGGCAGAATGGTGAGGTGGAGCGTTACCACGCTGTCGCAGCCATCAATGTTGGTAAGGGTGTGCGTGGCGTTGTCGGTGGACTCAAAATAGTTGGTGCCGTGCCATGTTAGATGGTCGCAGGCTGTGCGGGTATCTATGCCCGTGTTGCTGTGTTTTACGGTGAGGTGCAGTGTGATGACGCTGTCGCAGCCTTTTGTTGAAGGCTCGGAATATGTGGCATTGTCGGTAGAGGCGTGATAGGTGACGCCGTGCCATGCGAGGCTGTCGCAGGCCGTGCGGACGTCGGTGCTGCCGTATTGCTCGGTGGAGAAGGTGGCTCTGATTGCGGTGTCGCTTGTCACGACAATGTATCGCTGGAAGTTGGAGGTGTTTTTGGTGTTGCTCCAATAGTCAAAACGGTGGCAGGTAGTGGGCGTGGCCTTGATGTTTATCTCGGTGCCGTGGCTGATGGTGTAGGTGCCGTCGTTGTTGTCCTCTATGCCTTCGGGCATCTCGGTGGAGATGGCGGTAACAAGCACGTCGTCAATTCCTACGCCGTAGCCGTAGTGGTCGGTGGCCTCGAAAGCAAGTTCGTAGGAGTCGGAAAGGTCGGGCAGAGTCAATACGCACTCGGTCCATGAGCCATGCCCTGAGGTGGTCGAGAAGAGTTGCACCCATTCGGAGGTTGGAGAGGTGCGGTAGTAAACCGATAGGGCGTCGATGTCGCCACGCCACGAGCGGTTGATATACCAGAAACTCAGCGTGGCGCTGGTGCATGATGTCATATTTATCGCTTTCGTGAGGTATCGGGTCTTTTTGCCGGTGGAGCAGTGCCCTATAAAGGCGAAATGGGTCCCGCTGTGTGGAGTGTAGCCGCTGGAGGTCTGCTCGGTTATCACGCTCCAGGCGCAGGTGCCTTCGTTGTTGGTGTCGTTTTCGAGGCGCGGAGTGTTTTCGCCAAAAGGTTCGTCAAGCAGTACTCGGTTTTCGTCTATGGTGACAGTGCCCATGTCAGTGTCGCTGGAAACGAGGGTCAGCGTGTGCGTATAAACCACGGTTACGGGCAATGCGATGCTGTCGTAGCCGTAGCCGTCGTTGTCGGCATTGGTGTCATGCACCGCGTATATTACCGCGTTGCCTACCGAAAGATAGGTTATCGTGCCGTTGCCGTCGATTGTGGCAACAGCGGGGTCGGTGCTGCCGTAGCGAATATTGCCGAGAGGCGCATTGCTCGTCAATGTAGGCTGTGGCCTAACGCTGTCGGAACCAAGATTGATCTTTATGTCGTTGTCAGGCACATTGTTCCAGCCGAGGCCGGGGTCAAGTAAAATGTCTGTGAAAGATAGCCCGTTTCCGTTAATGTTGTTTGTCGCTGCTTTGGCAAAAAGTGTCCCTGCTCCCAAAATTAGGATTAGTGAAAAAACTAATAATCGTTTAATCATGTATTTATATTGAAAAAGGTGATTCTGATTTGTGAAAATTAGGACATCTTTTTCCTTGCAGGCCGACGGACTTTCAGTGTTTTAGAAAAAATATTGCCGTTCGCTCGGATAAGAGGGCAGTTGCAAATGTGTTAGTTTTGTGGTTTTAGTTATTGTGATGCAATGTGTTACTGCTGTTTTGTCAGCGTTTTGAACTAACAAATGTACAAATTAAATGATTCTTTTGCAAGAAATTGCAACAAAACGAGATAAAAAAAAACAGCCGTATGACAAATAGGCTGCTTTCCTTTGGGATAAAAAAAGCGACGGCTGATAGTCAGTCGTCGCTGCGGAAAGAAAGGGATTCGAACCCTTGGACCCCCAAAGGAGGTCAACGGTTTTCGAGACCGCCCCGTTCGACCACTCCGGCATCTTTCCGTTTTTCGGCATAGTTACGCACTATGTCGCTGTCTCAAAAACGGCTGCAAAGGTACTAACATTTTTTGATTTCACAAAAAAAACGTAAATTTGCAATTTATACCAAATAATACATTGTTTTTAATTTCAATAAGTTGTATTTGATGAAAAAACTTTTGTCGCTCATGCTTACTTGTTCTATGGCATTGTCGGTAGTGGCACAGCATAAAGCCATCACCCTTGAGGATATTTGGACTAAGGGTACTTTCTCTGCCTCGTCAGCTCGTCTGGGACGCTCGATGGCCGACGGCGAGCATTACACGCTGATGGATGCCAATGGCATTGCGAAATACAGTTACAAGACTGGTGAGAAGGTTGCCGACTTGTGTGTTTTTGCCAAAGTGAAAGGTGCGGAGGGTGTTCAGTTTCAGTCGTATGAGATTGACGAGGGCGAGCGCCAGATATTGCTAAGCGCTAATTTCGAGCCTATCTATCGCTATAGCGGCGTGTCGGACTATTATGTCTATAATATTGGCTCGCAGCGCCTTGTGCGCATCTCTAACGATGGCAAGCAGCGCCTAACAACTTTTTCGCCCGATGGGTCGAAGGTGGCTTACGTCCGCGATAACAACTTGTATGTTATGACCTTGTCCAACCTCAAAGAGCAGGCCATAACCACCGATGGCTCGGCTAACCATATCATCAACGGCACCACCGATTGGGTTTACGAGGAGGAATTTGCCATAACCCGTGGCTTCCGTTTTTCGCCCGACAGCCGCCGCATAGCCTTCTACCGTTTTGACGAGAGCAACGTGAAAGAATACTCCATGCAGATGTGGGGCGACCTTTACCCTGGCGAATACAAGTATAAGTACCCCAAGGCTGGCGAGGACAACTCGCGTGTGGAGATTCTCATCTATGACTTGCGCGACAAATCGTTGACGCGTCCTGAACTGGGTAGCGATAACGACCAGTACCTGCCTCGCTTCCAGTGGACTAACAACCCCGCCGTGTTGTGCGTCATGCGTATGAACCGCCTGCAAAACCACATGGAGTTGCTTCTCGTTGACGCAGAGCAAAACACCGTGTCGCCACTCTACGACGAGACGAGCGACACCTATATCGAGGTTCCGGCAACGATTAAGTTCCTTGCCGATGGCAAGAACTTCATCATCAGTAGCGAACGTGGCGGCTATAACCAACTGTATTTTTGCGATATGGAGGGTAAGATGCAACTCCGTATCACTCCGGGCGACTACGATGTGGTGAGCGTGTGCGGCATCGATGAGAAGAAACAGCAGATTTACTACACCGCGCATAAGAGTTCGCCAATCAATACCGAGTTGTTTGTGTGCGACTTCAAAGGCCGCCGCACCATGCAACTCAGCACCGAGGAAGGAACCCATAGCGCCTCGTTCAGCAATGGCTGTCGCTACTATATTGATGTGTTCAGCACGACGGCGCAGTCCCCTGTAACCACGCTCTACAATCATAAGGGCAAGGCCATTCGCGTGCTCGAAAACAATGCCGCCCTGCAGACTACCATTGAGCAATACGGCGCCAACCGCAAGGCTTTCGGCACTCTGACCACATCCATAGGCACGGAACTGAACTACTATATCATTCTGCCCGAGAACTTTGACAGCACCAAGCGCTATCCGCTGCTCATCTACGTCTATGGCGGCCCTGGCAGCCAGCAGGTTGTCAATGCCTATCGTGGCGGCGACAACTATTGGTTCCACATGCTGTCGCAGAAGGGTTATGCCGTGGCCTGTTTCGACGGTCGTGGCACAGGTGGTCGTGGCATTGCGTTCCGCAACCAGACCTACCGCAACCTTGGAGCAATGGAGTGCGAGGACGCCATCGAGGCTGCTCGCTGGTTCGGTGCCAAACAGTGGATTGACGAAAGCCGTATAGGCATCTTCGGCTGGAGTTTTGGTGGCTATCTCTCATCTCTCGCACTGCTCAAGGGCAACGACGTCTTTAAGGCTGCCATAGCCGTGGCACCTGTTACAACGTGGCGTTACTACGACAACATCTACACCGAGCGTTTCCTGCAACGCCCGCAGGACAACCCAGAGGGCTACGACAACAACTCGCCGCTCAACTTCGCCGACCAACTGAAAGGCAACTATCTGCTTATCCACGGCACTGGCGATGACAACGTGCATTTCCAGAATTCCGTCGATATGGTTAGCGCCCTCGAACGTGCCGGCAAGCACTTCGAATTCCGCATCTATCCCAACAAAAACCACGGCATCTATGGAGGAAACACACGCCAGAATCTCTATGAACTGATGACCGACTTTCTGATGCGAAAATTATAGCAATAAAAATAAAACGTGCTATTTATATTATTTTTTGTACTTTTGCACGGTATTATGAAAAAAATATTAATTGTCTTTATATGCTTTATTGCGCTCTCTATGGGTGCAATGGCACAGATTACCAACCTCGGACTTCGCGGGGGACTTGGTATTTCGAAACTTTCTGACGACCTTACTGATAAAACGCCTATTCTTGCTGTCTCGGTTGGCGGCTATGCCACGCTGGAATTTACCCAGTTGCGCTCGCCCATGGCCTACATCTTCTATCTCCAGGGAGGCGTGAATATCGTTCGTCGCGGTGGTGGCTATTCCGAGGTGTTCTCTATCGCCCAGGGGCTCAACACCGAGCATCACGGCAACTATGACGCATGGTATGCGCAGGTGCCCATCCTCGCCAATTTCCGTTTCGAACTGCCTGTCAAAAAACGTAAGCAGTATTTGCGTTTATTCTTCGGCCCCGCTGTCAGTTACGGCATTATCGGCACTTACAGCGAGCGCAAAGTCACGCCGTTCCAGCCCCAGCGCGATGTTAACTATAAGATTCACAACGCTGCTGCTTTCGACTATATGAACCGTCTTGATGCCGAGGCTATTTTCGGCTTCGGATACGAGAACCGCAACATCACCTTCAGCATTTATGTTGACCACGGCTTCCTCTCGGTCTATGACGAGGTGGACGCCCTCCGTACCATTGAGAATGGTGGCGAGACGGTGAGCCATGCGGGCAGCAGCCTTACGGCCTATATGGTGTCCGTGGGCTATCGCTTCCCGCTGCGTAAGATTGACGAACGTCGTTAATAGGCGTAATCCTATTGTTTTGCAACAAACCTTTTAGTTCAATTATGCTTCCCGCCGTCGTGGGTGGATGGCATTATTTATTACTATTATTAATATGAAAAGAGTTCTGTATTTTTGTGCCGCACTTGCAGTCATACTGATGGTGGCGTGCGAAGAGAAAGAAGAAACCAAAGACAATATACCCCCGGCCATAGGTGGTGCCGATTCTTGGGTCAATCCTATCAATTGCGCCGTCTATCGTCTTGGAGAGACACTGCACGTCCGTTACGAGTTGACCGACAATGTGGAACTTGGCAAATACTCGATAGAGGTTTACAACAACTTCCAGCCCAGCAATCGTGCCGCCGCCGAAGTGAAATGTCAGCACGAGCCACAGACGGCAACAGTCTATCCGTGGGCGTTTGTAGATAATGGCACAATCCCCGCCGGGCAGACCAAATATGTGCTGGATAAGACATACGACATACCCACAGACCGCGACGAAGGCGACTACTGCCTAAAAATAAACGTAAGCGACAAAGCAGGCAAACAAAGTGAGAAAATAATAGAATTCAAAATAAAAGCATCCCTCGCACAATAAAAGAGCCATGTAAAATGTAAATGCCAGTGTTAGACTGACTATAATTTATATGAATAAGAAAGTACGGGATTGCCTATTGGCAATCCCGTACTTTTAATATGTCGCCGTAATGGCGTTTGGGTCTTATTTTTTGTTTTTCTTTACTGTGGCGTATTCTTCGTTTAGGCCTTTTACTATTTCGTCGGTTATGTCCATTGCCTCATCACCGTAGAGGACAGGGCTGGCGGCGCCGCTGCGGGCAAAGATGAGGTTGAACTGCTGGTTGGCAGCATTGTATTCGCGGATGAAGGCATAGACGGCTTTAATCATGCGCTCGTTGTCTTCTATCTGTTTTTTCTGCACCTGAGCGGCGAGTTCCTGTTCCAAGCCTTGCAGTTTCTGCAGGCGCTGGTTCAACTCTTCTTCGCGTTTCTTGAAATCTGCCTCTTTGGCCTGCTGCTGCGAGAGGGTCAGTTGGTCGCCGGTTTTCAGATAGTTCTGATACTCGGTCTGCAGGGCGATGCCGTCGTTGCGGAATTTCTCCATCTGCTGTTTGTAACTGTTCTCCTTGTTTGCTGTGAAGGCTTGGAGTTCTTTCTCAAGGTCTTTGATGTATTCGTAGCGAGCGTTGAGGCTGTCGGTGTTGATATAGGCCACTTTAAGTCCGCCTTCTGCCACCACAGGGGCTTTGGCATCGGTGTTCACCATGCTTCTGGGAGAGGAGGTGAAATGCAATACAAAGAGAACTATGACTGCAACAAAAAGGACAATGTTGCTGATGACAAGCATCTTGGTGGTGCATTGGTTCTTATTCTCGCTGTTGCAGCAAGCGGTTTCCTGCTGTTGGGGCTGATTGATGATTTCTTCGTTATTTTCCATGATATTAGATTTTTATTTCAATTATTTGTAGTTTATTGCTGTCATATTGTGGAGAATAGGTCTCCGCCCATGATTCGCTATTCTGCCACTTCGCCTATGGTGTCGATGGCACGCTGCACACGGCGTATAGTCTCCTCTTTGCCGATAGTCATGACGAGGGTCAGCATGTCGGGACCCACGGTTTTTCCTACCACGGCAAGGCGCAGGCTGTTCATCACCTGGCCCATATTGAGTTGGTTGCCTACGATATATTCGTCGAGCAGTGCTTTGTGGATGGCATCGTATTCAAATGGCACGGTGTTGAGGATTTCGATGACCTTGGCCATGTGGGTTGTCATGCCGGGTTTCCATCGTTTCTTGATGGCTGCGGGGTCATATTCGGTCGGCGCTTCGAAGAAATAGGAGGTCTGTTCCCATAGTTCGGAGGGGAAGTTGATGCGCTCTTTCATCATGCCGCAAACCTTTACCACATAGTCGTGCTTTGCCTCGATGCCGTGCTCTTTCAGTTGGGGTTCGAACATGGCGGCAATCTCTTCGTCGCTACGCATCTGCAGGTATTCGTGGTTGAACCATTTGGCTTTCTCGACGTTAAATTTTGCGCCGCTTTTGCTGATATGAGCCACGTTGAACTGCTTGATGAGGTCGTCCATAGAAAGGATTTCCTGCTCGGTGCCGGGGTTCCAGCCAAGGAGAGCCAGCATGTTGACTACGGCTTCGGGCAGATAGCCTTTCTCGCGATAGCCGCTACTCAACTCGCCAGTCTTGGGGTCGTGCCAGTCGAGAGGAAATACGGGGAAGCCGAGACGGTCGCCGTCGCGTTTGCTAAGTTTGCCGTTGCCTTCGGGCTTGAGGAGCAGAGGCAGGTGGGCAAACTGCGGCATGGTGTCTTCCCAGCCGAAGGCCTTGTAGAGCATGACGTGGAGTGGGGCAGAGGGCAGCCACTCTTCGCCACGAATGACGTGGGAGACTTCCATGGTGTGGTCGTCAACGATGTTGGCGAGGTGGTAGGTGGGCATGCCGTCGCTCTTGAAAAGCACCTTGTCGTCCAGCAGGTTGCTGTTCATAGTGACATCGCCACGGATAAGGTCGTGGACTGTGATTTCGGTGTCGGCAGGAAATTTGAAACGCACAACATAAGGTGCGCCGCTGTCGAGACGACGCTGCACCTCTTCGGCAGAGAGCGAGAGGCTGTTCTCCATCTCGGCGCGAGTGTTGCAGTCGTATTGGAAGGTCTTTTTCTGTGCTTCGTATTCTTTGCGTTTGGCATCGAGAGCCTCGGCGCTGTCGAAAGCATAGTAGGCCCAGCCTTCGCGGAGCAGTTGCTCGGCATATTGGCGATACATGGGCTTGCGGTCGCTTTGGCGATAGGGACCGTAGTTGCCGCCGATGTGTACGCCTTCGTCAAACTTGATGCCCAGCCAGTCGAGGGCTTCGATGATATAAGCTTCGGCACCAGGCACGAAACGGGTCTGGTCGGTGTCTTCGATGCGGAGAATCATGTCGCCCCCGTTTTGGCGGGCGAAGAGATAGTTGTAGAGTGCTGTGCGCACGCCGCCAATGTGGAGCGGACCTGTGGGACTTGGAGCGAAACGTACTCTTACTTTTCTTGTCATTGTGGTAGATGTGTTTATGTATATGTTATTTCTTGAATTTCAGTTGTGAGAATTTCTTTTTGCCAAGCAGGTAGTAGTCTATCAGCAGACGACCTTGATAGATGCAACTGACCTCGTGAGGGTTGTTTTGCTGGCGTTTGGCCTTCAGTTGCGGCTTCCATTGGCGGAAAGCCTGATGGGCTTTATACACCGCCGCCAATTCTTTAGGATGCCCTTCGGCGAGGAATTTGAGCGATGCCACGCCGTCTAATATCATGCGCAAAGCCAGCACCCAGTGTAGCCTCCGCTGTGGCAGGTTCTTGTAGAGCAACGCCATGTTGTTGCGGAAGTTGAGGAAGGTCTTGTGGGGCGAACTCTTGGGCAGTGTGCCGCCGCCAACGTGGTAGATGACCGACTGCGGGCAATAGACGGCGCGATAGCCTGCGTTTTTGGCACGCCAGCAGAAGTCTATCTCTTCCATGTGGGCGAAAAAGTCGCCGTCAAGTCCTCCCAGTTGGCGCCACACGCTGGCACGGACAAACATGGCGGCTCCCGACGCCCAGAAAATCTCGCAGGGGTCGTCGTATTGCCCGTGGTCCTGCTCGAGGGTGTTGAACATTCGCCCACGGCAGAAGGGATAGCCGTATTTGTCTATATATCCGCCTGCGCCACCGGCATATTCAAAGGTGTCGCGTTGGTCGTACATCAGCATTTTAGGCTGCGCCATCGCAATGGTGGCGTCCTGCTCCATCATTGCCACCACGGGACCTACCCAGTTGGGCGTAACCTCCACATCGTCGTTGAGCAGCACATAGTAGTCGGCATCGATTTGCGCTATGGCACGGTTGTAGCCTTCGGCAAAGCCGTAGTTGCGGTCAAGGGAAATTGTCCGCAGGGTGGGGTAGTGCGTGTTAAGAAATTCCAGAGAGTCGTCGGTGGAGCCATTGTCGGCTATCACTACTTCGGCGTCGTCGGGACAGTGGCTTGTCACGCTGGGCAGGAAACGTTCCAACATGTGGCGGCCGTTCCAGTTGAGAATGACTATGGCTGTCTTTGGCATGGTATTATTGTTTTATCCGTTTTCAAAATTCAAAATTCTCAATTGTCAATGGGCATATCGTCGGGACGTTGGCGTTTCCAGCGGCGATGGCTCCATAGCCAGTATTCGGGCTGCTGTTGCAGCAGTTGTTCGAGAGTGCGTATATATTTCTTTACGATGTCGTATTGCTTTGTCTCTTGCGGATTGGTGCAGAAGTCGCTCAGCGTCACCTCGTAGCGTCCACGGCGTACTTTCGTCACCACATAGTAAACCACGGGATAGTTGTATTTGCGGGCAAAATATTCGGGACCATAGAGGAATGGCGTTTCTTGATGCAGGAATGTGGCCCAGTAACTCTTGCGGGTATTGCTCGGCGACTGGTCGGCCAGCATCATGTAGGCCGTGGGGACATGGTTGTGGTCGTAAAATTCCATCACCTGACGTACGTCGGTCTGGTCCACCACCTCGGTGCCGTAGCGTATGCGGCGACGCGAGATGAAAGAGCCAATGCCTTTGTTGTCAAGGGGTTTGCCTACGCCCACTCCGTGATGGTGCAGTTGGAAGTTGAGCGACGACACCATATACTCCCAGTTGTTGTAGTGCTGCGAGAGCAGTATGACGCTCTGCCCTCGATCGTAGTATTTGTCGATGACCTCTAGGTTAGTTATGCGATAGCGACGCCTAATCTGTGAACGGGTGGCAATCATGTTGAAAATGCCCTCCATTAGCAGGTCGCACATATGTCGGTAATAGCGACGTTCTATCGAGAGACGTTCTTTAGCGGTCTTTTCGGGGAAAGAACGTTCGAGGTTCAGACGTGTGACCTTGCGCCTATAGCGCACCACATAGTAAACAAGCAGATAGAGTATGTCGGAGAGAAGGTACAAGTGTAATTACGAATTATGAAAGTTGGATTAGGATAGTTTTTAGTGGCCGCGGTTGAACTGTTCGCCTACTTCGCCCACCACGTATTCTTCAAGTTGTTGCTGCGACAGGCGGCGTTCCCACAGCGGGTCCATCACCTCGCCGCGAGCGTTTGAGACCAGCAGTTTGTAAAATCCGCTGCGCATCTCGTCCCAGAAGAGGAACACACGGTTGGCGTCGTCGCGCTCCAATTTGTTGTAGCGCCACAGTTGGTAGGGGAGATAATAGACGTGGCCTTGCGACTCGTTCACCACTCCCACGGGGCCAAGCGACTCGGTGCCTATAACATTTCCCTGCGAGTCGGTAACACGACGTCGAGCGTCGTTGCCGCTGCCCAGTTTCAGCGCCGACACAAAGTTCTTCTCGTCGCGGATGAAGTCGGGCGGACCGTATTGCAGATAGACGCGGCCACGGTCGGTGCGATAGCCTGGAGTGCGAGGATAGGAGAAATGCTCGTCAACATATTCGAGCCAGCCGCGATACTCGCGCCAGAGGTCCTCGGCACGCAGCGGGTCGCGGTCGGTCCAGAACTTGTAGAAGAAAGCCTGCTTTTCTTCCAAGGCGTTGCGCTTCATCATGTCTTTCACAGCGTCTTTCTCGGCTTCAGAGGCTATGGGGTATAGGGCGTCGAGATAGTAGTTCAGTTGTTTCTCGTCGGTAATGTCGGAGGCAAAAGTGCCAGAGGCGGGAGGCAGGTTGGCAATAAGTTGCTTGTTGGCGTTGGCGCGATAGATGGGCAGACGCTTGTAGAGCAGAGTCTCGTTGTCTTTGTTGCGGACCTCGACAACCACGTTGAAATGGCCAGACATGAGGTTGGTGATGTCGAGCATGGCGAAAACGGGCACGAAGTCGGCCGACTTCTGGCGCGACATCTGCTGTATGCCCTCAATTCGTTTGCCTGTGGCGTAGTCCTCCACAAACACGCACGTCAGAAAAGGATTTTGTCCTATTTCCTGCGGCAGGTTGTAAATTTCGTAATAGAGGTTCAGCCTGTCTATGTCGGACGGAATATAGTCGCTCAGATAGGGCTCCATGTCGTAGCCTGCGCGCGACAGCACGTTGGGCGTCTCGGTCTTTTTGACTGTCGCCATCAGTTGCGGGCTGCTCATAGTGGGCTTTGCAGGGTCAAAGAAAATCGTCAGTTTCTGTGTGGCGGTTATTGGCGGCTGCTGCGAGGCCTTGTCGCGCACACTGAGGTCGAGGGTGTAAAGACCGTTGTCGAGATAGAACCGTTGCAGGTCGAGAAAGTTGAAGTTTGTCGCCGTGCTGTCGGAAATGGCGGGACTGTTAAGGTCGTATTTTTTCGCATAGACGATAGAGTCGTCCTGTTTGACGGTGAGCAGGATTTCCACCGTGGCACGATAGCGGCCGTCGCCGGTTGGCGCAAAGTTCAGCGTCCAGGCGTCGAACGACAGATAGGTCTCAATGTAAGGCTTATGCTGCTCGGCATGATAGAAGGCGTTGAAGTTGAAGAGTGCGCTCAATTGCCTCTCCTGTGCCGAGAGAAGGGTGGCAAGACCTAAGAAAATGAGTGTTATTATGCTGCGTTTCATGATGTTTGATTTTATTGTCAACTTTCCTCGCTGTAATAGACTTTGTAGTATTTTCCTCGCTCGTCCTCGCCCTGCTCTATCAGTTCGCGGTTGCCGTGAACATAGATATGGAAGTTCTTGTCCAGTTTTATGACGCTCTTGAAGGCACGGCTCTGCTTTTTCACAGCGCTGTCGTCAATGGCGAAAGAGTCATCGAGGGTTATGGCGTTGTCCTCTTGATACTGCTGGCGGAAACTTTGGAAACTCTCTATCACTTCGGGCTGCGCAATCACCTCTTCGGAAAACCGCTGCAGGTCGAAACTGTTGTTCTGTTTGAAATATTCCACGCTGCGGTTCAGCAGGTCGGCCTGGTCGGCCTTGCTTACGCCTTCAAACTGCTGCGGCAGTTCCTTGGTGACGAACTTCTTGTAGGCCGTCATCTCGCTGTGGGTCTTGTAGTATGGGTCCTCGCGCTGGCAAATCTGCAAGAAGTCGTCGCGCCAGTAGTGAGCGTCGAGGCCTCGGTTGGTAGAGTCCACCACGCTAACCACATAGCCCTGTTCGCGCTCGGTGTTGAAGATAAGCGCGCCTTTGTCCAGTTTGTTGATATTGATGCCCTTGTCTATGTCTATGGAGAATGATGCCGTTGCCGATGCGTCGTTCTCCTTGGTGCTCCACTGTTCGTCGGTGTAGCCAACTTTGAGGAAATGCTCTTTGTTCTCCGACTTGAAGAGGCCTATGGCGTCCATCGTCTTGCCCTCAAGCACACACTCTTTGAAATAGACCACAAAGAGGTCTCCGCCTTTGATGTTGGGGTGTGTCGAGGCGTTGAATAGAGCGCGAGCCAGTTGGTGCGACTCTTCCAAAAGCGTTTCGGGGTCGTCGAAAATGCGGCTGGCACGGTTGTAAACCTCGTTCAGCGCAAGGTCCTCATCGTGGTAGAAAGTGAAGTATTCCTCGCCCTTGAACGGAGAGAGAAAGTAGCGCACAAGCAGGTCCTGCAACTGTTCGGAAAGCGGCAGCGTCTTGTGAGAGAGAATGATGCTCTCGCCGGTGCCTTTGTTGCCCACATAGTGCAGAGCGACATGTGCTATTGCTGAAGATTCAAAGATAGGCATAGATAGTAAAAAATGCAAAATTACAAAATTAATCAATACGTTATGCCGCTGTGAAAAAAAATTAGTACCTTTGCACGTTTTAATAATGAGCGATGCATTCGGTGTGCCACAAGGCTCGTTTGTTAAAGTGGTTGCCGAATATGCCGATAACGAAATAGTTATGAGCAATAATTTAGACAATATCATCGTCATTGGCGACCGTGTGCTTATTAAGCCTGGCGGGGCCAAGCGCACCAAGAGTGGACTGCTGTTGCCTGCGGGCTATCAGGAGAAAGAGGACATTCAGTCGGGCTATATCTTGAAATGCGGACCTGGCTATGCGCTGCCAAATATGGAAGATGCCGAGAGTTGGAACCATCAGGACCACACGGTGAAATATCTCCCGTTGCAGGTGCAGCCCGGCGACCTCGCCATCTTTCTGCAGAAGAGCGCCGTGGAAATCAAATACAACGGCGAGAAATACTACATAGTGTCGCAAAACGCGATATTATTGGTTGAGCGCGAGGAGTTTTAATCCATTTGCCTAATCACATTTACTAATCACAATTCATATATAATTATCATCATGACCTCCAACGAAATACGTTCGCAATTTCTTAAGTTTTTCGAGTCTAAACAGCATCATGTGGTGCCGAGTGCCCCAATGGTTGTGAAAGGCGACCCGACATTGATGTTCACCAATGCGGGTATGAACCAGTTTAAGGACATCTTCCTTGGCAACTCGCCTGCACAGTACCCAAGGGTGTGCGACACGCAGAAATGCCTCCGCGTCAGCGGCAAGCACAACGACCTTGAAGAGGTGGGACACGACACCTACCACCACACGATGTTTGAGATGCTGGGCAACTGGTCGTTTGGCGACTATTTCAAGAAAGAGGCCATTGCCTACGGCTGGGAGTTCCTCACCGAGGTGATGGGTATCGACAAGTCTAAACTCTATGTCACCGTCTTTGGCGGCGACGAGAAAGAGGGTTTGGAGATGGACCGTGAGGCCTACGACTTTTGGAAAGAGCATGTGGCAGAGGACCGCATTCTGTGTGGCAGCAAGAAAGACAATTTCTGGGAGATGGGCGACCAAGGTCCCTGCGGCCCGTGTAGCGAGATACATATTGACCTGCGCGACGACGATGAGAAAGCCAAGGTGGCAGGTCGCGACCTCGTGAATAAAGACAATCCGCTGGTCATCGAGATTTGGAACCTCGTTTTCATGCAATACAACCGCCTTGCCAACGGCACCCTCGAGCCTTTGAAGGCCAAGCATATTGACACCGGCATGGGCTTTGAGCGCCTCTGCATGGTGATGCAGGGCAAGAAGTCGAATTACGACACCGATGTCTTCCAGCCGCTAATCCAAGAGATTGCCCTCAAGGCTGGCTTGCATTATGGCGGCGACGAGCAGAAGGACATCGCCATGCGCGTGTGTGCCGACCACCTGCGTGCCGTCAGTTTCTCTATTGCCGACGGACAGTTGCCCTCCAACGCCAAGGCGGGCTATGTCATTCGCCGAATACTACGCCGCGCCGTGCGCTACGGCTACACCTTCCTCGGCTTCAAAGAGCCGTTCATGTGTACGCTGGTTGCCAAACTTACCGAGCAGATGGGACATCAGTTCCCCGAACTCCAGAAGCAGCAGCAACTCATCGAGAATATCATCCGCGAAGAGGAGCAGTCATTCCTCAAGACACTCTCCAACGGTATTGGCCGTTTCGACGACTATCTTGAGCGCAACGCCTCTGCCGCCAAGCACGAGATAGACGGCGCTTTTGCCTTCGAACTTTTCGACACCTACGGCTTCCCCATCGACCTCACGCAACTGATGGCTACCGAGAAGGGCTGGACGGTTGATATGGAGGGCTTCCAGAAAGGGCTGTCGGAGCAGAAAGACCGCAGTCGTGCCGCCGCCGCTGTGGAGAACGATGACTGGGTGGAACTGCATGCAGGTGTGGAACAGCAGTTTGTGGGCTACGACACGCTCAATGCCGACGTGCAGATAGTGCGCTATCGCCGTGTGAAAGCCAAAGACAAGGTGTTCTATCAGTTGGTGTTCGACCAGACCCCGTTCTATGGCGAGGGTGGTGGACAGGCCGGCGACCGCGGCACTCTGACTGTCGATGGCGAGACCGTACAGATAGTTGACACCAAGAAGGAAAACAACCTCATCATTCATATCGTCAATCAGTTGCCGTCTGATTTGTCGGCCACGTTTGCCGCTGCGGTCGATGTCGAGGCACGTCGTGCCACGGAGTGCAACCACTCGGCCACTCACTTGATGCACCACGCGCTGCGCCAGGTGCTTGGCACTCATGTGGAGCAGAAAGGTTCCAGCGTTGATGCCGAGCGTCTGCGTTTCGACTTCAGCCATTTTGCCAAACTGTCGCATGACGAGATTCGTGCTGTCGAACGTCTTGTGAATGAGGCCATCCGTCGCGCCATTCCACTCGACGAGCATCGTGCCATGCCTATTGCCGAGGCGCAGAAATTGGGTGCCATGGCACTCTTTGGCGAGAAATACGGCGAGCGTGTGCGTGTTGTGCGTTTTGGCGAGAGCGTCGAGTTCTGTGGCGGTACCCATGTTGCCAATACGGGCCATATCGGTTCGTTCCGCATTGTGAGCGAAGGCGCTGTGGCTGCTGGTATGCGTCGCATCGAGGCTGTGACGGGTGCCGCTGCCGAGGCCTATATTGATGGTATTCAGGACCAGATGGACGCCGTGCGCGAACTGCTGAAAAACACCAAGGACGTTCCCGCTGCCATCGTTAAACTGCAGGAAGAGAATGCTGCAATGCGTTCGCAGGTCGAGGCATTCCGCCGCGAGCAGGCAACGGCATTCTGCTGCCAGTTGGCAAAGCGTGTGGCAGACAACCCCGTGCTTGCCGAGCAGGTTGAGTGCGACCTATCGCAACTTAAAGATGCTGTAATGCAACTCCGTATCGACCATCCGGATATGGCTCTCGTTTTGGGAAGTTGCTATGGCGACAAACCGTCATTGCTGGTCTGTCTTGGACAGAACCGTGTTGACGCTGGTCTCAACGCAGGGCAGATTGTCCGCACCGCAGGCAAAGAGATGCAAGGCGGTGGCGGTGGTCAGCCCGCTTATGCTACTGCTGGTGGCAAACTGCTTGAAGGTCTGCCAAAGGCAATGGAGGCCGCCCGCCAGATAATTGAGGGATAATAAATAAGAAAGGCTATTCGAAATATCGGATAGCCTTCTTTTTTATGTGTTAGACAAGCCCTGCAATGCAGCCGCCGCAGTTGTCAGTGCTGGCGCCTGTTACGCTTCGTAGGCAGTTGGCCTTTCCGTAAAGACGCAGGAATCCTAAAAGCGCAAAGATTATGGCCTCCTTGTAGTCTATTATCTCGCTTTTGGGGACAACTATCTCGCATTGTGTCGAATAGACTTTGATGCGTTCTATTAGAAAACCATTCTTTGCCCCACCGCCAGTAACCAGCAGACTATGCAAGTCTGCGTTTTTAACTGCCAAGCCTACTTGTTGCGCAATGTGCTCTACCACGGTGCGCAGGTGGCTGTTTACGGTTTCGGTAGAATCGTCATTTGTGTCTAAAAGCGAACGGAACTTGCTGTCAAACCATTCTTTGCCGAGACTTTTGGGTAGCGGTTTGCCGTAGTAGTCGAGACTGTTAAAGCGTTGAAGAAGAGTGTCGTTTAGTTTGCCTTGGCGCGCCATCATGCCATCAATGTCAAAAACAACATGATTTAGATTTGCCAAGTAGTTCAGCGCCATGTTGCAAGGCGACACATCGTAGGCAATGCGCTGTTTTTCGATTTCGTAAGAAATGTTGCTGAAACCGCCAAGGTTAAGGCATCCGTCGTATTGTCCGAACAGCAGTTTGTCGCCTATTGGCACAAGCGGTGCGCCCTGGCCGCCAAGAGCCACGTCCAGTTGGCGGAAGTTATAGACCACGGGCAAGCCTGTTTCGGCAGCAATGGCGTTGCCATCGCCTATCTGCGTGGTAAGTCTCAGATGAGGTTGGTGAAAGATGGTATGGCCGTGTGAAGCGATGGCATCGACAGCCCCTTCGTGACGCTGCCGGAAATCTCTAACGCAGCGTCCCATATAATGCCCTAATTCAACGTCTGTCAGCGCATATTCGTAGGCTGAGGCATCGACAAGCCCAGCAAGGCGTTTAGTCCATGAGTCAGGGTAGGGAATAGTCTCAGCAGCCAAAAGTTCAAAATCGACATACCGAAACTCCTCATCGCAACGCAAAAGACAATAAGCAATGTCAAGACCATCAAGCGAAGTCCCCGACATCAACCCAATAATACGTTTCTCAATAGTGTTTTTCACGACTGCAAAAGTACATGAAATTTCATGAAAATATGTAAAGACACGGAAGAATTATAAACCCGTCGCATTCACTGCCGAAGAGGCTGACATTTTGCCAGTATTGACAATTTGCTTGATATCCGCAATGAAACTTGAGATATTAGATGGCTGAATATTATTTCGCACTTTCATGTTAGTATATTTTGCAAAGTTATATTCCTCACATATTCTGGTGGCCCACTTTCCCCTCTTGCTTTTTTTACACACCTGAAATCAGTGAGACAAGTCGTACCTATTCTAAATCGTCGGTTTGCAAAGCATCAGTCGATGCTTTTTTTCAATTCTCAATTTTCATTTTTCACCTGTTCTGGTGGCGGGGTGGGGAACAACATGTGTTATGCATCCATTGTCAAGATTCATTATCTTTCTTCAATCGATAGATGTCGGCTTCCAGTTCCTTGATGCTTTCCAGATGCTCTATCTGGCGTTGGGTATTCTTGTATTTGTCGTACTCCGATTCGGCTTTTTCAATGGCCATATGGTGCGAGATTCGTCCGGCATCGGCTAGGATAGACTTGCGGTTCATCGTGAGCACCATCTTCAAATATTCCATCCAGTCACGCATATACATAGGGGTGTGGGACGCGGCTTGGGCTTCGGCAAAGGCCAGAAACTGTTCGACGATGAGTTTCAAGACCTTCATCTCGTCCTCATTCAGATAGTTTTTTCCTATACTCACGTCCGATTTCAGCACCTTGCCGGTATTTTCCGTTGAGGTCAGGCCCATCATTGGCAACGAGGCGTTGGCCCGGTAGTATATCAGTTCTGCAGCTGTCTGCCCGCTTACGGCCCACAACAGTTTGTTCTGCACCTCTTTGAAGAACTGCAGCGTCATCTCGTCAGCAGGGTCATAGTCAATACTGGTCTTGTAGATGTCTTTAATCTGTTGGTAGAAGACCCGTTCCGACAGGCGTATCTCACGGATGCGTTCCAGCAATTCCTTGAAGTAGTTCATCGAGTTGCCCTTCTTGAAACGCTCGTCGTTCAACGCCACACCCTTGATGATATATTCGTGCAGACGTTGTGTGGCCCAGATACGGAACAAAGTACCTTGGTGCGACTTCACGCGATAGCCTACTGAAATGATGACGTCAAGATTGTAGAAATTAGTAGGTTTGGTGGAAAAATCGGAAATACCGATTTTTCTCACACTCTTCGATTCTTCCAGTTCTCCTTCACTGAAGACATTCAGAATATGTTCATTGATTGTTGAGCGGGCCTTCCCGAACAGCATACACATATTGTCGATTGTCAACCAGACGGTCTCGTCTTGAAACAGCACATCCACCTTGATAGTCCCATCTTCCGACTGGTAAATCAGCATTTCGTCATTCGATGCCAATTGTATGCTTGTATTTTTATTCATACTCAATATATTATTATACTCAGATTTTTTTGTATTCTCACTTTTCTTTTTTCACCTGTTATAGTGGCCTATTTTCCTCTGTTGCCTTTTAACACACACCTGGAATTAGTGAGACAAGTCTTACATATTCCGAATCACCGGTTTGCAGAGCGTCAGCTGATGTTTTTTTTCAATTCTCAATTTTCATTTTTTAATATTTTACGGTTAAATCCCTGCACTTTCAGTGCAGCAACTTTTAGTTTCTAAAAACGTCTATAGTGTTACTTGGGGTTTGATTTTAAGTTTATGTTTCGGTTTGTTTTTTTCGTAAGTTTGTTTGTAGATAATAAGGAATTTCATTCCGCATCATTTATAAAACCTCTGCACTTTCAGTGCAGAGTGGTTTAGTCAATATTCCATCAGTCATCAATTTCAATTTTGACTTCGTCAACGCTCCTGCATCTCGGCAGAGCTCAAGCAAGTTTGGCTTTGCGCTCGACTCCCGGAACTCCCAATTTTCAATTCTTTATGTTACACATTTCTCATCTGTTCTGGTGGCGGGGTGGGGAAATCTCTAATAATGTCCAAAAAACGGAAATGTTACACATCATTCATCCGCATTTTTTATCATTTATCTTCAGTTTCACTTATCCCCTTGCTCTCGCGGGTGTGGGACAGGTGCCTGTCCCTGTGTCCCCGGCATGATACATGTTCACAATGACAATTTAATATCATCAGTCACTACATTTACATAGTCTTTTATTTCTTTGCAGAATCTGTCTGCAATGTCAATGCTCTTGCCCGCCCCTTTTTCCTGGAATGCTTCTTTAAAAGTAGTGATAATGAAATCATTATTTTTCTCATCAACCAAGAAATCACGCAGATTTTGTTTTGTACAATTATACTTTGGCAAAGACATGACAATTGAGATAAATGTTTCTTCAAACATAGTCTTGTCACTTCTTGAAGACGTTTCTTTTTCTACCCCACCATCAATTTGGGAATGTTCCATTGTCAACAGAGAGGAAACGAGTTTACTGTTTTTGTTTTTAGACGATGCAAAATACGGGGTTAACACGTTATCAAAAAGGCTTCGGATTTTATCACTCATATTGAAACTATTGTTTGCATAAGCAAAAACTTCGCTTTTCACGTTCTCCTTACTAATCCGAAAATTACGAAAAGCAAGTTTGTCTGCCAATTCTCCTGGTTTATATATCCCATAAGTGCGTCCAGCTATTTCCAATTCATCTTTGACAATGTCGCGTAGTTTGAACAACGTGTTATCCCAACTTACCAGATAATATTCAGTATTCTCTAAACCATTTTCAAGGGCTTCTTTTGTAATATAAAAAGCCTGACGAACATCGGCATTAATAGCAAGATTAGTTTTGTCTCGACCTCTTTCCTGTAACTCCCATTCATAACTAACTTTCACCTTATCAAAGCCATCAAAATAACCGTCCACAATATCTAGTGTTTCAACTCCCATTTTTTTAAGGAAATACCTCATATTAGTGACGTTTTTCTTCATAAAAGTATTTGCATCTGGATTGACTTCTCCAAAACCTAATGTTTTGACAAATTGTTCAAAACTAAATCCAGAAATATCTTCCTCGCGAATCTTCTTTTCATCCCTAATTGAACAATAAAAATTGTAGAAAACATTGGATGTTTGCATTTTTATCGGGGCATCCTGTATTTGGTCGAACCAAGATAGCTGTAAGGCTTTTTTTAATTCACCGACTGTTTCCAGGAGATAATCATGAGGGACAACAAAACTTATTTTGTCATCATTCTCTTCCTGATAACCAAAGAGATCCAAAGCGTTCTGATAGTCTGGATTATTTAATTCTAAATTGTAATCATTTGGATATTCGCTCTTCGAACAAATGTAATTTGAAATCACAGGAGTGTCAAGGTAAATATAAATATTTTTTTTA
This sequence comes from uncultured Bacteroidales bacterium, assembly GCA_900318665.1. Classification (GTDB taxonomy): domain Bacteria; phylum Bacteroidota; class Bacteroidia; order Bacteroidales; family P3; genus Colimorpha. Next base: position 42,533 of record ONLQ01000003.1, on the reverse strand, counting down.
CTCAAATATTCTTCATACTTTGGAGAACAAAAAAGGTTGAAAAATGATTGATTTAGAGCATATTGATCAAGGTAGTCCGTATTGTCACACAACCCATATAGTTCCTCAAGAAATGTTTGCGAAATGTTTCCTAATTTTTCGGTCAGGAATTGTTCAAAACTAGTATTATCTCCATTCTTATCTGTTCCATTTGTTTGTTCGTCACCATACAATCCATTATATTTTAGAAGATACTCGTTCTTTAGTTTTTCAAGAATATCCTCACCCCAAGACACCTGATATTTGTCCAAAATCTCATTATATTTCATAAGGAATTGCTGCTCCGTAGCACGGGAGTCTTTTATCGATTTATCGATAGCGCGTTGCTCACTATCACTCAAACTGAATACATTACCTTTTTGTAATGGAGTTATTTTTCCATCACTTCTCATCTTTTTAATAGCACGCTGTATCTCCAACTCACTCTTATTATATTTTTTACTACTATCATCGATAAAAGATCTTTCTTCAACCGGTTGATGTCGATATATATCCATTAGCAGTAAAGCATAGAAAAATAGGTTCTTAATATCGGATGATTCATTGCTCATAGCAAGATAGTCATAAACCGCAGGGGCAATTTCGGATTCACTCATACTCATGTTCTCCGTTATAAACAATGAAGCGAATTCATTTCGCTCTTCTATACTTATCAGATCATTAACTGAAAGAGACAGGTCTTCTGTCGCTAATGGCTTCTCCAGTTCCGATATCTTAGACTCAGGAAGGATGGCTGTAGTAAACACTTCAATGATATCAGTATAGTTCGTATTAATAACTATATAATCTTTGGCTATTTCCAGTTGGTGAATCATCCGGTCAATGAAATCCAGAGAATCTAGCATGACAATAACTATCTTCTCTTTTCTTGAACCTTTGAATTTGTATAAATAGTTGTCGTCATGCAATCGACTGACAAATTCTGCATTGTTCTTATTCTTCTCGAATTGAATTACAGAAGATAATAATTCTTCTTGTGTTATTCTATTAGTATTCATGGTATTATCCTATTTGTTGTTTTTTAAAATGCATAAGATTGTTCTCATCAATTTTCATTTGGTACAAGGGTATATCCTTATGGCCAATAGCTCTTTCCATCTTTCTTCTATTTTCATCTGTACACTTAACCCCCAAATATATGGCTTTAATTCTTCCTTCGCAAGATAGTGACGGGAAATCTTCTTCTATTTCTGCATTAAACATTACCAATCTAACCTCATTTTCGTAATTCCAAAACTCTCCTTTGTTAAACAGAGCTTCTTTGATGGAAGGTTCGCCATGTGTTTCAAGTTTGCTAGTATAGTTGATTCCATTTAGCAAGACAATATTGCCTTTAGATGGGTCTCTAGAGGTAAAAGATCTATCAAACTCATATTCTACACAAAAACCTTTATGACTGTTTGCATAGTGTGCCCACATAAGGCTTGAAAGATCTTCCACTGGAATGGTTTCTTTGCCTTTCTTACCTGCGACTAAACACCGTATTTTAATACTTTCAGACACTTTCTTCAACAAGAGAGTGTATTTCTTGTTAATGTCAGAACTACCAGGGCTCTCGATTTCAGATACCATCCACCAAACAAGTAAAGTATCCAAAGGGTCATTAAACTCACGAGGATGTGATAGGGTTAATTTCTGGTTCTTTACATCGTTTAAAGAGTATTCCGAAAAGCACCTAAAACTGTAGTAAGGCATTTTATCATATGTGGCCTTGTAATCTATCTGGGCAAGAGCATTATATATATATCTAACTATATTTTCTTTTGCTTTATCATAAGAATGAATTGTGTTGTTTTCCAGATTGAAATAACAAGTCTTCTTGAGTATCTCAGCACTTTTGTCAAATAAATTACTGAACACTCTTTCATAATCGGATCGTCTGGCATCAAGGTATTTTATGGCTTCTTCCAGCCCGTTTCTTCTTTTTATCTCGTCTGCAATTCTAAGAATCAGCTTGCACCAGTCTTCTCCATCATCCGTATCCAAGATACTACTGGCGCTAAGAACAGCCTCTTTGTATTCGGAATCCGTCAATTTACTTAAACTATGTTTTAAATATTTTTTCTCCATTCTATTTTATTATTTATGTTTCTCAATGCTTAAGATGATTGTTATGTTTTCGTATTCTGGATCCATATTGTTGTAAATATTAATATTTCTGTTTTTGAGGAATAACGCCACGTACACCGCCCTTGGGGTTGGGTACATCACCTTTATATCTAGGAATAATGTGCATGTGACAATGGAAAACGGATTGGCCGGCCGCTTTGTTGATATTAATTCCGACATTGTAACCATCTGGTTGAAATCGTTCATCTATCTTACGCATCACATATTCCCTTATTTCATCCATATCATAACGCTCTTGACGACTTAGGTCTCGATATGATGCGACATGTCTTTTGGGTATTATGAGCGCATGTCCGGGAGAAACAGGGTAACCATCGTAGAAAGCCACACAGGTTGTAGTCTCACATATTATTTCAACGCGGCGTGAGAGTTTGCAGAATGGACATTTCTCGCCTTCAACACGAGGCAGTTTGTTGAAGTGATTATATTGATATAGTTCGTAGCTTGCGTTGGAAACTATGCTTTTATAAGGAAGTATGACGTTGCATTGGTAGGTGTATTGCTTGTGGATGGCGTGAAGCCGAAAACCTTCTTCTGTCAAATCTCTACGCACGGCAAAAAAAGCAGTACCTTTGGGCGATAGCAAATTAGCAACATTCATCAACACCTCTGCTTGTGCATAGGGTTCAAGGACATTCAACACATAGTTACACAAAATGGTATCAAACTTTCCAATGGGGAAATCTGGGCGATAATAATAGTCATAGCCAATGACATTGTACCCCTGCCTACATAGTTCATCAGTATCAAAACCGAAACCGCATCCAAAATCCAATATCTTACCTCTCAACAATCCGTGTTGCATAAGGTATCGTGTGGGCACAGAAAGGTCTGTCCGCTTGATGGCCGTCAGATATGGACGGTTTATCTTCTCGGGTTCTATGTGCGTTAGTTTCTCCATACTTCAAATCCCATGTTTTGTGCAATCTGGCTCATTGGTACGAAGGTTCGCTTGAAGCAGTTCACAAGGTTTGTTTTGCTCATTTGCGATAGTTCCTGCGGTGTACAGCCGAGCGATATGTAATCATCGAGCAGTTCCTTGTTCCGATAGTTGCCCTCAATGCATGTGCGAACGGCCATTTGGTGGGTTTGTGCGTAAGGTAGCAGATAGCGGTCGAGGTCTGGCAGTCGGTCGCTTTTTGACGAGTTGATACTGCTGTCGGCAGGGATAAGGTTCCACAAAAGGTTGTGCGACACGAAGCTCCACGGGATAAAATGATCAAGGTCGTAATTGCCGACTTCCAACGTATTGCCAGTGTAGATGCAGTTCATCGGCTGTGAGTGTTCAAGTACGAAGTCCCACAGGTTACGCTGTTTGGTCAATGCTTGCCGACTCTCCACTTTCACTAACTTGGTGGCAATGTTAGGCACATTGGGATTACGTACTTGCAGGAACGACGAGAGATTCCAATAGGCGAAGTCTTTTAGAATGACGTAGTTCTCTTTGAGGTAGGTCAACCACCTGCTGTTCAGTTCGACCCAGATGGTGTCATCCTCTTTGGTCAGTTTGTAGAGACAGCTGTTTTCCAACGACTGCGAACGATGCATTATCTCTTTGGTGTCGGCCACATCAATCCACGGACGCAGGAACCAATAGGGCACATTCTTGGGCAGGAAATCGAGCGTGCGACGCACCATCGTGTCGTTCTTGTGGTTGTGCAGCCAACGGCGTAACTCGTTAGGGTTAATATTCATCGGAAGGTTGTTCACCTCTTGCAGCGAGATAATAGCATCGCGCAGCGAGTCGCTTTTGCCAAACGAAAGCCGGAAATAGCTAACTGGATACCAAGCATTGGCAGTCATCTCAACCATAAGGTCCCAAATGCTCATCCGTTTCATGTCCTTCTTGACATATAGGTCTAGGATGCCCATAAACCAATAGAACTTATACGTCGCGGACGTGTTCTTGAAGATGCGCGTCAGCGGTTCTATGGGTAGCGTTCTTGATTGTGGCAGAGTGTTCATGTCGTTTTATTTTTTAGTCCTCCTCACTCGCCTTGCTGCCTGGACGGGGCGGCAACTCAATCCACTCGTACGGGCGATTGAGGAGCATGTTCTGACGCTTGCGCCCATCACCCATCCAGAGCATTTTGCGAGGTGGACGGAATTGAACCTTGACGTTGGTTATCTGCTTTGGCGAGACCTCGGCAGAAGTGGCCACGCCCGTCTTTTCACATTCTACGACCAAATTGAATGAGCCAAGTTTGCCCAACTGTACGCTGAATCCATCAGCCAATGCCTCGCTTATAACCTCAGGCAAAGCGGTAAGGACGGCAGCAATATCGGCAGCGTGTACAGTTGAGCGTTGCCCGATAAGACGTGCCAGATACTCTTCATCAACCATCTGAGTCGAAACAGCGACTGGCGTCCACAAACCCGTGAGGCTTGATTTGCGTTTACGATAATAGGCCATGTTATTCCATTATTGCGTGTTCTACTGTATATTTGTCCTCACATTGGCGACAATATCCCTAGTGATTACAGGTTGATAACGCGATGTGAGGAGATTTATTGTGCGTTCTCAAACTTTTTACAACGCATTCTGAACAGATTGATAAAAGGCTTACACCATTCAGGCAGCGCACCTGTATGCTTTGTTTTGGCGTACTTTGTCATTATCCTCATGCTCTGTCGTATCAAATCCATGGAACATAAACACCAAATCGACATAGAAGTTACGTTCCTCGAAGGTGAAGCGTTTCTGTCGGGCCTCGAACAGGAATCCTTTTCCCAGTTCCAACAGGAACTGCTGCATGCGGCCAATGATGGCGTTCTCCAACCTCGACTCTGTATAGGCGGCATTGGGCTTGAGGCCAAGGAACTCCAGCGTGATGGGGTTCTTGATGATGTCGGACGGCTTTTCGACGGTTTGCCCTTCCCTGGCCAGCCGCATCACTTCGTCTTTGTCGCGGCTCAATGCCAATCGCTCATAGAGGCTGCTACCCACCTGACGCTTCAGTTGTTTGACAGACCACTGTTACTGGGTCGCCTCAATCTCATAGAAACTGCGGGCTTCTTTATTCTCGATTCGCATCAAGATTAGGTAGTGCGACCATGAGAGTGTGAAACGGGGCATCTGAATTGTGGCAACACCGTTGCCCCAATTTGTAAGTTTCTTGCTTTCTGGTGATTGTGTTGTTTCTTCTAATTGTGGCAACGCCATTGCCACAATTTCTGCATGTTCGTATGCTTGATAGAATTTCCGACATCTTACAAGTGTATCATAACTCCAATCGTTGCCATAATGTTCCATCAGTCGGGCAGAGAGTTTTTTCAACACCCGTTGGCCGTATGTGGCACGTTCGCCCCGCTGCTCATCCTCAAAAATATAGCGTCCCACCTCAAAGCGAGTTCTGACCTCCGCCACGTTGACAGCATTAACTACGAAGCCTCGCGATTGATCTATTAGTTCAGAAATCTTTGCGAAAAGGATGTCTGTTATGTTTTTTATATTTTCCATAAATCTTATTTTATTCGTCTTTGACACTCTTCCCGTTAGTCATTTTGTATTTTCATACCTCCCACGGGCAGGGTCATCTATAAAAAAATGAGACTTAAGTGCCTCTCATCGATTTACTTTTTGTAACCTTTAAAGGTATAAAAAAACATTATGTTTATACATGGAGCATACTTCACGGAGTTCAACCGAATTTACAAGTAAGGACTTAATAACAATGCTTTTCTTGTATGTCTTACATCGTGCGCGTAAGCGTTTGCAAATTTACTTTTTTTCTGAGAAACTAATCAAAAAACATGAAAGACCTTTTTTATGACTGGATTACTTGTATATTATTGCCTTTTCTATCGGTTATCATTAAGTCTTTGAAAAAAAGCAGAACAAGTTTTTTGGGAACAATGTTATGCTAAAATCCATTAAGAATATTGTTCGAGGATTAAGTCGTTTTTTGTCTGGTTGTGTGAATTTGTTGGATTTTGTGTAACTTTGCAATCTTTATTGCTTAATACGAATAGACCTGCACATGAAAGAGTTTTTCGCTAATGCCGTAAGGCGGCTCCCACTTATCAATAAGTTTCTTGCCATTATCATTGCCATAGTTGTAATAATGATAATGTTCCCGCAGAAACAGCAAGGCGAGCATTACGACTACTCGCCAGGGAGTTTTTGGAAAGACAACGACCTCTATGCGCCTCACGACTTCCCCATCATAAAGAGCGAGAGCGAACTGAACCAGGAGATGGCTTTGGCCAAGGCGCAAAGCACGCTTTACTATCAGATTGACAGTGCGGCGCACGCCACGGCAATGAGCCGCCTTGCGCAATATAGGCGGACTTTGTCGTATGTCGAGATGCAGCGTATGCGCAAAAGCATGGACAGCATTTATCAGCGCGGATATATAGAACTGTCGCCAGACTATCCCGATATTGCCGACCACACCATAGTGATTTTGCAAGGAAATGTAGGTTCGGAACACTCGCCGTCGGAGTTTGTTGAGCCTTCCAGCATTGCCAATGCTTTTCTGCGCGACAGCGTGCTGGTTCCCAGCGTCTGTTTTGATGCCAACCGCACGCAGATGGAACTCGACTCGCGCCTTTCGCAGTTGCAGTATTCGTCGCAGACGGTGCTTACGGGCGAACTGATAGTGTCGAAAGGCGAGTATATTACCGACGAGAAGGCTCGCATTATAGCGTCGCTCGAGGCCGACAACGACAAGCGCTTTGTCAAGCAGTTCAATCCTGTGGCCCACTATTTCGGGCGTTTCATGCTGTGCGCCATTGCATTTTTGGCCCTATTCATGTTCCTTAATATCAGCAATCACGGCCTGCTGGAAGATATGCACAGCGTGCTTATGATTTTGACAACCATAGTGCTGATGGCTGCCATGACGGCCTTTGTAATCCATGTGCGTCCGGCATGGGTGCTCGTGGTGCCGCTATGTATCGGACCTATACTGATGCACGTCATTTTCGATATGCGCACGGCTCTCTATGTACATATATCTACCATTGTGATACTCGGTCACATGGTGCCCGACAGTTTTGAGTTTATCTTCTATCAACTCACCGCCGGAATGATGTCAATCATCACCGTTCGCGAGTTTGAGCGCAGGAGTCAGTTCTTTGTGGCGTGTCTCGTTGTCTTTCTGACCTATTCGCTCATCTACACCTGCGGAATACTGTGGCAGGACACCCACCTGCACAACCTTCGCCCCGACCGCTATGTGGTGTTCTTCCTCAATGCCGTGCTAACCCTTCTGGCCTACCCTCTCATATATATATACGAGAAGGTGTTCCACGTTACTACCAATCTGACGCTGATGGAGATAGCCAATACCAACACGCCCGCTCTGCGCGAACTGTCACGCAAAGCCCCTGGCACTTTCCAGCATTGTATGCAGGTGGCAAACATCAGCGAGGACCTTGTCAACGAGATTGGCGGCAACGCACTGCTGGCAAAGGTCGGCGGCCTCTATCACGACATAGGCAAGATTAACGCGCCTATCTATTTTACCGAAAATCAGAACTCTGGATACAACCCCCACAGCGAGTTGCCCTACACCGAAAGCGCGCGTATCATAACGCAGCATGTGCACGACGGCATCGATTTGGCTCATAAATATCACCTGCCTGCCGAGATATGCGATTTTATCCGCACTCACCACGGCACAACCTATACGGGCTATTTCTATGCCAAATACAAAGAGGCACATCCAGACGAGAAGTTCGACGACTCGGTGTTCCGCTATCCTGGTCCGCGTCCTTATTCGCGCGAGACGGCGGTGGTGATGATTGTGGACTCGGTGGAGGCCGCTTGCAAGAGTCTGAAAGAGCCCACCAAGGAGAATATAGACAAACTGGTGGACAGCATAGTGCTCGGCAAGATAGAGCAGGGACAGATGGGACAGTGCCCGCTAACGTTCCACGACATTTCGTCTATCCGCAGTATGCTGAAAAGCAAGATGCTGAGTATCTACCACGTCCGCATCTCTTACCCTGTAACGGATAAGAAATAATATTGGACATCATTCCCACTTTCGACGAGGATTTAATTGGTGCTATCGGCGCGCGGTGCGTTCCGAATTGTGGCTATAGTCCGTAAACAATTGCGCCGATTATGCCGCTGGCTATTATTAGTGTTATTGGCGAGGGGCGGTGGATTGTTACTTTACCGTTGAACAAGGTTATTCCTTTTACACGAGGGATAACGGACAAAGCGAATACCGCCACGGCAATCAATAGGCTGACGATGAATTGTCGGTTCATCCCAATGCTGCCAAAACTGCTCTCGCCTACAAGCAGTAGCACTGCCGATGCAATAACGCCTATCACCACCACGCGGAGGATGGAAAGCGTTTGCTGGATGATGCTGTTGCCCGAATGACGTTGCAGGAAACGCAGCATCAAGACCATCATAGTGGCAGGGAATATAATTACCGCTATTGAGGCCATAACGGAGCCCAGCACGGCAGCCCACGGCTCATAGCCCGCATGGAGCACGGCGGTATAGCCTGCGTATGTTGCTGTATTTATTCCCACTGGGCCTGGCGTCATCTCGCTAACGGCAAGTATATCGGTGAACTCGGCGGCAGTCATCCATCCTTTGCGCACTACAACCTCGTCCTGAATGAGCGCGACCATGCCCAGTCCGCCGCCAAAAGTGAAGAGGCCAATGCGTAGAAAGGAGAAAAAGAGTTGGAAGAAAATCATTTGCCGCTAACGTTTGTTTTGTCGTTCAGATATCCGTAGATGACACCCGCCACGGCAGCGCCGATTATGACCCACATAGGGCTGATGCCCAGCAGCCATACGAGCAGTAATGCCGTGATAGGCATCCATGCGTTGCGCCATCCAATGTGTGTTGCACGAGCCATGTTGAACACTATGGCTGCCATGAGAGCCACAACGGCTGGACGGATGCCCATAAAGATGTGGTTGATTGTGGCGTTGTCTCTGAAATGGCCGAAAAACATGGCGAGAAGCAGTATTATGACAATAGGCATAGCCACTGCGCCAAGAATTGCCACTACCGAGCCTTTAATGCCTGCCTGACGATAGCCCACAGCGGTTGCCATATTGACGGCAAACACACCTGGCATGGCCTGCGAGAGGGCTATCTGGTTTGAGAAATCGTCGTCGGAATACCAATGGCGACGGTCCACAATCTCGCGCTGCATCAGCGGTATCATGGCATAACCACCGCCAATAGTGAATGTTCCAATCTTGAAAAAAGAGACAAACAACTGCCAAATCATGCCGCAAAGGTACATTCTTTTTCGTTAAGATGCGCCACGGCGTGTTCTTGTGGCACGTTGGAGAAAAAAACAGCAGGACAAGTATGCGGAAATATTTGTAATTTTGCATTTTCAAAAACAGATTTCTAACAACGATTAAAACCCTATAAGAATGATACCTCTACTTGCCACAGGATGGAAGACCGCTATCATGATTGCTTTGATGCTTATTGTCTTCTATTTCTTCCTAATCCGTCCGCAGAGCCAGCAGGCAAAGAAAGAAAAAGCCTATCGCGACAGCCTTGCCAAGGGCGACCGAGTGATGACTGCCGCAGGCATTCATGCCAGCATAGTGAGCGTGGAGGGCGCGATGGCTACGATAGAGGTTGCTCCGTCGGTACGCATAAAGGTGCAGACAGCCTCTCTACAGCCCATTCCAGAACCGAAGAGGAAATAACATTAGAAATCCCTATTCAAAGAAATCCGATAGATAGCCCTATTTATAGCAAAGCAGGCTGAACTTGTCGGGAGAAAAATAGCGTGCGGCCACCGTCTGAATGTCGTTGGCCGTTACTGCCATTATGTCGTTGGCCATCTCGTCGAGAGTGTCCACTTTGCCGTAGTTGAGGCAGGCTTTGCCTATGGATTGCATCTCGTTCAGCGCGTTGTCGCCTGTTATGGCCATCTGTCCTATGAGTTGGCGTTGTGCCGAGCGCAATTGTTGTGGCGATAGGAGACTTTCGGCAAAACGCGTTGTCTCGCCTTCGATGAGTTTGCACACACGGTCGTAGGCATCGGGCTCGATGCCAGCGTAGATGTAGAAAAGGCCTGTATCGCTAAAAGGCACATATTGCGACTCTATGCTGTAGCAGAATCCATAGCGCTCGCGTATGGCAACGTTGAGGCGCGAGTTCATGGCGGGGCCGCCTATGATGTTGTTGAGCAGGGTGAACGCAACTTTGTCCTCGTCGTAGATGTCGGGTGCCGGACAGCCTATGAGCAGGTGCATCTGATGGGTGCGGCGATTGACAATCTTCTCAAATCGTTGCGGCACAGGCGGCACGTCGCGTTGTGATGGGGCCTGACGCTGTTCGTAGCGGTCGAAATAGCGCTGGCAGAGGCGCACCAGACGTTTGAAATCAATGTTCGCCACCACGGTGATTACCATTCGATTGGTGGTGTAGTTGCGGCTCATAAAGTCGCGCACAAACTGCGGCGAGAAGCGTTTTACGTTCTTCTTCGTGCCCAAAATGTTGTGTGCCAACGGGTGTTCGCCATAGATAAGTTCCTCAAACTCATCGTAGATAAGGTCGGAGGGTGAGTCTTGATAACTGTTAATCTCCTCTATCACGACATCTTTTTCCTTGGCAAGTTCCTTGTCGGGAAACACGGAATGGAAAAGCACGTCGGCAAAGAGTTCGAGGCATCGTCCGAGATGTTCGGTGAGCGAGGTGGCATAGACGCAGGTCTCTTCCTTGGTGGTGAAGGCGTTGAGTTCGCCTCCAACGCCGTCTATGCGGTTGAGTATGTGGTACGAGCGGCGATGCTCGGTGCCTTTGAAAATGGAGTGTTCTATGAAGTGCGCCACGCCTTGTTCGGCGGGAGCCTCGTCGCGCGAGCCTACGTTGATATACACTCCCGAATAGGCCACTGGCGAGTCGGTCTTTCGGAAAACGATGCGTATGCCGTTGTCGAGTGTATGGTATTGGTACATTGTCTGATGTGTGGTAATAATGGTGTGTGAATGGCTTACGGTTTTTCTTCTGTTCGGAATAGCGCTATCGGAAAAGTGCAGAAAAGAATGCCGGCAAGAGTTTCGAGCGTGTCTTCGGCAACGAACGACACGAGGACTATTATAATATATAGTAGTAGAGGCAGCGTCCATCGTGAGCGGTGAGGAATGGCTCTGATGAATGCCGCTGCGATGACAAGAAATCCCACGATGCCGAAGCCAACAAGAAACGACAGATACTGGTTGTGAAGGTGTTTCTGTGTCTGTGCCATGCTGGGGTGGTTTTCCGCAATCTGCTCGTGGCAGAGGTCGGGCACGTCGCCAGGCGCCACACCCAGCAGCGAGTGCTGGCAAAATACCTGCCAGCCGCTTTGCCACAGCAACAGCCGTTCGCCGAGCGATGAGTTGTCAACACTACCGTAAACGCGATAGTTCTCGTATTCAAAAAGCAGGCGGTATATCATTTGACGTGGGGTAGAACCGTCAATATAAACATGATTTGCCACGCCTTTCTCAATGGCATTGATGTCTGTAGGAGTTAGCGACATTACGCCTTGCGCGTCTTTGGTCAGCCCACGGCTGCCGAGATAGCGTATCAGTGTAGGATAGACGGGATAGCCTATTGGCGTGGTATCGTCTATCCCCATTTGGCTCAACAAGGGCCACGCCTGACGCAATTCGGTTTCGCACACGTAGTTGCTCACTTGGCCGCCGTTTTCTATCAGTCCGTCGCAGGAGTGGCTATAGGCGTTGCCGTTGGCTGTGTGGGTGGCGAGGGGCGCGCTCTCGAGAGCCGTAGGGCGATAGTAGTCGTCAGCGATATTGATTATGGCTATTGTCGAGCCGCCTATTATGACAATGGCAAGCGCGAGTGCCGTAAGTTTCTGCCAACGCTTTGCAGATTTCGTTACTGCCCAGACCCCGATGGCAATGAGCATTGCCAGTAGCACTGCTGCCGATGTGTAGGACTGCAGGATTGTCAAGAAATACAACAACCAGATGGTTAGCAATATTGCCACAGGTGTCCAAAGCCAGCGGTGGCGAGGCGTGTTTTTCCACATGTATATGGCAGCGTAGGCTATGAACACAAGTGTAAGGCAGACGTTGAGGGCGAAACGGATGTGAGAGATGTAAGGAACAATGGAACGGTAGGGCAGGTTGGGAATAGTGAGGTATCGTACAATGCCTATTATTGACACAACAAACACCGTGGTCACATAGAATGAGCCAATTATCCATCGTTGCTTGTTTGAAAGAGGCTGCGATGTTAAGACTATGAGCGGCACTGCCAGCAGAGGGAGTTTTACCTGTAGGTCGTGCAGTGCATAGGCGAAGTTGGTTGTGCCGACAAGCCATATCAGATGCATTGCCACCAAGATTAGGAAAGCATGGAGCAATCGGCGGCTGCGGAAATGTGAGAATTTCTCGCTCCAGTTCCATTCGGCAATCCAGTTGACGGACAGCACGAAATAGAAGAAGTTGGCGGCAAATGCCGATGTTGTCATCGCTATGCCTAACAGACATAGCGATGAGAGAAAGATTATCCTATGGATACGAGTTCTGATAGCGGGCGTGTTTTTTTAGATGGTCGAAGTGTGCCCCGACACATCTAATCTTTTATTTTTGTCCCAAAAGTTTCTTGTATTCCTTGGTGTCGGAAAGAACTTCTATGGCGCGTTTCACGTCGGGGTCGGTGGTAAGGCTGCCCTCTATCCTGCCGCGCTCGTAGTAGTAGCGTGTGAGGATTTCGGCGCCCAGCATCTCGCTTATCTCGGCGCGATAGCGATAGATGTCTTTCTCTTTGTCCTTGCGGAAGCCTTGCTCCATAGCGTCAAGTTGTTCCTTTATAGCATCGAGATAGTTTTCCTCTTTGGCTGTTTTGCGTAGTTCGTCGAGTATGCGTTCCGTTATGGTGCTGTAGGAATAGTCCTTGTCGGAGAGATAGCGCACAAAGTCGGAGAAAATCTCGTCGGTGATAGTGAACTGCGAGGGTGGAAGTATGGTGTCGTGGGTGGAGACGAATTGCGTGGCGTAGTTGAAGATGTGGTGTTTGGCGTAGAGCGATGCCGCTATGCCCGACATATATTGCGGTTCCATCTCCACATCGGGCTCTATGCCGAAGCCGTCATACACAGTGCGTCCGTTGCGGGTTTTGAAAGCCGTTTTCAGCGAGTCGGGCACCTTGGTGGCACGGCCATTGGTGTCGCGGTGGGCGTAGTCGAGGGCTTGGATGCAGCGCCCCGAGGGAATGTAGTATTTCGATACCGTTATCTTCATCTGGGTGTTGTAGGGCATAGGCAGAATGTTCTGCACCAGGCCTTTGCCGTATGACCGTTCGCCTACGATTATGGCGCGGTCGAAATCTTGCAGGCTACCGCTCACAATCTCGCTTGCCGATGCGCTATAGGAGTCGATAATCACTGCCACGGGTATGTCGGTGCTGAGCGGTTCGCGGTTGGTGAAACTTTTAAGGTTTTTCGATGCCACCTTGCCCTTGGTTTCCACAACAAGTTGACCTTTGGGCATAAAGATATTGACGATGTCCACCGCCTCGTTCATCAGTCCGCCACCATTGCCACGCAGGTCGAGTATTATGCCTTTGAGTTTCTTGTTGCCCTGCATCAGGTCCTGCACTGCCGAGCGTACATCGGATGCCGAGCCACGGGTGAACTCGTTGAGTTTCACATAGCCATAGTCGTTCTGCACATAGCCGTAGTATGGCACGTCTTTCATCTGGATTTCCTCGCGCACTATGGTGCGTTCAAAGCGTTTGCCGTTGCGTTCCAGGCCTATGGTGATGCTTGTCCCAGCCTGTCCGCGGAGCGCGCTGCTGATGTCGGAGACCGTCTTGCCTTCGGCACTCTCGCTACCTATGCTCACAATGCGGTCGCCAGCCTTCAGCCCGGCACGGTCGGCGGGCGAGTTCTCGTAAGGCTCCGACACATAGACCCATTTCCCTTGCTGCTGGATATAGGCGCCTATACCGCCGTATTTTCCCATCAGTTGGAGTTTCACGTCCTCCATCTCCGATTCGGGATAGTAGTTCGTGTAGGGGTCCATTGATTCAAGCATGGCGTCGATGGCGGCACGCATAGTCTTGCCAGGGTCAACGTCATCTACATAATATTGATGGAGGTTCTTATACACGTTGGAGAAGATTTCAAGATTTTTTGAAATCTCGAATCCTTTGTCCTCCTGCGCCATCAGTGCGAAAGGAAGCAGAATTGTCAGCAGTGAGAGCGATAAGCGTTTCATTGGTGTGTGATTATGGAAATGTAGTGTTTATTGCGGTTTATTATTTTGATGTGAAATGCAGGCTAACCTTCTTTCACAAAACGGTTCAGGGTTATCTCGTCGGGAGAGACGAACCAAACCACGTCGTTTTCTTGAAACACCGTGGTGGCTTTCGGGTTGAGTATGTAATCTCCATCGCGTTCAATGGCTATCACCATGCCGTTGAAGCGATTGCGCAGGTCGGCATGTATTAGGTCTTTGCCGTGCAGAGGGCCGTCGTTGATGATGACATAGCGATAGATGTTTACCTCGTTGTCGGAATGGTCGTGTATCAGCATGTCGGGCTCCACCTCGGCCTCAACGCGTAAGCGGGCTATCTGTTCCTCGGTGCCAATCACGGTGAGTTTGTCCTGCGGCATCAGCAGTTCTTCGCTTCCCGGCAGGTTTATCACGTTGTTGCCACGTTCGATAGAGACCACGCTCAGACCGAAATTGGCACGCAGATTACTCTGTCGCAGGGTCTGCCCTATGAGATTGGAGAACGATGTGAGTTGTAGGCGTTCCATGCTGAACACCTGTTCCATTGTCTGAGGAATACGGAATGAGTTTTGCGCCTGACGCTGGTTGAAGTTGGACACAAAATGTTCCTCTAAACGCAGATATGCCCGTGTGGCACGCCGCGATGTCAGCACGAAAATCAGCACCAATATCGTCAGCACAAGCACGAAACCCAATGCCAGGTGAATGTAACGTGCCAGCACTACGCCCACGGCAAACAAGGCCACAAAGATGCGTAGAATGACAAGAGGGATGACCGCCACCTGGCTGTTGTGATAGGCGTGGAGCATCTTGCGCACGCGGTCGAAATTGACATTCTGCACCATGGCCCATACGAATGGAGCCATTACGGTGAGCGTTATTGTCGCGCCTAAGATGTTGGCCCACTTGCTGCTTAGTCCTGCCGTATTGAATGCGCGAAGCAGGAAGGGCTGCAGCAATGTGAAAGATAGCAGCGAGATGACGGCGAGAATGGTGCCGTAGATGAGCGTGGAGAACAACTGACGGCGTATGAATTTGTTAACCATCGAGCCTTTGCCGCTGTTGATTGCCGATGAGGAGTATTTGCCCAAGGCGGTTTTCAGTTTCTCGGGCAGCCGTGGGTTGAGCCATTCGTAGAAAGGCAGACCCGCCTTTATCATATAAGGTGTGACAAAGGTGGTGATGATAGACACCGACACGATGATGGGGTAGAGGTTCTCGCCAATGACGCCGAAACTGAGTCCGAGGCCTGCGATGATGAATGAGAACTCGCCTATCTGACAGAAGCAGAAACCGCTCTGGATTGCGGATTTGAGTGGCTTGCCGCTAAGTAGCACGCCTATGGTGGCAGCCGTTGATTTGAATATTACGATGGTGGCAGCAATGGCGAGAATGGGCAGAATGTATTTGACCAAGACCTCTGGGTTCACCAGCATTCCGACTGAGACAAAAAAGACGGCACCAAACAGGTTTTTGATGGGGGTGATAATTCGGTGTATGGTGTCGGCTTCAATGGTTTCGGCAAGTATAGCGCCCATCACGAAAGCGCCCAATGCGGTAGAGAAACCCGCGTAAGAGGCCAGCACCACCATGCCGAAGCAGAGGCCCGTGGCCACTATGCAAAGGGTCTCTTCAGTCATGAAACGACGCATCCAGCGCAGGAACGTCGGTATGAAAAAAATGCCGAAAACGAACCAGATGACCAAGAAAAACAGCAGTTTGAAGAGGCTCATCACCAACTCGCCGCCGTTGAAACTTCGGCTGACAGAGAGCGTGGAGAGCAGCACGAGAAGCAATACCGCCACGAGGTCCTCCACAACAAGAACAGCCGTCACGGTGTTGGTGAATTTCTGCTGCTTGAGTTTCAGGTCGTCAAACGACTTGATAATAATAGTGGTAGAGGAGATGGAGAGCATGCAGCCGAGGAATATACATTCCATCTGCTGGAAGCCGAGTATCTTGCCCAGCGAACTGCCTATCAAGAACATGATGCACAGTTCGGTCAGCGCCGTGATGGCGCCTGTGGCTCCAACCTTTTTCAGTTTCTTGATGCTGAACTCCAGACCCAAGGCAAACATTAGGAAAACAATGCCGATATCGCTCCACACATGCACGTTGGCCTTGTCGGTAACGGCAGGGAACCAAGTTACATAGGGACCGATTATAAATCCCGCAACAATGTAGCCAAGCACCAATGGCTGTTTGAGCCATTTGAATACTATGGTTACAACTCCTGCAGTGATGAGGATTATTGCTAAGTCGAGGAAAATCGGTGGAAGCGACGACATTTTTTACTAATGGTATTGGTTATGCCTTCCGCTGATTGCTTATTTATCGGTCAGATTAAACAGTCGCAGTTGTTCTTGCAGTTGGCCGTTGGCTTCTTTCCGCGGTTCTCTTTTGGGTTGGAATTGCTTTTCCTGTTTTTTCTTGTTCCTCACGCGCTCATAAACCTCGTTGACAACGGCTTTGGTGCTGAGAGGAAAATCGGACTTTGTCATCCAGTCGGCATAGGAAGGCTCTTCGGTAAATACCGCTTGGAGTGTGCGTCCTTTGTGTTTTCCGAAGTTAAACGTTTCCTGTCCGTTGGCATCGTAAACAATGTGTCCCACGAGGTCGGCGTTGCGGCCAATGGTGCTGAAAACGCTGAGGGCTTCGACGTCGTTGCGCACGGGATTTTTCTCCACCACGCCTTCTTTCACCTCGTAGTCGCTGTCCTTGTAGCGGTCTAACTGTGCCTTCAGCACCTCGTAGGTGGCATAGGTGTCGGCGTCGGCCGAATGGGCATTGTCGAAGTCTCTACCACAATAGAACCTGTGGGCTGCACGCAGTGTGCGCTGTTCCATTTTGTGGAATATGTTTTGCACATCGATACGGAGATGCTGCTTTATGTCGAACGGCTGTCCGGCGCGAAGAAATTCTTCGACAAGCATGGGCACGTCGAATTTGTTGGAGTTGTAGCCAGCAAGGTCGGCGTCGCCTATGAACTGTATTACGCGAGGCGCAAGTTCTTTGAACGAGGGCTTGTCGGCCACGTCGGCATCGGAAATGCCGTGTATTGCTGTCGATTCTTTGGGAATGGGTATCGTGTTTCCTTGTTCGTCTGCAGGACGCACGCGGGTGTTTAGTGTCTCTTCTGTGCCATCGGGGTTTATCTTTAGGAAGCACATTTCGACAATGCGGTCGTGTCCTACTTGCAGGCCGGTGGTTTCAAGGTCGAAGAATACGAGCGGTCGTTTTAGGTTTAGTTGCATAGTGATAGTTTTGGTAGTTGAGAGTGAGGTTTTGAAAGATTATATCCTTGATACTTTGTGTATTCGGAGCAGTGTCTGCAGGAGATTGTCAGCCAGGTCGAGCCGCAACATGTTGGCACCATCCGACTTTGCCACCTGCGGATTGGGGTGGGTCTCCATAAAAATGCCATCGCACTGCACTGCCACGGCGGCACGTCCTATGGTCTCTATCATTTCGGGGTTGCCACCCGTGACGCCTGCCACCTGATTGGGGCGCTGCAACGAATGGGTTATATCTACCACCACGGGGACATTGTTTTTCTTCATCTCCGTAACACCGCGAAAATCGACCACGAGGTCCTGGTAACCGAAAGTCGTGCCTCGTTCGGTGAGCATCACGTTGGAGTTGCCAAAGGCGTTCATCTTGTCCACCACGTGTGTCATAGCCTCTGGCGATAGGAATTGTCCTTTCTTGACGTTGACCACGCGACCCGTTTCGGCGGCGGCGCGCAGAAGGTCGGTCTGACGGCAGAGGAAAGCAGGAATTTGCAGCACGTCAACATATTGCGCCGCCTTTGCAGCCTCGGCCTCGTTGTGGACGTCTGTCACCACGGGCACGCCGTATTTGCGGCTTATAGCCTGCAGTATTTCAAGCCCTTCGATGTCGCCAATGCCTGTGAACGAATCGAGTCGCGAGCGGTTGGCTTTTTTGTAGGAGGCTTTGAACGCGAAGGGGATTTGAAGACGTTGGGTTATCTCGACCAGTCGTTCGGCAATGGCGAAAGGACTCTTCTCGTCTTCAATAACGCAAGGACCGGCAATCAAAAAGAAATTGCCGGTCTCGCAAAAATTCAAGTTATGGAGTTTCGGATAGTTTGTTAGCATTTGTAGCAAATACTGTCAATTATATTAATGATGAAAAATAAAAATGGCGAGGCTTGTATCGCCTCGCCGATTTTTTAGAAGTCGGTATCAATATTGTCGAGCATATCGGTGCTTTCGTCGGCGGGAGAATCCTCTCGCTCGTCGTCAGCGGAGCGACGGTTGCGTGTCAGCGAGATAATCAGCGCGCCAAGCATACGGGTCATCTCCATGAGGTATTCGCCGCTTTGTGCGCCCTCTTCGGCGGTAAGCATGCCGAGGTTGGTGGCGATGGTGGTGTAAACGTAGCACTCGCGGATGGCGGTCTTTGAGATTTTCAGATAGTGCTCAAACTGGCTTTTGTTGCGCGACGAGCCTTCGGCAATGTTGAGGGCGATGTCGTAGGACGAGTGGCAGAATGCGTCAAAGAGGTTTTTCTGTGCCTCGTTGACAGGCAGGTGCATGGTTTGAAGCAGCCACTGGCTGTAGGCGGTGGCCTTGGCGTAGATTCTTAGTTCTTCGAACCTGAAGAAAGTGCCATTTTTCTCGGTAGTTTCCATATTGTTTTGTTTGTTTATGGTTAGTATGATATTTGTTGTCGCTGTATGGTTCGTAGAATGGTTCTGGAGGGATTAGTTTATCTCCATTGTGCTTTTGATAGACAATACTCGCATAATAGACGCCACGTCGTCGTGAGAGCCTAATGCAAGCCGTCCTTTGAAACTGTCAATGGTGTCGAATTGGTGCTGCTCCATCCATTGTTCCAGACCTTTCTGGAGTGTCGTGATATAGTCGATGCCGTTGCTGTAGAGACAAGACGAGACCTGCACGGTGGTCGCGCCTACGATAAGGTTCTTCACCACGTCTTGCCAGCTGCCGATGCTCGACGATGCCGAGATGCAGCATTTTGTCTTGTTGGCAAGAGCACCTATCCATCTCAACATCATCGACATATCGTTAGACTGTTCGGCATAGCCTTTCGGCTCCAAACCGAAAGTGTCGATGTTGATGTCCACAGGCGCCTCGCGGTCAAAAAGCACCACGCCCAGCACGCCCGACCACGAAAGCCTCTGCACGAACTTGGCCATATCGGTGAAATAGTAGCCCAATTTTATTGCGATAGGCATATTCGTTAGGCGTTTCACTGACATGAGGATTTGGTTGTAGGTGCGCTCCACGTCGGACGCCGTAGTGTTGATATCGTAAGGATGCAGGGCAATGTTTAGTTCCATGGCATCCACACCAGCGGCCTCGTAGCGTTTCAGATAGTTAATCCACGATTCGAACGAGATGCAGTTGATGCTGCCAATGACGGGGATGCTTATGGCGCTTTTTACCTTACGCAGGTATTCAAAATAGTCGTCGAGATTAAACTCGCCCAGGCGGTCGGCCACATAGTTGTAACTCTCGCCATATTGATTGGTGCGCATATAGATGGGCGTGTTGCGCTTGGTGTCGTAGGCAAATTCTTCCTCAAAGCGAGTTTTCAGCACTATGGCGCCAGCGCCAGCATCTTCCATGCGTTTCAAATCGTCGATGCTGCTAGCCAGTCCGCAACTGCCGACGATGATGGGCGTTTTTAGTTTTTTTTCAAGATATTTGACCGATGTGTCCATATCTTTTTATCAGGAGGCGGAGTGGAGCTCTGCTTACTGCCATCGTGCTGCGTTAGAGTTGCCGACCGATGTGTTTTCTCGCAGAATCAACCACATAAAACCGCGCATTATTCTTATAAAGTTAATATTTGCAAAAATAGCAATTTTTTTGAAATATTGACATATAATTCTCCTAAATTGTAAAAATAATGCCTATTTCATTGTCTATCAGATGAGTTAATTTGGTTGTTATGCCGTCGGTTAAATAGTAGGTTGAAAAATGATGAAATAAAATCATATACAAAACAAAAAAAATAACTACTTTTGCAAACTCAAAAAATACAATACAAGAATACAATGAAAGAAGAACAAGTCGAGAAACAAAACGTTGAAATCAACGACATTATCACTAAAGCCGAGGCTTTTATTGAGAAATACAAGAACACCATTCTTATCGTGGTGGCAACCATCGTGGTTGTTGTGCTTGGCTATTTTGGTCTCAAGAAATGGTATTTCGAGCCTCGCGAGAAAGAGGCTGCCGGCGAAATGTTTATGGCAGAAAACTATTTCGACAACTACGATTACGAAAAGGCTTTGAATGGCGATCAGACCACCAACGCGCTTGGCTTTATCGACATTATTAACGATTATAGCGGCACTAAGACCGCCAACCTGGCTCGCTACTATGCTGGTATTTGCGAACTGCGTCTCGGCCAGTACGAAGAGGCTATCGGCCATCTTAAGAAATATTCGGGCAAGGACGCCTATACCAAGGCTTTGGCTGTCATGGCCATTGGCGATGCACAGGCAGAGTTGGGCGACAACGACGAGGCCATAAAGTATTATGAGAAGGCCGCGAAGATTGGCGACAACGACATCGTTGCTCCTACCGCTCTCTACAAGACTGCTATCCTCTACATTGCCAACCAGCAGGGCGACAAGGCCGTGGCTGCCCTTGAGCAGATTAAAGAGAAATACCCCCAGAGCACCGAATATAGCGAGGTGGACAAATACATTGCCGTTGCCGAGAGCATGAAATAAGGACAATGACATTATCTGACATAAAAAGGCGTATGCTTTCTCTCGATAGCACGCCTTTTTTTGTGTCCGCAAAAGAGCGATAGTCTATGAAAAAGTTTGTGGTGCTTTTCTTCATTGCGTTAGCGCTTATGCCGCAGGCGGTTATGTCGCAGTCGCATAGGGCAAAAAAGTCTGCTGCCCAGCGTCCGCGCATAGGATTGGTGCTTGGCGGTGGTGGCGCAAAAGGGGCTTCGCATATAGGCGTGCTCAAATATCTTGAAGAGCAAGGTATTCCTATCGACTATGTTGCTGGCACCAGCATGGGCTCCATCATCGGTGGCCTCTACGCTCTTGGCTATTCGCCCGAACAGATGGCAAAACTGATAAGCGAGTTGGACTGGTCGCACTATATGAGCCGCGAGATAGACCCCAAACTGCTCTCGTCGGGCGAACGACAGATGCGCAGCAACTATCTGTTGCGTATTCCGTTCAATCTGAAAGATGCCGACAATGCTTTGGGCTCGGAGGGTGGCATAAGCAAGGCCTTTATAAAGTCGCTGCCAGGGTCGTTTGTCGGCGGCAGCAACGTGACCAACCTGTTCAATAGCCTTAGTGTTGGCTATCAGGACTCTATGAGTTACGACCGTCTGCCCATACCCTTTGCCTGCGTGGCTACCGACGTCATGTCTGGTGGTGCCTATGTCATGCGCAGCGGCCGCCTTCCTATATCTATGCGTGCCAGCATGGCCATTCCCGGAGTGTTCGACCCTGTTAAGATTGACGGACATCTGCTGCTTGACGGCGGCATGGTGAACAATTTTCCCGTTGACATCTGTCGCGAGATGGGCGCCGACATCATCATTGGCGTCGAGGTGTCGGACGGGTTGGACACCAACATCAGCCAACTGCAGTCGCTACCGCAGATTGCCAGCCAACTCATGCAGATAGCCGTAAGCAATAAAAGATTGGAAAATAGAGGATTGTGCAATTTTTATTTCAAGCCCGACATAACGGGTTACAATATGCTCAGTTTCTCTAAGGACGCTATCGACTCGCTCGTGAACCGAGGATATGTCTGCGCGCAGAAGAGCGCCGCCGCCATAGACAGTCTGCGTCAGTTTCTCGATGGCTACGGACTGCATCCAAAGAGATTGCAGGCCCCTCCTGCCGAATATATTGCCAGCGACACAATGTATGTCTCGGAAATAGACATCGACAGCCCCACGAAAGAAGATGTGGAACGGCAGCTCCACAAGATTGGTTTCTCGACAGGTTTCACCACGGGCAAGGAAATAGAGAAAATGGTGCAGCGCATGATAGGCACTGGCGCATTCACCAGCATAGATTACAGACTGTCGCCTATGCTTTGCCCGTCTGACACCATTATAAACACCTGCTACCGTCTTTCGCTGTCGCCACAAAACGCCGAGCCTCACGTTTTCGCAGCAGGCTTGCGCTACGACAACGAGGAGAGCGCAGCCGCGCTTTTTGCGCTCGGCCTTAACCAGTACCACAGTTCGGGAGCGAAAATGAGTCTGACGGCACGCCTTAATTACAATCCTCAGGTGAGAATACGAGGCTCGTTCGAGGGTTGGAATTTCGGCACCCTCAATCTCGATTACATATTCCGTGAATGCAATTACCGAATACGCAGTTTTTCGGAAAGTGCTGGCACCGGAATGAGACAAGAACACCGTATGAGACTCTATTTCTCGGAATTCCAGAGCCGAAGCGTGTCGCTGCTGGTTGGTGCGCAGGAGGAACTAATACATTTCGAACAGTCTGTTAATAAGAACACGCTTGTTCCTATCAATTCCACAAATAAGTATTACGGTCTGTTCGGCCACATAACCTACGACACACGCGACAAGCAGAGCCTCGCACGCAACGGTCTGCTCCTCAATGTTTCGTTCAATTGGCGTTTTGCACACGACTCGCAGTTTGCTCCTGAAGGGACTGGTATTGGTGACATAATGCTGTATCTGCGACAGAACCATACTTTTGGCGACAGCCGCTTCACGGGTTCGCCACAGATTTACACCCGTTTGACGTCGCACCACGGCCACGATGGCGAGTTCCGCACCCTGTTTGGCGGTCTGCTGGCCAATCGCTACGGACAGAACCACTTGCCTTTCGTCGGAATCAATAACGTGCAGACTCTGTTCTACGATGCCGCTATTGTTCGCTACGACATCAACTTCAACATCCGTGGGCCGCATTATATCTCCGTTTTGCTCAACGCCATAGGCGGCAGCAATCAGCATATTTTCACCATCGAGGACACCTCGCCGCTTGCGTTCTACTACGGCGGCGGTCTCCGCTACGGACTGCGTTCGGTTCTCGGCCTTATAGCCGTTGACGTTTTCTGGAGTTCGCTCAGCAGCCGTTGGGGCATGTCGGTCTCGATAGGCTACGATATTTAATCCTCACACACGATAATGACAGACTTCGCCATACCAGCCGTATTACATGACGTTTCGTTGCGTCCCTATCACACTTTTGGCACTAACGCCGTGGCAGACTGTTTCATAGAGGTTGACACCGCCGCGCATCTTGATTATCTGATAAAGCGTCATTTGCTGAAAGAGCCATTTGTTATTCTTGGTGGCGGCAGCAATATGGTGTTTGCCGACCGCTATCGTGGCACGGTGGTTCGCATGGCTACCAAGGGAATACGTCTTGTCGGGCAGACAGACGAGTATGTGCTGGTCGAGGCCGAGGCTGGCGAGGAGTGGGACTCCTTTGTGCGGCATTGCATCGGTCAAGGGTGGTATGGATTGGAAAACCTTGCTGCCATACCTGGCACCGTTGGAGCCTCGGCGGTGCAGAACGTTGGAGCCTATGGGAGCGAGGCTGGGCAATATATAGATTGTGTCCATGCTGTCGGTATCGAGAGCGGCAAAACTCTTTCGTTCAGCCACGACGAGTGCCTCTTTGCCTATCGCGATAGCGTGTTCAAGCATAGCATGGCTGGCCGTTTAGTCATAACGTCGGTCGTCTATCGCCTTCATACGCGTTATATTCCCAATTTGTCGTATAGCGCTTTGGCGCAGACTTTGCGCGACGAGGGCATCGCAAACCCCACGGCAATGCAGACCTTCGATATCGTCACACGCATCAGATGGGGGCGGCTGCCTCGTCCCGAAGAGTGGGGCAGCGCAGGTAGTTTTTTCAAGAACCCCGTTGTCACGGCTTCGCATTTCGAACAGTTGCAGAAAGATTACCCAGGCATAGCGGGTTATGCTTTCGGCGATGGCTATAAGTTGGCGGCGGGCTGGCTGATAGAGCAGTGCGGCTGGCGTGGACGTTCGCTGGGCCGTTGCGGCGTGTGGGACAAGCAGGCTCTCGTGCTCGTCAATAGGGGCGGCTGCACTTTCGATGAGATTGTTCAACTTGCCAACGCCATCATAGCCGACGTCGAGGCCCGTTTCGGCGTGACGTTGCAGCGAGAGGTGTTTTTTAACGAGTAGGGTACTAAATCAGTATAATCAAGCAGCAATAAACAAAAACAGAATATTTATGCACGACTATAAGAAATTTTGGCAGTGGTTTGAGGCTCACAACGAGCGCCTTACCATGCTGGCCGACCTTGGCGACGAAGAGCGCAAGCAGTTGCTCGACGAATTGCAGCAACAACTAGACCAGTACTGCGAGGGTCTGTCGTTCGTGATGGGCGAGTCCACGACATCGGGACGCAAACTGACTTTCACCGCCGAAGGCGATACCGACCTCTTCCGTTTTCTGCTCGACCTCACCGACAACGCTCCCGACCTCGACTGGTGGGAGTTCGTGCCGTTCAAGCAACCCAACGGAGCGGGGCTTCGCGTGCGTTTCGACCGCTACACGTTCAATACCTCCAAAATGCACTTCATGCAGTTGGAGTGCGAAGAAGAGCCCGATTTCATCGGACTGCGTGTCGCGGTTGACTTGAAAGAGGTGTGCGGCGGCAAGAACGTTCCCACCATCGACGACGAAGACCTGCAGGTCGGCGTCTATGTCACCATAGAGTCTATGATTGGCGAGTATGATTGCGCCACGCTTATGGGCTATCTGGAGGTTGTTCCTCTGCCCGAAGAGCCTTTCAAATCAGGCTTCCGCCCAATGGACGACCTGCCCGAATTTGTAGATTGGTTCAAGAAACAGAGGGATAAGGAATAACCGTTATTGGCTGCGAGGCAACTTTTTTGACGCAGATAAAACAAAAATGAGTATCTTCGCACCTTGTTTGAGTGTGTCGCAATGCGCTGGCACATATATTTAATGTGTTTATAACTAAAAAGATACAATAATAATTAATCAGATATGAGCAAAGTAGACGTGCTGTTAGGGCTCCAATGGGGCGATGAGGGTAAAGGCAAGGTTGTTGACGTGCTTACGCCGCAATACGACGTGGTGGCGCGTTTCCAAGGTGGTCCCAATGCTGGCCACACCCTCGAATTCAATGGCATGAAACATGTTCTTCGCACCATTCCTTCGGGCATCTTCCACCGCGAAAAGATTAATGTCATTGGCAACGGAGTGCTTATCGAACCTTGCATTTTCAAGGGCGAGATTGAGGCACTGAAAGAGAAAAACGTCGATGCCACGCAGAACCTCTATATATCTAAGAAAGCCCACCTTATTCTGCCGTCGCATCGCTTGATGGATGCCGCCAACGAGCAGTCCAAGGGCAAGTCGAAGATTGGCTCCACGCTCAAGGGCATCGGCCCAGCCTATACCGACAAGGTCGCCCGCACCGGCCTCCGTGTTGGCGATATCCTCTCGGCTGATTTCTCCGCTCGTTTTGAGCATCTGCGTCAGCAGCATATCCAGATGGCACGTATGCTGGGCTTCGATGTCGAGTCGTTCCAACTTGAAGGCATACCGTTTGCCGAATACGAGAAGCGCTGGATGGAGTCGCTCCAGACCTTGCGCCAGTTCCGCCTTATCAACAGCGAGTACTTTATCAACCAGTGCCTGCGCGACGGCAAAAAAGTTCTGGCCGAAGGCGCACAAGGTTCTATGCTCGACATTGATTTCGGCTCATATCCTTTCGTGACATCGTCCAACACCGTCACCGCTGGCGTCTGCTCCGGACTTGGCATTGCCCCTTCGTCAATAGGTCGTGTTATGGGCATCACCAAGGCCTACTGCACCCGCGTGGGCGCAGGCCCGTTCCCGACGGAACTCTTCGACGAGACGGGAAAGAGACTCTGCGAGAATGGTCATGAGTTCGGCAGCGTTACCGGCCGTCCGCGTCGTTGTGGCTGGATTGACATTCCGGCTCTTCGCTACGCCTGTATGCTCGACGGCGTGACTGACCTCTTCGTCACCAAGCCCGACGTCATGGACGATTTTGACGAGGTGAAAATGTGTACCGCCTACAGCATCAACGGTCAGCAGACCGACGAATTGCCCTTTGAGTTCAACGATGTGAAAATAGAGCCCGTGTTGCAGAAGTTCGAGGGTTGGAAAACTCCTCTTGCCGGCACCACCTCCTACGAGCAGTTGCCGCAGCGTCTGCGCACCTATCTCGACGCCATTGAGCAGCACACTGGTGTCCATATCATGGCAGTTTCCATCAGCCCCGACCGCAAAGACGTGCTTTTCAAATAAAAGGCTGCCCTAATGCAATAAAAAGGCCTATATCTCGTTAAAAAAGAAACAACACCATACAATTATGAAGAAATACCTTCTGCTTGCACTGATATGCCTCCCTCTGATGGTTGGAGCGCAGACCAAGGTAAAGGAAACCGAGGTTCCCAAGTCAGTCCTCATCACTCTTGCCAAGACCTATGAGTCCTACAAGGTCAAGACGTGGTATCAGGCTCCTGGACAGTATATCGCCGATTTCGTTATCGACGGACAGGCTGGCCGTGGCTATTTCACCGCTGGCGGTGATTGGCAGTACAGCGCCTTCCCGGTAAAACTGAAGGAATGTCCTACGCTGATGACAACCTACATCAACGACAACTATCCTGGCTATCGCACCAAGGAAATCAATTATATCGAGGAAATGGGCGGCGACAACTACTACCGTGTAATCATTGCCCGCGACGCTCTCGATGCTGCTGACTGCGAGATGATTTTCGACACACGGGGAAAACTGATGAAGAGCAACGCTCCCGACCCAGAGGCCGTGAAACGTGAATACTACACGCTGAACAACCCCGAGTCTGACGACGGCCGCAACACCCGTCGTGGCAAACGCCCCCTGCCCGAGGAGGATAAACCCGCCGAGGCATCTGCCGTTGAGCCCACCGCTCCTATTGCCGCTCACTTTGAGAAGAACCACGCCAAGCGCGTCAAGAAAGGTCCCGAATGGGCAAAACGCGACAACGGCGCTCGCATGGTGGCCTACTACACCAACCCCCAGAAGGCTGGCTTCGAGGTTATCTACAATGCAGAGACAGGCGCTTGCGAATGGCTGGGCAAGGTTCTTGAAAAAGAACGCTACAAAAAAGGTATCGTGAAATATCTTGACGAGAAATTCAAGGGCGAGAAATACACCATCGAGAAAATGGTCAACTACACCGCCGATAGCAAATATCGTGGCGACGATGGCAAAAAGCCCAAGCCCTACACCTATGTGGTGGTGAGCCAGAAGGTCAACAAGCAGAAGAAATACACTCGTCTTGAGTTTGACGCAAAAGACCAGTTCCTTGGCCTCCTTGCCGGTCCGCTTGACAATTTAGACATTCAGTAAGGAACGATTTTCAGATACGTCTGTATTCTTGAAATCGAATAAAAAGAACGGGTCGTCGGTGTGAAAACTGACGACCCGTTGTGTTTTGCCTCTATTCGCTGCGTTTTTCTATCGTGCCGTTGTGTCGGCTGTCTCGTAGAGGTCTATCTTGTAATAGCGTTTGCGTATCGACCATTCGTATATGAGCCAGGCCACGAAAAAGCCATTGGTCAGTATCTCGTAAATCCAACCCCATGGCGACGGTAGGGTGACAAATAGTTTGATGACGCAAAGCAGCAGGTCGATAGAAAACAATATGTCCCACCAGCGTTCACGGCTATAGAAATCCACATGGGTCTCTGTGCCGTTTTTCACAGCCACCTGTCGCGTCACCGATAAGACGGGTAGGGCATGCTGTATGGTCAATGTGTATTGCCCCTCTGGCAACTCTATTTTGACAGAGGGAATATTCATAATGCCTACAAAAGTGTTATTGAGAAAGATTTTGTGAGGCATACGTCCCATAAGACGCCCCAGACGCGATGTTATTATTAGCTGTGACACGGCAAATGCTATTTGAGCAACTGGGCACTATGGTTTTTCGTATCTACTTTTGCAATGGCGTCTATTATGATGCCTTGCTCGTCAATGACGTAGGTGGTGCGCAGTGTGCCCATGGTTTCCTTGCCGTAGTTTTTCTTCAGCCCCCATGCCTCGTAGGCTTTGAGAATAGCACATTCGGGGTCGGAGATAAGGTGGAAAGGCAGTTCGTATTTGGCTATAAAACGCTGATGCGAAGCCTGCGAGTCGCGGCTCACGCCCAGAACCTCGTAGCCCAGCGCAAGGAAACGCTGGTAGTTGTCGCGCAGGTCGCAAGCCTCGGCGGTGCAGCCAGGGGTGCTGTCCTTGGGATAGAAATACAGCACGAGTTTCTTGTTGGCGAAATCGGTCAGTTTCACGATGTTGCCATTCTCGTCATAGCCTTCGAAATGAGGGGCTTTTGTTCCAACTTCAAGCATGATGTGTGAGTTTGTTCTGACATATAAATTAATAGGACTAATGCGGGGATTAGTCCTATATCATTTCTTTTCTATCTGATGTCCGATGAATTTATGTCGGCGTCAGCCTTTGACGGCGATAGTCTCAATCTCTACCAGTGCGCCCATAGGCAGTGCCTGCACTGCGAAAGCGGCGCGTGCGGGGCTGTCGGTGGGGTAGTATTTGGCATAAACCTCGTTCATGGGCTTGAAATAGTCCATAGAGGCCAGCAGGCAGGTGCTTTTCACTACGTCTTGGAAGGTGAAACCAGCCTCGTCGAGAATGGCCTTGATATTTCTCATCACCTGCTCGGTTTGTGCCGTAATGTCGCCTTCAATGAGTTTGCCAGTGGCGGGAACGATAGGCACTTGTCCCGAGATATAGAGCGTGTTGCCGCTGAGAATGGCCTGGCTGTAAGGACCTATGGCCGCAGGTGCGTTGGGTGTGCTGATGACTTTTTTCATAGTAAAAGGTATTTTTATTTATTGGTCGGTTTTGTTTGTTTGCGAATGCAAAGATAGCAAAAAAAAGGTTTCTATCGAAAAAAACGCTTACCTTTGCACCCGTGAAAACGATGGAAAAAGGTTGTTCGTGTTGCCCTCGTCACTGCGGTGTGGACCGTGTGTCGCGTATGGGTTTCTGCCATGCGGGAATAGAGCCAGAGGTTGCGTCGGTGTGCATACATCCTGGCGAGGAGCCTCCTCTTTGTGGCGAGAAAGGCGTGTGCAACGTGTTTTTCTCGCATTGCAATCTGCAGTGTTGCTATTGCCAGAATCTCGATATAAGTCGCGCCGAGGTCGAATCCTCGCGCGTGTTCTACCATTCTTTGCGTGAGGTTGTGGAGCGCATAGAGAGCCTGCTGCCGCAGTGCGAGAATGTGCTTGGCCTTGTCAGCCCCACGCATTATGCCGACAGTGTGCCCGAGATAGTCGAGGCGTTGCGCCGCGATGGCTACAATCCTACGGTGGTATATAACAGCAACGGCTACGACGATATTGCTACGTTGCGCCGCATGGAGCCTTATGTCGATGTCTATCTGCCCGATTTCAAGTACATGGACTCCTCGCTTGCCGCGCGTCTTTCCAATGCTGCCGACTATCCGCAGCGTGCTGCCGAGGCTCTAAAGGAGATGGCTCGGCAGAAAGGGTCGGGACTGTTGTGTGACGAGCGTGGCATGGCTTTCCGTGGGCTTATCGTGCGCCATCTTGTTCTGCCTGGCGAGGTGGACAACAGCATCAAGGTGCTCGACTGGCTTGCCGACAATATGCCGTCAAATATCCATATCTCCGTCATGGCGCAGTATTTTCCGCCAAAGGGTGCCACTCTGCCGCCCAATCTGCAGCGGACGCTCACTGCCGACGAATATGACCGTGTGGTGCGCCATTTCGACAGCCTTGGCTTCTACAACGGCTGGCTTCAGGAGTTGTCGTCAAGCGATGTCTGCCGTCCCGACTTCGACCAGCAGGACTCTTTCAAAGGGTGATAAAAACTAAAACGCTATGGCCGCTAAACGACAGGAATTCACCCTCGACTACGATTATCCCTTAGACGAATACGCATTTCTTGTATTCCGTACTTATCTGCAGGGCTACCAGTTGGTTGCGGCACTCAACGAATGTCAGAAGATAAACCTTGCGCGCATCGATTTCCCACGCGATGACGCTCCCGACGGCGACGGCTCGCCCCAGCCCGTCATGCCTATCTACTACTATACCGACGATATGGTCAATTTGGAATACTATGTCGTCGATGCGTCGTGGTATTTCGGCAGCATGACACAGCAAGTCTATTCGGCCTTGCAGGCTGGCGACAAGGTCCTTGTTCTCCATGGGACCGAAGCCAGGGCTACGCAGCAGTCCATCTATAAATCCATCGTGGAGTTGGAAACGCCTTCCGACCCTTGCGACATTCTTGAACAGCGCAAAGCCGAAGCATGGAAAAACCTTGCCTCGGAGTTGATAGATGTGAACTACTACGACTATTCCGACAGCGAAAATCCGTTGTCGTCGCAGTGGGAGAACGCCCCGTGGCCTATGCCGTCGCGCTTGCAGCGCATGGCTGGCGAGATAGAGTCGTTTTTCGTCGTGGTGTTGGGCGTCATCGAGGACGTCACCTACCGCTATCTGCATCAATAGCGAGTTTTTCATCGTCATTTCTTAGTCCCGCCTTTGCCAATCCGCCTGTGTCTTGCAGTGCGGCATTTCTTTTATGCTCGGTAAATCAGCGTTGTAGCATATAGCGTTTGCATAAAAGAATAAAAAAACGTATCTTCGCATTTCCTGAACAAAAGTATAATGTCAAACCAATAAAACAATAAACCTATGACAATCAGAGACCTTGAACCCAAGGCAGTGTGGGAGAATTTCTACCTGCTTACTCGTTGCCCCCGTCCGTCGAAACACGAAGAGGTGGTGCGCGAATTCCTCGTAAAATGGGCTGCCGAGCGCGGCATAGAATGTCATGTCGATGAGACTGGCAATATCATAATGCGTAAACCTGCCACCCCTGGCATGGAAAACCGTAAGGCCGTGGTGCTGCAAGCCCACATGGACATGGTTCCCCAGGCTCGCGCTGGCAAGGTGCACGACTTCTTGAAAGACCCCATCGAGACCCAGATTAAGGGCGAATGGGTCTATGCCTGCGACACTACCCTCGGCGCTGATGACGGTCTGGGCGTGGCTGCTGCCATGGCTGTCCTGGAGTCCAAGACCATCAAGCATGGTCCGCTGGAGGCTCTTTTCACCACCGACGAGGAAACGGGCATGACCGGTGCTTTCGGCCTTAAGAGCGGCGTGCTCAAGGGCGACTATCTGCTCAACCTCGACTCCGAGACCGAAGGCGAACTCTATGTGGGGTGCGCTGGCGGTATCGACGCCACCCTCACCATCCCCTATGCCACCGAGGCTGTTCCTGCCGACTATTGCGCCATGCGCCTCACCATCGGCGGCCTTCAAGGCGGTCACAGCGGTATGGAAATCAACACCGGCCGCGACAACGCCAATAAGATTCTCTTCCGTCATCTGCGCTGGGTTGCCGAATGTGGCATCCGTCTGGTGAGCGTGGAAGGCGGCGGACTTCGCAACGCCATTCCTCGCGATGCCAATGCCGTCCTCGCCATGCCTAAAGAGCATGCCAAGTGCATTGCCGACGAGTTCGACAAAGTGGCAGCATGGGTTAAGAAGGAACTCGCCTCCGTCGAGCCCGATTTCTTCATGAAGCATGAGGCTGTCGATATGCCCGCAAAGGTCATCACCAGTGCCGACACGCAGAAACTCATCAACCTCGTGATGGTTGCCCCCAACGGCGTACAGCGTATGAGCAGCGAGATGGAAAACCTCGTCGAGACTTCGCTCAACCTCGCCAGCATGACCACCGAGAACGGGACATTCACCGTCAAGGCTCTGCTGCGCAGCAGCGTCGATACCGCCAAGGAGTTGCTCGCCGAGCGTCTGGTGTGCCTCGCCGAGATGGCTGGCGGACAGTGCGCCCTCACCGGTGCCTATCCCGGATGGAAGCCCAATATGCAAAGCGGCCTCCTCAAGTCGATGAAGGAGACCTACAAGCGCCTCTTCAACACCGAGCCCAAGGTCATGGCTATCCATGCCGGTCTGGAGTGCGGTCTGCTGGGCGGCGTTTATCCCGACATGGAGATGATTTCCTTCGGTCCTACGCTCAACTATCCCCACAGCCCCGACGAGCGTGCCAACATCGCCAGCGTGCAGAAATTCTACGACTATCTCGTGGCGGCTCTCGAAACCATGCCCGAGAAATAATGTTTCAATCAGTCAGTAAGAAAGGCGGCTGTCCGTTCGGACAGCCGCCTTCTTTTGTTCTATGTCTGTGTGAGACGCTATAAGAAAGTGTCTCGGCAGTTTTACGATTTATTTTTTCTTTGTCGCGGTTTTCTTTGTGGCGGGCTTTTTGTCTGCTGCGGCCTTCTTTGTCTTTGTGGCAGACTTCTCGGCGGCAGCCTTCTTTGTACCTTTCTTGCCGCCTTTGGCAGACTTGGGCTCGTCAATGTCCGACAGAAACTCCTCGTCTATCTCGGCAAGGTCTTCGGCAGTGGGCTCTTCTTCATCGTCATCATCGCCGTCGTCGGTATAACTGTCGCGATATTCGTCAACATCGTCGTCGTCGGAGCCAAACTCCTCTTTCAACTCGTTGCGTATATCGTCAAAGTTGTTAGCCGCTTTCTTTTTCTTGCCGTCGGAGGTCATCTCGTCCATAAGGCTGTCGTAACTTCCGTGGTTCAGCACCCGCTCGGTATGGTTGCCCGACATATCGTCGTCCTTGTCCATCTCGTCAGCCATAGGTGTGAAATCGTCGTCACCGGCTTTGTCGTCGATGTCAAACATCTCCTTCTCTATATCTTCGGCGTGCAGGGTGTCAACCTTCACGTCGAATTTAATAAGATAAGAGGTGTCCTCTGTTTCGAGCGGGACCACAAAAAGAGGTTCTCCGTCTGGCTTGTAGGCTTTCTGGATGTATTCTTTATATCCGTCGGGATAGGTGTCTCGGAACAGAATTCTTAAATCATCGTTTAAGTTTTTGAAGCTGATAATCAGTCTTTTTTTAGTCTTTTTTAGGTTTAGCATGGCATAGAAATTTGGTGCAATAGTACCAAGTTTATTTTAATGGTGCAAATTTTTTTCGTGCCACATCAAATAAAGATTTTTTGTCACATATTTAAGATGTGAATATAGCAATGGAAAGCGAAAAAATTACATTAAAAATCCACCAACAAAAGTTTTTTTATTGCGAAAAATGAAAATTAGTACCTTTGCATAGTTGATAAACAACTTTGCGAAATTTTAAGCAAATTATCACTACGTTGTGATTTGCTTGAAAATTAGTACCTTTGCATAGTTGATAAACAACTTGCAGGACTTTATACCCGATATGGTTTTGTTGTGATTTGCTTGAAAATTAGTACCTTTGCATAGTTGATAAACAACCTGATCGTCTACCTTAACAGTGATGTCGCCGTTGTGATTTGCTTGAAAATTAGTACCTTTGCATAGTTGATAAACAACGGCGGTGCCTCAAAAAACAATTAAATTTTGTTGTGATTTGCTTGAAAATTAGTACCTTTGCATAGTTGATAAACAACCGACGTTCTTGTGCATGGCTTGAACCGAGCGGTTGTGATTTGCTTGAAAATTAGTACCTTTGCATAGTTGATAAACAACCGAGTATGTTGATACGACCAAGTCGCGGGAGTTGTGATTTGCTTGAAAATTAGTACCTTTGCATAGTTGATAAACAACCCTGCCATAGTTTGGTCTAACCAAGATACAGTTGTGATTTGCTTGAAAATTAGTACCTTTGCATAGTTGATAAACAACCAATGGACTGGACAAACATCATACTGGCAAGTTGTGATTTGCTTGAAAATTAGTACCTTTGCATAGTTGATAAACAACAGTTTATACAGATCCGAAAACTATTGAATAGTTGTGATTTGCTTGAAAATTAGTACCTTTGCATAGTTGATAAACAACTCTTTCATCTTATTATTGCAAGCGCATTCCGTTGTGATTTGCTTGAAAATTAGTACCTTTGCATAGTTGATAAACAACTTATATGGTTTAAGTGCCTTATCACGAATGACTTGCAAAGAAAAGTGACGAAAAAAAACTTATGCAAAATGAAAGGGAAATTCCATCGTTCAGAGGAATTTCCCTTTCCTAATTTTGGGGCTAAAATAGTTCTAACTGCTGCCCTGGCGCATTGGGTGGTTCGGGTTTCTTGCTGAAATAAAGTTCCATATCGCCAAACTGCTTGTCGGTGAGGCAGAGCATGCCCACTTTGCCATGTGGCGGAAGGTAGGCGCGGACTCGGCGTTTGTGGACCTCGGCATTCTCCATGCTGGCGCAGTGGCGAATATAGGATGAGAATTGGAACATGGTGAAACCGTCGCGTATCAGGTTTTTGCGAAACATGGTGTAGGCTCGGATGTCGCGTTTGGTCTCGGTGGGGAGGTCGAAAAGCACTATGAGCCACATGACACGGTATTCGCTGAATCGGCTCATAACAATGGGTAGGCTATGCGGCGCTGCTCGCCACAGAAACAGCGGTAGAGTGATGCCGGGGTCTGCGAAACGCCTACCATCAGCGGACTGCGTTTGCCGTCTATTACCACGTCGAGCGTGGGAATGGTGAGCAACTGCTTTTTGATTTCTTTGGTCAGTTCTTCGACAAGTCCGTACTGATGCACAAGGTCGAAGACGAGTTGGTCGACGTAGGGGCGATAGGGCTCCATGATGTCGTCGGCAAGGCAGTAGGCGTTGTAGCGGTTGTGGTGGTGGATGCCGAGAGTGGGGAGCATGCCGCTCGACACCAATGCCCGTGCCACCACGGCACGCAGTATGGCATAGCCGTAGTTGAGCATGGCGTTGGGAGGTATGCCGCTGCGGTCGCGGGCAAAATCCTCGACAAAGTCGAACAGGTGCTGCCAGTAGTAGTGTGCCGCACGTCCCTCGATGTTGTCGGGGTCGCCGCTGCGCACGGCGGCAGCCCATTCCGTCATGCATCCAGTCTCGGCGGTGGTATTGTGTTGGAGTATGGCTGATTGGTTGCGGATTTTGTACTGCACGGTTTGTTGCCACAGTTGCTTGCGCAGAGGGAGCGAGGCATTGATTTGGTCTTGGAAACGCTCGCTTTGGATGGAATTGCCTGCCAAGGGCAGCAGCAGGCCTGTGGGCATGCTATGGCTGTCGCAGGTAACGACGGCGCAGTTGTTGTCGAGCAGTGCCGCCATTGCTCCCGATGTGATGGTTATCTGGCGGTGTGCCAGCACCACGATGCCGATGTCCTCGATGGGTCGGGAAGTCTCCATCGTGGTTGCCGAGGTTTCGGCATCGTCGGCAGAGTCCTCTTTAATGCGAATAAGCAACTGCCCATCTCTCAATGAGATATAGGCAGGATTGGTGAAGCAGAGGGTCTTCTTTATCATAGCGTTAGTATTCGCCAACGGCAACAATTTGGCCGATATGGTTTACTCGGACTTTTATGATGCCTTCAAGTTTTCGAATGGTTACAATCCTTTTCCATGCGATGTCTTGTAAATCTTTTGATTCTTCAACATTAGTTTCAAGATGATGCCTAAAAACATAATAACTACTGCTGAATTTCTGCACACGGAAAAGGTTGGGGCTAATCAATGCATAGTTTTTGGGGTCGAGCAAATCAATCTCTGATGGATTGAATCCTGTTTTCTCGTTGGGGAAAACGAAATATTCGTTTTGCTTCATCGAGAAAAGGAACTGCCACCCATCGGCTTGGCGGTATTCTTTATCTACGATGGGAAGTCCGAGCAGGGCTGTTGCAGTGGCTTCGTAGAATGACACAATGTGTTCCTGCCATTCTCCATTGGCATCTTTGAATATGGCGACATGATGGTTGCTGCCAGTCTTGACAAAATCGGTTGGGATGTTGCCTCCTTCCACATCGCGCATCAATCGGCCTGCAATATCACGCTTCTCTCTGATAGGGAGTGCCACATCGACGGTTAGATGGGCAAAGATTTTCACTCTCTTGATGGCAATGCCTTTTTCTTTGTTTTGCCAGATGGGGTTGCGGTCGAGGTCAACAAATGCCTTTTTTGCATCGCCGCCATACTCGGCAAGGCGTTGTTGCAAGATTCGTCGTATTCCGGCATCAATGATTTTGTCAACTTTCAGGTCGGGGCCAACGGCGGTTGTAGTGGTCATAACTGGCACGAGTTTCATGGTTTTGACCTTTTCGGGCACTTTCTCGCTGTGTGCCATATCTATGTAGATAGGTGCTTTTTCGAGTGCGTTTTTGCCCGTAAATGCTTTCTTGGCATCGCCACCGTTGCTGTTGAGGCGTTGCAATAGTGCTTCGCGATAGCGGCGGTTGCAGACACGCAGTATCACTTCCTCGGTCATTTTGCCGCTAACCTTTACCTCCTCGGTTTCGTATTGAAGAATCTTGCCATAGACGGTTTCTTGATGCAGAGCACCTCGTGGCGTAAGTTGTATTTTGTGCTGATTGCCACTGCGCTTTTTCGCCTTGTTGATATTAGGCGTTACTACTTTGTTTTTGGCCTTGATGGAAACGAGGATGTCTTCGAGGTGGCGTTTTGCCTCGGCACGAAATTCGTCGAGAGGCATAGGCGGGTTGAAAAGTAGTTTGTTCTTGCTGTTGCGATAGAGTTCTTTGGTTTCGATATTGTAGATGATGCTGTTTTTGTCGCTGCGGGCATTGAGGTTGTTGAGGCATTGAATTATGCTGCGCTTGGTGAATGCAATGGTCAATGCGTCCATTGCGTGATGACGGTGGTCGTTGCGCTTGCTCCAGTCCTTGATAATGGTGCGTGTGTGGCCCTCTTTATCGGTGCGCTCCTCGGTCAGTCCGAGTGCTTGGTATTTGGGCAGGTTTAATTCCTGCATGACATCGACCAGTTGCCAGTCTTCGCGCAGGCGGCTGGTGATGGCGCCAATGGTGGACTCGACGTTGGGTACCATCGCTTCGAGTATTTCGCGAGCCTTTCGGGCAATATATTGCGAGTTGCGCAAGTCGCGTTCAAGAAAGTCGCTGGGAATGTCGGCCTCTTTCATGCGTAGTTTCTGAGCCTTGGTTTGAGAGATGGCTGCGCAGTTTAATAGTTCCTTGATACGTGCCTCATATTCTTTCAACCCTGCCTCGCCTTGTGTTGACGCCACATAGTCGTAGGCGGTCATGTTGCCTTTGTCGATGTTTACG
This sequence comes from uncultured Bacteroidales bacterium, assembly GCA_900318665.1. GTDB lineage: Bacteria > Bacteroidota > Bacteroidia > Bacteroidales > P3 > Colimorpha. The sequence continues at coordinate 5,031 of ONLQ01000003.1, read as the reverse complement.
GCACGGGCTTCGAGGGTCTTGTTTGAGAAGGAGTCGTCAAAACATCGTGCCTGCGGAATTATATGCTCGATGTCGAACTCTTTGCTGAATATCTTTTCACGAGGAATGTAGGTGTTGGAATAGAGAGTCTTGTAGCCATTGGCTTTGAGTTCCTCATAGAGACGGTAGCGTATAATGTCGTTTCGTGAGGGATAGGCAATGTGGAATTCGGTTTTCAGTATCTGGCTGATACGCTCGCTTTCGCGGGTGTTGGCGGCAATGCTTTTGGTGGCAAAATCGCGCTCTGCCTGGCTTTGTTTCAACTCGCGAGCCATCTCAATGCGAATCTCGTCGGGGCGGCCATAGGTGGCAGCCAGTTCGTTGACCACGTTAATCATTTGGTTGAGGATTTTCTCAACAACGGGGTTGCGTAGGTTGTTGCGAGGCAGGATGTCGATATGGTCGGCATAATGCTTGGCTGCCAGTTCATCCTTGGTCAGCGAGCGTTTTGAATGATTATAGCCCTTTTCTATGCAGGCCTCGCTATAGTCCATGCCTTGAATCATACAAGGCAGGATGTTCCGAATGGCTTTGGCGCTGAGGTTGCCGTAGTCGGGGGCAAAGTTGATGCTGGCGAAGACCTTGGCATATTCTTCGGGCAGTTGGCACATTTCGGAGATGTGGCGTATGAGTGCGTCGTTGCCTGTGCGAGAATTGTCGCCGGCATAGGAATAGAGCAGATGCCATAGGCGATAGGAAGGCTGATTCTCAAATTCTTTTTTCTCCAGAGTGGGATTGAACGTCAGGAAGTCTGACTTCCAGCCATTGGAGGCGAATATTTCCCGAATTGCTGCTATTGCCTCTTTGGCAGGGATTTTTTTGAGGTCGATGGCATCGTGGCCTGTAAGGCTGACAATCTCGGCGCAGGCGTTGAAAAGGTCGGCAATGGTATAGTTGCCTTCAAGGGTGGGGAAGTTGAGGTCGAGTTCGCTGTGGTTGCCGAAAAGCAGTTTTATGGCTTCGGCTTTTGTCATTTTGCTACGAATGACGAGTTCGTCGTGCAGGTTGTTTTTCTCATCGATGGTGAGGTAGCGTGGAAACTCGTCGGGATTGGAGACCAGCGCCTGCTGTTTCTTCGAACGGCGGGCATAGGTGCCTTTGAGCATGACCTGAACATCGTTGAGGCGTTGCCATATTTTGAACTCTTGGAAAAGAGGAGATGATTTGGGACAGGCACGATAGCCGATGGTTGTGGTTTTTGTTTTGCCGTCTGTGGTGGTGATTTCCTTGGTGGAATGTTCGAGTTCGCAGAAACTGACGAGGTTTTTGCAACTTTTAAGCGGGCGTTGGAAGAAAATAATCTCGTTGCGAATCTTGTGGCGCAGTTCCTTGGACAGTTCGGGATGAAACGAGGCTTGTTTTTCCCAGATGGTGTCGAACTCGTTGATATAGTCTTGGCGGTAGAAAACAATGTTTTTGAGACTTGCATTGGGATTCTCGTCAATGATGTTTATCAGTTTCTGGCCTATGGTGATGCCATTGAAAGCGAGTTCCTTGCTGCGGTCGCCTATCATGCCGAGATAGTTGCCCGCATTGTTGATGGCACCATTGAGGTTGCACAAGACGTAGGCAAGTTGCTCGATGTCTATTTGTTTGGCAAGTGCGTCGGTGCGCCAGCGGAGATACTGCCCGTATGCCTCCTTGCCGCTGTTTTGTGCTGTAAGAATGTCGTAGGTGTTTTTGAAGGCGTCGGCGCTTTGTTTCAGCGACAAACCATTGAGCGCCTGTTTGAACTGCGATGTCAGAATATTGGGGTAATAGGCTGATTGCGTTGCCCAGATGCGGTCGAACTCGTCTTGCAGGTCGGAACGATAGAAATCGGGCTTGCAGCGATTGCTGGCATTGAATAGTTCGAGAAGGTATTGGCCTGGCGTGATACGGCGGTCGTGCAGTTCTTTGGCCACATCCATACCGTCAATGATTGCTCCTTCGTCGGCGTCGTTGAGTTTTCGGCTGCTTTTGTAGCCACGCTTGCCATTAATCATGAGCAGTACGCGGGCAAAATCTTCGAGCGAGATTTCCTCGGTAGCAGCCTTGGCACGGTTGCGAAGCGTCTGGAACGTGGTGCGTGGCCCTGCCTCGTAGAGAGGTGTGTCGGGATGTACGATGCCATATTCGAGCAAGGTTTTGATAAGACGCTCGCGACGTAGTTTGAAACGTTGTGCATTGCGCCGCATACTGCGTTTCATTCTTCGGTCGGCGTTGGTTGTGATGGCTTTTCCTTTCTCAAAATTGGATTGCTCGTCAACGGTAAGCGGATTTACTCGCACTCCGAGTTTTACAATGGCGGATTTCTCGTTGTCGTTCTCTTTTTCATCTACAACAGCCCAGCCGATGCTTGTGGTGCCGAGGTCAAGACCTATGATTCGTTTCATGTTATGTTGGCTTTGTTCTTTATGGTTTTATTTTTTGGGGATTTTTTAGGGTGTATGCGAGCAATGATATGTTTTGAGTGTTCTATAACGTAGTTGACATGCAAGAAAAAAGATTATTTTTTGCAAAAGTAAAGAAAAATTTTGTCAGTATGAAGAAAGAGTGTATTTTTGCAACACTAATTTTTAGCAAATCACAATAAGGATTATTCCGTTGTGAAAACATTAGGTCCTTGTCCATCGTCCTACGGTGGACTTTTTTTTGTAAGAAAAAAAAGGATTGACTTTATTTGTCGGTGCGCTTTATGTCTAAGGCGTCGCGCAGACCGCTGCCGAGCAGCATAAAGGCGAGGACGAGCAGCATTATTGCTATGCCTGGAATGAAGGCGAGATAGGCGCTGTCGAGCAGTATGTAGCCATAGTTTTCTTTCACCATGCTGCCCCACGAGGGCATGGGCGGCTGCACGCCTATGCCGAGGAAACTCAATCCCGCCTCGAGCAGTATGGCGGTGGCAAAATTAGATGCCGCAATGACTATTATCGCCCCTACGGTATTGGGCAGTATGTGGCGGAAGATGGTGCGGAAGTCGCTATAGCCTAACGCTCGCGAGGCCTCGACAAATTCTTTCTCTTTGAGCGAAAGCACCTGTCCGCGAACAACACGCGCCACGTCAACCCATATTGTGAGTCCCACGGCTATGAATACCTGCCAGAAGCCTTTGCCGAGGGCGAAGGTGATGGCTATGACGAGCAGCACCGTGGGTATGGACCACACTACGTTGATGAGCCACATGATGAGGTTGTCAACCCATCCGCCATAGTAGCCGGCAAGGGCTCCGAGTGTGATGCCTATGAGCAGTGCTATGGCTATGGCAATGAACCCCACGGAGAGGCTGACGCGTCCGCCTATCATTATCTGGCTCAGCATGTCGCGCCCGTAGCCGTCGGTGCCAAAGACGAATGTGCGACGTTCTATCTTGACCACCTGGCTGCGGTGGTAGCGCAACGGCTCGCCGTCGTTGGGCGTGGAGCCTGTATAGGTCTCGGCTATGAGTGTGTCGCCTTGCCATTGATGGTTGTAGATGGGTATGGCTGTGTAGGGCAGTGGCTCTCCGAAAGCCATGCGGTGCAGCAGCGAGTGGCGTGGGGCTGGCGGCGTGCCGCCTTGCTCGACGCAGAGGAACGTGGCACGGCTCATTGGCTTCATTGTTGCCAATTCGAGATACTGCTGGTTGCAGTAGGGCGTGGAATCGGGCGTAACGAGATAGCCGAGAATGGCTATTAGCGCGAAGGCCACGATGACGCCGAGGCTCGTCATGGACATACGGTTGCGTCGCAATCGCAACCACACCATGCGACCCACCGACAGCCCTTCGTTCTGAAGGAATGGCTTGATGCGTTTTTCGCGGATGCGGAATATACGGTTTGGTCGCATAGTTTTTACTATTAGGGATTACATCAGCCCCAGTTCGAGTTTTACCTCGTCGCTCAAATTAACGTAGTCCCATGGCGGGTTAAAAGTCAGTTCTACTTCCACGTTTTTCACGCCCTCTATGACTTTCACCATCGAGCGGACCTCTTGGAACATGTATTCTGCTTCCGGGCAGTCGGGCGCCGTCATCGTCATGAGGATTTTGACGTTGTATTCGTCGTCGATGTCGATGTTGTAGATAAGCCCAAGGTCGTAGATGTTGACGGGTATCTCGGGGTCGTAGATGTTGCGCAAAGTGTTGACAATGGCCTCTTTGAGCGCTTCTTTGTTCTGTGGCATCGGGTCTTTGTGTTTGAGGAAGGGCAGTTTCATTGCTTTACAGAATAGGCGATGGCGTACATCTTTATTTGTTTCAGCATGGCGGTAAGACCATTGGAACGGGTGGGGGAGAGGTGTTCCTTGAGGCCTATCTCGTCTATGAAATGCACGTCGGAGGCGAGAATGTCGTCGGCGGTCTGGCCGTCGAAAGCGCGGATTAGCAGGCTGATGATGCCTTTGGTTATTACGGCGTCGCTGTCGGCGCGAAAATGGAGCCTTCCTTCGTCGTCGCGCTGGCAGGCAAGCCACACGCGCGACTGGCAGCCTTTTATAAGGTTGTTCTCGGTTTTGTCTTTCTCGTCAATCATGGGACATTCGCGTCCGAGGTCGATGATGTAGGCGTATTTGTCAAGCCAGTCCTCGAATGCCGAGAACTCGTCAATAATCTGTTCTTCTATCTCTTGGATTGTCATTGCGTTGAGAGTGAATGAGTTTTATTTTGGTGCGTTGCGCACAAGGAACACCGATGCCACGCCGAACACCAACTGCGGCAGCAGTATGGCCCAGACGGGAGGCAGGTTGCCGTTGGTTGCAAAGACGGTGGTGATTTTCATAAAGACCACGAAGGCGAACGCCAGACTGATGCCTATGGCAAGGTGCATGCCGATGCCGCCACGTGTTTTGCGTGACGAGACGGCTACGGCTATAATCGTCATGATGATGATTGCCAGCGGATTGAACAGCCTCTGATTTAGTTCTATCTGTGCGCCGATGACGTTTTTGCTTCCGCGCATCTTTTCGTGCTGTATGTGCTTGTAGAGTTCAATGGAGTTCATCGTCTCGATCTCATGCTCGAAGAGCACATAGGCC
>ONLQ01000041.1 GCA_900318665.1 uncultured Bacteroidales bacterium | reverse complement strand
TGTCCCATCCATTGGTAGGGTGTGCAACAGGTGTCGGTGGTCGTATGCCTGTTGTCGGGGCATGGCGGCGTTACTATGGTGAAGGTAAAATGAGGCTCTATGCTGTACTGCCTTATAGTGGTAGGACTCAAGTCTTCCTTGCTGTACATGACGCATATAATCGAGTCGCCCGTGGGGTACGACCTCGTGTATAGGTAGTGCATCGTTAGCGAGTCGAGCAGTGGTGCGCGCTCGGTCTCTATGGGTGTCGTCGTGGCAATCTTGTCGTAGAATATTTTTGTTGAGTCGAGGCAGTGCAGCACTATCCAGAATGTGTGGTCGGCAGGCACGTTGTAGGGGTTGACGAGTTCCACATGCTGCATCATGTTTCCGCTTTGCGCAGTGTATTGCTGCGAATAGACCCTTGTGCCGAAACATTCGTATTCGTTGAACGATGCCCCGTGGTATTTCAAATCGTTGTTCAGCCCGCAGTCCTCGTATATTTCTATCTCAAACTGCCAACTGTCGTTGATTGTTTGAAAATCTACTGCCGTAACCTGTTGACGGCGAGTGAAATTGCCCATGCTTTCGGCTCGCAGCACCAGTCGTCCTCCGGGCTCGACTATTGTGTAGGATTGTGTAGTGGCGGTAGTGCAGCCATACTGTCCGTCGGTCGATGGGGTGCGGTCCTCCTGTGTGAATGTCAGCGTGTGCTGCATTCCGTTGTGTGTTATCGTTACCGTTGCGGTGCGTGTCTGCCCGCTGGCGTTATGCTCGGCGCGTGCCATCATCAGGCTCAGTGTGCCGCCTCCGCTGCCCGATGTGGGCGACAGGGTGAGCCACGAGGCATCGCACGCGGCATGCCAGTCGTCGCTGCTTGTGCTGGCGCTCCTAATCAGTATCGCTGCCGAGTCGCCCCATCCCGATAGTTCCGATTTTTCGGCATGGACTATCAGTGACGAGACTGCGGGCTCCAGTCCGAATATGGCGCTGTTTTCGTTGCTGAAATTGTTGTCGCTGTTGCTGCCTGTGCCGCCTCCGCTGGGGTGCAGGTTGCCTATGGCGAAAAATCCGTTGTACATCCCGCCCCAGCCCCAGTTGAAATGATAGGCGCTGTCGGAGTCGTAGCCGTCGCATACAAAGGCGTGTCCGCCGCCTGTGCCGCTTCCGCTGTAATAGAGCGGGCGTCCGGCGTCAATCTCGTGGCAGAGCATCTGCCGCCATGTGTTGTCGTCGAAAGCCGCCTTGTAGAGCAGAGAGGCGTTTTCGGAGTAACCGAAGAATTGTTTCAGTGCAGGCGCTACGCGGGGCGAGTACGAACTGCTTGCAGAGGTGTCGTATTCCATCTCAACGCTCACACCACAGTGGAACGACAGTGTGGCCACTGCGTCAATCTCCTGTTGCGACGAACTGCGGCTCAGAGCCTGCGGCATGTGGTCCCAGTCGTAGGGGGCAGAGAAGTCGGCCCATATAGAACCCAGCGTCTCATGCAGGTAGGTGTGGTAGTCTGTGCCTTGCGGCGGATAAGACCAATAGCGCATTATCTGTGCCATGGCCGTTGCCACGCAGCCCGTAACGCAGTGCACACCGTTTATTGTAGGGCATTGCTCGTTGTAGTAGGGGCTCTGATTCCATCGTGTGTCCAGCAGTGGACCTATGCTCCAATAGGTGCCGTTGCCTACGGATGTAGCAGGGCGCTCTCCGCTTTTAGCAGCCTTCTTGCGGCTCACGCTTTTCCAATACCTAATCTCGCGGTCATAACTCTCCAGCCAGCCCCTCACATTGTCGGGCAGCGGCAGCGCAAACTCACCGTCAATCGACACCGCCAGCACAGTACGCACACAGTCGTCTGCCGCCACAATCACAAAACCTTTGCCCCCCACAGACACAAAGACATACATGTTCTCCAGCCCCGCTGAATCACCCATCTCTATCATCATAGTGTCCGACTTCAGTCCGCCGTGCCGTAGATAAGCCTGCACTGCAATGTGTCGAGCCGCCTCACGGCCAATAGGCAAAGCCCACCCCGTAAAGCAACACAATATCATTGCAAAAAAAACAATCCCTCGTTTCATTCAGCGGCAATTTAGACTGTCGGCAATAACAATACAATTAAATCTGCAAATTTACATAAAATCCATGAAACTAAACATATTAAGTGAATGGTGAAAGTCAATTTGCGTTTGTTTGGTGGATAACATGGTGATGATTAGGCTTTTAAGATGAAAGTGGATATTGGTCGTGGCTAGCATGAAAGCCGATTGCTGATAAAATGTCGCCTCTTGAAATTTCGGTGCTCGCTGTTTGCTAAATATTGAGTATCTTTGCAGTTTCAAAAAATAATCATTTTACACAAAATAACCATTCATCATGTATCGTACTAACACTTGTGGAGAACTGAATATTAGCAATGTGGGCCAGCAGGTTACCCTCTGCGGATGGCTCCAGCGCAGCCGCGACCTCGGCGGCATGACCTTCATTGATTTGCGCGACCGCTACGGCATCACGCAATTAGCCTTCAATATGGAGACCAACGCCGAACTCTGCGAACAAGCCCGACGCCTTGGCCGCGAATACGTCATCCAGGCCACTGGCAAGGTCATCGAACGCTCCAGCAAGAACACCAAGATACCAACCGGCGAGATAGAAATTGAAGTATCTCAACTAACCATACTCAACGAGTCAAAAACACCTCCCTTCACCATTGAGGACAACAGCGATGGCGGCGATGACCTCCGCATGAAATATCGCTACCTCGACATACGCCGCAACCCTGTGCGTCGCAATCTCGAACTGCGTCACCGCATGGCTATGTTGGTCCGCAACTATTTGAGCAATGAGCAGTTCCTTGAAATAGAAACGCCCATGCTCATCAAGTCCACGCCCGAGGGTGCTCGCGACTTCGTCGTCCCTAGCCGCATGAACCCCGGCGAGTTCTATGCTCTCCCACAGAGTCCACAGCAGTACAAGCAACTGCTCATGGTTGCGGGCATGGACCGCTATTTCCAAATCGTGCGTTGTTTCCGCGATGAAGACCTCCGTGCTGACCGTCAGCCCGAGTTCACACAGATAGACTGCGAAATGAGTTTCGTCGAGCAAGAGGACGTCCTCCAGATGTTTGAGGGTTTGGCCAAGCACCTCTTCCACGAAGTTAAAGGACTTGATTTTGGCCAGTTCCCACGAATCTCCTGGCACGACGCCATGCGCCTCTACGGTAGCGACAAGCCTGACATCCGCTTCGGCATGCAGTTCGTCGAACTCAACGACGTCGTCAAAGGCAAAGGCTTCGGCCTCTTCGACAGCGCCGAACTCGTGGTAGGCATCTGCGCCAAGGGCTGCGCCGAATACACTCGCAAACAACTCGACGCACTCACCGATTTCGTAAAACGTCCGCAGGTTGGCGCCGGCGGAATGGTCTATGTCAAATACAACACCGACGGCACATTCAAGTCAAGCGTCGATAAATTCTACACTCAGGACGACCAGAAAGCAATAGCCGAGAAATTCGGCGCCGAGCCTGGCGACCTGATGCTCATTCTCTGCGGTCCCGCTATGAAGACACGCGTACAACTCTGCGCACTGCGTCTCGAAATGGGCAACCAGATGGGTCTGCGCAATCCCGACCAGTATGCCCCCCTCTGGGTAGTCGATTTTCCTCTGCTGGAATGGGACGACGAGACACAGCGCTACTACGCCATGCACCATCCCTTCACGGCTCCCAAGCCCGAAGACGAAGCACTGCTTGACGACCGCAACCGCTGGGGCGACATCCGCGCCAACGCCTACGACATCGTCATCAACGGCGTCGAAGTCGGCGGCGGCAGCGTCCGTATCCACGACCGCACACTCCAGAACAAGATGTTCCACACCCTCGGCTTCACCGACGAGCAGGCCGCCGCACAGTTCGGCTTCCTCATGGACGCTTTCACCTACGGCGCACCGCCACACGCCGGTCTCGCCTTCGGCTTCGACCGCCTCTGCTCTCTCTTCGGCGGTGTCGATAGCATACGCGACTTCATTGCCTTCCCCAAGAACAACAGCGGTCGCGACGTCATGAGCGGCAGTCCCTCGCCAATATCTCAAGAGCAATTAGAAGAACTCCAGATAAAGGTGGACATAAAAGCATAATTCCTCATAGAATTGCTTATCCACGTCTAGCCCCACTACAAAATGCTACTCCCAGCCATCCGCTCCATGCGCCTTCGCACACTGCCCCTGTCGCTCGCAGGTGTGGTCTGTGGCATAGGTCTGGCTCTCACTTTTGCGCAGCAGCCATCTTCGTTGAGCGGATGGCGCATATTGTTCCTACTGCTCACCACCGTAAGTCTGCAGATTCTGTCCAACCTTAGCAACGAACTGGGAGACTACCTCAGCGGCACCGATAGCGCCGAGCGGCAAGGTCCCAACTACAGCCTTCAGCAGGGCACACTCTCCGAACATGGGCTGCGCCGCATGATACGAGGCTTCGCCATAGTCTGCTGCCTTTTTGGTATCGCCATGACCTACTTCACTTTCGGCACACTGCTCGCCATCGAGCCTCTGCTCCTCCTCCTTTTGGGAGCAGCAGCCATCTGGGCAGCCATACACTACACACTTGGCAAAAATCCCTACGGCTATCGCGGCTGGGGCGACCTCTTCGTGTTCATTTTCTTCGGACTTGTGTCTGTCCTCGGCGGCTACTATGTCACCGCCGTAGCGCTGCCTCCGTGCGAAATGCTCCTACCTGCCTCTGCCATAGGCCTTTTCAGCGTGGGTGTCCTCAATGTCAACAACATTCGCGACATGGAAACCGATGCCGATACCCGCAGCACCATCCCCTTGAAAATAGGCCAGCGTCGAGCCAAAATTTATCAAACACTGCTCATATCCCTCGGTTGGCTGTGCCTTTTCATCTTCACAACCGTTGCAGGTCACGGTTGGCCCTACTATCTCTATCTCGTCATCATGCCCCTCTACGTCGTCCACCTCGTCGGAGTCTGGCGGCATAGCGGACGACGACTCGACCCCATGCTTCCCTTGCTTGTAATGTCCACTTTCGCGCTATCCCTATTGTTCGCTTTCTGTCCCCTGCTATTCAGCCTCTAATCTCATTTGCTGCCACACAAAATTCAACATCCCTACATGGCATACAATTTTGACAATATCGCCCCCACCTACGACCGTCTCAACCACCTCATGACCCTTGGCATAGACCGAGGCTGGCGTCGTCACACGGTTCGACTCATTGCCAGCAAAGAGCATCCGATGAACTATCTCGATGTGGCGACAGGCACGGGCGACCTGGCGCAGGACATACTGCGCTATGCTCATCCCGACAGCCCACTGACAGGCATCGACCTCTCGCAGCCTATGATGGACATTGCTCAGACCAAGATAGAGAGCGACAGCAAGATATCACGAGCCAAAGAGCGCCTGACATTGCAGCAGGGCGATGCCGAGCATCTTGCCTTTGCCGACGCTACCTTCGACCGCGTAACAGTAGGCTTTGGCGTGCGCAACTTCGTCAATCTGCAGCAAGGCCTTAACGAGATGTGCCGTGTGCTGAAGACGGGAGGCAAACTTGCCGTGCTTGAACTTTCCTATCCCGACAACCGCTTCCTCTTGTGGGGTTACAAACTCTATGCACTCAAATTCCTGCCGTGGATAGGCGAGCGCATATCCCACGACCGTGCCGCCTACGAGTATCTGCCAAACTCCATACTTCGTTTCCCAAAGCCCGACCGCTTCATCCCTATGCTTCAGCAAGCCGGTTTCACCACCATCGAGCACCACAGTCTAACCCTCGGCGTCTGCCGCCTCTACATTGCAACAAAGTAAGACAAATTAGTTTTTTGTGAAATATTACAAAATTAGTATATTTGCATTCTAAATACGTCAAGTTGCTTGTCTTGGCGATATGGCGAAAACATACGAACAATCAGTTAGTTAAACAAATTAATAACCCAAACATTATTATTACCATGAAAAAAATCTTATTACTTGCAGTGGCCACGCTGGCCTTGACATTCAACTCGTTTGCAACAAACGATCCTTATGTCCTTAACGACAACAACTTTGAGCAGATGTATGCTCAGGCTGAGGAAATGACCGTTGCCGACCTCAACACTACCTTCTCCGATAGTTATGGTATGACCTCGAACATGGATTACACCGCTCAACTGAGTGGCAAGAATCCTTGGGCTTCCTTTGCTCTTTGCTGGGTGTTAGGTGGTCTGGGTATTCACCGTCACTACATGGGTACTGCTGGCTGGATGTGGGCAGCATACCTCTTCACCTTTGGTGGTATCTTCGGCATTGTCCCATTTGTTGACTGGATTGTCCTTCTGATTGGTGCTATTGAAAATGATATCAGTTCCTATGTTGGCAACACCAAGTTCTTCATGTGGTTGTAAGCTACACAATATGCCAAAAGAGAAGAAAATAGTCCTTCGTGGACTATTCTCTTCTCTTTTTTGTTTCCTATTGTTCGTCTTGTTCGTCACGTCAGGGTATGCCCAGCAGCGCATTACGGCAGATGTGACGACACGCCAGGTGATGAAAAATAAGTCGCTGCGCGTGGAACGCCAACTGTTTTATACAGCAGGTGGCAATTTGGTTATACATTACACCTATCCGCAAGAATATTATTTGACGACCAATGGCCTCGGGGAGGTGACGGTGTATTCTCCAAAGAATAACGAGGTAACGATGTTTCGCGACAACACGGTGTCAAGCCAGTCGGAAACGATGATTTCGTTTATTTCGCCCGACCATGCCAACTTGGGTTTACGGCAAATGGGATTTGTGCAGAAAAAGAGCGAGAAAGAGGGCAAGCGCATTGTAAAAACGTTCATACCTACCTTAAAAGAGGATAAAATATACTCTAAAGTTGTGGTCGTATCGGAGCAAGGAGAGCCTATCTACTGCGCTTTTTACGACAAGAACAACAATATTGTGCGCAAAACCTATTATGCAGAGTATGTCAGACTGCCGATGGTCTCGTTCCCCACACGTATCACACAGATTTCTTATGGAAATGTGGGCGACTCTATTGTCAGACAAGAAGTGTATAAGAACATAAAGACCAGTGGTTTTGCATCCAGCGAGATGTTTGATTTCAAGGTGCCCGCAAACGCCAAGCGCGTCAATCCCTTCGAGTCAAAAAAATGAGAAAAACTCTCGCCATACTATCGGTGTTGGTCGCTGTGCTATTGTATTGCAACGGAGTTGTGGCGCAAGAGATTACGTCGCTGTCTAAAGAGGATATACAACTCATTAGGGTACATAAGCCATCGGCTGACGTAAAGCCTCAGAAAGTAAGTCATTTCAATGCTCTGGCACGGCAGGGCAACTTGGTTCAATATGTCTTTGCCTTAGGCACGTTTTTTTATCAGCATCAGGTGGCACCTGCCATAGGTCGTGGGTGCCGTTATGAGCCAAACTGTCCGGAATATAGCCGACAACTTGTGGAAGAGCAGGGACTGCCGTTGGGAGTCATTTGTGCGGCAGACAGGGTTATGCGCTGCAACCGCATAGCCATGGCAGACAAGCATATCCGTTTACTCGTCAATCCAAAGGATGGGCGCATCCACGAAACAACACAACGTTACCTCTTGAAATGAAACGTTGTGCTATTCTCGTATTTTTGCTGTTTTCTGCCGTTGTCATGGCTCAAAAGCCATCAGCGAGCAGTGATTTTGTTTTTGCCAACTATTTGATTGGTTCATCGCTCAAAGACGAGGCCGTTGTATTGCTGCACGAGATACCGAGTGACGGCGATAGCATAAGTTTTATGAAAGGCTACGCCTACTACAGCACGCAGCAACTCGACTCGGCCATCCGTCATCTCACTGATGTGGGCAGCCATTCGGCTCTCTATAACGAGTCGAGATTTTATGCCGCCCTCAGCGCAGCACACAAGGGCACATACGTTGAGGCGGCAAGCCTACTGTCGGCTTTGCCCTTGGATGCCGACAGTTCGCTGCAGAGCCTCAGACATTTCGAGTTGTGCGGGTTGAATCTGCTGCAACGAGACTATGCGCAATTTGACCTAAACTATGCGTTGCTTGACATCAACGACTATAGGTATAGCGATGAGGCTGCCGCACTGCAACGCATACGTAACGAACTTGGCAGACAGCGGAAATCGCCTCTGCTTGCCGCTTGCCTATCGACGGTTGTGCCGGGGTTGGGCAAGGTCTATGCTGGCAATATCGGACAGGGCGTGGCATCATTCCTTACCATAGGCTCGCTAACAGCCATTACCGCAGAGAATGCGTCGAAAGCAGGATGGGACAACTGGAAGACCATCCTTTTTGGAAGCCTTGCCTCAGTGTTCTATATAGGCAACATCTACGGGTCGGCAGTCTCGGTGCGTGTCTCGATGGAAAACTTTGAACAACAACAGGATGTACAGATACTATATAACATACATATTCCTATTCGCAATAACTTTCGTCGTTGAGGCACAAGACTTTCGTCGGGCCGACAGCCTGTTGGCAGTAGGGAAGTATGCTCTTGCCGCCGTGGAATACGAGCGATGCCATTTTCAGGCGACATCGCACGATGTCTCGCATCAGGCCTTGCGAAAGAAATCGGAATGCTACAAAAAACTGCAACGCTATGACCTTGCGGCCCAGGCAATGAAGCGATGCAGAGAGAACTATAGCGATTATTTAGAACTTGTCACCCTGCTCTATCTTGCCGATGATTTTGAACATGCCGCCGAAGAAAGTCAGAATGCCGAACTGATGTTCGATACTATCGGGGCTGACATGCTGTTGTTGTGGACTCTATCGCTTAATGAGCAGCAATACTATGATTCGGCGCGCAGAGTATGCCATAGAATCGCAAAATTATATGACAATTCCGCAGCCATCAATGACAGCATTGACGCCATCTATTCCGACACACCACGACTGAAAAGTAAATCGTTGGCTCATTGGTTGTCGATATTTCCAGGGTTGGGCCATCTCTATGCGGGCTACCCGCTTGTTGCTACCATAGCCTGCGTTTCGAGTGCCGCACCTATAGGCTTCGGCGTTTGGCAACTCACCGAACATTATTACCTTACGGCTTATCTGGTGGGCGCCGGACTCCTTAACTCGACCTACTTCGGCACGATGCAGAGTGCCACCGACCATGCAAAGCGTACAAACCATCGTCGTGCTGCAAAGTTCAACGAGGCTACTCGCAATCGTCTGATAGATGTGCTGTTCTAATGCCGCTTGACATTTGATTGTATAAAAGAGGAAATAAAAAAGGGAAATGCCGTCGGCATTTCCCCTTTTTGTCTTTTTGATAGGTGATTTACTTCTTGATGAATTTGTAATCCTTGCCCAGATAGTAGGCCTGGTCGCCGAGGGTCTCCTCAATACGCATCAACTGGTTGTATTTGCAGATGCGGTCGGTGCGGCTGGCGCTGCCAGTCTTTATGAGGCCGGCATTCATGGCCACCACGAGGTCGGCAATGGTGGTGTCCTCGGTCTCGCCCGAACGGTGGGAGATGATAGCCGTATAGTTGTTGCGCATGGCAAGGTTGACGGCGTCGATGGTCTCGGTCAGAGTACCAATCTGGTTCAGTTTGACCAATATGGAGTTGGCAACCTTGCGGTCCAGACCCATACGCAGACGCTCCACGTTGGTAACGAACAGGTCGTCGCCAACCAATTGGCAGCGGTCGCCGATGGTGTCGGTCATCAGTTTCCAGCCGTCCCAGTCGTCCTCGGCCATACCGTCCTCGATGCTGATAACGGGGTATTTCTTCACCCAGTCAGCCCAAAAATCGCTCATCTGTGCAGCGGTCAGTTTCTCGCCGCTCGACCATTTCAGATGATACATCTTCTCGTCCTCGAGATAGAACTCGCTGGCGGCAGCGTCAAGAGCGATATAAACATCTTCGCCCGGACGATAGCCAGCCTTCTCGATGGCTTGCAGTATGCACTGGATGGCCTCCTCGTTGCTGCCGAGGTTGGGAGCAAAACCGCCCTCGTCGCCAACGTTGGTGGACATATTCTTTGCTTTCAGAACGCTGCGGAGGTTGTGGAACACCTCGGCCCCCATGCGCAGAGCCTCGCTGAAAGTGGGGGCTCCGACGGGCATAATCATGAACTCCTGGAAGTCGATGCTGTTGTCAGCATGCGAACCACCGTTGAGGATATTCATCATAGGGATAGGCAGAGTGTAACTATTTACACCGCCGAGATAGCGGAAAAGTTCCTGGTTGTTCTCCATGGCGGCAGCTTTGGCGCAAGCCAGCGAGACACCCAGAATGGCGTTGGCACCCAGACGGCTCTTGTTGGGAGTCCCGTCCAGTTCCATCATCTTGTTGTCGATGCTTTTCTGCTCGGTGACGAACATACCGCGCAGTTCCTCGTTCAGCACGTTGTTTACGTTGTTCACGGCCTGCATGACGCCTTTGCCCATATAGACCTTCTTGTCGCCGTCACGAAGTTCGCAAGCCTCGTGTACGCCCGTTGATGCACCCGACGGTACAGCAGCGCGACCCATAGCACCATTTTCAGTATAGACCTCGACTTCGACAGTAGGATTGCCGCGAGAGTCGAGTATCTGGCGGCCACGGATTCCTATAATTTGGCTCATAAGATAATAATTTATAAATTGTTAATGTTTTTATTTGATTTTACAAACGGGCAAAGATACAATTTTTTATTGGATTTCTGCCCCTATTATTTCCTAAAAATGTAATTTTGCAACATATTATTTTATCGTTATGGCTACAGATTTTATGTTTCGCAGTCGTCAGCAGTTGCTGCAACAGGTCTTGGAGTGGGGCTTTTTGCCTTTTTTCAAGAATCCGATAGAGGGTTTCTCCATTGCCGAGCATACTCCAGAGGACCTCTGGTTTGGCGACATCGATGGACCGTGGGAGTGGAAAGGGCCCGTTATTGGCGAATGGCAGTGTGCCTATGGCAAGTTTTTTGCCGGCAAAGCGGGTTTTGTGTCGCTCGAATGGTTGCCCGATTTCATCAATTGGCGTCGCTCGCAGCATCCCCTTGAGGCTCTTGGCGACGCGGCAAAACATATACTCGAGGTGCTGCGACAGAACGAGTCGTTGCTGTCTCGCGATTTGAAGCGTGCCGCAGGCTACAGCCTCAGCCGTCGCCGCTACACTGGCGATGCCTTGCACCCCGTCAGGGTGGAAAAGACTGGCTCCGAATGTGATGCGTTGCTTAAAGACATCGAGATGGCCACCTATGTTTGCATTGCTGATTTCGAGTACAATTACACCCGCTCGGGCGAACGCTACGGCTGGGGACTTGCACGATATTGCACACCGGAGGCCATGTATGGCGATGGAATAACGCACTGCGACCGTACTCCAGAAGAATCGCGCCAGCGTATAATCAACCATCTGCAGTCGCTCTTCCCACAAGCCACACAGCGGCAACTCGAAAAACTGATATGAATGTAGAACTGTTGATTTGTTGAATCGTTGATTTGTTGATTTTTTGATGGGTCTAATGGGCGTTATTGGTTTTATAGGCGAGAGTGGAATCCGGGGACTATAAAAAACAATTTGATTTAAGACTATATTGATTCTCGAATCTCAATTCTTGATTTTCAATTTTCAATTTTAATTTCCTTGGTCGTTTATTTCGCTCCCCTGCAGGGTTATACTCATGCTGTCTATCGTCGAGCCCACCACGAGGTGGTGGGAGGTATTGATGCCTACTACACTCCATTCATACGCTGGGAGCATGGCGAGGTGCGCAACAAGGACTTGCGCGACATATCGGCCGAGGCCTGCGAGGGAGTGCCGACTATTCCGCAGGTTATAGCGCGCAATGTTGACGAGTTCTGCCGCCTGTGCGACCTGCTGCAAGGCATGGGGTGGAAAAGCATAGACCTGAACATGGGGTGTCCGTTCCCAATGCAGACCGGCGCAGGGCGGGGAAGTGGCTTGCTGCCTCACCCCGACCGAGTGAGGCCTATGCTCGACGAGATAGCGGCACGCCGCGATGTGCTCTTTTCGGTCAAGATGCGCCTCGGTCTTGATGATGCCAATGAGGCAATGCTCTTGCAGCCAATGCTGAATGAGGCACGGTTGTCGCATATAGTGCTGCATCCGCGCACCGCCCGCCAGCAGTATAAGGGCAATACTGACATGGCGGCCTTCGAGACCTTCTATGAGGGTTGCCGCCTACCGCTGGTCTATAATGGCGATATGACCAATGCGGCGCAAATAGCGGACTTGCAACGGCGTTTCCCACATCTGCATGGGGTTATGATAGGCCGCGGACTGCTTGCAAATCCCACAATGCTGATGCCCGAGATGAGCGAGACGCAGCGCAAGGAGTGTCTGCTCACGATGCATGACCGACTGTTAGATAATGCCGTTCGCACCCAGAATGGCGACCAGCAGATACTGAACTATATGCACGCCTTTTGGCAGTATCAGGAACCGTTTGTGGAACGCAAATCCTACAAACGTATTATGAAAAGCGGCAGCCTGCGCAACTATACGACTGCCGCCGAAGAGTTTTTCTCTTGCTAAAATTCGTCTATCACTGTATCGACACGGTACAGTTTGTCGCCGCGTTTCACGGGGGTGTCGGTCTTGAACGAGAACACGTCGCCCTGCTTCACCTCGTCGACCACACCACGGTCGAGGCGCATTTCATCGACGGTGTCGGTGTAAACGCCGGTGGTCTGGCCTGTTACCATGAGGCGGTCGCCTTTGCGGAGGTGCTGGGCGGTCTGAATGCGAGCCTCGGCAACGCCTATCTTGGTGAAGAAGTTGGTGATGGTGCCGAGATAGACGCGGTTTTCGGTGGCTTGGGAGCCGTAGCGGTCGCTCCATTCTCCCATGGTGCGGCCGAGATAGTAGCCGTCCCAGAAGCCACGGTTGAAGACGGTGCGGAGGCGCTCGGTCCACTGGGCTATGCGCTGGGGGGTGTAGGTGCCGTCGGCAATGGCTTGGACGGCTTCTTTGTAGCACTCCGTCACGGTTTTAACATAGTCGGCACTGCGTCCGCGACCTTCTATCTTCAGCACACGCACGCCAGCCTTCACAATCTTGTCGAGGAACCCTATCGTGCACAGGTCTTTGGGCGACATGATGTATTTGTTGTCCACCACCAGTTCCATGTCGCTCTCGAGGTCTTTGACGAGGTATTCGCGGCGGCAGAGCTGGAGACAGGCTCCGCGGTTGGCGCTATGGTTGTAGTGGTCGAGGCTTAGATAGCATTTGCCGCTCACCGACATGCAGAGCGCGCCGTGGGCAAAGATTTCTATCTGCACCAGTTCGCCGTGAGGTCCACGGATGTCGTTGTCGCGGATATACTGTGTGATTTCGGCTACCTGGCTCAAAGGCAGTTCTCTTGCCGTGACCATCACATCAGCATAGCGGGCAAAGAATCGCACCGCCTCGGTGTTGGAAATATTGCATTGCGTGGAGATATGCACCTCTATTCCAATCTCATGGCCGTATTGTATGACGGCGAGGTCGGAGGCAATGATGGCGGTGATGCCTGCGTCTTTGGCGGCATGCAGCAGTGCGCGCATCTCCTCAAGTTCGTGGTTATAGATTATGGTGTTGACCGTCAGATATGTACGCACGCCGTGCTCGCGGGCTATGCCTGTGATTTTGGCTATATCTTCTATTTGGAAATTAGCCGCCGAGCGCGACCGCATATTCAGATTGCCCACACCGAAATAGACAGCGTCGGCGCCGGCCTGTATGGCTGCCATGAGGCTCTCGTAGGAGCCTACGGGGGACATTATTTCTATCTTTTGCATTACGAGATAAAAGGTTTAGAAACGATAGTTCAAACCCAGCGAGATTCCCACGGGTGAATAGACAAACTGGGCGGCATCTCCTTTGTAGAAGACTTCGGTCAGGGCCAGTCGGCCTACTACTTTGAGGTGCTCGCCGCCTACGCGGAGCATTACCTGAGGCTCGAAAAATGTATGGGCGTCGGTGTATCGCTGGGTGCTGCGCTGCATGTTTGACACCTTTCCGTAGTCGGTGAAGCTGGGGAAGAGGAAGCCGCCTTTGATGCCGGCGCCGAAGTCGAGATGGCCTGACAGGAGGGAGACCCATCCGAGGTCGAACTGTGCGAAGGCTATGGAGTAGCTGCCTTCGACGTATTCGTCGCCGTTGTCTTCGGCCTCGGTGCCGCTATAGGCGTAGCCTGCGCCACCGCCAATGTAGCCTTCGAGGACGAAATTGTCCCAGGGGATATAGCTGCCTACGGCGGCCTGGGCGAAGCCGGTCTTTGACATGTCGTAGACTCCGGCGGCCTGCAGTGCGAGCCAGTCGGTTGGGGCATAGGAGGCTGAGAGGTTCCATTCGGCGGAGGTGGGCACTCCGAGCCACTGCATGGACATGCCGAGGTCGATGTGGCCGTCGCCTTTGTGGTGGAGCAGTGGGACGTCGATCATCTGGGGGTGATAGACGCTGCAGGAGGCGGCGAGTAATGCCGTAAGAATCACGGAAACAATAAGGATGTGTCTTTTCATTGTTGGGAAATATTATTTTGCAAAGATAGGATAAATAATGGAAATGGGCAAACTGTGGCTGGCTGGGTGGCGGCTGGTGGTTGTTGAGGGGCTTTGTTTTTCCTGGGGCTTTTCGGGCTTTGGGTAGTGGCTTGGTTGTCATGGGGTTGGAGGGACTTGGTTCTTCTTTTGTTCTTCATGAAGAGGGGGGATGTCGCAATAATGTATGGGGAAAGGACGTTATTGTTTTTGTTATGGCTAAATTATTGAATGGTATTTTTGGACCTTTTGTTGGAAAGGTGGGGCCTGTGGTGGGGTATGTGTGGAAGGGAAGGGCTGTTATGAGGAGTTATGTGGCGAGGATTAACTATCCTAATACTGCGCTGCAGCAGGAGGAGAAGGGGTGGTTTGTGGGTATGGTGCGTTTTGCTGCTGAGGCTCGCGGGGCGCTGTTGCTGGGGCTGAGGGAGAGGGCTCGGCGGGAGAGGATGACGGAGGGGAACTGGTTTGTGAAGCGGAACAAGGGGTGTTTTGGACGTGGCAGCGGTGCTTCGGGTGTTTCTGCTGGTGCTGCTGGTGTTTCTGCTGGTGTGGTGGATTATGGGGGAATGGTGATTTCGGAGGGGCGTGTGGCGCCGGTGTTGTGCACGGGTGTGGCGATGGAGGATGGCGGACGGCTGAGGATTGGTTTTGAGAGATATAGGGGCGCGGCATGGAACAGGGCTTCGGACCGGGTGTATGGTTATGTGTATAACGCTACGGCGGGGAAGGGGCTGCTGGCCGGGCCTGTGCGCAGGGGTGAGCGGGAACTGGTGGCGGGGCTGCCTGCGGAATGGGCGGGTGACGAGCTGCATGTGTGGCTGTTTGCTGTGGATGAGGGTGGCAGGGCTTCGCGGTCGGTGTATGGTGGATTTGTGCGCGGGGGCTTGGTGGTCTGCGGTGGTTGTGAGGAGGGTGTTTTGGATGATGGGGGTGATGGGGGTGATGGAACTAAGGCTGGGTAGTGTGATGATGTGGGGTGTGAGGCTGCGGTATTGAAAAAAATGTTAATTACTTTTTGTCCTATGTTTGTCGGTTTGGCAAAAAAAGGCTATATTTGCAATCTAATTGCAAGGAGTCGGACAATGTGACAGCGATGCGCAGTGGGCGGTGATTCAGAGTGTTATATCGTATTGTTTGCCTTTTTGGCAATCTTTTGACATGAAAAACATAATTCAATCATTTCATTAATAATTAAAAAACACAAAAAAATGAGCAACTATCGTATCGAAAGCGACCTGCTGGGCGAGAAACAAGTCCCTGCAGAGGCCCTCTACGGCGTACAGACCGCACGTGCTATTGAGAACTTCAAAATCAGTGGTCACAAACTGAGCGAGTTCCCCAACTTTATTAAAGGCTTGGCTATCACCAAGAAGGCCGCCGCTATCGGAAACGAGAAGGTCGGTATGATTACTCCTGAGCAGAGCAAGGCTATCCAGGCTGCTTGCGACGACCTGCTCGCTGGCAAGTATCATGAGCATTTCCCCGTTGATATGATTCAGGGCGGTGCCGGTACCTCCACCAACATGAATGCTAACGAGGTTATCGCTAACCTCGCTCTCGAGCGCATGGGCCACCAGCGCGGCGAGTACAAATACTGCATGCCCAACGACCACGTGAACGGTTCACAGTCCACCAACGACGCTTACCCCACCGCTATCCACATGGGTATGTATCTCGAGCACCTCGAGTTTATTCCTCACATGGAGAAACTCGCTGAGAGCCTTGAGAAGAAAGCCAAGGAGTTCGCACACATCATCAAGATGGGTCGCACCCAGCTTCAGGACGCTGTTCCTATGACCCTCGGTCAGACTTTTGGCGGTTTTGCCGCTACTATCCGCATGGAGATTGAGAACATGAACCACGCTGCTGAAGAGTTCCTCGTCCACAACATGGGCGCTACCGCTATCGGAACCGGCATCTGCGCATGGCCTGGCTACAAAGAGGCTTGCGCTCAGGCTCTTCGCGACATCACTGGCTGGAACACCCGTCTGGCCGACAACCTCATCGAGGCTACCAGCGCTACCACCTGCATGATTCAGTATCATGGTGCCATGAAGCGTCTCGCTCTCAAACTCAACAAGATTTGCAACGACCTCCGTCTCATGGGCTCTGGTCCTCGCTGCGGTCTCATGGAGGTTCATCTTCCTGAGCGTCAGCCCGGTTCGAGCATCATGCCCGGCAAGGTTAACCCCGTTATCCCCGAGGTTATGAACCAGGTGAACTACAAAGTCATCGGCAACGACACCTGCATCGCTATGGGTGCTGACAACGCTCAGCTCGAACTCAACGTTATGGAGCCCGTTATGGCTTACACTCTCTTCGAGAGCATCCACCTGCTGGCCAACGGTATGGACACCCTCCGTACCCTCTGCATCGATGGCATCGAGGCCAACGAGAAACGTTGCAAGGAACTCGTCGAAGGCAGCATCGGAATCGTCACCATGCTCAACCCCTACATCGGCTACAAGCAGAGCACCAAGGTCGCCAAGGAAGCTACCCAGACCGGCCGCGGCGTTAAGGAACTTGTTATCGAGCACGGCTTCCTCACCGAGGAACAGTACAACAAGATTATGAAACCCGAGAACATGCTCGAGCCTGTTCACGTCGAAATCTAATCTGAACAACCCCAAAACGTGGCGTGCCACATTGCAATAATTCGCACGCCACGTTTTGTTTTTTATCAGTCTTACAAATTTTCATTAATTATGTCTGATGTTATCAAGATAAAAAAGGGTCTTGACCTGCCCTTGACGGGTGCCGCGGCATCCACCATAGGTGCCGCTCCAAGCATCAGGCGATATGCAGTGAAGCCTACCGACTTTGTCGGCCTGATGCCCAAACTGTTAGTCCAAGAAGGGGATTTGGTTAATGCCGGGTCACCCTTGTTTTGTGAAAAGAAGGACGCTCGCATCTGCTTCACTTCGCCTGTCAGCGGAAAGGTCACCGCAATAGTGCGTGGCGAAAAACGCGCACTCCTCGCTGTGGTGGTCGAGACTCAGGAAGATGCCGTGTCGGGTTCGCATTTTGATTGCGAATTTTCCGATGCCGAAGGTATCAAGAAAACCTTGCTCCAGACAGGTCTCTGGACCGCTATTCGTCAGCGCCCCTTCGGCACTGTGGCTAGCCCCGACGTCTGCCCCAAGGCCATTTTCGTCTCGGCTTTCGATTCCGCTCCTCTGGCTCCTGACTACGACTTTGTGATGCAAGGCCGTGAGAAAGAGTTTGCCAAAGGTCTCGAAATCATTAGCCTGCTCACAAAAGGCAAACTGCATGTCTCCTTCCGTCCCGGTCAGAAACTGGCCGAGGCAGTAAAGGGTATGTCTTGCGTCGCCACGCATTTCTTCGACGGTCCTCACCCTGCAGGTCTTGTCGGCACACAGATTGCCGCCATCGACCCCATCAACAAGGGCGATGTGGTTTGGACCATCAACCCGCAGGATATCGCTGTTATTGGTCATTTGGCTCTCACGGGTGAATATCGTCCTGAGCGTGTCATCGCCGTGGCTGGCCCGCAGGTCAAGAATCCGCAGTACTATCGCGTTTTTGCCGGTGCCTGCATCGAGCAGATTATCGACAAGACCGAACTTGGCGAAAACAAGGAAGGCAATGGCTTCCGTTACATCTCCGGCAACGTGCTTTCGGGCACCAAGATTGAGAAGGACGGCTTCATCGGCGCATACGATAGCCTCCTCACCATCCTCGCCGAAGGCGACCACTACGACTTCATGGGATGGCTTGCCCCGGGATTCAAGAAGTTCAGTTTCTCGCGCACTTTCCTCAGCGGCTTCGGGGCCAAGTGCCGTTGCGCTCAGTCCAAGTGCTCCAGCTCCTCCCGCAAGTTTGACACCAACCTGCATGGTGGCGTGCGTCCTTTCATCTTCACCGGTGCTTTCGAGCAGGTGATGCCTATGGATATCTACCCCCTGCAACTCATCAAGGCCTGCATCGTAGGCGATATCGAACTCATGGAGAACCTCGGCATTTACGAGGTCGAGCCAGAGGACTTCGCCTTGTGCGAATTTATCGATGTGTCTAAGACCGAAATCCAGACCATCGTGCGTCAGGCTCTTGAGCAATTAAGAAAGGAGGCCATGTGATGAAACAACTACGCAACTATATTGATAAGATTAAGCCCAATTTCAGCGAGGGTGGCAAATTTGCCTGGCTGGGCAGCACCTTCGAGGGCTTCGAGACGTTTGCTTTCTCGCCCAACACTGTTACCCGCAGAGGTAGCCATGTTCGCGACGCTGTTGACAGCAAGCGTGCCATCTTCACGGTCATCATTGCTCTGATTCCCGCATTGCTCTTCGGCATGTGGAACATCGGACATCAGACCAACATCGCCACCGCCGCTAATTGGGGCTTCTGGTATGAGTTCTGGTTCGGCTTCCTGCGCATGCTGCCGCTTATCGTGGTCAGTTATGTTGTGGGTCTTGCCATCGAGTTCGCCTTTGCACAGGTTCGTCACCACGAGGTCTATGAGGGCTATCTCGTTTCGGGTCTTATCATCCCGATGATTGTCCCCGTCACCACGCCTCTCTGGCAGTTGGCTCTCGCCGTGGCCTTCGCCGTCATCCTCGGCAAAGAGGTATTCGGCGGCACGGGTATGAACTTCCTCAACCCTGCTCTCGTGGCTCGCGCGTTCCTATTCTTTAGTTATCCCACCCATATGTCGGGCGACAAGGTTTGGATTGCCGCCGACCTTTGGGGTAGCGATGCCATCACGGGCTCCACTCCGATGGGCGAAATGGCCGTCAGCGGACAAACAAGTGCTTCTGCTCTTGATATGTTCATCGGCACCATCGGTGGTTCCACCTGCGAGACTTCCGTTATAGCCATCCTGCTGGGTGCTTTGGTTCTTCTCATCACTGGTGTTGCTTCGTGGCGCATCATGCTCAGCGTCGTCCTCGGTGGCGGTGCCATGGGCTTGCTCTTCAACGCCATCGGTGCTAACGCCTACATGCAGATGCCTTTCTACTATCATTTCCTCATGGGCGGCTTCATGTTTGGCGCTGTCTTCATGGCCACCGACCCCGTTACCGCTGCTCAGACCAACTGTGGCAAGTGGATTTACGGTGCGCTCATCGGCATCTTCGCCGTTCTGCTGCGCGTGGTCAATCCCGCCTATCCTGAGGGTATGATGCTCAGCATCCTGCTGCTCAACTGCTTCGCTCCGCTCATTGACCATTGCGTCATTGCCGGCAATATCAAACGTCGTAAGAAAAGAATGGAGGTCAAGGCATGAAAAACTTTAGCAATAAATACATGTTCATCTACTCGGCTGCGCTGGTAGCCGTGGTGGCTGTGCTGCTGGCTCTCGTGGCCATGTCGCTCAAGTCGCGCCAGGATGCCAACATCCGCAACGAGAAGATGCAGTCGCTCCTCAAGTCTATTGACATCACGGTCGATGCCGCTGGTGCCGAGGCTGCCTATCAGGAGTACTTCAAGAAGGAACTCACCGTCAAGACCGATGGCACCGTGGTTACTGAATACGATGTCACCGATTTTGAGAGTATGCCTGCCGACCGCGCTTTCAATATCAAGTTGCGCGACCAGCAGAAACTCGGCGACGAGGGCGCGTTCCCTGTCTATGTCTTTGAGAAAGACGGCCAGACTGGCTATGTTGTCCCCCTGCAGGGCAACGGCCTTTGGGGTGCGGTCTATGCCAATATGGCTTTGGCTGCCGACCTCAACACCATTGTCGGTGTTACCTTCAGCCACGACAGTGAGACCCCGGGTCTTGGCGACAAAATCACCACTCCCGAGTTCCAGGCACAGTTCGTTGGCAAACAGATTCTCGACGAGAACGGCCAGGTTGTCTCTGTCAACGTTAAGAAAAACGCTGACAAAGAAGGTATGCACGAGGTTGACGCCATCTCTGGCGGCACTATGACCAGCAACGGCGTTGACGCCATGCTCGCCACCGACCTCGCCCGCTATCAGAAGTTCATCGACTCCCGTCGCGACGGCAGCGAGGCTGCTGTTGATGAGGTCGTTGTTCCGATAGAGGCCATCGCCGTTGATATGTCCGACGAAGAGATTAAAGAACAAGAAGAAAAGGAGGCTAACAATGAGTAAGAATCTTGTAACTTCGCCCCTGAGCAAGAACAACCCCATTACCGTTCAGATTCTGGGTATCTGTTCTGCCTTGGCTGTAACGGCACAGTTGAAACCTGCCGTGGTTATGGCCATCAGCGTTACCGTCGTTGTAGTGCTGGCAAACCTCATTATCTCCCTGCTGCGCAACACCATTCCTCCGCGCATCCGTATTATCGTGCAATTGGTTGTTGTCTCGGCCCTCGTGGTGCTGGTCAACCAGGTGCTTATGGCCTTTGTCTATGACGTCAGCAAACAACTGTCGGTCTATGTCGGCCTTATCATCACCAACTGCATCGTGATGGGACGCCTTGAGGCTTTCGCCATGACCAACAAACCTTGGGACTCTGTTCTCGACGGTCTTGGCAACGGTCTTGGCTACGCAGCCATCCTCATTATCCTCGGTTTCGTCCGCGAACTTTTCGGCAGTGGCACCCTCTGGGGCTACCCCGTGTTCGAGAAACTGGGACTTTACAGTATTGGTTATGAGAACAATGGTCTCGTGATTCTTGCCCCCATGGCTCTTATCCTCGTGGGCATCATCATCTGGATTCAGCGTTCTGCAGATAAAACACTTCAAGAGAAATAAGCCATGCAAGAGTTTTTTAACATCCTCGTCAAGTCGATTTTCATCGACAACATGATCTTCGCATTCTTCTTGGGAATGTGCTCCTTCCTGGCTGTTTCCAAGACTGTGAAGACTTCCGCCGGTCTGGGCCTCGCCGTTACTTTCGTGCTGCTCATCACCGTGCCCGTCAACTACCTGCTCAACAAGTATGTCCTTCAGCCTGGCGCCCTCTCTTGGGTTAGTGCCTCGCTGGCTGATGTTGACCTCTCTTTCTTGGGCCTTATACTCTTCATCGCCGTCATCGCCGCCATCGTTCAGATTGTGGAGATGGTTGTCGAAAAGTTTGCTCCCGCGCTCTACAACTCGCTGGGCATCTTCCTTCCCCTTATTGCTGTCAACTGCGCCATCATGGGCGGCTCGCTCTTCATGCAGCAGCGCGACTATAGCAATATCGGCGATGTGTTTGCCTTCTCGCTGGGTTCGGGCATCGGCTGGTTCCTTGCCATCGTCGGCATTGCCGCTATCCGTGAGAAACTGCGCTATTCCCACATTCCCGCTCCTCTCAAGGGCGTTGGTATCACCTTCATCATCACCGGCTTGATGGGCATCGCCTTCATGTCGTTCATGGGTATTAAGTTATAATTATTGTCTAACCATTAAAATCTATTGATACAATGACACAAACGATTATAACAGCCCTGATAGTTTTCTTGATTGTCGTTCTCCTGCTTGTCGCGCTTCTGCTCATTCTGCGCGCCAAACTCGTGGCTACCGGCAATGTTAAGATTAACATCAATGATGACAAGGAACTCGATGTTCCCTCTGGCGGCACCCTTATCAGCACCCTTGGCGAGGCTGGCATCCACCTGCCCTCCGCTTGTGGTGGTAAAGGTAGTTGCGGTCAGTGCAAATGCCGCGTCGTTTCTGGCGGCGGCAGCATCCTGCCTACCGAGGTCAACTTCTTCAACCGCAAACAGCAGCAGGAAGGCTGGCGCCTCGGCTGCCAGGTCAAGGTTAAGGAAGACATGAAGACCATCCTGCCCAAGTCTATTCTCGACATCAAAGAGTACGAATGTACGGTTATCTCCAATAGCAATGTGGCTACCTTTATGAAGGAGTTCAAGGTGCAGTTGCCTGCCGGCGCTCACATGGACTTCGAGCCGGGTAGTTACTCGCAGATTAAGATTCCGAAATTCGACATCAAGTATTCGGATTTCGACCGCTCGCTCATCGGCGACGAATATCTGCCTGCTTGGGAGAAATTCAAGATGTTTGACCTCCGCTGCGTGAACACCGAGGAGACCGTGCGCGCCTATTCTATGGCCAACTATCCTGCCGAAGGCGATGTCTTTATGCTGACAGTCCGTATTGCCACTCCGCCGTTCAAACCCGACCGTAGCGGCTTCATGGATGTCAACCCTGGTATCGCTTCCTCTTATATCTTCTCGCTCAAACCTGGCGACAAGGTTGTCATGTCAGGTCCTTACGGCGATTTCCACGTCAAGGAGCATGCTCCCGACGAGAAGGACAAGCCCGAGATGATATGGGTTGGCGGTGGCGCTGGTATGGCTCCTCTGCGTGCCCAAATCATGCACCTCACCCGCACACTTCACACCACCGACCGCGCCATGCACTATTTCTATGGTGCCCGCGCCCTCAACGAGGTGTTCTATCTCGACGACTTCCACAACCTGGAAAAGGATTTTCCCAACTTCCATTTCCATCTTGCTCTCGACCGTCCCGACCCGGCAGCCGATGCCGCAGGCGTACCTTACACCGCCGGCTTCGTCCACAATGTCATGTACGAGACCTACCTCAAGAACCACAAGGCTCCCGAGGATATCGAGTACTACATGTGCGGTCCTGGCCCGATGAGCAAAGCCGTTGAGGGTCTGCTCGACAGCCTTGGCGTTCCCGCCGAGAACCTGCTCTACGACAACTTCGGTGGCTGATGCCTTAATTATAAGTTCAGCGACGCGGCATGGCCCGTGCCGCTGAACTTGTTTCTCTAAAAAAGAAATATAAATCCAAAAATTAACCATAATGAACTTACAAAATTTTCACTCCATCACTAAAAAAATCACAGTCGCACTGTTGGGAGGTTTCTTGCTCATTTTCGTCCTCTTCCACGCTTGTGCTAACTT
>ONLQ01000001.1 GCA_900318665.1 uncultured Bacteroidales bacterium | reverse complement strand
GAGAGCCTGCTTGTCCATCTGCCACGAGAACTTGTTGATAAAGGCAATGTACTGCAGCACCGGCAGTTCGGTACGACCTATAGCATCGTTGGCTGTGAAGTCGGCATGGCGGTTCTTGTAATCGACATGCGCCTGCATATTCTCGGCATGGAATGCCACCTTATTATAAATACGGCTACGCAGGGTGAAGGTGCTGACGCGGGCGTCCATCTCGGTGCTGTTGAGCGTGAAGAGCGGCGACTCGAGTGTGCCATCTTCCTCGACCGTGGCCTTGCCCGATGCCACAGCGCCAGCGGGACGCAGAGCCACATAGCCGCTGAGCGTGGTAGCCCCGTTGTACATGGAGAACGGCGTGCCGCCACGCATCTGTGCCACCTGCATAGAGTCTTTGTAGGGGAACCAGCGCTCGACGGTCTTTCCATTGTGTATTTCGGGGAATCCTTGCTCCTCGCGCACATAGAAGGTGTCGGTAACGGCAAACATCGAGTCGGGCAGGAAGAGCATTGTCTTTGACTTCGTTACAGACGTCAGATAGTTGAGCGTGCCGCGACCGTGGAGGCCGTGGTAACTGAGGTCGATGGTGCTGGTAAAGCGGCCTTTGCCACCATAGGCCGGGAAGCCCTCTTTGGGTGTTTCGCGGACAAAGCCGAGCGAATAGTCGGGCTGCACGCGCAGAGGCTCGCGGAAGTCGGGGAAGATGCCAGCCGATGTCAGCACTCCGCCAAACCACAGGCTGTCGGTCTCAAAGTCGTCGAGGTCCTTGACCACGAACGGGTCGAGAGTGAAATAGAAATTATCACGTTTATAGGCGCCGTGCTGCATGTCGGGCACCTCGTAATAGACATAACTCTTCTCCTTGCTGGTGAGCACGGGGAAGCCTTTGAGCGACTTCAATCCGTTGTGGTTGTCGGGCTGGTCTATCTGTATCTCTGCCACGAGGTCGCGCAGAGGCGTGCGGACGAAACGCTCGTGGTCGGGGTCTTCGAACATCTTGACGCGGAAGAAAAGCGAATCGACCTTGGGCAAGTCGAGGTTGAACTTGTCGTAGGAGAACTGACCATCGGTCACATACATCACGAAACGGCCTGCGGCAATACGTCCGGAGAATGACATATCGCGGTTTTTGTGCATCACCAATTCTCCTTTTTTAGGATAGATGGCCACACGCTGGCTGTCGCTGACGACAAATTTCTCTACACCCTTGATTTGAAGGTCGCCCGTTTCGAGGTCGAGGGTTGCATTGCCACCCTTGCTGCTGGATTCCAGCACTATGGCGTCGTAGTCGTGGGTCTTGACCTGATTGACGGCCTTGACATAGTCCTCGAGTTTGGGCTTGCAGGTAACACGCTGTGTGCCTTCGTTGTAGCGCACCAGACCCGACTTGGCTATGGTGTGTATCATCAGTTTCACCTGCATGATGTCCATGTGAATGGCGCGTGCCAGGTCCTCGACATAGAACTCGCCCTCAAAGCCGCGTTTCTTGGCGTAGTTATAGACCAGCACGGCGGGGTTGACAGCATCGATGCCTTGCATGGCACGGGCTTTGTCGAAGGAATAGTAGTTGGCGCTCTCAAAGGTGCAGAACGAAGCGTCGCCGGCATTGCCTAAAGCACCGAAATGCAGCGTGGCGTCGTCAACCTTCCATGAAATGTTGTCGCTGAAGATATCTATATTATGGTAGGAGTCGGTGTAGGGGCTGTAGAAGTTACGCTGCGGCTCGTTGATGATGTTCACGATTTTGTCGCTGGTCTGGTAGCGGAGCGTGACACCGTCGTTGATGATGGAGTCGGAGGCTATGCGTATCACCACGCTGGCGCGTTCCACCGTAAGACGCGAAGGCGTGACGCTGAACTTGGCTGCCGTGGCAGTGATAAACTTTTTGCCGCCACGATAGAACACCAGCGTGCCAGGGTTCTCCTCGTCGTTGGTAACCATCTTGCCACCATTCATCATGAAAGTGCCCTCGTAGTCCACACCCTGCACGATGTCTTTGATTTTGAAATCCTTTTGATAGGATTTGAACTGCGGATAGGTGTATTTGTCGGGGTCTTTCTTGGTGGAAAGCACGTCGTCCACATGGCCAAGAATAGGACTCTTGAAATAGTTGGTGTTGGTGAACTTTACCGAGTCGGCGCTGAATTTCGGCGACTTGGTTTCGGCGGTGTAGTTGTTCAGCACTGCCCAGCAAACGGTTGTCGGCAGACCGGTGCGGTCCCAGTTCAGTCGGCCGCCCTTGCCATGCCATTTGTTGTCGTTGTAGTCGTAAACGCCCGTGGTGCCGTAAATGGTACCGTTGTCGTTCTTGCTGCCATAGTAGAGCTCTATCGGCTTGTCGAAGCGCACAAGGATGTCCTGTCCCTTGCATTCGAGCGTGAACGAGCATCCCGCCTGCGCCTGCCAGAGGTTGCTCTGGAACTTGCACAGCGTGCGGTCCTTTGCCAGTTGCGAGGCCCACTCGGCAAAGTCGAGCATGCGCTTGGTGTTCTTGCCTTTCTTTTGCAACATCTCCATGCAGGCCACCCATCCGTCCATGTTGGCCTTGCCCATAGGCATGGAATAGAAATCGTTGAGATGACCAATAATCGTTGCCACATCGCCCGTCTTTTTGGCCTTTACCAAGGCGTTGAACGTGGCGGTGAGTTTTTTCTGCGAATCGCCACTCTGTGACTGATAGACAGACGTGAAGGCATCTATCAGTTCCTTGTTGGCCTTCATTTTGTCCTCCTGCTTGGTAGCGCCATTGAGTTGCTGCAACAACTCGGCCGGCAGGTTTTCGGAAGTGAGGTCGGCGGCTTTAGGCTTTTGCGCCATAGTGGCAACGCCAATCATCAAGGCCATTGCCAACAGCCCTATCTGCTTAAATTTCATAGTTGTATTGGTTTTTACTTTTTGTCGATAATGCTACTGCACACTATGTGATGCAGAAGGCAAAAATAGAGAAAAAATCAATGCCGTTCAAAGCCATGGCCAGCAATATACAAACAGCACATTGTGGAATAATCTCATCTGCAAACGACACGGACCCCGTTTCAATATTTTTGCGTATTTTTGCACTTTCAAAACAAACGCTTTCACAATGAGAATACTTCTTCTTGGTTCGGGCGGGCGCGAGCACGCCATAGCCTACAAGATGGCGCAAAGCCCTCTGTGCGAAAAACTCTTCATAGCCCCTGGCAATGCAGGCACCGCCGCTTGCGGCCAGAATATTGCATTGGACATCAACAACTTCGCCGCTGTTGGCGACTTTGCTATCGACAACGGCATCGAACTCATCGTGGTGGGCCCCGAGGCTCCGCTGGTGGGCGGCATTGTCGATTTCTTCCATCGCGACGCACGCCTGCGCCACATCCTCATTCTCGGTCCCGACAGCAAAGGCGCACAACTGGAGGGCAGCAAGGATTTTGCCAAGCAGTTTATGCGCGAAAACGGCATCCCCACGGCTCGCTATCAAACCTTTACGGCCGACAACATCAACGAGGGCTACGCTTTTCTTGAGACCCTCGCGGCACCCTATGTGCTGAAAGCCGACGGCCTGGCCGCTGGCAAGGGCGTGCTGATTCTCCCCACCCTCGAAGAGGCAAAACGCGAACTGCGCAACATGCTGGTAGATGCCAAATTCGGCAAAGCCTCGGGCAAGGTTGTGATTGAGGAATACCTCACCGGCATCGAGATGTCGGCATTTGCCATAACCGACGGCACAAGTTTCAAGATGCTGCCCGAAGCCAAGGACTACAAGCGCATATACGATGGCGACAAAGGCCCCAACACTGGCGGCATGGGCTCGGTGAGTCCCGTGGTGTTTGCCGACAAGCGCTTTATGGACAAGGTGACGGAGCGTATTGTTGAGCCCACCATTCGCGGACTGCAGATGCGCGGCATCGACTATCGCGGCTTCATCTTCTTCGGCCTTATGGCAACCCCCGATGCCGACACTGGCGAATACGACCCCTATGTAATTGAATACAACGTCCGTATGGGCGACCCGGAGACCGAAAGCGTCTTTCCTCGAATACTGAGCGACGTGGTGGAACTCTTCACCGCAGCCTGCAAGGGAACACTCGACGAGGTAGAACTCAACATCGACCCATGGACCGCCGCCTGCGTGATGATGGTGGCTGGTGGCTATCCCGACAGTTACGAGAAGGGCAACCTTATCACCGGCATAGAGAACGTCAGAGACAGCCTCGTGTTCCACGCCGGTACCTCGCGCGCGGCCAACGGACAGGTGTTTTCCAATGGCGGACGCGTGCTGTGCGTCACCTCGCTGGCGCCAACGCTGCCCGAGGCACTGCTGACAAGTTATCAGTCGGCAGGCAAGATACAGTGGCGCAACAAGTTCCAACGCAACGACATAGGCCAAGACCTTTTGCGTCTGCTCATGTAGCAGCGCCCTATAAACCTATTCCGTGTCGCAATAAAACGTTGCGACACTTTTTTTGCCATCGCCATTCACCGCAAAAAAAATATCAGCAAATGAAACAATTGTATATCAACCGTCTGGTAAACCTTCTATCGCTTATTACTATCGTGACAATCATCATCAGTTGCCAAGCCTGCAAGAAAAACGACAATACGACGAGCGAAAAAGTGCCTCATGTGGCGCATGCCGACTGGGCTCCCGATGTGAAGCAGGGCATCAACGACTTCATAGAGCGCTACCACAACACGTCGCAGGCCTACGTTGTGTTCGACTTCGACAACACCTGCTCCATCTTCGACGTCTGCGAACAGGCCATCGTCTATCAGTTGCAAACCATGTCGTTTGCCATGACACCGCAGCAGTTCGACGAAATCATAGGTATGGGACTTGACGATGCCCCAGCAGCCTGCCACGACTGGCTTTACGATATCCGCACCGCCTATGCGGCACTATATTCTACCTATGGACCTTTCTCTGCCCAAGGGCTCACCGCCGAACAGCAGGCCGCCATACAGCAAGACCCCATGTGGCTTGAATTTGCCAGCAAGATGGGCTGCTTCTACAGCAAGGTCTATGACTATGTGCCGGAGGACAAAGCCAACGACTGGCTCCTGCTGTGGTTTGCAGGCATGCAGCCAGGCGAACTCTACAATATGGCAATGAAATCGCATCAGAAGTTCAGCCCTGTTGCCACCAGCATCGAATATTTCCAAGGTCCCTCGACAGTGTCGTCACGCATAGGCCCCGTCAGTTTCAAATGGATTAACGGCATACAGGTCACGGAAAATATCAAGGAACTCTGGCGCGTGCTCAACGAGGCAGGCATCGACGTCTGGGTCTGCTCCGCATCGCTCACCGAGAACATCTGCGCCGCCATCGACCATTTCGGCATGCACAAATACTGCCGCGGCGTTGTAGGCATGGCGCCCAAAATCAACGGTGAAGGACTCTACTGCGGCGGATTTGACTACGCCACAGGCTATGCGCGCCTCACCACGCCCGACGGATGGACCACGGGCAGCCTTGCGCTTGGAGCGCAGACCGGCGGCGTGGGCAAAAGCATCAGCATTGCCAACGCCATAGCCCCGCTCTATGGCAATAAAGGACCTTTGGCGGGCTTTATGGATGCCACAGGCGATTTCAATTTCTGCACCGAGTTTGCATCGCTGCGCATGGTGGTATGCTTCAACCGCGCCGACCGCACGGTGTGCAACGGCGGCGGCCTCATTGCCGAAATTGCAATGCACCAGCGCGACAACCTCCATCTTACCCTCAACAGCGCCAACGACGCAGGAGAGACTTTCTACCTGCTGCAAGGCCGCGACGAGAACGGACTGCGGACCTTCCGTCCGTCCAATGCCACCATACGCTACGGCGAAACGCAGGAGCGCCTATTTGCCAACGACGACAACCACGCTCAACTGCAATATATGAAAGAGCACAACCTCTCCACCAGCGAGGCCATCAACCGCTTCTGTATCATCACCGAAAACGACGACCTTGGCTTCAAATACGGCTTCCTAACCGACTACGCAGGCTATCACAGCAGGTAAAAACAGCCACATCCAACATCATATAGATGTATTTATAGCGTTCTCAACAATAAAAACGTCAGCAATATTCACAGTCTAAATCAACAAGTTACATCTCATATAGTAAAAAATATTTTGTCGGTATAAAAAAAGATTGTATCTTTGCAAACCGAAAACGATGGGGTATTAGCTCACTTGGCTAGAGCGTTTGACTGGCAGTCAAAAGGTAATCGGTTCGATTCCGATATACTCCACGAAAGAGAGGCGCAAGCCTCTTTTTTTGAAAACAGTAATACGGAAAGCGCAATAGTCGTTGCCGAACAAAACAAGGGGTATTAGCTCAGTTGGTAGAGCGCTTGGTTCGCAATCAAAAGGTCACCGGTTCGACTCCGGTATACTCCACACCTTAAGCCTCCAAACGGAGGCTTTTTTATTGCCTAAACATCTGAATTACAACAACATTACATTATTATTCAAAACATTAAAGATACCTTTGTTTTACCTTATTTTTGACACGAATTGACTATTTTTGACACAAGTTTGACACAAGTTTTTCGAAAAAAGATATATCTTTGCAGTCGAAAGTAAAACAAAAATAAAACAAATGGCACGCAAAGAAAATAACAACCAAGATTCAATTGTTCACCTAATAGAGAGAGACAATGCAAAGGGTATAAGATTTTGTTTGCATTATACCATAAACGGGAAAAGATACAGAGAAACGTTGTTAAATATTCCGTGGGTGCATAAGTCCGACAAGCGGAACTACAGAGAGGCACGGGCAAAGGCTGAGGCGGTGCAGTGGCAGCGTATCACGGAAATACGCAACGGACAATTGGGCATTAACAACACCTATTCCAGTTTGCTGCTTTTCGACTGGCTGGAGCAATGCGCCACACGTGCAGACCAAAAAGCGACCGAGGGAATGAACCGCCACACATGGGCGAGAATGATAAGGCACACGGTTGTTATTCTCAAAGAGTATGCAGGGAGCGACACACGGCTGGGGGATATTGACAAAAAATATATTGTTGGCTTTATTGACTATCTACGAAACCAATACACCACAAAGCAAGGAAAACGGCTTGCACCAAAGACGGCAGACAAATATTATTCGTGCATTCGTTTTTGCCTTAATGAGGCAGTACGAAATGAACTAATAAACAACAATCCGTGCAATCTTATATCAAACTCCGACAAAATCAAAGTACCACAAGCCACACGTGAATATTTGAACATCGAGGAACTGCGGCGACTTATAGACGTACCGACAGACAGCGAAACGACAAAGCAGGTCTATATGTTCATGTGTTGCTGCGGTCTGCGTATATCCGATGTGAAAAAACTACGGTGGCAGGACATAGAACAAGACGGAGATACGTGGCGAATGCGTATTGTGCAGCAAAAGACCAAAGATGCGGCTTATTTGCCGTTATCCGAGGCCGCAAGGCGTTATTTACCACAAAAGGAAAATGCGACCGCTGACGGGCTTGTATTTGCCCAAATCCCAACCGAACAAGCAATGAACCGAGCATTAAAAACAATGGCACAGAGGGCAGGGATTAATAAACGTATCACACTACACACCGCCCGCCACACATTTGCAACGCTGGAACTAACACAAGGTGCAGACCTTTACACAACGAGCAAACTTTTAGGACATACCAACGTAAGAACCACACAGATTTATGCAAAAATCATTGACGAAAAGAAACAAAAAGCCGTTGATTTGCTCAATGACATATTATGAATGCAATTAACACACGTAATAAAACCGTAATAAAATAGATATACAATCTTAAAAACCAAAACATTATGAATTTACACGCACAATCAATCAAAGCAATCGAACTCCTAAAGCGTTTCAACCAATTATGGGAGGATGTTGAAAAAGCGGCGAATACGGACGAATTAAACGCCAATATCAATTATCCATACGGGGGTGGTAGCAATAGCAACGAATGGCAAAATGCAATGTTTGAGGCACGAAAAGGCATTGAGTTTTTGATGTCGCAAACAATAGAAACATACGAATGTAGCACATATTAATTACATGAAAATCAAAGACTATAAAGAGGATATCAAACTTTTGCTTGACACAAAAGATAATAAGACCATTGCCAACGGACTGGCAAAGATGATTAAGTATGTTGAACAATCATACAATATTCCCAAAGACAAAAACCGGTTTTTTCTTTTTGGCAATGGCAAAAAATTGGATTGGGATTTATATTGCAAGACCGATGGTGGCGAGTTTGATTATTGCGACATTGCGGAACTCTACACCAGTGAAAACGCAGAGCAGGTGGCAGCGTTCTATTTGCTGTATGGCGTTATGCTGAATGAGTTTCACGATGCTGTTGAACGTCATTTGATGTCAGCACCGACCGACACCGAAACAGTAGCACCGACCGACACAGCACCGCAGCAATCTTTTCCGCCAGTATTTCTTACAAAAGGCGGAAGATTAACACTTGCGGAAATGATAAAGGCTGGATATGTTACATTTGAAAATCTTGTATTGAAATGGAACGGCAAAAAAAATGAATTGGCTTATTTTGCAAAACGGATGGGGAAGCGGTACAATTTTGAAAATTGTTGGAGCGTTTTTGAAAAAGGTTTTTCGGTTGATAGATTGCAAGCAGCATACAATTCTACCAAAGACCCGGAAAACGCTTTCCCAGATATAGAAAAGATAATACAGATGTATGATATTAAGACATAAAAAAATATGATAGTGAACAAAAATATATTTTTATAGTTTATTGAAACTCAGTAGTATATTTTATTTGTCGGTATGATAGCAGGCTATGATACCGACTTTTTTTTGTTTTCTATTGTTGTTCCTTTGCATTGTGTTTGAATGGCGGTTGAACGGACAGACCCAACCAAACAAGCACAATGCACCGAGGCTGTTTTGTCCGTATGCAGCGGAGGGCTTTAATATCAAAATTAAAAATTATGTCAGAAATTGAATTTCAACAGATTGCCCAAAGTATTGACGAAATGAGGCAGGAACAAAAACGAATTGCCCTAATGGCCGCAAAGGATGTTCTTTCAGTCAGTGAGTTATCCGAATATACGGGACTGACAAAGGGATATATCTACAAACTTGTTTGTTATAGGCAGATACCACACTTTAAGAGCGCAGGCGGCAAACTCACATTCTTTCGCAAAAAAGAGATTGAAGAATGGATGTGTTCACACAGAATCAAGACCAAAGACGAATTGCAGAGCGAGGCAGCGGCATACGCTTTGAATAATCCCATTAAGAAAGGAGGCAGAAAATGAAACTACCGAGATTTAAGGATGAGGCCGCAGCGCACCCGCAGACACCCACACAAGCGGCATACGCACAGCGCAGGGTGCTGGCGTTACTCTACAAGGGAGGAAAACATACCACACGGCAAATTTCTATTGCCGCCAAAGTTGCAGACCCACGAAAAGCAATATCCGTATTGCGCAGGGCTGGATGGGGAATAGATAATGAATGGCTGGAGAACGCACAGAGTGTAAGATACAAACGTTATTGGCTTAATATGGAGGGTTTGATATGAACAACAGT
The DNA here is from genome assembly GCA_900318665.1 of uncultured Bacteroidales bacterium. Classification (GTDB taxonomy): domain Bacteria; phylum Bacteroidota; class Bacteroidia; order Bacteroidales; family P3; genus Colimorpha. The sequence goes on along the minus strand of ONLQ01000001.1, from coordinate 197,824 downwards.
ATTAAGACCCTACAACAAATGTTGATAGATGAACAAGCCACAGAACACCCCAGTTTTCCCCGTGCTTATATCCCCATACCGCAGCGCACCGATAAGACCGCAAATGGGCTTACACAATGCATAATGGATTATATACGATTGAGGGGAGGGCAGGCTGAACGTATAAGCATAATGGGCAGACCTACCGAGACAGCCACGGGAATACGCTGGGACAAATCCCACATGACACGAGGAACGGCAGATATTTCCGCAATAGTCGGGGGCAGGGCTGTGAAAATCGAGGTGAAGAAAGGCAGAGACCGACAAAGCGAGGCGCAACGCTGTTATCAGTCTGAAGTGGAACGGGCTGGCGGCCTCTACTACATAGCACGGGATTTTGATAGTTTCGTTGAATGGTACAACAAAACGTTTGCGACATGAAACAATCCGAACATTATTTTCAATTCCCCATTGAGTTAATACGGGATATGTTGAACAACCCCAAATCTGTATTTGATTCAATTTTGTATTACCAATGTTCTTTTTATGATTGGGATGTGCTTAAAACGGGCTATAATGAGGGCATAAATTGGGGGAATATGTTTATGGTTGATGATTGGTGCAAAACATTCCAAAAACACGAATCCGAGGGGCGTTATTGTGGCGTTTTCATGTCTATATCGAAAACTATGTTTTGGACTATCAAGAAAAAATTACCCAATGGACAATTGCAACATAAAAAAGATAAAGACCAGATAAACGAATTGTTAGAATTGCTTTTTTATCTTGCTTGTAAGTCTATTTGCGGAAAAAAGAGAATAACCCTAACAAATAGTAAAATGGTATGGGCGAGGATGTTCGGGTATAAGAACTTTGCAATGGTAGGCTCAATCCCGAAAGGATATCAATCCTATTTTCAAACTGAAAAGAAATCCACACGCAAAAGGATGAGGAAAACGGAGGAACTACGAATGAGGGTGCAAACGTCTTTTCGTGATTTTGCCACATACAGCGAAAGAGGGTTGAGGGGATTTGCTGTATTGTTCAGTAATACGGGAACGGAGGAAGAAAAGATTATTGAGATGAAAAAGTATTGCCATAGCAAAAAGCCACGTACAGCGGTGGGGCGTGAAAGGGAATTGCTGAAACGTATAAGGAACGACCCCAATATTTAATGCAGATTTTCATAGTGTGGAATTGCGGCATATAACAAATTATTGTTGTGTGCCGCTTTTCTATTCTATAACGATTTGTCATTTGCACGACATACCACGGGATGGCGCAGGCGTTTATGTGGTGGTGCTTATACTTATTTAAGAAACAAGCGATGATATTATTTTGTATCATTGAGTGTATCATTTGTGTATTATGTGGTATCTTAAATGGGCGTGTATTTAATTGCGTATTTAAGTGTGTATTTAAATGTGTATCTTAAATAAGTGTAAAAATAAGTAATAAGTAATAAGAATGTTAATTAAAAAATAAGTGTGATAACGAACAAGCAGGATGTTCGTATTAAGCCCCATGTTTTTTTTGCTGGAGAGGATAACAATAGACTACCACGATAACGACACAGAAACGGCTCTATTTGGCAGTATCCGCAGACGGTTGCACAATCTACCAGACAAGGCGAGAAATCCACGTTAAACAGTTATTTTGTTAATGTGGTGTAAATATAAAAATTGTGTCATTTTTGTGTCAAAAACAAATCTAATACTTTGTATTAATGCAGCATACAAAACCGCAGCAGATTTTTTTTTTTGCAATAATCAAGCAACAAGGAGCGTTATTGTCTAAAAATTTAGAAAAATGAAAATAGAAATTGACCATTTGCCATGTTTAAGTATTTCGGATGTAATCAAACGTTGTCGAAATACTTTTACCCTAACGATTGGCAGGCGTTCATTCAGTGGCGAATTTATAACGTTTGGGCAGAGACCTGACGCCTTAAAGATTGTTGGCAGGGATTACGAACAAACCTTTTTAATTGTTTACAAACCGAGCAATTTAGGCATTGGCGAAATTCCTTTTTTTGTTTGTCCCGAAACGGGGCGTTGCTTTCGGAAATTGTTTTTTGTCTATGACGAATGGCGCAGCCGTTACACCTTTGAACACACATACCACAAATGCAACAATAAGATGTGGATGTTTTGGGACAGACTTATTAAAGCGGAAGAGGATGCGGATTTGAAACGTTACGGAAAGCCCTATTACAATAACAGACTATCAAAATACGGTAAAAGAGTGATTGCAGCGGTGAAAAAATACAATGATGTGTGGAAACATATCCCACATTAAAGAAATTCCAGATATAGGGTATATTTTCAAAAAAAATGTATCTTTGTGGAGACTGACAGAATGACAAAAAAAATATTTTTGGCACAAATTTGACACAAAAATACATTTAATAATATATAATTCATTATACCACAAATATTTACACAACAATAATGTGGAGCGGTATACTCCACATAAAAAAAAGCCTCCTTTCGGAGGCTTTTTTGTTTGTCTATTATTAGGCGTAACTATGTTGTCCGCCTAATAGTAGGTTTACTCCAAAATAGGTTATTAGGACTGTTAGAAAGGCTGCTACCATGTAGATGTGGAACAGTTTGGGGTTTTTCAGCCATGCAAAAGAGCGGGCGTGTAGTGGCAGGGCATATACCAATAGTGTTATGAGCGCCCAGACCTCTTTGGGGTCCCACGACCAATAGGTGCCCCACGACACGTTAGCCCACACCGCCCCTATGAATATGCCTATGGCGAGAAGGAACACGGCGGGATATAGCAGTATCTGGCTGATGCGCATCAGCGACTGCTGCAATGCGGTCTGCTGATTGGGCGAGAACCGTCCAATGATTAGTGCCGCCACGCCATCGAGCATTGCGAATGACAATAGCGAATAGGCGAGCATTATGACTGCCACGTGGATGCAGAGCAATGGCGAGTTGAGGACGGGCATCAACTGGGTGAGCGACGGATTGCTGCCACCTATCATTGCCACCAGCAGCGTGAAGCCGACCAGGAGCAGCCCGGCGGGCAATGAAAGCGATTGGCGGCGTTGCAGTGCCATCGCCATCAATGCCACGCATAGCGATAGGAACAGCATTGTCTCGTAGCCGTTGGCAAGCGGTATGTGGCCAGACACCACCCACCGCAATACGAACAGCACGCACAGATATACTGCCAACAAGAACAACAAGACCAATGCCGCAAGGCGCACTCCACGATGCAGTTCGCGTCCTCGTGCCATACGCACCAAGGTATAGACAAAAAAGACAAGCCCTATCGTTATGAAGAACATGGCCAGCAGACGGCTGTAGTTGAGCGAGTTGATAAGTCTTTCGGAGGCAATGCGGCTATCTGACGGCAACGTCTTTTCGGCACGCTGACGTTGATACGCGCATATCTTGACAAACATTGTGTCCAATTGGTCGTAGCGACCAAAAGCCACAAGTTCCTGACAATAGGCAAGGCTTTTCTTGACAAAGAGATATTCGTCGTCGGAAACGGCGAGCGGCAGATTGTCGGATTGCGAATACCAATGCGTCGTGCCGTTGCTGTCGGCAATAGGAAACAGTTTGAGCAACTGTCCGCCGTAGAGCATGGCGATGAGGTTGTATTTCTCGTCGGCGGCAAGGAACTTGGCGCGCAGAGGGTCGGAAAAAGAGAGGCTGTCGATGGGAGCCTGTAGTTTGTATGTGGAGCCGTGAGCAACAAAGTCGTTGAGCGACGCATAGCGTCCGTCGATGCCGAGAGCCTGGCGCACGGCGTTGCCTTTGATTTTGAACATGGGCTCGTTGCTCCAATCGTTGTAGTAGAATATCCAGCCACTGAGGACCTGCTCGGCCGAAAGTCCGCGATAGGTGGCTTTGCCGTAGAGTTTGGTGGTGAAATCGATAGCGAGGGTCTGAAGCGGACACACGCGGTCGTTGTGAAGCACATATAGCCGTCCCATTGTCTCGGCCTGGTCAGCAGGTAGCGTGCGTGGCATAGGCGTTGAGGCATGGACTGCGGAAAACGTTGACGACAGGCAGACTGCCACAATAACGGCCTTTGCTATTGGCGTGCGAAGCAACTGGCGAAAATGACTTTGACGGTCGAAAAAGAAACCCACAAACGATAGCGCAAGCAACAGATAGCCAGCATAGGTGACCGGTATTCCAAAAGGGTCGTGAGCCACCGTTAGAAAATCGTGCCCATTGTTGTCGTAGCCCGCCTGATAGAACCTATAGCCGCGATGGCGCGCTATCTTGTTCATCGACACCTGCGCCTCGGTCTCGCCGCCGTCGGCATCGACAAACGAGATGTGCGAGACAAAATCCTGCGGGGCATGGGTGCCTGGATAATAAACCACGTCGAAGTTCTTGAGCCTCACGCCAAAGGGAAGAGTGCCGTTGCATGAGCGTCCGTCGTCGGTGGCCTCGAAAACAGAGGTTGACTCATTTTCAGTAAGCGTCAGTCGTCCCGATTTTGCGGTGAAGGTTGTAAGCACCATGCCTGCCACTATCAGGGCGAAAGCAAGATGTATTCCCATGGTAGCCAGTCGCCGATAGAGTTTCTGGCGGATAACCACCACCATGCCCACAGAGGCAATGGCAACGAGCAACAAAATAAACCACGGAGTGCGGTAGATGTGCGTCAAGGCAAATGCCGAGCCGTGGACTTTTTCAAGCAAAGTGCCCGCCATCATGATTATGACGGCGAGCACTATCAAAATTACTGACCAGCGTTTCATAGGGATATTCAGACCCGGATTATATGGCGTTGATGAATTTCACTATTGCGTCGCGGTCAGACTTGCTCAGTTGGCGGAATTTCTCGACCGTGCGGCGAGCGTCACTATTGGGTGCGCCGTGCCACATGATGGCCTCAATGACGTTGCGAGCGCGATAGTCGTGCATACGGTCGGCAGCGCCAGTGCAGATGGCCGAAAGGCCACGCCCCCACAACGGGGTGGTTCTGCACCAGCCAGTGCGTATGTCATTCTTCATCATCAGTTTGTGCTGGATAAAGTCGCTATAGGGCCATATCTTCTGATGCGGGAAGCGAGGCAGACGGCTGTCGCCATCGGCAAAAAATCCCGTCGGGTCGGTGAAAACGTCGTCGCCTGTGGTCCAGCCCGGACGGTGGCAGTAGGAGCAGCCAATCTCACGAAACAGTTGGCGTCCGCGTTGCACCTCGTTGTCGCCCATGTTGCGTGCGGCAGGCACTGCCAATCCGCGATGCCAAACCATAAAGTTGACATAGTCCTTGTCGCTCATTTCGGGCTCGAGACGCTGTTTCACCTCGTCGGTAGCATACATCAAATAGTTGTAGATGTCCTGCGCAGTGTCGCCGGTGATGTTCATGTTAGGATAGTAGCGATAGAACTCACGACGCACGTCGGGGTCGTTTTTGGCGATGTTGGCATAGATGGCAGTCATATAGTGTGCCTGCTTGTTGCTGCGCGTGACATTGGTGATGTTCCAAATGGCGTTGCTGCCAGGAGCGTCCTGCAGAGGTCCGCGCGTAAGAGCATAGGTGTAGCGTTTGGGGTGAGAGGTGTTGCCATACAGACCCGTCGGAGCCCAGTCGGCGCCTGCCCACATGGAGGGATTGATGCCGTTCTGCATATAGCCGTCGTTGTATTCCTTCTGATATTGCGCACGCAGCGAGTCGTCGGGAATGGCGTCTATCAATCCAGTGCCATAGATGCCGATTGTGCCTTCCAGCAGCACGCCCACATGCTCGTATGGCACAGGCTCGCCACCTTCGCCAAAGGGAATATAGTATGCGTCGCGCGGAATGGTGACCTCTGGGTAAATCAATTCGTAGGCCTCACCGTCTGGGAAACGGTTGTTCCACTCGTCGGTGTAGTTAAGCCATGCGATGTTGATTTTGGTTTCGTCGAGAGGTGCCTTAAACGGTGCCACAGCCTTGGTTTGCGGCATACCGGTGAGAGAGGTGAGGTAGGCGTTGTTGCGCTTGTCGTAGCACACCAGCAGATAGCCGTTGCCCCAGTCGTCGGCACGATAGCGGGTCATGCGTTTGCCGTGTCCGTAGCCAGGATGGCAGGATTCGCAAGAGTTGCGAATGTAGAGTGGACCTAATCCGTTGAAGGGCTTGCTGTTGGTGGTGATAGGGCGTTCAAAGAAGTATTCGCCATATTTGAACTCGTTTACCATTCCAGCCTCTTCCACGGCAGGAGCGGGGTCCTCGTAGGCCGAGGCGGTGGAGTTGAACGTGGTGCCCAGTTGTCCGCCAGCATAGGTCTCTTCTACGAGATAGTCGGGCAGACCGGCAATGGCCTCGGCTTCGGTCTTGTCGTCGTCCTTGCACGAGGCAAAGGCCATGATGGCGAGCGCCGAACAGACGATAGGTACAAATAATGTTTTTTTCATGTCGTACTTTTTATGGTTTATAATGTCTTGTTTCTCATTCCTCGCCACCGAAGAACACACGCAATTTCAGCATAGCCTCTTCGACTTCGGCACAGTACTGCATAGCCTTGTCGTATGCGCCGGCGTTCATGTAGGTATCGACAAAAGCACCTTCAGCGGCCTTGGTCTCAAACTCGTTTATAGCATTGCTTATGGCGGTCATTATCTCGTTGTCGAGAGTCGCGTTGTGGGCCTTCACATAGTTGTGGATAGACTTGCTTTCGTTGCGCTGGCCTTCCACACCACCCATATAGGCGTTCTGGATGCTAATCATATTGTCGCGGAAGTCGATGAGCGATTTCTTGCTGTAGGGGCTTTCAATATAGGTCTCGTCCTCGCCTTTGTAGGCGCTGCCGACCTTTGAGGTTCCAACCTCGTCGGCTATATCGGCGCAGCCTGTTGCAATCTGCTGCATGACGTGGGCGAAACTCTCGTAGGTGCTGCCAGCATTGCCAGCACGCAGCATATCCTCGCCATAACTGCGGCCATTGCCGTTGACGGTATATTCCCATTCGGCCTCTTCCATTTTTTCGACATAGCGTGCTGGCACATTGTCCTCGCCAGCCCAACTCACGGCCAGGCGATAGCAGCAGTTGCGCAGGTCGCCAGCCACTGCCACGGCATAGATGAGTTGGTTGTCGGTTATTGCACTCACCTGCTTGGCGGCGCCATTGGCAAAGAGCACATATTCCAAGCCGTGGAAGCCCAGCAGAGTGGCCTCCAAGCCGTTAGCCACGATGTCGCCATCGTCGCCGTCAAGTTGTTCCAACTGGTTGGCATTGCTCATCAATGCGTCGAAACGGGTGGCGTCGAGCGGCCAACTGTCAATATGCGGGTCGATGCCGAAACTGGTGGCGGCACCAAAGAGGAAGGCCTCGCTCTTCTCCCACCACTCGCGGGCATCGAGAAAAGTCGCGCACACCTTGTTCAGGTTGGCCTGTGTTTTGCTATCCTTCAAGGTTTCGAGGTCGGCAGCCAACTGCTCGGTTTTCTCGGCCAGTTGCTTGTAGGTGTATATGACTGTGTTGTTTACATATTGCTCGGCCATGGCCTTGTATTCCACCTCGGTCGAATTGCCATTGCTGGCTTTGTTGTTGTCATCGTCGTCTTTGCAACCAGTAAAGACCATTGTGGTGGTCAGAGCTGCCACGACAAGCATCATGTTACGGAAAGTTTTTTTCATGTGTTTTGAGTTTTTATTTGTTGTTGTTTTTTTTTCTATTCGAACATACCTACCCATGTAATACCCATGGCAAACCACGGCTCGCTATTGTACTGCTGGTCCATCAGACGCACACCGCCTTCGGCCTTTATGATGATGGGGGCAATGGGCCTGTAGTTTATGCCTCCGCTCACGCACTGCCGCTCTGTCCAGCCTATCTTGCTGCGCACTCCGGCAGGCAGATAGGAGTCGTATCTGTCGTAGCGGCCAAAAATATAGAGTCTGCGACTGCTTTTTTGCGGCGCAAAGAGTTGCAGCAGGTCGTAGCCAGCCTCCAAGCCAAAAGCATAGGTGGCCTCGCCCACCAGACTACGAGGGAAAGGCGACCCGGTGGCATGGCTCAGATTTTTGTTGTAGGTGGAAATGATGTCGGCTTCGTCAAGGTGGCCGTAGTCGGCATTGCCTCTCACCACAAGGCCGCCATATCGATAGTCGAAATCAATGGCGCCGATATACACAAGGCCTTTTACCGAGCCGTATTTCTTTGAGTTTTCATTGGTCACTATGTCGTTAAAAAAGGTGTTGCCCACATAGCCGCTCACACCTATGCGCAGGTTGTTGACGGTATAGTTGTCTATGCGCAAGGCTCCTGCAAGATTGTTTGCCACGCGAAACTCGTAGGGCGAAGCCGATGCGCCGTTGGCCCAGCCCGCCTCGGTAAAATAACTGGAGTTAAGGCTGGGGAGCACCATGGCGTCGTAACGCCAGTCACCGAAGTTACCAAACACCTCAATGCCGGTCTCGTGCCATGTGCAAGGGATAATGGTGTTCTCTCCCTCGGGGCGATAGACTCCGAAAAACTTGTCGGGCTCATGGGCATTGTTGGTGCCGCCTACTGGTACTATAACGTGACCCGCGCGAATATTGAAGGCATTGCAAAAAATCTTCTGAATCCAAAATTGCTCCAAAGCGACCTCACCACCACGCTCAATCTCCTTTTCAAACTCGCCGCTCTCTTCGGCTTCCACCTCGACGGCAGCCTCGGTGCCACCATGTTCAAATTCTATCTCTGTGCCAAACGACCAGCCGTGGCCGAAATCGTAACCAATATTGATTACGGCATGGGGTATATCGACGCGGCCGTGTCCCTTGGAATCCTTGTACCTGTCGGCATTGCTATAGCGGAAAGGATTGTCGCTGAAGAAATTGTATTGATAGACGGCTTCGCCGTAGCCGCCCACCGACAGCCTTTTCAGACTAATGATACTTGTAGTGGTATCCTGTGCATTGACAGCCACGCAGGCCACACATAATGTGAGAAATACAAATAGTATATTGCGTTTCATCTTTTTTTGTTTTTGCATTAAATCAACAGACAATCAACTATTTATTATGATTGTATATTATTCTTTTTCTGCTTGCAAAATTAGATTTACCCTCACCGACGACATATCGCTAAAATTGGCTATTCTTTTTTTGCGCTATCACTAATTTTGGTTATCCACGCATGGCAGTGAAGAAGATTCCACATGTAGCACACTTTTGGCGGATTGCAAAAAGATGTGTAAATTTGTACCTTCTTTTCAAAGTAGGTAGTCAATAATGACAGATGGGTTAATAGTTATCTAATCATGACATTAATATTAAACACATTAGAACTTGGTGCTGTATCGGAGCAGATTATGACTCTGATTAACGACAAGGAGGCAGAGGTCGTCGACACCTCGGAGATGAACATTTCGCACTGTATGGGCTGCAACCAGTGCTGGTTGAAGACCCCTGGCGTGTGCGTCATAAAAGACGACTACGAAGCGATAGTACGAAAGATGGTGGGGGCGAATGACCTGTGGTTGGTTTCCGATACGCGTTTCGGATTTATCGACTGGCGTGGCAAGCGGGTGATGGACCGCTTAATGCCGATGGTTAATATGTATATCGAGATGCGTGACGGCTGGGAGCGCCACCAACTGCGCTACCATGCGCTAAATGTCGGTCTTTTGTATCGGGGCAATGGCGACCAGTCGTTGCTCGAAGAGTGGTGCGAACGCACGGCGGCAAATATCGGCGGCCGTTCACTGGGTGTAATCAGGATTAAGGAGGAAGAATCATGCATGTAGTCATCATCAACGGGAGTCCGCGTGTGCAGAAATTCAGCAATACGGACAAGATTATACAATCGTTTGGCAAAGGATTGGAGAAAGAGGGTTCCACCTACGAACTCTATTCCCTGTCTAATCGTAAGGAGTGGGATGCCGCCCGAGAGGCTTTCGTACGCCATGAGCAGATTATTTTTGCCCTTCCGCTTTATGTGGAATGCGTGCCGGCGGTGATGTTGGAGTTTTTAGAGACTCTCCCCACTGAGCGTCAGCACCCTGCCCAGGTGTCGTTCATCCTTCATGGCGGCTTCGACGAGGGTCATCAACTGCGTCTCGGTGAACGCTTCCTGTTGTCGCTTCCTGCGCAGTTCGGCTGCACCTGTGGCGGCTGTCTGGTGCGTGGCGGCAGTTTCATGATTAGGATGCGCGACGACGAGAAGATAACCAAGATAATGGACCAGTTACTGGATTCTTATATCCCTATGGGACAATCGTTTGCCCGCAACGGCAACTTCCTTACTCCCGAGGTCAGGAAGTTTGCAGGCCTCGAGAAAAACCCATTGATAGTGCGCCTGCTGTTCCCGCTCTTCATCAAACGCCTTGTGCGAAAGAATTTCGACCGTTTCGCCAAAGAGTGGGGATGCACGCAGCCGTTGGATTATAAGCCTTGGCGTTAGGGTATATGCAATTGGTCTTCCGATAGTTAGAACCAACGGACTATGCAACGAAAGAAAATCCTCATTTGATTCACAGAGGTGTTTTTGACACTCTGTGTAAAAAGAGGTTTTTCCGTATTTCATAAAAATTTGTATCTTTACATCCTCAAAACAAAGTGATAAGACTGTGTGATAATAATCAACGATCAACAATAAATCTATGAAAATCAATCGTATTATTGCAGGTATGCTCTTTGCGGGAGCCATTCTCACCGCAGGCGTTGCCGATGCCTGTACCAATTTCCTTTTCACTAAGGGAGCCACCAAAGATGGCTCGACGATGATAACCTATGCCGCCGATTCCCACACGCTCTACGGCGAACTTTACTATCGTCGCGCCGCCGACTATCCCGAAGGCACAATGTTTATGGTTTACGACTGGGATAGCGGCCGTCCGCTTATCGAGATTCCCCAGGTGTCACACACCTACAACGTGGTGGGCAACATGAACGAACACCAACTTGCCATTGGCGAGACAACCTATGGCGGCCGCAAAGAACTCCACGGCTCTACGGGCATTGACTACGGCAGCCTTATCTATCTCACACTGCAGCGCGCCAAAAACGCCCGCGAGGCTATCAAGACCATCGCCGAACTGATGGACACCTACGGCTATGCCTCTTCGGGCGAGTCGTTCTCGATATGCGACCCCAACGAGGTCTGGGTTATGGAACTCATTGGCAAAGGCAAAGCCCAGTACGATACCATCAAGGGCAAGCAGGTGCTGAAAAAAGGCTTCAAGGATTTCAAAGAAGGCGCCGTATGGGTGGCTCGCCGCGTGCCCGATGGTTATGTCTGCGGCCATGCCAACCAGGCTCGCATCACCACCTTCCCCCTTGAACAGAAAAAGAATTACAAGAGCATCACCAGCCGCAACATGAAGTACATCTTTAACCCCGAGGTTGAATGTGTCTATTCTGACGATGTCATCAGTTTTGCTCGCGCCAAGGGCTATTTCACTGGAAAAGACGAGGAATTTAGTTTCGCCGACGCTTATTGCCCGCTCGATTTCAGCGGTATGCGTGGCTGCGACGCTCGTGTTTATGCCATGTTTGCCCGCGTCAAAAACGGCATCCGCGACCAATATGCCGACTACGCCCTGGGACGCAACCCCAAGAACCGTCTGCCTCTTTGGATTAAACCCGACCACAAGGTTGATGTCCACGAGGTGATGAACCTGATGCGCGACCACTATGAGGGCACTCCTCTCGACATGACGCAGGATGTTGGCGCAGGCCCATTCAAACTGCCCTATCGTTGGCGTCCTATGGATTTCAAAGTTGGCGACCACAGTTATGTCCACGAGCGTGCCACTAGCACCCAGCAGACCGGTTTCAGTTTCGTGGCCCAGTGCCGCGGCTGGCTTCCCAACCCTGTTGGAGGCATCATATGGTTTGGCGTTGACGACACCTACACCACCGTCTATTGCCCAATGTATTGCTGCATCACCGAGATTCCCGAATGTTTCCGCGAGGGCAACGGCAGCCTTACCGAATACAGCGAGACAAGCGCTTTCTGGCTCTTCAACCGCGTGAGCAACTTCGCCTATCTGCGTTATTGCGACATGATTGTTGACATTCAGCGCACACAGGACGACCTCGAAACAAGTTTCATTCGCGACGTTGAGAAAAACGACAAGCGCGTGAGCAATGCCAACCAGGCTGAGATTGTAACTCTCAACAACGACTTTTCCAACCGCATGGCGGCAAAAATGATGCGCCAGTGGAAAGAACTCGACCACTTCCTCCTAATGAAATACATTGATGGCAACGTGAAGCACGCCACCAATGGCAAACTCGACAAAGACCAGTATGGTCACTGCGTATGGCCCGACCAGCCCAAATATCCCGACTGGTTCTACAAACAGATTGTTGACGACCACGGCGACGTAATAATCGAGAAATAGTCGTTAATATAATTAATAAAGTAAGCGCGCATTGCCAAGGCAATGCGCGCTTATGTTTTATCCTAAAGATTAAGTTTTCTTTCGGGGCTATACTTCTACCGATTATTCCGTCAACGCGGCGTGAGCATTGGCTTCGGCGTCAACCTTCTTAATCATTCCTTGCAGGGCTTTGCCTGGACCAACCTCTATAAACTCGGTAGCACCGTCTTTGAGCATATTCTGTACCGTGGCGGTCCAACGCACCGGCGAGGTGAGTTGCTTCACGAGGTTTTGCTTTATCTCCTCTGGATTGCTCACGGGCAGAGCGCAGACGTTCTGATAGACAGGACATACTGGTGCGCGGAAGGCAGTCTGCTCTATGGCAGCCGCCAGTTCTACGCGGGCAGGCTCCATCAATGGCGAATGGAATGCTCCGCCAACAGCCAGTGGTATGGCTTTTCCGCCAGCAGCCTTGGCTTTCTCGCAAGCCGCAGCCACACCAGCCATGGTGCCGCTAACCACGAGTTGTCCGGGATTGTTGTAGTTGGCAGCCACAACCACCTCTGACGGCTGTTCTGCACTAACCTCGGCGCAAATCTGCTCCACCACCTCGTCGCTCAACTTCACAATTGCCGCCATTGTCGAAGGCTTGGCCTCGCAGCATTTCTGCATGGCGCGAGCGCGAGCGCTTACCAATCGAAGTCCATCGTCAAAATTCATGGCACCTGCAGCCACGAGTGCGGAGAACTCGCCCAGCGAGTGACCGCCAACCATATCAGGTTGGAAGTCTGCGCCTAGATACTTAGCCATAATGACAGAGTGAAGGAACACAGCAGGCTGCGTCACATGGGTCTGCTTCAGGTCCTCGGGCGTGCCCTCGAACATAAGGTCGGTGATGCGGAAACCGAGAATGTCGTTGGCTTGCTCAAACATTGCGCGACATTCGGCATTGCCGTCGTATAGGTCTTTGCCCATGCCCACAAACTGCGAGCCTTGGCCTGGAAAAACGTATGCTTTCATATTCTGTTTTATTTATTCGATTGTATTATGTAATCAAAAGAAATTTCGAGAAAAGACCATAACTATTCCGGCAAACGTATGGGCTTGAACTTGCTCTGACGCTGTTTCCAACGTTCACGAGCGTATTGCTGCATATCGCTCACCTCGTCGTTTTCGTCTATTATTTCAAGTCCGAGAATGGTCTCTATAACGTCTTCGAGAGTCAAGATTCCCACGAAAGCGCCATATTCGTCAATGATGAGGGCTATCTGTTCGCGGTGTTTCAGCAACTGCTCCCAAATATCGCTGATAGACATCTCTTCGTTGAAATAAGGTATGTCGCGACGTATTGACCCGAGAGTCTGGTCGAACTTGTCATCGGCCAACATCTCCAGAGCCTCACGGCGCAGAATATAGCCTGTGATGTATTCAGGGTCTTCGGCATACACCGGTATGCGCGAGAAATGTCCGAACTCCTCTTCTTTGTAAAACTCCCGCAGGGTCATGCTCTCTGGAGCCACGGCAGCCACCACACGAGGGGTCATTACATCGTAGGCCTTGATATTGTCAAGTTTTATTACGTTCTGTATTATCTTATTCTCGCCCTCGTCTATCACGCCTTCGTCCTCGCCTACGTCGGCCATTGCTGCCACCTCCTCACGACTTACGGCACTCTCGTCCTCATTGCTGGCAAACAATCTCGTAACCATCTGCACCAACCACACGAAGGGGAACATGATGATAATGAGCAGGTGTATAGTGCCAGAGGTGAAGCCCATGAGACGTTTCCAATAGCGTGTGCCAATAGTTTTGGGAATAATCTCCGATATGACGAGCACCATCAGAGTCATGGCAGCCGACACAACGCCGAACCACTGACTGCCAAACACTTCGGCAGCCTGGCCACCAACGCCTGCGGCGCCAAAGGTGTTGGCGATGGTGTTCAGCGACAGTATGGCGGCAATGGGGCGTGCGGTGTCTTGCTTGTAGCGTTTGAAGCGTGTGGCTGGCTTGTAGCCCTCGTCCTCGCGCATCGTGATGTAGGATATTGGCGTGGACATCAGCACCGACTCCAATATGGAGCAGAGAAACGAAACGCCTAAAGCAAAGGCAAGATATAAAAATAAGAGTGTCAAATCAATGCAGTTTTCAGATATTCAAATTACGCTGACTATTCAGATTACTCAAAAACTCAGACTATTTTTCTTTTTAATCTGCAAAGATAGCAATATTTTCTCACATAGAGGCAATTTCCAGCCTTAGGACTCTTATTGGTCGGCCCGTGCCCTGATACATGTTTTCGTCATAGCAGATTTCGCCCGTCGGGACAAAACCGCATTTCTCCATCACCTTGCCTGAAGCGGGATTGTCAACAAAATGGCCGCTTATAAACGATGGAATATCAGTTGTTTTGCGAATATGGTCGAGCATCAAGCGCAACGCCTCTGTGCAGATGCCTTGATTCCAATAAGGTTTGGCAACCCAGTAGCCAACAATAGGCTCGCCATCACGAGACGGAAGAGCGCAGTCGCATGAGGGACCATAACCCATTGCGCCTATCGCCTCACCAGTTTCTTTAAGTTCTATAGCCCATGTGGTGTCGTTGTTGAACAAAGTGCGGATAATTTCTCGGCTCTCATCCACAGTCTTGTGCGGAGGCCAGCCAGCGCGAGGCCCCACGTCGGGGTCGCTGGCATATTTGTAGAGCACTTCGGCATCTGTCTCACGCCATGGGCGCAGCAGCAATCTCGCCGACTCCAGCCTCTGCTCTTGCAGGTTCTTCATTGCATCAGGATTATTTGACACAACGGTTTCCAAGGTCTGGCAGCCGTCCATATTCTCACAATGAGCGCACGTCGCAACACCTTTCGCCAACGCACATTGACGAATGGCGCACAGACTCTCGCAATAAAAGGTTTTAACGCCATCAACCTTACAGCCTTCGCAGTTGATGTGTTCTGGCAGAATGGTCGCATGGTTCAGTTCGCTCCACAATCTTGCGGTTTTCTCGCGCAGGGCCTGGTCGTTATTCTTCGTAGCGATATAGGCGTCGCACTTCTTGCAGTCTAAACCGCAGAAGGCAATCATTTTAGCCGAAGCGTTGTCGATGCAACCACCATGCATATTCCTTTTCTCGTTCATAAAATGAAGCATTTGATGTTCTATCTCCTCAAACCTAAAAATAGTTTTTCTTAACTCGTGGCTGCTATTTTGAAGGTCTTTGGGTAGTCGAGAATTTCTAACTCTCTGGGGGTTGGGTCGAGGGTGAAACGGATTAGAGTACTCACCTTGTGGAAGCCCGTGAAGCCTGCTGCGCCGGGATTGATATGCAAGAAGTCCATCTGCTTGTCGTACATCACTTTTAGTATATGGCTGTGGCCACACACAAAGATGTCGGGCTTCTCGCGTTGCAGCATCGCCCTGATGTCGGCGGGATAGTGCCCCGGCCAGCCTCCTATATGGGTTAGCACTATCTTCTGCCCCTCACGCTCAAAGACATTGACCTTCGGCAACTCGTGGTGAAGGCTGTTGTCGTCAATGTTGCCATATACGGCACGCAGCGGTTTGAACTGGCGCAATATGTCGAGCACATTGTAGCCCAAATCGCCAGCGTGCCATAGTTCGTCGCAGTCTTTGAAAAAGGTATAGACCTGATTCGGGACTGTTCCGTGGGTATCGGAAAGGACTCCTATTCTCATTTTCTAATCAATAGTCTAACGACACTTCCCCACCTTCATGCCTTTGTCGTCTTACTTGAAGGCTGTTTCGCTTAGGCCTTTGCCACTGAGGGCGAGGTCTTTCATGTAACTCGGAACGTCGCGGCCAAGATACTGGTCCACATAGAGTTTGGCAAGATACTGCGCCAGCATGAAGCCGTGACCGCGCAGACCTACGAGAAGTCCCTTGGTGGCATCGACAAGGTAGCGTGGCTCGGTGTACCAACCTGCCCAAACAGACAAGAAACTGACGTCGCTGAGGTCGGGAATCCACTCGCTGAACATCTCGCCGATGATTTCGAGGAACTCCTTGCTGTTGTATTTCAGCGACTGACGAGCCTCGTAGCCATCGCTGTCGGGCGATGCGCAGCCAATAATCTGCCCCGTATGAGCAAACTGCTGACCATAGACGGCGCTGAAGCCGTGGTAATGGCGGCGGTCGATAATCATATCAAGCGAGTCGCCGTCCTTACCCATCAAGGGAAGCCTACGGGTGATGAAAGCCTGGTGTTTTACAGGCGTGAGTTGCGTGTCGATACCGAGGGCATCGGTGAAACGTTCGGCGCCCCAGCCAAGGGCATTGACAAAATGGTCGGCCACATATTCCTTATAGTTTCCACCATGGAGACGCACAATAAGATGGTACTTGTCGCCAACCTTCTGCACCTGCAGCAGTTCGCTATCCTCATAGTAGCGACCGCCATGCTGGCAGCCAACCTTACGCAGATAATCCACCGTCAAGCCAGGTGTTGCCTGCCAGCAGCCTCGAGTGATAAGGGCGTGGCTGTAGGTGGTGCGACTGTCGTCCCACAAAGGCGAGATTTCGGCCTTGAACTGCGAGCGGTCTATCATATAGGCATCGCTCCACGCGCGCGAGGCATCGAGAGAACGATAAGTCGCTTCGTCGTGGACGAGGTTGACATAGCGCGTGGGCTTGTAGTTGATATTGGTGTGCTGCTGTATCTCACGGAAAATCTCGTGGTTGTGAGTAGCGATATCGGCAATGTCGGGATTGGAGAACGCCGGACGGCCACCGCCAATACAGCGCCATGTGGCACCTCGGTCGTAGTTAATCATCACGGTGTTATGGCCCGACTCGCTGAAATAGCGGAACAACGCGCTACCAGCAATACCACCGCCAGCCACAAAAATCTCAACCTCCTCGGTCGGCATCTGCTTGCCTTTGGGGAATACAAAGGTTTCGCGGGTGTTGGGATTGTAGGCGTCGCCCAGCGTGATATAGTTGGCCATAGAGGCTCGCGGAGTTATCATGCCCGTCAACTCAATGCCACGGGCGGCAAGCAACTGCTTGATACGCGGCACACAACGGCGGCCACGGCAAGGTCCCATACCGAGACGTGTGGTGTGCTTCAACTCGTCGATAGAGATATATTTGCGGTCGCCAATCATCTGTAAGACCTTGTTCAACTCCACATCCTCGCAATGGCACACATACTGCGGCTCCTCCTCATGCTCCTCGTGTCCCACAAAGCGGGTCTGCAAAGCCTGCGGATATTTGGCCTTCTCGATAAATCCACGGACATCGGTCAGCGTATTGGAGCCAACCCAATCCTGCTCGGCAACCTTCACAACAGCCACGTTCGTCTTGTTGCTGTTCTTTATGATACGCCGGATATCGCCTTCGCCAATTATGCTGCCGTAATTGTCAACCAAAAACACCTCGGCGTTTTCCTCCACCGCATGCTCGACAGGCATAAAGCAGACGCCCTTATTGGCATCGAAACCGAAAATAGCCAGGCCCGGGCAATGCGACACACACTGCATACAACCTATGCAACGGTCGTAGTCAATGGTGGGCACGGTGTTGGTGGCGGGTTTGCTTATCGCGCCCTGCGGACAGGCAAAGGTGCAGGGATTGCAGGCAAAGCCGTATATGCAGTCCTGAATCACAAAAGGACGCAGTTTCATACGCTCGGCAGAAGGAAGCGCAGGCTTTTCGAGCACACGCACGGGGTGCTGCTGCGACTCGATGTGGCGTTTCGAAATGTCGAGATAGCGGTCGTAGTCAACCTTCAAGCCTATCTGCTGCGCAATCTCGTAGGCCACTTTGCTGCCTTGCAGCACGGCACTGGTGCCCTCGCCTATACGCGTAGCATCGCCAGCGGCAAAAGCCTTAAGGCCAAACACATCGCGCGACTTATTGATAAGTCTGTCGTCGGAGATAAGGCCCGTGCAGATGTTTATCATATCAATATCCTCGATAACCTCCTCGGTACCCGGAACATAGCGGCCATCAACCACTTGTCCTATCACTGCGCCACGTATGCCGCTGCCATCCTTGTTGGGTATGGCTTTCAGCAACGTGCGACTTGTGAGAATAGGTATGCCGAGACGGCGCACACGGTTGGCCTGCACCGGAAATCCGCCCTCATGGTCCATATATTCCACAATGGCACGAATCTCCGCACCAGCCTGCATGGCCTGATAAGAGGTCAGATAGCCTATGTTGCCAGCGCCGACGGTCAGGATTTTCTTGCCGAGAAGAGTGTGCTCCTGGTTCATCATCTTCTGGAACACGCCTGCGGTATAGACGCCTGGCAGGTCATCATTCTCAAACGAGGGCATATAGGGAGTAGCGCCTGTTGCCACAACCATATACTCGGCATCGACGAAACCTATCTCGCCGGTAACAATATTCTTCAACGCTATGCGACGTCCTTCAAGCACATCCCACACCGTGTTGTTGAGCAGCACGTTGTCCTCGTTTTCTCCAACAAGATGGCGCGCAATGTCGAAACCACGCATACCGCCCAACTGATGCTCTTGCTCGAAGAAGAAGAACTGGTGTGTCTGCATATTGAACTGTCCGCCAACACGCGCGTTGTTGTCTATCAGAAGGTTGTCAACGCCCAACTCGTTCAACTGGCGGCGGCACGAAAGACCCGCAGGACCAGCACCGATGATAGCCACGGTGGTCTTGTAAATCTTCACATCATGCGGCTTGTCGGAAGATGTGGTGGCAGGCTTGTTGCCTTTCGTTATCTCACACACCTCGTGAACGTTGTCCACCAGCGTGATACAAATCCTGCGGACTTCGCCGTCAACCAGCATTTCGCAGGCACCGCATTTGCCTATGCCGCACTCCAAACTGCGTTTGCGGCCGTCAAGGCTATGACTGTGGATAGGGAAACCCGCCTGATGCAATGCAGCGGCAATGGTGTGTCCCTTACGTCCTTTGACGAGGGTTCCATTATATGTAAATTCAACTTCTTCGCTTTCAGCAATATCCAATATGGGATGATTGGTAATTCGGTACATTTTTTTATTGATTGTTTGTATTATTCGTAAAAGATTCTTTTTCAAAATAAAGGGCGGCCAATCGCAGCCGCCCTTGTACCTCCGCTGGGATTCGAACCCAGATCAATGGTTTAGGAAACCACGATTCTATCCCTTGAACTACAGAGGCTGAGGTCGCATAATGATTTTAGTTTTAATGGTTGTTCTACTACTTGCGATAGTTAAAATAGATATTCTATTTTCTTACAGTTTTCGTTTCACCTCGATAATCTCGTAGGCCTCGACGATGTCGCCAATCTTAATATCGTTGAAATTCTCGATATTGAGACCGCAGTCCTGACCGGCAACAACCTCTTTGACGTCATCTTTGAAACGCTTGAGCGATGCGAGTTTGCCCGTGTAAACCACGATACCGTCACGAATTATGCGCACATTATGGCTGCGCTGTATCTTACCATCAAGACACATACAGCCTGCAATGGTACCGACCTTGCTGATTTTGAAGGTCTCGCGGATTTCGAGGTTGGCAACGATTTTCTCCTGCGTCTCGGGAGCAAGCATACCCTCGATAGCATCTTTCAACTCGTTGATAGCATCGTAGATAATACTGTAAAGACGGATGTCGATTTGCTGTGTTTCGGCCATCTTGCGCGCGCCTACGGACGGACGCACCTGGAAACCGATGATGATAGCGTCGGACGATTCGGCAAGCAACACGTCGCTCTCCGTAATCTGACCCACGGCCTTGTGGATGACATTGACCTGCACCTCCTCGGTACTGAGTTTGATGAGCGAGTCGGACAGAGCCTCTACCGAGCCGTCCACATCGCCCTTCACAATAACATTCAGTTCCTTGAAGTTGCCGAGCGCTATGCGGCGGCCAATCTCGTCGAGGGTGACGTGGGTTTGTGTACGCAGACCCATTTCGCGCTGCAACTGTGTACGCTTGGCGGCAATATCCTTTGCCTCTTTTTCCGACGGCATAACGTTGAATGTGTCGCCAGCCTGGCAAGCACCCGTGAGGCCAAGCAGAAGCACCGGCTGCGACGGACCTGCCGACATAACCTCTTGGTTACGTTCGTTGTACATAGCACGCACACGTCCGGAAATAGAACCAGCCACGATGGGGTCACCTTTGCGGATTGTACCATCTTCGACCAACAGTTTAGCCACATAGCCACGGCCCTTGTCGAGAGAACTCTCGATAACGGTACCCTTGGCGCGCTTGTTGGGGTTGCCTTTCAATTCCATGATTTCGGCCTGCAGCAACACCTTCTCAAGCAGTTCGTCAACATTGATGCCCTTCTTGGCCGAAATGTCCTGGCTCTGATACTTTCCGCCCCATTCTTCGACCAGCAGGTTCATGTTAGCCAACTCGGTCTTGATGCGGTCGGGGTCGGCGCCAGGTTTATCTATCTTGTTGATAGCAAATATAATCGGGACACCAGCAGCCTGGGCGTGATTGATAGCCTCAACGGTCTGCGGCATGATATGGTCGTCGGCAGAGATAACGATGATAGCGATATCCGTCATCTTGGCACCACGGGCACGCATAGCGGTAAAAGCCTCGTGGCCAGGAGTATCGAGGAACGTTATCTTTCTACCATCAGGCATCGTCACCTCGTAGGCACCAATATGCTGTGTTATACCGCCAGCCTCGCCAGCAATGACGTTGGTCTTGCGGATATAGTCAAGCAACGATGTCTTACCATGGTCAACGTGACCCATAACGGTAATGATAGGAGTACGAGGCACCATGTCTTCGGGACGGTCCTCCTCCTCTTCGCGCTGCAACGTGTCCACCACGTCGGCGCTGGCAAAATTAATCTGGAAACCAAACTCGTCGGCAATAAACGATATTGTCTCGGCATCGAGACGCTGGTTGATGCTGACGAAACGTCCCACTGCCATACAGGTGGAAATAATCTGCGTGACAGGGACATTCATCATCGTTGCCAACTCGTTGGCGGTGACGAATTCCGTCACCTGCAACGTCTTCTGGTTCTCGAGTTCGTTCATACGCTCCTCTTCGGTGCGCATCTGAACCTTCTGTCGTTTCTCGCGATTATGTTTAGAGGTCTTCGACTTGCCCATAGTGCCCAAACGAGCAAGGGTGTCGCGTATCTGCTTCTCAATCTCGCTGTCGTCTATCTCGACCTTCTTCGGGGCATTCTTGTTGCCCTTCTTGTTGGCCTTGTCCTTATCTTTTTTACCCTGGTTGCCGCCGTTAGCGCCGCCGTTGGCATTTTTATTGTTCATGTTGCCAGCAACATCGTCAACTTTAATACCTTCTTTCTTGATACGGTTGCGTTTCTTCTTTTTCTCGCTTTCGGCAGGCTTTGGTTTCTCAAACTGCGTCAAGTCAATCTTGCTCACCACCTTCGGGCCTTCCAGTTTAGTGTACTGGGTCTCAATAAACTCGACCTCCTTTTTAGGTTCAGGCTGTGCCACTGCCTCAACTTCGGGCTGCGGCTCATCCTTAGGCGCCGGAGCCTCTACAGGGGCAGGCTTGGCGGCCTTCTCGTGGCGGCTTTCGCTCTTCTCGTTCTTTTTCTTGCTTTCCTTTTTGCGCTGCGGACGTGTGGAGCCATCTACATCGTCAAGGTCTATCTTTCCAACCACATTGACACCAACGGTTGCGGCATCGCCAGCAGGCTTGGCCTTCTTGGCAGGTTTTTCGGCCACAGGCTTGGCCTCTGCGACAGGTTCTTCCTCTTTCTTCTCAGCCACAGGCTGTTCAACCTTCTCCACCTCGGCAGCAGGCTGCTCCTCGACCACCTTCTTCTCCTCTGCGACATGGTTGTCGCTCTGAGCCTCGGCTTTGCTTGCCGACGCAGCAGGCTTGGAGTAAACATTCTTGATTATCACCTCGTCGGGCACATAATCGCCAGCCGTAGCCTCTTCGGCCTTCTTGTCGGCGGCATTCACTATGGCGGTCATTTCGGCAATCTTGTCGGCCTGCTCCTTCACCACACGCTGATCCTTGAACGTCTCGGCCAGCAAGTCATACTGCTCTGGCGTAAGACGCGTATTGGGGTTCAAATCAACCTGATAACCATTCTTTCCCAGACATTCCACGAGGCTGGGCAATCCAACATTGAATTCTTTTGCAAACTTTGAAAGTCGGATATTTTTTACTTCTTCTGCCATTCCGTTAGTTATTAATCGGTTGTTACGTTTATTGCGAGGTCATCAGCCTCTTGCCTCTCTGCGGCCACACATCGCCCTGTCGAGCAATGATATTAGTCTTCTTCAAATTCGGCCTTCAGCACGCGCAGCACCTCGTCGATGGTCTCTTCCTCGAGGTCGGTACGAGCCAGCAACTCGGCCTTGGGTATGGCCAGCACGCTCTTAGCGGTGTCGCAGCCAATCTTGATGAGTTCGTCGATAACCCACTGGTCGATTTCGTCGTTGAAGTCGCGCAAAGCCACGTCATCTACATAGCCCTCGTCCTCGGTGCGGTAAACCTCAATCTCGTAGCCCACCAACTTGCTGGCCAACTTGATATTGTGGCCGCCCTTGCCTATGGCGAGGCTCACCTGGTCGGGGTCCATAAACACCTCGGCGCTGCGAGTTGCCTCATTGATTTTGATAGACGAAATCTTGGCAGGATTGAGAGCGCGCTGTATCATCACATCCACACGCGGAGTGTAGTTGATGACATCGATGCTCTCGTTGCGCAGTTCGCGCACAATGCCGTGGATTCTCGAGCCCTTGACACCCACGCACGAACCCACGGGGTCGATACGGTCGTCATACGACTCCACCGACACCTTGGCTCTCTCGCCCGGCTCACGCACCACGTTCTCTATTCTAATCAATCCGTCGTAGATTTCGGGCACCTCTTGTTCCAAAAGTCTTTCAAGGAATATGGGGGCGGTACGCGAAAGAATGATTACGGGATTGTTGTTCTTCATCACCACGTCCAGAACCACGGCACGCAGAGTGTCGCCCTTGCGATAGCGGTCCTGCGGAATCTGTTCCGACTTGGGCAGGGTCAACTCGTTCTTATCCTCGTCAATAACAAGGATTTCCTTGTTCCAGGGCTGATAGACCTCGCCAACAATAATCTGGCCTTTTTTCTCCTTGTATTTCTGATAGATATTGGCCTTCTCGTAGTCCTGAATCTTGCTCACGAGGTTCTGGCGGATGCTCAAAATCTCGCGGCGGCCAAACTCGCTCATCTGGATAGGCTCGGAGAGTTCCTCGCCAACCTCGAAGTCGTCCTCAATCTTGATAGCCTCGCTGTACTCTATCTCGCGCTGCGGATTGGTCAGTTTGCCGTCCTCGACGATGAGGCGGTTGCGGAAAATCTCGAGGTCGCCCTTGTCGATATTGACGATGATGTCGAAATTGTCCTCAGAGCCATAGCGCTTGAGCAGCGTGGAACGGAACACCTCCTCAAGGATGTGCATCAAGGTTTCACGGTCTATGTTTTTTAACTCTTTGAATTCCGAGAAGGAATTAATCAAATCGGAAGTCTTCATTTTGACTGATTATTGTGTTGATATATTCTATATTGTCTATTACAAATGTATAATCACGCTCACTCTTCGCTAAAACGCAATCACCACATGGGCGCTCATTATGTCGGCAAAAGGCAGCGTCAGCGTCTCGGGAGCGGTTTTTTTCGTACCCTTGGTGCGCACCACTATGTGGTCGTCCTCAGCCTCTTGCAGCGTTGCTTCCATCTCGCGACCGTCTTTCAGTTTTATCTCCAGTCGGCGGCCAACATGGCGCTTGTACTGGCGCGGCATTTTCAGCGGACTGTCGGCACCTGCCGAACTGACGTTGAGTTCAAAATCCTCCACCTCACGGTCCAACTGTCCTTCAATGGCGCGGCTCAACTCAATGCAGTCGTCAATATTGATGCCGTTGTCGCCGTCGATGTCCACAAAAATGCGGTTGTCGGAGGTGATTTTCAGATTTACAACATACTTGTCGCTACCCTCAAGGGCATCGTGAGCAAGTTCCAATACCTTTAGTTTATCTATCATTTTTCAGAATCTCTAAATATTCTATATCACTGTATCACAACGCATAAAATCAATTTCCACAAACACTCCCGCCAAACGTTGCAACGCTATGGCAATAAAGAAGGGGACCCCGTGTCCCCTCATTCATTTCCGTTGCAAAAATACAAACTTTCTGCAACATAGCAAAAAAAACTTTGTTTACAGCATATTGCAAGTACTTTTTGAACGAAACAATGATAATGATTCTCTAAATTCATCGTAGATTGGCCCTCTCTGGTTGGCGAATAGCCCTTCTCCAACCATGTAGATGAAAAAAGACGTTGCTTAAGGTTTTGTTCATTTGAGAAAAAGAAGTATCTTTGCAGTCGGAAATATTCACAATTATTCCGACCAAAAATAACAAAAAAAACAGATGCAAGACACTGTTATAAAAAAAATTAGAAACAAGATAGCAAACGGCAAATTCGGAGAAGTTTATTTCGTATCATCCTTCCCCCAATATGACGTGGAATACGTCACAAAATTACTGGCTATCTTTGAGAAAGAAGGCATTATCTGCCGTATAGCAAAAGGTGTCTATATAAAGGCACGTAAAACCCGTTTTGGAACGCTGTACCCTTCTGTCTTTGAATTGGTAACAGAAATTGCCAAAAGAGACAAGGCTGAAATAATCCCGACAGGAACCACTGCTGAGAATCGTCTGGGGTTCTCTACGCAAGTCCCTATGAATACAAGTTTCCTAACAACAGGCTCAAGTAGAAAAATAACTCTTGGCAATAGAACTGTCACATTGAAGCATGGATCACCAAGAAATTTTGCTTTTCATAGCAAGTTGATGCAGGAACTCGTACAAGCATTGCGTAGCATTGGAGAAAACAATATAACTCAAGAAGATGAATTGCACATTGCAAAGTTGTTGGCAGGCACTATGGAGGAAAAAAATATAGCGTCCGACCTGCTATTAGCTCCTGTTTGGATGAGGCAAATAATCAGAAAAAACATGAAAGGGCCAGGAAATGAGTAAATGGATAGATTTTTCTATTGATGAGCGCAAAGCGATGATTCAGGCTGTCTGCCAAACAAAACAGATAGACGAAGCCGCTGCCGAAAAAGACTGGTGGGTAACGGCTGTCCTCTATGCCCTATTTCATACAAACATTAGCGAATACCTTTTGTTCAAAGGAGGTACAAGTCTTAGTAAGGGATGGAATATCATCAATAGATTCAGCGAAGACATAGACATAGCACTTCATCGAGACTTTTTCTTGAATGTAAAGGGTCTGTCTTGTGCCAATTGCACCACTAACACGCAAATACATAACTTTCGTGAGAAAGGGCAAGACTACCTCCTGGGGGATTTCAAAATGGAATTAGATTACAAACTAAGAGAAATTGGACTTAACGTGACAGTGCTTGACGATAATGATATACTGAACGAAAAAGCCCCACATGACAAGGACCCGTCAGCCCTTTATGTTCAATATCCATCACTCTACAATAGCCAAATCTCATACGCCATTCCTACGATCAAAATAGAAATAAGCGTGCTGTCTATGTCCGAGCCTTTCGAAATGAGACAAATATCGTCATTGGTAGAACAAGTATTCCATAAAGACGATATCGATTCTGATTTTATTCAATCTATTAGAACTGTTAGTCCAGCCAGAACATTTCTTGAGAAAGCATTTTTGTTGTGTGAGGAATATCAGAAAGACAAGCCGAGAACACACAGAATGACACGACATTTATATGATTTAGAGAAACTGATGCACACCCCATATGTTGAAATGGCACTCAATGACACGACTCTTTATCATGAAATTGTAGAACATCGACGCAGATTCTACCATGTAGGCTATGTGGACTACGACAAGGAACTACCTGCAAATATTCAGATTGTGCCAAGAGAAGATTTGTTGCCTGCTTACGAGGCTGACTACACAGATATGAAGGAAAGTTTCATTTATGGACAACCTTTGGAGTTTAAGGATTTGATTGATCAGATTAGAAAACTTCAAGAACGATTCCGTGCCATTGGTACCATTAAAGATTAAAAGCTTATTTCGTAAATCACCGCCAGACTCGGTGTATTTTTCAGATGGGTCCTAAAAAGATAAATGAGGATGCCTTGCCGAGGCACCCTCATTTACTTTTCAATAATAAAAATCAATCAGAGTTTCTACTCCGTTCAGCGTAGAATCGCAACGCGCTGGGCGGGTAGGTTGCCAACTCTTACCATGTAGATGCCTGTGGCGGGAGCATCGAAGCGGAGGGGCTGGTCGTTGCGGCTCTGCTTTGTCTCCAGTGTTCTGCCTTGCATGTCGTAGAATGTTACTGGCATTGAGGCAGAACCTTCCACCACTATCTGACGTTCTATGGTGTAGATATTGATGTCGCTAATGACGGTAGGCGAGATGCTGTTGACCTCGGGGCAGACAGTGTCGTGGATGGTGATGTAGTCTGTGTCGTGGATGATTGTATTAATAGTATCATGTATTGTTACATAGACATACACCGTGTCGCCATGAGTTACGGTTGTGGTGTCAGAACCACCATTGCCGCCGTTACCACCGTTGCCGCCACCATTATCTCCTCCGCCGTTGTTGCTGCAATCGGGCGTGATTGCATTGAAATAGTCGTAGTATTGAGCATACAAATAGGCATCCCGACAATCACAAGGTACAATAATAGTAACATTGCGAGATACACCATTGAAAGTATATGGGCTTAAACTTGGTGGGGTGGTAGCTTCAAACGTAATGCTACGAAGCCCCGAACAATTGCGAAAAACTTCATCACCAATAGATGTTACGGAGTTGGGGATGGTGATGGAGGTTAGGCCAGTGCATTTATAAAAAGCAGAATTGCCAATAGAAGTTACAGAGTTACCAATGATGATGGAGTCCAGGCCTGTGCATTCATAGAAAGCAGAGTTGCCAATAGAGGTTACAGAATCAGGAATGGTAATGGAGGTTAGGCCTGTGCAGCCATTGAAAGCCCCATCGCCAATAGAGGTTACGGAGTTGCCAATGGTGAGGGAGGTCAGGCCTGTGCAGCCAGAGAAAGCATAACGGCCAATAGATGTCACCGAGCTTGGGATGGTGACAGAGGTCAGGCCTGTGCAGCCATTGAAAGCCAGATCGCCAATTGAGGTTACGGAGTTGCCAATGGTGACGGAGGTTAGACCTGTGCAGCCAGAGAAAGCTGAAGTGCCAATAGAGGTTACGGAGTTGGGAATAGTGATGGAACTCAGACCTGTGCAGCCATCGAAAGCATGATCACCAATAGCTGTTACCGAGTTGGGGATGGTGAAAGATGTCAGGTCGGTGCTGACATAGAAAGCATAATCACCAATAGATGTTACCGAATTGGGAATGGTAACTGAGGTCAGACCTGTGCGGCCAAAGAAAACATAATTGCCAATAGATGTTACCGAGTTGGGGATAATTGTATTTTGACAAACTGCAACGAGTGTATTAGTAGAAGTTTCAATAATGGCGTTGCAATTGTCGCGACTATCATAGTGAGTGTTTCCACTTGAAACAATAATAGAGGTAAGGCCTATGCAGAAGCTGAAAGCAAGCATGCCAATAGAAGTTACCGAGTTGGGAATAGTGATGGAACTCAGACCTGTGCAGCCATAGAAAGCAGAATTGCCAATAGAGGTTACGGAGTTGGGGATAGTGATGGAACTCAGACCTGTGCAGCCATCGAAAGCATAATCACCAATAGATGTTACCGAGTTGGGGATAGTGATGGAACTCAGACCTGTGCAGCCATTGAAAGCATAATCACCAATAGATGTTACCGAGTTGGGGATGGTTATAGATGTCAGGTCGGTGCAGCCAGAGAAAGCTCCATTGCCAATAGATGTTACCGAGTTGGGGATGGTGACGGAGGTTGGACCTGAATAGCCATGTTGCGAACCTCCCATAATAATAGAAGTAACGGTATAAGTAGTATTACCATCCGTAACGCTTGAGGGAATAATGACATCGCCACTTTGGAATTGTAAGTTCAAAACAGCAACGGTTCTATTATTTTCATCTAATATTCTGTAGGTCAGCGTATGTCCTGAAGGAGAGGTTGCTGTAAAACTGTCAGCATACGAGACCTTACCTGCTACCAGCAGAGTGAAGAATAGTAAAAAATGGATTATTTTTTTCATTTTGTATAAGTTTTATCATTTCGATTTGCAAAAATACAGACAGGGTGTGCCAAATCCGGACATAGGGAAGTTTTTTTTCGTCCTTCCTATATCAAAAAATGGCCTCCACAACGATTAATTGTTATTGTATCCATACTGACGAGTTAACAATATGTCTTTCCAATGGCTTTCGCGACGAATTACGGTATCATTATCAGTAGGCATTGGTATGGCCTCTATTAAAGAGAATTGAAAATTGCGTCTTGCATAGTCCATACCATTTTCTTGGATAATCGAAACCAATTCATCGTTTCCACCATGACCTGACCCCACATACTGGCTCCAACGCGACCAAACGCCACCTTCGCCATAGGCTGAACCTACATATTGTTTACCATTGCTCTTATCAGCAATAAGGTAAATGCCTTTCATGTGAGAAAGAGCAGTCTGCCAGTCTGCTTTTTGGTTGCGGACAATAACCTCGAGCGCAGTGAAATCAAGACGTATATTCTCATATCCGCAGAAAGGCTCGCCACTATATGGATTTTGTGTTATTTCATGCAGTCGGAAACTATCCATATACCCTTCAAGACAAAATGCACGTCCACGAAGCCCTTGATAGCGATAGAAATCAACCACAAGGCGACCTATGAGGGGACGAAATTGCTCGGAGAGTTCAATCTCATATTCTTCACCCTCGCGAGATATTACCTTAAATATGCCACCGAAGATGTATTTATTGGGGCGACGGTAGTCTGCAATTAGAGAGAAAATGTATTCGCGGTTCCAGTCGTTGCGATTGCCACGCCAGCGATTCCAGCCCATCCATTCGTCCCAACTACTTGCGAAAACGTCAAGAGGCTGCGTCTCTCCGTTAAAGTTGGCTAAATGCAATTTGTACTTGCTCAATTCCTCTTCGGGAATACGCAGGAAGTCGTTAAGTTTTATTTCTTCCATTTTTTGTTGATGTTTGGTTGCTCCGCAAGTCTCCGGTTGAGCGTTAAAAAAATACAAATAAGAAAGGCATGAGACTTATGTGCTCTTGTCCGTTGTTATCAGGTATCGGCAAACACCTTTGAGGAAACGGGAATTTGGGGACATATCTCACGCCTGATGTTATGCTAAAGGATATAGCATACACATACAAGCGAAAACATAATGCTCCGTCCTTCCTCTGAAATTTTGCCGATTTCGATAACAGGACAGTATCGCAATGCTTTTCTGCTTTAACTTACCTTGCTCTCGTAAGCAGTGCAAAAATACGTTTTTTGCTGAATTTAACAAAAAGTTTGTCAAACATGGTCTAACAAAAAGTGTTTAATACGTTAAACAAATTTCTACAAAAAGTGTTTAACATGTTAAACAAATTTCAGCAAAAAGTGTTTAATGCGTTAAACAGATTTCAGCAAAAAGTGTTTAATTCGCTAAACAGATTTCAGCAAAAAGTGTTTAATTCGCTAAACACTTTTCTTGGGGTTCTGGGGCGTTTTGAGGGCTTGGGTTGTTTATATGCTTTTTTATTCGTACCTTTGCAGATATAAACATAACTGCGTGTGCCCCACCTAATTATTGCTCTATTCGCAATATAGGCGGTTTTGGAGTGCAAGCATTTATTGGCATATATAAATATATATGAAACAATATTTAGACCTTCTGCAGCATGTGCTTGACACCGGAGTGGAGAAAAGCGACCGCACCGGGACTGGGACCATCAGCACTTTCGGCTATCAGATGCGTTTCCATCTTGACGACGGATTTCCGCTGCTCACCACCAAGAAACTGCACCTGCGGTCTATCATCTACGAGTTGCTGTGGTTTCTGCGTGGCGACACCAACATAAAATACCTCCACGACCATAAGGTGACCATCTGGGACGAATGGGCCGACGAGAACGGCGACCTGGGCCCAATCTACGGCCGTCAGTGGCGCAGTTGGGGCTGTGCCGACGGTGGTCATATAGACCAAATAACGCAACTAATCGAGCAGATAAAGAGCAACCCCGACTCACGACGTCTTCTGGTGTCGGCATGGAATGTTGGCGAGGTTGACCAGATGGCCCTGCCGCCATGCCATATACTTTTCCAATTCTATGTTGCCAACGGACGCCTCAGTTGCCAACTCTATCAACGCTCGGCGGACATATTCCTCGGCGTGCCGTTCAATATTGCCTCTTACGCCTTGTTCACAATGATGATAGCGCAGGCCGCAGGGCTCAAATATGGCGACTTCATCCACACCCTCGGCGACGCACACATCTATAAGAACCACATAGAGCAGTGCCGCCTGCAGTTGAGCCGCGACCCACGGCCGCTGCCTACCATGCATATCAATCCCGACAAACACGATATATTCTCATTCGACTACGACGACTTCACGCTCGAAGGCTACGACCCTCACCCCCACATCAAAGGCGAGGTGAGCGTCTGACCTTCGGACACATCAACTACTTGCAACACAAAACCAAAGCAATATGGACAAGAATAATTACTGCATCATCATGGCCGGAGGCCCTGGCAGCCGTTTCTGGCCCCTCAGCACCGAGGAGCATCCCAAGCAGTTCATCGACCTGCTGGGCATAGGTGAGACCATGATACAGCGCACTTTCCGGCGCTGCGCGCAGATTTGTCCACGCGAAAATATCATCCTCGTCTCTTCCGACCTCTACGGCGACATCATACATCAGCAGATTCCCGGACTGGCCGACTATCAGGTGCTGTGCGAGCCCACGCGCCGCAACACCGCTCCCTGCATTGCCTATGCCGCATCCATCATTCGCCGCCGCAACCCCAATGCAACGGTATTCGTCTCGCCTTCAGACCATTTCATCTCCGGATGGGACGACTATGTGGAGGACATCAGTAATGCCATGGATATAGCCCGCAACAACAAATGGATTATTACCCTCGGCGCCCAGCCGTCTAATCCAAACACGAAATACGGCTACATACAGTTTGACGAGGAGTTGCCAATGCCCCCCATCGGCAACCTGCACAAGGTTCTGACTTTCACCGAAAAGCCG
Organism: uncultured Bacteroidales bacterium; assembly: GCA_900318665.1. GTDB lineage: Bacteria > Bacteroidota > Bacteroidia > Bacteroidales > P3 > Colimorpha. The sequence continues at coordinate 166,448 of ONLQ01000001.1, read as the reverse complement.
CCTGTGGAGGTAGCACGTCAGTTCATCTGCTCAGGCGAATTTTTCTGGAACGTGGGTATCTTCATCTGGCACATAGACGTTCTGATTGATGCCTACCGACAGTATCTGCCAGCCATAGCCGAGGCATTCTTCGACCTATCCGAACAAACTCCCAAAGAGACCATCGACCGCATCTACTCGCAATGCGAGACCATATCGGTGGACCACGGCATTATGGAGAAATCGGACAACGTGTATGGTATGCGTGCCTCCTTCGGCTGGTCGGACGTGGAGACCTGGGACTCGCTCTACAACACCTGCGACCACGACCGCAGCGGCAACGCCTTCATATCGGGCAAGGTCTTTGCCTACGACACACGCGACTGCGTGGTGCATGTGCCAAACAACAAAACCGTGGTGCTGCAAGGACTTGACGGATATGTGGTGACCGAGCAGAACAACACCCTAATGATTTGCCGCCGCGACCAAGAGGAGCGGCACGTCAAATTCATGTCGGACGTGGAGTTGAGCAAAATAAAATCCAAAAACAAACACTGATTAAGCATCAGACCTATTTGAATAATTAGTTAGAAAAAAACATATCAAATGAAACGCTACGAAATCAAACACTTGCTTAAAGAGGACGTCAGTGCGCTCCTCGACACTTCTATCAACATCAAGGGCTGGGTCCGCACCAAGCGCGGCAACAAGAATGTTGCTTTCCTGGCCGTGAACGACGGTAGCATTATCCACAACATGCAGGTGGTGGTTGACCTTGCCAACTTCGACGAGGAATTGCTGAAAGGCATCACCACTGGCGCATGCGTCAGCGTTGATGGAAAACTGGTGAAATCGCAAGGGCAAGGACAGGCCGTTGAACTCCAGGCCGAGAATATCATACTCTACGGCACCGCCGACCCCGACACCTATCCTCTGCAGAAGAAAGGCCACTCGATGGAATTCCTGCGCGAGATTGGACACCTGCGTCCACGCACCAACACCTTCGGAGCCATCATGCGTCTGCGCCACAATATGGCCTACGCCATTCACACCTTCTTCCACGAGCACGGCTTCTACTATTTCCACACTCCGCTCATCACCGCCTCCGACTGCGAAGGCGCCGGCGAGATGTTCCAGGTAACCACTATGGACCTCAACAACCTGCCACGCAAAGAGGACGGCAGCATAGACTACGAGCAGGATTTCTTCGGCAAACAGACCTCGCTGACCGTCAGCGGTCAGTTGGAAGGCGAACTTGGCGCCACCGCCTTGGGCAAGATCTACACCTTCGGCCCCACCTTCCGCGCCGAGAACAGCAACACCCCGCGCCACCTGGCCGAGTTCTGGATGATTGAGCCCGAAATGGCTTTCTACGACCTCGACAGCCTCACCGAACTGGAAGAGGAATTCATAAAATACTGCATCCGCTGGGCTCTCGACCACTGCATGGACGACCTTGAGTTCCTCAACAAGATGGTGGACAACGGCTTGATAGAGCGCCTGAAAGGCGTCATCGCCACCGATTTTGTGCGCCTCCCCTACACCGAGGGAATCAACATTCTCGAAGCCGCCATCAAGAACGGCAAGAAATTCGAGTTCCCCGTATTCTGGGGTGCCGACCTCGCCTCAGAGCATGAGCGCTACCTCGTGGAAGAGCATTTCAAACGCCCCGTCATCATGACCGACTACCCGAAGGACATCAAGGCATTCTACATGAAGCAGAACGACGACGGCAAGACCGTGCAGGGCACCGACGTGCTGTTCCCGCAGATTGGCGAAATCATTGGCGGCTCGGTACGCGAAGAGAGTTACGACAAACTCACCGCCCGCATGAACGAACTGGGCATGGACCGCAAAGGCATGGAATGGTATATCGACACCCGCCGCTATGGTACCTGTCCGCACGCTGGCTTCGGCCTCGGCTTTGAGCGTCTGATGCTCTTCATCACCGGCATGGGCAACATTCGCGACGTCATCCCCTTCCCCCGCACCCCCAAGACCGCAGAATTCTAAAAAACAATAATAGAATAAAGGCTATCCCGTGCATGACGGGATAGCCTTTATTAGTTATGGCCTTGCAAATCAAAGAATGACGCAGGACGAGTTCTATATCCGACGCTGTTTTCATCTGGCACTGAATGGTTTGGGGCGTGTGCGTCCTAATCCTATGGTGGGCTGTGTCATTGTTAAAGACGGCACAGTCATTGCCGAAGGCTATCACCAGCAGTATGGCGGTTTCCACGCCGAACGCAACGCCATACTCTCCACCACTGCCGACCTACGAGAAGCCACGCTCTATGTCAATCTTGAACCCTGCTCGCACTACGGCAAGACACCGCCTTGCGCTGACCTCATTGTGGAACGCGGAATTGCCAAAGTGGTGTGCTGCAACGACGACCCCAATCCCCTTGTGGCGGGAAATGGTTTTGCCAAACTGGAAGATGCAGGCATCGAGGTGGTGCGTCATGTGCTGGAAGAGGACGGCAGGCATCTGAACCGCCGTTTCTTCACCTATATGGAACAGGAGCGTCCCTATATTATATTGAAATGGGCAGAGAGTGCCGACGGATTTATGGCTCCCGACCGCAGCCGCTGGAACAAAAACGAGGGCAAACCCTACTGGATTTCCTCTATACAGCAGACACTTCTCTCCCACAAATGGCGCACAGAAGAGGCAGCAATACTCGTTGGCTCGCAGACTTTTATTGACGACAAGCCATCGCTCACGGCACGTCTATTTGCAGGCGACAACCCTCAACCCATAGTCCTTGACCGCAGACATCGGCTCTCCAATGTGCCGCAGCACTGGCTGCATCTCGACTGTGCCGATGTCGAGCAACTGATGCCGATACTCTATCAACAAAAAATCCAATCGGTTATAGTAGAAGGCGGACGTGAGATACTTGACTCATTCCTATCGTCTGGCCTCTACGACGAGATACGCATCTTTCGCTCAAACACCAAACTCGGCAACGGACTTCCAGCACCCGCCAGACCAGAAAAGCCGACAACCATTCTCGAATACTAACAGGCTCTATCCCAATGGACGACACCTACCAGACTCTCGCCGCCCCTGCCGAAGGAATCTACAAAGAGAAAGGCAGCAAATTTTTAGCCTTTGCCTATCCTGTGCGCACGGTAGATGATGTAAAGAAACATCTCGAGCATTTGCGCAAAGAATATTTTGACGCACGTCACCACTGCTATGCCTACATTCTTGGTCCAGACAAGGCCACCTATCGCGCCAACGACGATGGCGAACCCTCTGGCACCGGAGGCCGTCCCATTCACGGACAGATGCTCTCGTTCGACATTACCGACACGCTAATAGTTGTTGTTCGGTACTTCGGCGGCATACTGCTTGGCGCATCGGGTCTCGCCAATGCCTACAAGGCCGCCGCGCATGACGCCCTGCAAAACGCCACCATTGTGCAACGCACCGTCAATGCCGACTACCGCCTCTGTTTCGAGTACCCGCTGATGAACAACGTGATGCGAATACTGAAAGAGCAGAATATCTCGCCACAGAACCAGCAATTTGAGATGGACTGCAAGATAGACATTTCGGTGCGCAAATCACAGGCCGAGAGAATAGTAGCCGCCTTGTCGAAACTGCAAGGGCTAACTATCTCGCCATTGTAATATTTCCCTACACATATAATTTTCGACTTTTATTCCGATGTCATTCGTCACATGGCATCATTTGCCATGTCATAATTCTGCTGCATGAAAATGTAACAAAAACGTAACGGAAAATGCTTTGTCAGGTGAAATGCTATTAGTATTTTTGCAATTGTTCAACTCTCCGAGAGAGCCTATTCAACTCACTAAAACACAAAAGACTAAAAGCCTTATACCTTATGCTTTTCTGGGATATACTTATTATCATTCTGAATTTTGCGGGAGCATTGGCCCTATTCCTCTTCGGTATGAAACTGATGAGCGAGGGTCTGCAAAAAATAGCCGGTGACAAGATGCGCTCCATCTTGGGCAAGATTACCGACAACCCACTTCGCGGCATCTTGACGGGAACGGTAGTTACCACTGCCATTCAGTCGTCGTCAGCAACCACCGTCATGGTGGTCAGTTTTGTGAATGCCGGCTTGCTATCGCTGGCGGGAGCCGTGGCGGTAATCATGGGCGCCAATATCGGAACCACCGTAACAGCGTGGATTATCACGCTTTTCGGACTTGGCGAATCGACCAGTGCATTCAGCCTGCCAATGACATTGGGCGCCATTTCGCTCATCTTCACCTTTGCCAAGAAGGATAAGATGAAATCCATCGGCGAATTTATAATGGGTCTCGCCTTGCTGCTTGTAGGAATGGGATTTCTGCAATCTGCCATGCCAAACCTTGAAGAATATCCGAAATTTCTTGAAATGCTGGGACGTATGTCTGATTTCGGATTCTGGTCTATTCTGATATTCACCGTCATAGGCGCATTGCTTACATGTCTCGTACAGGCTTCGGCAGCAATGATGGCCATCACGCTTGTTATGTGCTACAAAGGCTGGATAGGCTTCGATGTTGCCGTAGCACTGGTCATGGGTCAGAACATCGGCACCACCATCACCGCCAACCTTGCCGCCATGGTAGCCAATACCGCTGGTAAGAAAGCAGCCCGTGCACACTTGGTTTTCAACGTCTTGGGCGTACTCATCACTCTCGTTGTATTCCGTCCCGTAATGAACGTCATTGCCTATTTGACCTCTGGCATGGTGGGGGCCGACCCCTACGCCGAAGTCGGCTCGGTGGGCTACAGCGCCGAGGCCATACCTATGGCACTGTCGCTATTCCACACATTCTTCAATGTGGTTAATACGCTGATACTCGTATGGTTCATACCACAGATAATACGTATTGTGAACTGGATGGTGAAGCCTACTGCCGCCGACGAGGAAGACGAGTTCCGCCTGAAATTTATTGGTGGCGGCTGGATGAATACCGCCGAACTTAACCTTGAGTCGGCACGCAAGGAGATTGAGAATTTCTCCAAACGTGTGCTGCGAATGTACACCTTCCTGCCATCGCTACGCACCGCAAAAGACGACGAGGAATTTGACGCCGTGATGGCTCGCATAGAGAAATACGAAGGCATAACCGACCACATGGAACTCGAAATTGCCAAGTTCCTGACACGTATATCGGAGGGCGACCTATCAAAAGAAGGTTCGCAGCGCGTGAGTTCGATGCTTCGCATTGTTGACAACCTCGAAAGCATTGGCGACGCCGTATTCCAGATAGCCATGACGCGCAAAAACAAGCGCGACGCCGCCGTCCATTTTGACCAGGAGCAGAACGACAACCTCGAACACATGACGGAATTGGTGCAGCAGGCTCTGACGGTGATGGACCATAACTTGAAAACCGACTACAACAAGAACAAGATTGACCTCGACGCAGCCTACGATGCCGAAAACGCCATAAATAAATATCGCGACCAACTGCGCAACCGTCATCTTGACGCTTTGAAACTGGGCGTTTACAACTACTCTATCGGCTCAGTGTATAGCGGATTGTTCTCGCTCTACGAGAAACTGGGCGACTACGTAATCAACGTGTCGGAAGCCATAGACAACAGCAAAAAAGAGGCTGGGAACAACTAATCGGATACCGCCTCTGCCATCGGCTGGCAACACAGCATTAAAACTCTATTCTTCGGACTTGGCTATTGCGCCGTCGGGCAAGGCATGATAATGCCTGCCACAAGAGCATTGCAGACTGTCGTCAAGCGGTTTGCCACACTCGCACACCCAGCCTATTCTCCGCGCAGGAACTCCCGCCATAAGCGCAAAATCCGGCACGTCATGGGTCACTACCGCGCCAGCGGCAATCATTGCAGAGCGGCCTATGGTATTGCCGCACACGATAGTGCAGTTGGCACCCAACGAGGCTCCCGATTTTACCAGCGTGGACTTGTAAACCCCATGAACGGGGAAATGGGCTCGAGGCGTAAGCACATTAGTAAAGACACACGAAGGACCGCAAAAGACATTATCCTCCAAACATACGCCCTCATATACCGACACATTGTTCTGTATGCGAACACCATTGCCAATGTGCACATTGGCAGCCACATTCACATTCTGTCCCAACGAGCAGTCGCGACCAATGGATGCTCCGCTCTGGATATGGCAGAAATGCCATATCTTGGTACCATCGCCAATGGAGACGTTATCGTCCACATAACTGCTTTCATGAACAAAGACTGCCATCTTCAATATTTTTTATGCATACGGAAAGGGACTCCATCCAATAAGGAACTTGCAATCCGAAAGTCTGTTTAATCTTGCTTTTGTCGAGCACGGCATAGGCCGGACGCACAACTTTCGAGGGGTATTCGCTGCTGAGACATGGCTCGATAGCGCAATCAGTATGTCCTGCCTGTCGGGCTATCTCTTTGGCAAAATCGAACCAACTGCACACGCCCTCGTTACTATAATTGTATATCCCTGTCTTTGAACACAGGTCGGGCGTGTCTGCAATTCGCAGTATGGCGCGCGCCAAGTCGCCAGCATAGGTGGGAGTGCCAACCTGGTCATACACCACACGGCACTGGGGTCTGCTACCAGTGATATTGAGCATGGTTTTCACGAAATTCTTGCCAAACTCACTGTATAGCCATGACGTGCGAATAATAACATAATTGCATCCCGACCCGATTATAGCCTCTTCGCCACGCAACTTTGTACGGCCGTAGGCTCCTGTGGGATTGGCAGCAAGCGACTCTACGCAAGGCGTATTGTGGAGACTGCCGCCAAACACATAGTCGGTAGAAATATGGAAAAGCATACCGCCTGCCGACTTCGTGCTATTTGCCAAAACAGCAACAGCATGGTGGTTCACACGGTCGGCAATAGCCTCCTCGTCCTCGGCACGGTCCACATTGGTATAGGCAGCACAATTTATTGTAAGCCGTATGTCATGTTGTTTGAAAAAAGCATCTACGGCATCGGCATCGGTAATATCAAGCGTATCAATGTCGGTATAGAAAAAAGTGTGCGGCGATGACGCAGCAGCAATTCGTATGTGGTTGCCCAGTTGGCCATTACAGCCTGTTACGAGGATATTCATTGTTTTGCGGTTGGAATACAGGTTTGCCTAATCAACTACTTAAAACGGACTTACGAAGTCGGAAAACAAAGGATGGCAGCGGTCTTTATCAGACAATATAACGTCGCTTTCTGGCAAACGCCAGTCAATAGCCAATTGCGGGTCGTTCCACAGAATGGCACCCTCATGGTCTGGAGCGTAGAAATTGTCGCACTTGTATTGAAACACCGCCTCTTCGCTCAGCACCGAGAAACCGTGGGCAAACCCTTGTGGGACAAAGAACTGAAGATGGTTTTCGCCAGTCAGTTCCACAGAGACATGACGGCCATAGGTTGGCGAATTACGGCGAAGGTCCACAGCCACATCAAGCACACGCCCTTTCACAACGCGCACTAATTTGCTCTGTGTGAAAGGCGGTAGTTGGAAATGAAGTCCACGAAGCACCCCATAACGCGACTTCGACTCGTTATCCTGGACAAAGGTTATATCCAAACCCGTCTGCTCTTTGAAATCTCGGGCACTATAACTCTCAAAAAAATATCCGCGCTGGTCGCCAAACACCCGTGGCTCTATTATGTAAACGCCTTCTATTTCGGTCTTTATTGCTTTCATGTTTCCTGTAATATAAGAAAGGGCACCTATTGCAGTGCCCTTTCGGAACTCTATTATCTACGATGTCTGTGTTTCTTTCTCTTACGGCTCTTCTCATCCTCACCGTAACCATAGCCGTAACCATAGCCGTAACCATAGCCGTAACCATAGCCATAGCCATAACCGTAGCCCTTCTTACGCATAGGCACATCGGTGAGAATCATCACCATATTCTTGAACTTTCTCTTGTCGGACAACTCCTGGACCATAGGCAGCATAGCCTTTGTAGCATGACCGATACGCATCACATAGGTGGTAAGGTCAACACAGGCATTGACTATTGTGGCGTCGGCAACCAACTGTGCCGGCGTTGTATCGACAATAATATAGTCATACTGCTGACGCAGTTGCTCCATAAGCGCATTCAGACGTCCATTAAGGAGAAGTTGGGTCGCGTTAGGCGGAACCTTCTCGCAAACCACATAATCAAGATACTCCGAAGCATCGCTATGAGCAATAATCGACGACACCTCGGTAGTCTGGCCGAGCAGATAGTGAATTAGACCCGCGCGGTTATGACGGTCAATGGTTTTGGACAGGCTGCGTTTGCGAAGGTCCATATCCATGAGCAGCGTCTTCTTGCCAAGGTATGCCAGCGACAACGCAAGGTTGAGAGCCACAAACGATTTTCCCTCGCCCGGCGTTGTGGAAATAGTCTGAATAACCTTCTGATTCTCATTAGGCAGGAAGAACGGCAGGTTGGCGTGCAGTATTCGGAACGCCTCGGTAACCGCATCAGTACCCTCGGGAGTAACAATAATCTCGTCGTTCTCGCGGCCAACAGGCTTCGACGGAATCTCGGCAAGCACAGGAATACTGGTTGCAGCCTCGACATCGGCACGACCACGAATCTTGGTATTGAAGAAATTGAAAAGATACAGACCTGCTGCAGGAAGCACAAGACCAATGATAGCGCCTATAAAGAGGAACATGATACGTCTCGGGCCTTTCTTCTGGATAAAAGCGCTCTCCACCACACGCGCGTTGGCAACTGTGATGGCCTGCGTCATTGCGTTTTCCTCGCGCTTGTTGAGCAGATATAGATACAGACCTTCCTTGATTTTCTGTTGACGGGCGACCTCGGTAACGGCCTTGGTCTGGGTAGGCATATCGGTAATCTGCTTGCGCGTGCGCTGTTCCTTCGACTTTGCATTGTTCAACCTCACCTGGGTGGAGTTGATGAAGTTATTAATAGAACTCACGATAGCATTGTGCGTCACCTGGAGTTCTCGCTTGGTATTGAGCAATTGGGGGTTTTTGCTACCAGCACTCCTGATGAGTTTCTGATAGTTGAGCATCTGCTTGTTATATGTGGCAATCATGCTTTGGATGCCAACATCGGAGAGACCCACATTCGACGGTATAAGTTCCTCGTCGTTGCTGGGGTTGCTCATATAGTCCTTGATATAGTTGGCCAAAGTCAGTTCGGTTTCGAGCGAAACGACCTCCTCGCTATATTTTGTGCCTGTTTCAAGAAGAGTTCCCGAGGCGGTAGCAATGTCGGGCAGCTTGGCACCTTTCTGCAGTTGCTCCACCTGACTATCAACCTCACGCAACTCTCCAAAGATTATGTCGATACGCTCCGAGATAAAATCTTCAGTCTTTTGTGCCACAATGTTTTTGTCCTTGATAACATCGTTGTTATAGGCTACGATAAGGCTATCTATCAGTTCGCCCGAACGGCGTTCGTTGTCATCCGTATAATCGATAAGAATGATTGACGAAAGTTTGTCGGCGCGGCTGACAGAAAGTTTCTTCAAAATAGCACGGGCACAATCAATCACAGGGCTCTCGCTCAAGGCAAAATCGGAACCAATATATTCCTCGTCAAAGAACTCAGTGCGCTCTATGCTGAACGACTCGTTCTCGTCAACCGATATTGTCTGGTTATAATATGCTGTACCTTTCTGCTTTATCTTCTCGCCATTCAACTGCACAACGCGGTAGTCATACTTGTACTCGCTGCGAGGGGTGATTTTAACACTGATACTGGCATGCTCGTTGCCAAGGTCGCGGTTATAGAATGACAGTTTGAAAGGCGCATTCTTATAAAAACTCTCTTTGTGGAATAAGTCAATGCGCGAGCAAGTATTGTTCAGTTCCAACTGCTCCACGACATTCGACATCAACGGCGACGAATTGAGCAGATATATCTCGTTCTCTATTGACAGCGAACCCGTGTTCATACCCATATTGGCTATGAGGTTGTCCATATTCTGACTCGTATTCATGGACTTCTTGCTGTCGTCGCGAAGAAGGATTTTTGCCTGCTGGGTATAGGTCTTAGGCTGAGTCTTGTAAACAATCATCGTGACAACCACACACACCACGAACGACACAACAAAAAGCAGCCAGTTGTTGAGCAAGATGAATAGCAAGTCGCGAATATTTATGGTACTCTCCTCGTTGTTAGTGGCGGGGATAGCCATATTCGGGTTTTGCGGTTGATTTATTTCTCTGGAGTTATTTTCCATATTTCAATGAATATCAAAAACAAGGATTACTTTTACCATCGAAGTCAACGACTATCGTTTGGAGTAGTATTTCATCAATATGTACTGATATGCCACAGTCGAAAGCACCGATATAATTGACACGACGCTCGAAATGTAGGTCATCGTCATCGGGTCTCTCTCTGCATTCTTCTTACGGCGCATATTGGGTTCCACGTAGACGACATCGTTCTGGTGCAGGTAGTAATATGGCGACTTGAACAGGTCTTTTGACGACAAGTCAACCTCACCAATGGTGCGGACGCCGTTTTCTTCTCGTATGATTGTAACATTCTGTCGCTGACCATAGATTGTAAGGTCGCCAACCATACTCAAAGCCTCGAGAATTGTAATACGCTCACCGTCAACCACCAACTGCCCCGGCTTGGTAACATCGCCAAGAATACTGACCTTGAAATTCATCAGTTTCACCGTCACCGTAGGGTTCTTCAAAAGGCCCTCACTTATAAGGCGGTCTTTTATCATTTCGGCAAGTTCGTGATGGGTAAGGCCCTGCACCTCAAGTTCTCCCAGCACGGGGAACACTATCACGCCGTCTTGATTGACAAGATAGCCCTGGACCTTGGTTGCTCCGCTGGTAGTGTTAAGCACCGCACCGTCCTTCACGGCAACCTTATTGGTCTCTTGATTGAAAGGTATCGAAGCACCAGCCTCCTCGCTCTCCACATATATGTAGAGTTGGTCGTTAGGCTGTATGCCACTCGAAAACGAGCCAGTGATATACATCAACGAATCGCGCGTTGCATCATGGATATATGCAATCTCCGATGTACGACATGAGGTAAAAAGCAACAACGCAGCCGCGAATGTCAAAAGAAAAATCCGTATTTTCATAAGGTACGATTTCTCTATTTTCTTTATTTTTAATTATGTATGTGTGATTTACGCCAACATTTGCCGACGTACAAACACACTGATAGATTATGCAAATTTACAATTTTTTGCGAACATTTACATTCTCTATACATATTAAAAAGAATTTTAGCGACCCGTTCTATTGCAAATAGCGAAAAAAAAACTATTTTTGCATTCCTTTTTGTCTCCCACAAAAGGGAACTTCACTTATTGACATTTTTATTAAACGGCATAACACCGGTTTATAGCCACACAATCATTCGAACACAACTAAAATGAGCGAAATAGTCACCCTTATCACCGATTCGTTATGGACCTATCTTCTCATAGGCGTTCTTGTTGCATGCGGCATTTGGTTCACCATAAAATCTCGCGGTGTGCAATTCCGAATGATAGGTGAGATGTTTCGCATTTTAGGAGATTCGACAGCATCAAGTGCCACCTCTCAAGAAGATAAAAAACACAAACACGTCTCTTCATTCCAGGCTTTTTGCGTGTCGGTAGCCACCCGTGTTGGCACTGGCAACCTTGCAGGCGTGGCAACAGCCATTGCCATTGGAGGACCGGGCTCTGTGTTCTGGATGTGGATTATAGCATTAATCGGTTCCGCCACATCATTCGTTGAGTCAACCCTTGCCCAACTTTTCAAGCAGCGAAACAAAGATTCATTTGTTGGCGGGCCAGCATACTATATCATGAAAGGACTTCATTGTCGCTGGATGGCAGTGCTTTTTGCAGTGCTTATCACACTCACTTTCGGACTGTCCTATAACTCTATCCAAAGCAACACCATCTGCGATGCGCTGCACTCTGCATTTGGATGGAATCATATTGTGGTGGGAATAGTCATTGCCGTGATGGGGCTTACCATCATCTTTGGCGGCATACAACGCATTGCCCGCATCAGCGCCGTAATCGTGCCTTTCATGGCCATAGGCTATTTCCTGCTGGCGTTGGTAGTCGTGATAATGAATATAGACCTTATCCCTCATGTGTTCGCAGTCATACTCCGTGGCGCATTCGGTTTTGAACAAATGGCTGGAGGGACACTGGGCATGACGATTATGATTGGCATTCGCCGCGGTCTGTTCAGCAACGAGGCTGGCGAAGGTAGTGCGCCAAACGTAGCCGCCACAGCCACGGTAACCCACCCCGTAAAGCAAGGCCTATTGCAAGCCCTCGGCGTATTCACCGACACGCTACTCGTATGCTCTTGCACAGCGTTTGTCATCATTATCAGCGGCCTATATGACAATTCCGGTCTCAACGGAATATCGCTCACCCAGGCCGCCATGGGCAAAGAGGTTGGAAGTTTCGGCCCCACATTCGTTGCCATCGCCATATTCCTGTTCGCATTCTCGTCAATAATTGGCAATTACTATTACGGCGAGGCCAACATCAGATTTATGACCTCAAAACAATGGGTCATAAACATTTATCGCATTATGTCTGGAGGAGTTATGGTTATAATAGGTTCCATCGCCACTTTGGAGCAAGTATGGACACTGGGCGACTTTTTTATGGCACTCATAACTATCTGCAACCTCGTTGCGATAATCCTTTTAGACAAATACGCCTTCCGTCTGCTCGATGACTACCGCAGCCAGAAACGACAAGGAATAAAGGACCCACGGTTCCACCGCAGCAAATTGCCCGAAATAGAAAAAGATATAGATTGCTGGGATTAACGTGCAAAGCAAAATATCTTTTCGCCGACACACTCTGCCATAGACATTAACCCCATTGCACCATTCATTGGAAATCACCCACCAACATCTCTATGAGTTGCTGGTCTGCTGGTGCCCAATTCAGCGTATGCAGTTTCTCCGAAGGCAGCCACAACGCTTGCAAATGCTCTTTCATAGCAAAGCGACGCGGAGTCTCCTCGTTTAACGGATGGCAGAGATAGGCCGAAAGGCTTATCTCGAAATCGGGATACACATAGTCGGTTGTCAGCAAGTGACGTTCCACTTTTACATGGTAGTCCATCTCTTCCATCAGTTCTCGCACGAGGGCCTGTTCCTCACTCTCTCCGGCTTCGACTTTGCCGCCCGGGAACTCCCAATGATGACTGATATAGGGATATTTGTGGTCGCCTTTCTGCATACAAAGAATTTCTCCCTGATGTTCTACTACGGCGCAAACTACATGTAACATTATTGGTGTATTTTCGAGATTGGAATAAATAGATTTGGCAGGAAACAAAAGAGGGTGCCATAGAGACACCCTCTTTTGATATTGCAGTCAAGAATGATTATTTTTTCTTGCTTTTCTTGGCTTTGCTGTCGTTAGCGTTGCTCTGCTCGATGCCGAGTTTCTTGGCAATGTGAGCCGGCAGAGCGTCTTTGTGGATAACATAGTTCATGGTTTTGTAGCGCACGAAGGCTTTGCTAGCATAGAACATGCCTTTGTATTCATAGACTTCGCCCCAGCTGTTTTTCACCATGTAGTATTCGTTGCCCATCTGGTCTTTGGCGCGGCCGTAAATCTGCATGCCGTGGTCGTCGGTGGTCTCTTTGAGGTCGTAACCAGCCTGACGCTCCTCCTGGCTCACCCAGCGCTGGGGAGTGGGGTGCTCGTAGGCTTCCTTGCTACGCTCTTCGCGGCTGAGGCCAGTCCAGTGGGCCATGTCGCTACCGCCGTTGTCTTTGCCTTTGTTGTCGAGGTCGGGCAGCACGCAGAAACCTTTGCGGACACCTGCGCGGAAACCATCCTCGCTGACGTCGCTACCCCAAGCGATGGTGTAGCCATTGTCGATAGCATAGTCCATGATTTCCATCATCTCGTCGATAGGCACGTTGTAGGTCTCGCTCCAACGCCAGTTGTCGGAGATTTCGAGCACAAACTTGGTGTAGAAGGGGTGATGGGTGTAGGAGGTGATGCTCACATAGTCGTCGGCATTGAGGCCGAGGGCGTCCTTGGCAAACGACATAGGAGTGTATTTCACGCCTTTATAGGTGAACTCGACGGGGTTGGTGCCGAGATAAATCTGATGGACCTGGTCAACGGCTTTCATCCAAAGCATCTGACCGTCTTTGTCGACCTGGGGTTTCTTGATGTCTTTGGAGGCAGCCTTCACCATAGCGTTGGTGATGGTGGAGAGTTCGCCGTGGTTGGAGAGGGTGTCGCCATACATGACGCCGGGACGCATCACCTCTTCGGGAACCATGCCGTAGTATTTGAGGCACCAGATAACATCGCTGAAAGCACCGCCCTGCGAGAAACTGGTCTCACCACCGGTACGATAGGCCTTCATGGCGCGGTCGAGATAGGTCTTGTAGGCCACATACATCTCGCTGAGGTCGAACTCGCCCTTGCCGGTGCGAATCAGTTCGCTCTCGAGGAAAGCAAGACCGCTATAAGCCCAGCAGGTACCAGCGCGATTCTGGTCCTTAATAGAGGTAATGGGGTTTTCTTTAATCACAGTGAAGTGATAGCCAGAGTCCTGCTTTTCAGACTCTTTGGCTTCCTGTGCGAAAGCAGTGGTGCCGAGAATGGCAACTGCCACAAGTGCAAAAAGTTTTTTCATTTGATTGAATGATTAATTGTTATTGTTTGTTTTTTGATATTTTCTATTCAGTCTATTGCTCGGGAGCGAACATAGGATCCCATGCGGGAAGCATGATGGGCTTCTGGGTCTTGAGCATGGTGAGCAGGTTGGCGGGGATATATTTCTCTTCGAGAACCACGCGGAACATATACTCGTTGAACCAATCGTTAGTCATGATAAGGTTGCCCTGATAGCCGTAACTGGGGCCCCAACTGTTCTCGACCATCCATTTCACGGGCTTGCCGTCCTTGTCGAGGTCAACGGCGCAGAGGGTCATGGCGTGGCTGCTGCCGCTGGCAAAGGTGCGCACGCGCTGCTCTTTGTTCATTCCGAACTTGGTGCCGAAAAGCGACTCATAGTCGTAGTTGTTCATATCCATGAAGCCCTTATCTCGGTCGAGGAATTTTCCAACATCGCAAGAGAAATACATCATGGTGCTGTCCTTGATGGAGGCTATGCACATGGGGGCGATGTCCTGCATGGGGAGGTTGAGGTAGCGCCAGTTCTGTCCGTCATAGACGTGGCGGTCGTACTGGATTTCATACACCTTGTAATACTCGCGCGTGGGGTCGTTCATCACCATATAGTATTTCGAGAAATCCTGTTTGGCATATTTCTCATAGAACGACATGGGGGTATAGGTCTCGGTCGAGACAGTCTCACCCTTGGCATTTTTCTGCTCCCAAGTGAACTCCGTAGGAGGCTCGCCAAAGGTGAGTGCCAGCATACGGTATATCTCGCTGAGCATCTCAGTCTTGCGCTTGTTCAGTTTCTCGGCGGTCATCTTCTTTTCGGCAGCCATCTGTCGCAGTTCGAGACCATCCTCGCGCAACTTCAGTTTAATAAGTCCAGTAATAGAAGATGTGTTGTTAGTGTTGTAGGTCTCGGGCATCACGTCGGATGGCACCAAACCGTATTTGTCGATGAGGTTGGCAACGCCTGTAAACTGACCGCCATCGCTCAGGGGGTTCTGGAAGAGCCATATGACCTCTTGGTCGCTCCAATCCTTCTTGTAGGTGTCGATAACGGCCTGCAGGAAGAGGTTGGATTTCTCCAACTGGTCGTAGAAGAAGGTGTAGGCCTGCGAGAACTGGAAGTCGGCGGGCAGGTCAAACTTGCGGATGGCCTTGTTGCGCAACACATTCATGCCAGTAAACATCCAGCAACGGCCGCTCGATTTCTGGTCGGTCACGGCGCGACCTTCAACGCGATTAGAAAAATGCGAGTTGAAAGCACGATTGTTGTCGAAGTTGACAGCCATCTTGGCGGGGCTGTTATTCACCATGATGTTACGCAGAGCCTTGTCAGAAGCATTGCCGGAATAGGTCTTTTTCATCTGCTGCATCATGTCGGCACTGATGCCGCCATTCTGCTGTGCCATAAGGGCGCCGCCGAGACAGAGCAACATGGCGCCAAGGATTATCTTTTTCATATATTAGTAATTGGTAATTAACGAATTGTGAATTATGAATTGTAAATTGTGCCAATCAACAATTAAACGATTAAACAATCAACAATTAAACATTTTCATTAGAACTCAAATGTATAAACGCCTTCGCGAACCTTGTTGCGATAGGTAGCAATAGTTTTCAGCGTGGCATTCTTCGGCAATACCAGTGGTTCGGCATAGACTGGCGAAGCCTCCGTAGGCTCGGTGCCGTCGATGGTGTAGTGGAACTCGGTGCCAATCTCTTCGGCCTCCATAGCCACCCTGTAACCATCGGCAAGGGTGTCGATAGTCATGACGGGCTTGAAAGCACCCCAGCACACGTTGTAGCCCATATTGGTCAGACGGTCTTTGTGGTGCTCCACCTTGCCTTGGAAACGCTCCCAACTCTTGCGCTCCATGGGGCTCCACAGGCATTCCGACATGGCGCAGAGGCGCGGCAGCAGCAGGTATTCCTGATGCTCGCATGTCTTGATAAACTCGGCCCAGAGGTTACACTGTCCGCCAAGTACATGCGTAGCCTCAGTGGAAGAGAGCCCCTCGCTGGGGTTGAACTGATACACCCGGCTAATGGGCAGCACCGTACTAGCGCGGCCTATGGCCTGGGGCTGATAGAGCGAGTCGCTCTGACGATAGTCGAAATAGCAATACTTGGTGGGGGTCATGATGACGTCGTTGCCCTTCTTGGCGGCCTCTATACCGCCCTTGGTACCACGCCACGACATGACAGTGCACGACGGCGTTACGAAGCCTTCGAGTATCTCGTCCCATCCGATGATGCGCTTGCCTTTGGAGATGAGGTATTTCTCTATCTCGGCAGTGAGCCAACTCTGCAGTTTGGCCTCGGCGGGCGAATCGGGCTCGCTTTTGAATCCAAGTTCCTTGATGCGGGCCTGGCATTTGGGGCACTGCTCCCAGTCGTGCTTGAAAGCCTCGTCGCCACCCACATGGATATACTGGAAGGGGAACATCTCTATAACCTCGTCAAACACATCTTTCAGGAAGGTCTGCACCGAGTCGTTGCCAGCACACATGATGGCCGTCGGCGGCCAGTAGTCGGCCACAGCCACGCCATACACAGTGTCGCGGCGACAACTCAGTTCGGGATAGGCGGCAAGCACTGCGCAGCAATGGCCGGGGAACTCTATCTCGGGGACAACTTCGATATGACGCTGTGCGGCATATTCGATGATTTCGGCCACATCTTTCTTGCTGTAAAAACCGCCGTAGGTGGGTTTCTCGCCGGGTTCCACGGGACGCGGATAGTTCCAGTCCTCGTCGTTGCGGTCCACGCGCCATGCGCCGACCTCGGTCAGCAAGGGGTATTTCTCTATCTCGAGACGCCAGCCCTGATCCTCGGTCAGGTGCCAGTGGAAGCGGTTCATCTTGTATGCCGCCATCACGTCAAGATGCTTCTTAATCTGCGACATAGGGAAGAAGTGGCGGCACACGTCCATGTGGCTGCCACGCCACTCGTAGCGCGGATAGTCAACAATTTTGCAAGCCGGAAGGGTTATCTTACTGTAAGTCGTGCCAGCAATATCGTCGGGCAGCATCTGCAAGAAAGTCTGGTAGCCATAGAAAAGGCCCGTCTCAGTGTTAGCACTGATGGTGATGCCGTCGGCGTTGGCATCGAGGGTATAGCCCTCGTCGCCAAGTTCCTCGTTAGCAGTTTTGTTGAGCACAAACAAAAGGCCAAACTCTTCGCCCTCCGACACAAAGGAAGGACGCATGTGAAGTTTGGAGAGCGACTGCCCCACATATTTTGCCGTAGGGCTGTCCTGATTGATGCCCGAAAGACTGATTTTTAGCGGAGAGCATACTACCGCCGTACCGTCCGCAACATCAAGTTGCACAGGCTCCGGAATAATTGAATATTCTGTAACTTCGGCCACTTTGCCACACGCCACAGCGCAGAGCACAAAACAGCACAGAACGAAAAGGTTGAGTATTTTCTGTTTCATAGGCTTGATTATTAAAGTTGCAAATTTACAAATTTTTCTTGAAACAGACAGTCTTTTGTTATCCGACATCCATATTTTGCTGATTTCAAGCAACTCATTCCCCACATTAAAATAATTGCGATGTGGTGGCGTTATTAATGTAAAAGATTGAAACCCTATGGCACCAAAGTCGCTTAAAAAACTTTTTTCCGACACTCTTATCTACGGATTAAGCAGCATCGTTGGGCGTTTTCTGAACTATCTACTTGTCCCGCTCTACACTTACAAGATTGCTGCCGCATCGGGCGGCTACGGCATAATCACCAACATCTATGCCTACACCGCGCTACTGCTGGTATTGCTTACCTTCGGCATGGAGACAACATTCTTCTATTTTGCCAACCGCGAGCGCGACCGCTGGCGCCAGGTTTTCTCCACATCTGCACTCATGGTGGGCATTGTGGCAGCACTTTTCGTAGCGCTCTGCTTTGCCTTCATCAACCCACTCTCCACAACCCTCGGCTATGCAGACCACAAAGAATATCTGCTTATGATGGCCTGCGTGGTAGCACTTGACGCCTTCCAAGCCATATTCTTCGGACGTCTGCGCTTCGAAGGCCACGCTTGGAAATTCGCACTCCTCAAACTATCGTTTATTGTCGCCAACATTGCTCTAAATCTCTTTATCTTCCTGTTAGCGCCCGTTTTGGCAGAAAGTCATCCCGAACTCATGTCGTGGTATCGTGCCGACTGGCAAGTGGGCTATGTGTTTGCCATCAACCTCATCTGCACCGCATCGGTAACTCTTGGATTCCTCCCCGAAATTCGCGACCTGCGCCACGGCATCAGCCGCGACCTCATAGGCCCCATGTTGCGCTATTCGTGGCCACTGCTGCTGCTCGGCATAGCAGGCATTCTCAATCAGGTGGCCGACAAAATCTGCTATCGTTTCATAGTTCCCGGACCCGAAGGCGACGTGCAACTCGGCATCTATGGCGCCTGCGTCAAGATTGCCATGCTTATGGCCATCATCACGCAAGCCTTCCGCTACGCTTACGAGCCCTTCGTTTTTGGCGGCAGCCGCGACAAAAACAGCAAGGAGTCGCAGGGTGTGGTGATGAAATACTTCGTCATCTTCACGCTGGCGGCGTTCCTTGCCGTGGTGTGCTATATGGACCTGTTCAAGTTCCTCATCAGTCCGCAGTATTGGGACGGCCTGCGAGCCGTGCCCATAGTCATGATGGCCGAAATCTTCATGGGCGTTTATTTCAACCTCTCGTTTTGGTACAAACTCAACGGCGAGACCTACTGGGGCGCCATAATGTCAACCATCGGCTGCGTGGTACTGCTTGCCATCAATTTCATTTTTGTCCCCACCTACGGCTACATGGCCTGCGCCTGGGGAGGACTGGCAGGCTACGGCGTCTGCATGGCGCTATCCTACTTCATAGGCCAGCGCCGCAACCCCATTCCCTACCCAGTGGCGACCATTGCAGGATATTTCGCACTAGCGGTAATACTTTATTTTGCCACCACGCTGATGTCTGACCTAACAATGGGTTGGCGCATTGCTGGCGGGACAATACTGCTAATCATTTACGCAGGAGTTGTTGCCTACGCCGAACGCGACCTTGTGAGCAAAGTGCTACGCCGTTTGCTCCATAGATAAAAAGTATATGACATTCGATGCATCGGTTGGCGATACAACTTCGTAACGCCATATCGAAAACATCAATTATCCCACTCGCAAATCGAGTAGTAGCGCGTGTTGTACATATAAATCATGTTCGGACACGAGCCGCCATTGTCATCAACCTCGTCTTTGCTGTAGTCTGTCACAGTGCCGTCGTAGCCGTAGCAACGGCAGTTCTTGTGGCATGAAGTGGCAAACAATGCCACCAAAATGATAACAAGCAATATATATTTCTTCATTGTTTCAGGAATTGCGCTATTTCGTTTTCGTCAATATTGCGAGCATGATATGACGCTACTGTGTCACCGTCATCCATCAGCAGTATTATAGGCCGTGCACCATAAGTCAATTGCAGAAAATCGGAATTGTTTATCACATACTTCCGCCCCTGCAGCATAGGCACCCCGTCGTCAACCACATTGCTTTTCTGGCTTGCAAGAATCACAACAAAGTCGTCTTCATCTAAATCGTGACGTTCAACTATGGCTTTCAGTTTTTTGAGAGCCATGCGGCAATTACCACAGCCTTCGCTGGCCATCACCACCACTTTGCGTCCCTCAAAAATATCCGCATCTTGTAACGGTTCGCCCTCCTCGGCCATAACGGCAAGCAGTTCGGAATTGTATGTCTCATTATCTTTGCCAAACATCCAGTTGTCCGGCAACGAGATAGCAAACACGCTGACAGTCAGAACCACGATAACCAACAGCAACACATACCACGGCGAATGCCACGCATAGAGGCGGACGCGCAATAGCAACAACAGCAGAACGATGAGCACAGCGTTCTTCAGCAACGACAACAACGGTGGCAACGAAGCCAACGCTCCCATACAATGACAGTCGTCGCTGCGCCCTATCCATTCGGCATAGCATAGGAAACAGCAGAACACAATAATCAGCAACAGCAACAACACCGTTGCCTTTCGTGGAGCAATACCACTAAGCAGAAGAACGCCAAGCACCAACTCCGCCACTATAACAAGTCGCGCAATCAAAAACGACGCGCTAAGCGATACAAAACCAAAAGAAAAGAAATAGACCTCGAACGAGTCGATGTCTATCAGTTTGCCTACGGCAGAGGCCACAAACCATAGAGCCACCGCAGCCTGCAACACCACGGCCGCAACACGGCCAGGCTTGCCGACAAGAAACCGAGAACGTGTCATTCTTCGGCGCAGGCCACCTTGTTATGCGACGAGTTGAAGCCCTCGCGAGCCATCCATTCGTCGCCTACATCAGTGATGTCCTCACATTTGACGCCGCTGGCATTAATGATAACCTCCTTACTCGTAACAGTTTGGTGGTCATCAACATCTGTCACCTGGCAACGGCAATTTTTCTCTTTAGAACAGGCACCACACAATGCGACGATGGCAAAAAGCAAAAAAATAGAAAACAGATTTTTCATAGCAGTGTATGGTTATTTTTCGATGCAATAAAGAGAGTCGCGACGAAAAGCGGTGTATTCGTCATTATATTCCAACGTGTTAAGACCGGCGCAATCGCCATCCTTTATGGTAAGATGATGAACTTTGTCGGAACCTGGAACAGAGCAGCGGCAATTCTTTTCCTTCGCACACGACACCGCCAACACCATACAGGCTCCTAACATCAAAAATAACAATTTCTTCATAATAGGCATTTCCAATTTTGGTTGCAAAGATACAATTTATTTAATTATTTCAAAAAAGAAAAAAAACTTGTACTTTTGCAAACTTAATTACTCATTTACTCCATGAAAAAAAATATTGCCTATCTACTACTAATTTTTGCGACCGGCTGTTGGGGACTGAGTTTCATTTTCAGTCGTGAAATCTTTGCAGGAGACCCTGCGCCAAGCGTAACAGCATTAGTCACTCTGCGCCTCTTGCTCGCCTCGATAATCACCATTCCTGTGCTCCTTTTCATGAAGCAATGGGAACACCTCAAGAAAGGCGACTGGAAATGGTTTATGCTCATATCACTGTTCGAGCCCTTCCTCTATCATCTCTGCGAGACTGGCGCCGTCAGCATGGTCAATGCCAGCCTTGTGTCCGTCATCGTGGCCACCGTGCCGCTCTTTGTGCCTTTCGGCGTTGCGGCAGTCTATAAGCAGAAAATCAACCGCCAACTGCTCTTTGGCGTTGTCATATCCATTGTCGGTGTTGTTGCCATGACTCTTGGCGACGACTCCGAAGGCGGCAGCAAACTCAAGGGCATCCTCATCCTGCTCTGCGCGGTGCTTGCTTCAACAGCCTATATGCTCATCCTCGTCAAGATTGCCGACAACTACAAACCCGTAACCATCACCACCTATCAAAACCTCTTCGGCCTGGTATATTTCATCCCCTGCACCCTGCTTACCGACTCTTCCGCCATCAGCAATCTGCCCCTTTACAGCACCAAGACATGGCTGCTTATACTCACTCTCGGATTGCTCTGCAGCATGCTGGCATACACAGCCTATAACTATGGTTTCAAACAGATTGGAGCCAGCCAGGCGGCAGCCTTCATGAACATCAGCCCCGTTTTCACCCTTGCCGCAGCCCTCATCATCGGACAAGAGCAATTCGCATGGATGAAAATCATTGGCATGGCAATCGTCATTGTCGGACTCTTTGTGGCTCAGATGGACCACTCACAGATACGCGGTATCGGACCTCGCACGGCTCGCCGTATCCGAAAAGCATTCAACATTGGAAATACTCCAACCGATAAAACCGAGTGACACAAAATAAAAAACGCCTATTCCAAAGAAAACAAAACATAAAAATCTCAATACAAAACCATTATCATGAAAAAAATCTTTTCAATCATAACATTCGTCGCCCTTTTCTTCTCACTGTCAGCACAGAATAACTTTAAGGGCATCGTGAAATATAAAGTCGAATCCTCTGGCGAGGTTGCATTCCAGGTCCCTGCCGAGGCTGCCAATGCCGAAATTTTGGTCAACGGCGACCGTCTTTTCACCAAGAGCGCCATCTTCTTGAGCAGCCCATTCTCGGAGTGCGTGCTGGTAAACAATCTCACCGTCACCCATTGTGAAAACTACGGTCAGTTGCTTGCCTATCTGCGTGGCAACGGCAGCGAGTTCACCTATCAGGGCGACGGCAAAATTCTCATCAAACGCACCTACACGCAGGGCGACATCGACAGCATCACTATCCCCGACACCGAGCCCGGCCATTTCTATCTGGAATATGTAGAAGACGAGACTCGCGAGATTGCTGGCATTGCTGCTAAAAAGGTAATACGCCACGCCTACGATTCCGACGGCAACGACCATCCCCTCGAAATGTGGTACACCGATGAGATGGGCCCGCAATACAACTTCCTGCTCCTTGGCATCAAAGGCATGCCCCTCATGTGCAAACAAGACATGGGCGAGGGCAAAGCCGTAACCTACACCGCCACCGAAATAGTAAAAGGCAAGGTGAAAGATGCCGACTTCCTGCTGCCCGAAGGCTACGAAACCCTTTCACCCGAAGACCTCCAAACCTTCGGCACCGAATTGCAGGAAGAATTGGAACTTCTCCAAGAATAAACATTGGATTTTCAATTCCCCAAAGCACAATACATCATCGTTGAAATAAAGTATGTCAGAAAACAAGAAAACCGTTAAGCCCCAAAGCAAACTTTATCTTTTCATCCATAGCAAGAGTTTTCCCCGTTTGTGCGGCATATGCATGATGCTTTTTGCCGTCTTTATGGTGGTCTCCATGATCTCCTTCCTGTTTCAAAACGGAGCAGAGCACAACGCTATGGGAGCTTTAGGCTGGATTACAGCCTTTTTCCTCACCAATCGTTTGTTCGGCATCGCGTCGCTCGGATTGGCGGCATTGCTGTTCCTATTTGGTTTCACGCTGGTGCGCAAAGTCAAAGTGCATTGGTGGCGAGTGCTGGGCATCACCTTTTTCTGGATGATATGGATTAGCACAGTAATAGGCTATGTGCGTGTGGCGTGGCTCGGAACCACGCGGCTGGAGCATTTCTCCGGCATTGGTGCCACCATTGCCGAACGGCTCTCCTATCTCCTCAACTGGGGCACATTCATCTTCCTCATCCTGCTTGCCGTAATATTTCTCATCTATGTCCACCATGTGCATTTCCGTATGCCCGACATAAACCTCTCCCAAAGCGAAGACGAGGAAGGATTAAAACGTGGAGGACTTTTCAGCAGGATCCTGTCGAAAGCCAAATCTATTTTCCACCGCGAGAATAACGAAGATGACGAAGAAACCGACGACAACGACGACAATTCGGATGAGACTATCACCTCCGACAACGAAAACGACACCGAAGATACAACAGACGACATTCCTTTCGACATTGATGACGAATTTGAACGTGTCAATCAGCAAGCAAGAGAAAAAGGAGGGAACGGTCAAGAACCAGATTTCACAATAAACCAAACCAACAGCGACAACACAATAAATAACACCGACAGCCTGCTGACGCCCGACCCACAGACTCCGATGTCCGACGACCCCGATGACTATGCCCATAACTTTGAGGAAGGTGACCTCTACGACCCTTATCTCGAACTCAAACACTACGAATTTCCCCAAACATCGATACTCACCAATTGGGAGGAGAACAACGTAAAAATCAGCCGCGAGGAACTAATTGCCAACAAAGACCGTATCGTTAAGACTCTTCGCGACTACAGTATTGAGATTTCCGAAATTTCAGCATCGCCAGGACCAACCGTAACGCTCTACGAAATCAAACCAACCGCTGGAACACGCATTTCCCGCATCAAGAGCCTCGAAGACGACATCGCCCTCAGCCTTTCAGCCACAGGCATCCGCATCATTGCCCCCATACCTGGCAAAGGCACCATAGGCATCGAAGTTCCTAACGCCAATCGGCAGAAGGTTTCTATAAAAACCATGCTCGAAAGTCCTGCTTTCCGCAACAGCGACAAGATGCAACTGCCCATAGCCATTGGCAAAACCATCAGCAACGAACCCTACGTCACCGACCTCGCCAAAATGCCACACCTCCTTATGGCAGGCACCACTGGTACGGGCAAATCGGTAGGTCTCAACGCCGTCATCGCCTCCTTGCTCTTCAAGAAGCACCCCGCCGACCTCAAATTCGTCATGGTCGATCCCAAAAAGGTGGAACTCTCGCTCTACAGCGAAATAGAACGCCACTATCTCGCCAAACTGCCCGACAGCGAGGAGGCCATCATCACCGACGTGAAAAAAGTGGTGCGCACCCTCAACTCGCTCTGCGTCGAGATGGACCAGCGCTACGACCTGCTGAAACTTGCACAGGTACGCAAAATCACCGAATACAACGACAAATTCATCCACCGCCATCTGAGTCCAACCAACGGACACCGCTACATGCCATACATCGTGCTTGTCATCGACGAGTTTGCCGACCTCATTATGACTGCTGGCAAAGAGATTGAGCAACCCATCTGCCGACTGGCGCAATTGGCTCGTGCCGTGGGCATCCACCTCATCATCGCCACCCAGCGCCCCACCACCAACATCATCACCGGCACCATCAAAGCCAACTTCCCCGCACGAATTGCCTTCAAAGTAGCAGATGCCATCAACTCGCGCACCATTCTCGATACAGGTGGCGCACAGCGTCTTACAGGATATGGAGATATGCTTATAAGCCTTTCGGGCAGCGACCTTGTACGACTGCAATGCGCTTTTATCGAAACCGACGAGATTGAAGCCATAGTGAAACATATTGCCAACCAGCGAGGCTATCCCGATGCATTCCTTCTGCCCGAATATCTCGACGAGAACGACGAGCCAAACAAGGACATCGACCTCAAACAACGCGACGAATGTTTCGAAGATGCGGCACGCTTGGTATTTGCCACAGGCCTTGCCTCCACATCGCTGCTACAACGCAAAATGACCATAGGCTTCGCCCGAGCAGGCCGTATCATTGACCAACTCGAAGCCGCCGGCATAGTCGGTCCGCCCAATGGCAGCAAACCTCGCGACCTTCTGGTGCGCGACGAAGCAACCCTCAACGAGATACTCAACAATCTTTAGTCGGGACCATAAATAAGCCTTCATCAAGGCTGGGACCATTAGGCAGCGTGTCAATGGCACGCTGCCTAATGTTTAACAAACGTTCATAGACTATTCTCTATCGTCGTCCTTGCTTACGCCATTCATCAGCGACGAATAGAGGTCATAGAAATCGGCGGTTATCTTGGCTGGCGTAAACTTGTCACGTTGCGCCGGTCCTTTAGCGAGGAGGTCTGCACGCAGAGCCTCGTCGGTAGCCAAACGAGTCATCTGACGACCTATCTCGTCGACATCGTTTGGGTTGGCATAAATGGCCGCGTCGCCTCCAGCCTCTGGCATAGAGGAGCAATTGGAGGTAAGCACAGGCACACCGCAGCACAACGCTTCTATAATAGGAATGCCAAAGCCTTCGAAAAGCGACATATAGACAGAGCCAAGGCTACAAGCATAGAGATAAGGGAAATCGTCGAAATCGGCATCATCTATCACGATGATGCGTTTCGACAAACCAAGCCGCTCTATCTCGTCGAGCACCGACGAACCATAACTACCGCGCAGACGGCCAACAATGACAAGGCTTATGTCCTCTGGCACCTGCTGCATGGCACGCACCACCGACATCTGGTTTTTACGCTCCTCGACGGTGCCAACACATATAAGATATTTGTCGGGCAAGTCGTATTTCTTGCGTGTCTGGTCAAGGTCGTACTGCTCTATGGGGTACCAAAATATGTCGTCGCATGACTGATAGATGACCTTGATTTTCTGCTCTGGAACATGCATTATATCTATAAGGTCGCGCTTGGTCTGCTCGCTTATTGCCACAATCACATCGGCCACTCGGCAAGCGTGAGTCTGCTTGCGACGATGTATCTTGGCATCTATCTTCTTGAAATAATGCGGAAAGCGCCATGCCACAAGGTCGTGCATCGTGACTACCTTGCGCACGTCGCGCCCCAGTCCGTAGGGCAACTCGTGGGAAAGCCCGTGAAAAATGTCCACTTCGTCATATTTCACCTCGCGCGACATGCCATATTCACGCCACAACGACTTGAAAAGCCTATTAAAACCAAGAGGACGACGCGACGAAACATTGGCAATGCCCTTGAAATAGCCGTCTAATTCCTCGTCAATAGAAGGAGTATATAGAATGCAGGCGCAATCTCGATGCTCCATAGCAAAACGGCTAATAACCATACGGCTATAATTGCCGAGACCTGTCTTGTTGTTGAACGCGCGTTTGGCATCAAAGCCTATTATCATGCTTTCCATTCTGTCTAAACTTAAAAATGCAAAAATAGAAAAAAGTAGTAACTTTGCAAAATGAAACTTTATCAGCCTATCCACCGCGAAGGCATAGAAAACACTATATGACCATTTCCGCCATCATCATCACCAAGAACGAGGAGCGCAACATCGGACGCTGCCTCGCATCACTCGACGGCATTGCCGACGAAGTCATCGTTGTCGATTCTGGTTCATCCGACCGTACTGGCGAAATATGCCGAGAATATGGCGCCATATTCGTGTTTCACAAATGGGACGGCTATTCCGAACAGAAGAACTACGCCAACGGACTGGCTCACTGCGAATGGATTCTCTCCATTGATGCCGACGAGGCACTCTCCCCCACCCTGCGCGACAGCATGCTGCGCCTCAAGAAAGAAGAGGCCCGTCTCGACACTGTCTATCGCATGAACCGCCTCACAAACTACTGCGGACGCTTTGTGCGCCACTGCGGATGGTATCCCGACAGCAAGATACGCCTCTGGCCCACGGGCAAAGCCCATTGGGAAGGCGTGGTGCACGAGGAACTCGTGTTCGACGGCTCGCCACGCTTCGCGACCCTCCACGGCGACCTCCTGCACTATTCCTACTACAGCATAACCGAGCACGCCGAACGACAAAATCACTATGCCATGCTGGCGGCCAAGAAGATGCACGCCTCCGGCCACCGAGTGAACACCCTAACCATAGCACTGAAATCAAGTTGGACCTTTGTGCGCGATTTCTATCTGCGCCTCGGAATGCTCGACGGATTTACAGGTTACACCATCTGCCGTTTCAACGCCCACTACACCTTTATGAAATACTCACGTCTGCGCGAACTGAACCGCGCCGACAAAAAATAGACCTTGCTCGTGGAGCGACAGCCTCCGCCCGACTAACAATCTATCCACAAAAACATGCCAGAAATCAGCCAAGAATACAGCCGTTTCTTCGACGGTCTCTCTCTGTCCGACAAGCAGGACCTCTACGAGCGTGCCTCGCAACTTTTCTCCGACAACAAACGCGACCTCTTCGACCGCCTTGTTCTCAACCGCACCCGCCACATTTGCGTGGTGCTCGAAGATGTCTATCAAGCCCACAACGCCAGCGCCGTGCTGCGTTCGTGCGACTGCTTTGGCGTACAGGACGTTCATGTGGTGGAGAACCGCAACCAATACTGCCCCAACCCCGACGTGGCAATGGGCTCTAACAAGTGGGTGGACATCTACAAATATCCCACCATCACACAGAGTTACGACGCCCTGCGCCAGCGCGGATACCGCATCATTGCTACTCTGCCACACGAGAACGACACAATGATTGGCGACCTCGACATATCTCAGCCGACGGCACTCGTCTTTGGCACCGAACTAACAGGACTAACACAAGAAGCCATCGACCACGCCGACGGCTACGTCAAGATTCCCATGTATGGGTTTACCGAGAGTTTCAATATCTCCGTATCGGCAGCCCTCAGCCTCTACGCCCTCACCGAACGCATGCGCCACAGCGACATAGCATGGCAACTCAACGACGAAGAGCAAACTACACTAAAACTCTACTGGGCCATGCAGGTAATAAAAGACGGCCAAGCAGTAATGCGCCACCTAATGCAGCAATAAATCAATAATGAATAGACAACTCTACATAATAGCAGGATGCAATGGTGCTGGAAAAACAACAGCCTCATATACTGTTCTTCCTGACATTCTCAAATGTCGAGAGTTTGTCAATGCGGATGAAATTGCCAAAGGTCTCTCCCCATTTAATCCATCAGAGATGGCCATTCAAGCGGGGCGATTGATGTTACAACGAATAGAGGACCTATTATCACAAGGAGAAACCTTTTCTATAGAGACCACGCTTGCTACACGCTCATACACCAATCTTATCAATCGTGCGAAGGAAAAAGGATATGTCGTCACATTGTTATTTTTTTGGCTTAACTCGCCAGAATTAGCCATTCAGCGTGTATCCGAGCGAGTAAATCATGGTGGTCACAACATCCCCGAGAACGTAATACGGCGACGCTATGTTAGCGGCATCCGTAACCTTATGGAACTCTTTATACCAATAGTCAATTTCTGGTCTATCTTTGACAACAGCCAATCGCCTCGCCAAATGATAGCCTATGGCGGTATCAATCAAGAAACCACTATCTTAAATCACAATTCATTCTGTAAAATACAAGAAATATGTCAGAAGAAGAAATAAATGAATTGAAGAATAAATTGATTTACGGTTTGCAACTTGCCGAAAAACGTATGCTTCAAGAAAAAGCACTACACAACGAATGTGTCATAGTGCAAAAACCTGGGGAAGAAATACAACACATTCCCGCAAAACAAATAATTGCCGAAAATCCTATCTTTCAATAAATAGAACGGTTCTATGGCCAGAGAAAAGGCACACTTCACTTATAAGGTAATGAAAACAAAAGTAATACTGCTTTTGGCGTTGGTTGCCGCCATGCCTCTTATGGCACAACATCGCGCTGACCAGCAGCACCTTGAAAACCCGCAGTCGTTCTCTATGATACTGCTGGGCGACCCGCAAGGCTACACCAAATACGACATCAACCAGCCTCTTTTCGAACTATGCACGGCATGGATTGCCGACAATATCGAAAACCTGAACATCAAGGCAGTGCTCTGCACTGGCGACATTGTCGAGCAGAACGACAACAACGCCTTGAACCGCAAGATGCTCAACCAGACCAGCCGCCAGATGTACGAATCGGGTTCTCGCTCCTTTGCACGCCTCGACAACCGTGTGCCCTACATCATCTCGCCAGGCAACCACGAGTATGGTTACCGCCGAGCAGAAAACGGAAACACCCATTTCAACGAATACTTCACCGCCGAACGCAACAACAAACTGCGCGACTGCCTCGTGGCCGAGTTTCCCAACCGCCAAGGCTTTGCCTCGCTCGAGAACTCCGCTTACTTCTTCTCGCTTGACAACTGGGGAAATGTCTTGATTATCACCACAGAGTTTGCACCGCGCGACGAGGTGCTGGAATGGGCTAAAAAACTCTGCGAGAGCGACAAGTACAAAGACTGTCGCGTCATATTTATGACCCACTCGTTCCTGCGCGAACGCACCGCAGCCTATACCGACAACGAGCGTTACACCATACCCAATCCCAACTGGGGGCAAGGCGTGTGGGACAAACTGGTGAGCCAGGCCCCTAACATCGACCTCGTCATATGCGGACATACCGGACACCCAGGCGAATTTGAAGACGCCGTGGCCTACCGCAGCGACAAAAACAATGCCGGACGCACCGTCCATCAGATGATGTTCAACGTTCAGATTCTCGGTGGCGGATGGGAAGGCAACGGTGGTGACGGATGGCTGCGCATACTCGAGTTTATGCCCGACGGACAGACCATAAAGGTGCGCACCTATTCTCCACTCTTCGGCATATCGCCATCAACCAAGCACCTGGCGCATCGCACAGGCAAATGCGACCAGTTCGATATGGTGCTGGACAAAAAATAGCGCTCTTTTCAAGAATTAGCGGCTCGCTACTGCTCTACAATAGCCATCAACTCGTCAACCATTGTTGATGGGAGAGAAAGCCTTTTATCGGTACTGCCGGAAGAAATGGCCCTGATGAAATGCGGCATCTCCGCACGGTATTTCTCTTTCATGCCCGGCTTGCAACTCGACCGACTAAACGAATAGGAAGTGTTGGCCATACGGTCGCATAGTTTCACAAACGGAGCGTAGGGCGTCACACAAATTCCGATATAATATTTATCGTTGGCACGCTCGATGCGTGTACGGCCTTTCTCGTTGGTCAGAGCATACACTATCTCGGCAGCCATAGTGGCTTGTTTGTCGTCCATAAATGTCTTGGCCTGCTTCAGCACGTCGTTATACGACAGACGCGCATCCTCGATGCTGTCGTGATAGTAGGCTGAGAACATCAGAGGCACCACGTCATGTTCCGAACCACACACCTCGCCACCATAACGATAGGCAGCCTGGGCCACCATGTCAAGATGAGTGATATACGGGGTCTTGTTGTAAAACTGGTTTACGAGAGCGTGGTTCTTGTGGGCCGTCAAACGTATGTTCTCTATTTTTTCTGCCTGCGCCACAACCCACTGCTGGAACGTCGAGGCAGGTTTCAGGTTGTTCCAATGCTTACGCATAAAATAGGCCACGCCCATAACCTCAACCTTGCCAGCAGCGATGTCTCGCTGACGGACAGCAAATTGCCCTGTTATAGGGCAACGGGCATTAGCCTGCTCCATTGCCTGCATAATGGCGGCATTCATCTCGCTTCTTGCCTCAAAATCCAGCGTCTCTGACATCGATGTCATCACCTTCAACTCCACCGCCACGGCATTTGCATCGTCACGATGGCCTATCTGCTCAAAAACATCTTGCAACATCGGCACCAAATCAGCAGCATGCCCATCGCGATAGTAGGTTTCGCCAAAATCGCACATACCGCTTATTATTGACATTTCAATATCTTCCTGCTCTGGCTCGCCAATCGACAAAAGCCTATCTCCGCAAACAATGGATAAAATTTCTTCCGAAGTCATTGATTATGTGTTTCGTTCAAATTTGTCAAAATATCTAACAGAGAGGTTTCCCTTCTCATTTCCGACTTGCAAAGGTATAAAAAAAACAAATGCCCGCCACACAAACATCATGTATTACGCATGACAAAACAACAAATGGCCAAATCCTAAACAGCACCCTCATGTTATTGGCTTAGTCCACTGACAAATATGGTTGATTTATTCCACTGATTTTTGTAAATTTGCATCTGCTTATATTGTGTTGATTTAGCGTAAAATATTATATAACAACAGCATACACTCATCAAGATGTTAGAATTTTTATCCAAACTTTTTGGTAATAAGTCTGAACGTGACCTCAAAGAGGTTAAGCCCTTCCTTGACGCCACACTGAAAGTCTATCCCGAAATCGAGGCTCTTGACAACGACCAACTGCGAGCCAAGACCCTTGAATTCAAGGAATTGATACGCAAGACTATTGAGAACGAAGAAAACGAACTGTCCGAACTGCGTGGTCGCATTGAGACCGAATATGATATGCCCGTTGAGGAAAAAGAGGGCCTCTACAAACGCATCGACGTCCTCGAAAAGGAGTCGTATGAAAAGACCCAGCATGTGCTCAACGACATTCTGCCAGAGGCGTTTGCCGTTGTCAAGGCTACCGCCAAACGCTTTGCCGAAGGCAGCGAGGTGGTGGTTACTGCCAACGACCACGACCGCGACCTGGCAGCCACTCGCGAGAGCGTCACTATCGACAGCGAGGGCAAAGCCCACTACGCTACGTCGTGGATGGCTGGCGGCAACATGATTAAATGGGACATGGTGCACTACGACGTGCAACTTATTGGCGGCGCGGTGCTGCACAGCGGCAAGATTGCCGAAATGGCCACGGGCGAGGGTAAGACCCTCGTGGCAACGTTGCCTGTCTATCTTAACGCTCTGCCAGGCAAAGGCGTGCATGTGGTTACGGTCAACGACTACCTAGCCAAGCGCGACTCCGAATGGATGGGTATGCTTTTCGAATTCCACGGACTGAAGGTGGACTGCATCGACAAGCACGAGCCCCACAGCGCCGAGCGCAAAGCGGCCTACAACGCCGACATCACCTACGGCACCAACAACGAGTTTGGTTTCGACTACCTGCGCGACAATATGAGCCGCAGCCCCGAAGAACTGGTGCAACGCGGACATAACTACGCCATCGTTGACGAAGTTGACTCCGTGCTTATCGACGATGCTCGTACACCTCTGATTATCAGCGGTCCCACAGGCAAGGGCGATGACGAGCAGGAGTTCTACCGCTTCAAACCCGTCATCGAATCGCTCTACAACGCCCAGCGCGTCCTCGTAACACAGATTTTGGCTGACTGCAAAAAGGAGATGGCCTCCAACCCCGACCCCAAGCCCGAAGAGCGCGGCGCCATGCTGCTGCTGCGAGCCTATCGCGGTCTGCCCAAAAACAACGCCCTCATCAAGTTCCTCAGCGAGACAGGTATCAAGACTATCCTGCAACGCACTGAGAACTTCTATATGCAGGAGCAGAACAAATACATGTACAAGATTGACGACGAACTCTATTTCACCATCGATGAGAAACAGCGCCAAGTGGAACTCACCGACAAGGGTATGGAGTTTCTCGACAAGAAAGGCGAGGACCGCCGTTTCTACCAACTGCCCGACATAGGCAGCGAGATTGCCGAGGTGGAGAACGACTCGTCCCTCTCCGCCGAAGAGAAAGCCGCCAAGAAAGAGCAGATATTCAACGACTTCGCTATACAGAGTGACCGGGTGCACACCGTTGACCAACTGCTTAAGGCTTACACCCTTTTCGAGCGCGACATTGACTATATCGTCACCGAGGACAACCAAGTGAAAATCGTTGACGAACAGACCGGCCGTATCATGGAAGGCCGCCGCTGGAGCGACGGACTGCACCAGGCTGTCGAGGCCAAGGAGAACGCCAAAGTGGAGGCCGCCACGCAGACCTACGCCACCATCACCCTGCAGAACTATTTCCGCATGTACAAGAAACTTGCGGGTATGACGGGTACGGCAGAAACCGAGGCCAAGGAGTTGTGGGACATCTACAAACTCGATGTTGTTGTCATCCCCACCAACCGTCCCATAGCCCGTGTCGATATGGACGACATGGTCTATAAGACTAAACGCGAGAAATACAAAGCCGTCATCGATGAGATAGAACGCCTCGTGGGCGAAGGCCGCCCGGTGTTGGTTGGTACCACATCGGTCGAGACCTCCGAACTGTTGAGCAAGATGCTCACCATGAAGAAAATCAAGCACAACGTGCTGAACGCCAAACTGCATAAGAAAGAGGCCGACATCGTTGCCGAGGCTGGCGAGGCAGGCCGCGTGACCATCGCCACCAATATGGCAGGACGTGGTACCGACATAAAACTGCGCGACGGCGTCAAAGAGGCAGGCGGATTGGCTATCATTGGCACAGAACGTCACGAGAGCCGCCGCGTGGACCGTCAGTTGCGTGGTCGTGCCGGCCGTCAGGGCGACCCTGGCAGTTCGCTCTTCTTCGTCTCGCTCGAAGACAACCTCATGCGTCTCTTCGGTTCCGAACGCATTGCACGCGTCATGGACCAGATGGGTCTCAAAGAGGGCGAGGTTATCCAGCATTCTATGATTACCAAGACCGTGGAACGCGCGCAGAAGAAAGTCGAGGAGAACAATTTCGGCATTCGTAAACGCCTGCTGGAATACGACGATGTGATGAACAACCAGCGCACCGTCATCTATAACAAGCGCCACAACGCACTCTACGGCGACCGCCTCTCTATCGACATCAGCAATATGTTCTACGACACCTGCGAGATGATTTACGACGAGGCAAATGAGAACAACGACTTCGAGGCTTTCAAGATGGACATGATTCGCATCTTCGCTTGCGATGTACCGTTCACCGAGAAGGAACTCTTCAATATGCGTCGTAGCGATGCCGTGCAGAAACTCTACGACCTGACATACAACGCTTTCAAAGAGCGTATGCAGCGTCTTGCCGAACTGGCCTACCCCACCATCAAATACTGCTACGAGAACACTCGCTACCTCAACGTGCTCTACACCATCACCGATGGTAAGAAGAATATGAACGTGATTGTTCCCGTCAAGAAAGGTTACGAGAGTCACGGCCGCGAAATAGAACTGGCTATCGAGAAGAATATCACCCTGGCCATTATCGACGACCTTTGGAAAGAGCACCTGCGCGAACTCGACGACCTCAAAACAAGCGTTCAAAACGCCAGTTACGAGCAGAAAGACCCGCTGTTGATTTACAAGTTCGAGTCCTTCAACCTCTTTGAGAAGATGCTTATCGAGGTCAACCGTCAAATCTCCTCGTTCCTAAGCCGAGCCTCTATCCATGTGCCAGAGAACGACAACGTGCGCGAAGCCCAGCAGCCCCGCACCGACGACCGTCGCCTGCAAACCAGCCGTCCCGACGCCATGCAGCAGGCCGCACAGCAGCGCACCGCTCCAAGGGAAAAACCGCAGCCAGTCCACGTTGAGAAAAAAGTGGGCCGCAACGACCCATGCCCCTGCGGCAGCGGCAAGAAATACAAGAACTGCCACGGCAAAGACTTGGCTGAATAAGCCAACGACAAATAAAAAAGCAGAAGAGCAAGGCGTATGGCCTTGCTCTTCTGCTTTTTGTGTGAAAAGAAAACACTAATGGATTATCAGCACCATTGAAAGTATTACATTTATCAAAAAGAAAGTCCCTAACGAGGCAGACGCACCGTCTGGGACTTTCTTTATTGATTAGGGGCAATTGGACCAATAAGACCTATTCGGCGGCTTAAAAGACTCTAATTGGGCCTATTACAATTACCTATTACTCTTCGTCGAGGAATTTGCCAAAGACGTCGAAGTGGAGAACCTTGGACTCTTTCTCTTTCTTCCAAAAGAGGAAGCCACCCATGCGGGCAATGCGGGCCTCGTATGAGGACTGACGTTTGGCATTGCGCACGCAGATGTTGGTAATCTTGAATTTAGGATAGCGAACCTTAACGCTGTCCTGTATGCTGCGCGGACAGTTGCTGGTGGAGAAATAGTAGCGGTTCTCGGTACCTCTGGGGGTATAACGGATGCCCTGCTCGCCATTGTCGCCATCAATAAAACGGACCTCATAGGTTAGCGAGTCTATCTTCATCCACGACACCTCGCGGGCATCAATCTGCTGACGCTGAAAGTCTATCACCATACGTGATGGCACATCCTTTTCGGCAACCGAAACGCCTTTCTGAGCAAAAGCAGCACCACAAGCAACAACAGCAAATAAAGAAAGTAAAAATATCTTTTTCATATACAATTTTTTAATTATGACACATTGTTTATGTACGTCTGCAAATGTAAGAAAATAAATTGATTTATCTAAAGCAGTTTTGGGTTAGACCGTTTGGAGATACACATCCTTGTCCTTCTATGAGCGATTTATTTTGTCATAATTCGCCCCTCATAGTGAGTTTATATATAGAATGAAGTGCTCTTTGGTATTTCATTTTGGTTACGGACCGGAAAAACATCTATCATTTTTAACTGCCCACTTACCTAAAAAACACTATTTTTGTGTATTGAATATGGTTGCAATCTCTCTATTAAAACTATATTTATCAAACCATTAACCATATCAAACCAGAATATCAAACAACAAAAACAGATAATCAATGACAATGAAAACAAAAATCATTAGTTCCGTAGTCGCCATAGCGGTAATTGCTCTATCGGCATATATCTATTTCCATTTCTTTTTTGTTTATAGCACAGGTGTCGATGCTGGCGAACTGAACTTTTTTCAGTATAAAGGCGTTGTGTTCAAAACCTACGAGGGTAAAGTAATTCAAAGCGGATTCAAATCCACCAGTCCCTCTACAAACACTCTACGCTCAAACGAGTTCAAATTCTCCGTAACCGACGACGCTATAGCCGACTCGCTGATGCGCTGCTCCGGCAAGAATGTTGAACTGCGTTGGAAACGCTATATGGGCACGCTCCCCTGGCGAGGTGAAAGTCAATACATAGTAACCGAAGTGCTTTCGGTAAAATAGCACTCTCTACCTCTACGATAATAGAATAGAGTTTTTTCAGAGGCCTCGGGGTATTCAGAATACTCGGAGGCCTTTGAATTATCCCTATATTCGTATAAGCCCAAACACCTCGACTCCTCTAAAGCCTTATTCTCTTCCTTATTGTTTTCTTTAAGGTCCTGCGGAGCACAATCGCCACGCGAGTTCTCGCTTTCAATATATTCGGGAGTTGGGTGGTTTTCTCTGATGGGCGAGGCGAAAGCAGGGTCGATGTTTAGGTCGATATGTCCGCCGCAAGAAGTCACAGTCCAAGTGATGTTTACCGTGCTGTCGCATCCGTTAGCAGCAGTATAGTGGGTGGTGCGCAGTGTTGGGGTACCGATGGGCAGGTCTTGTGGCACAGGAATTGTGGCAGGACCACGCACGTCAATACTATCTATTGCAGCATACGACCATGCATCACGATCACGGAATACAAAAGAATAATTACCTGGGGCAGAATATAGTGCAGATATACTTACCGTTCTAGTAAGCCAACTGCTTGCTTGCAAGCGAGAACTACCACTTGTATTATCCCATATGACTTTAGAATCATAGTTATTCAGCACATCATCATCATCTTCTTGCAAACAATATAATTGCAACAAATCAGGCAAATAGTTATCTTCCCAATTCCATGTCGCTGGCAATTTTAATTTGAATGATATACTAGTTCTCGCTGGGTCTTCCATATAAATTAATGGGGTTGTTGCGTAACTTGAAGCCCATACATAACTATTATTAATTGGACTTTGGCAAACAAGAGAATAGCCATCATATGCCTTGCTACCCGACACTCGCTGCCATCCGTCTAACGCATATTGCGCTCCAGTTCCAATTCCGATATCCCAATCATCCAAAGTTGAGGCATTTTCAAAATCTTCATAGTATAAGCGTACAATTCTTTGTGTTGGTACGCTTGTAACGCCTGAACATACGGTAATAGCAGTGTCGAAAACTTTGCTATGCTTTACGGTTAGGTGCAGTGTTTCAGTGCTGGCGCAGCCGTCGCCGTTGGTGTAGTTATATATATGGTCGCCTGTTGTGGTACGGTTTATTTCGTGCCATACTACGCCGTCGCAAACGGTCTGCGTTTCCTCGGTGTGGGTAGAGGCACCAAGGGTCAGGTTGAGAGTATCAACGCTGGCACAACCTATTGCGGTATAGTAAGTAGGCCCTGTATAGCGGTGGTTGCCGAGGGTGCTATAGGTTGTGGTGGTACCGTGGCCGTCAGTACCGCTTGCAGGCCAGGTATAACTATCACACTCTGCAATATCGTAGCGTGTGCTGGCGGCGGTGCCGTATGTTAACACAAGTGTGTCGTGGATTCCCTCGGCGCAGCCTGCGGGAGTATATTCAGGTCCGAAATATTGATTGGTTCCAATGGTGCTGTAAGTAGAACCAGTGCCTTTGCCGTATGCACCCGAAGCCTCCCAAGTAAACGGAGTACAACTACTGACGGTGTATTTGCTGCCGGCGCAGGCAATGCGGTTTACAGTGAGATGCAGTGTGTCTCGATTCTGGCATGCTCCTGTAGTATAGTAAGGGCCAATATAGTTGCCGCTATATCCATAGGTAAGTCCCGTTCCGTGACCATCAATACCACTTGTAGCCCAAATGAAGTTATTGGTAGCAGTCTGAGTGGCAGCACTGCTAGCAGAGGTATTTATGGTTAAGTTCAGTGTATCTGTAACGTTGCAGGAATGAGTGTTATAGGTGCGAGTATGATTATACAATCTGTTAGATTGGTTTTCGGTATAGGTGGTACCATTTATCCAACGGTAACTCTCACAGGCCACTTCAGTAAAGGATTCACCAACTGCGCGTTTATGGATGTATCGACCGCTGACGGGGCATCCGTAAGCATTAGTGGTAACACCGCTGGTCCAGTTGCTTCCATTAGGAGTACTCGACAGGTCTGTAACGTGTGGCGTATAGACGGTAACATTTCGACGTTCAGTAATGACGATATTGTCAATTGCAAGCCAAGAAATGTTCGCTCCTTCACAATAGAACATTAGGTAATAGGTGCCCGCAGCGGGTGTAATTGTCGTTGTGCTTGGTGTCCAACTTGTTTGAAGTGCATTTGAATTGTTAAATATACTTCTCACGTATGTACCACTTGCCCAATTATCATTTTGACTATTGGTTACCCAAATAGTCATATATGGATAATACGCTGTTGCATTCTGCCTATAGTAAAACGATATGGTAGTTTGTCCACCTGTCAAGGTAAATCCTGGTGTATAGATACCTGCGGCTTGATAATCATATTCATCCGTACCTACATTGATTAAAAACATTGATCCATTTTGAGCCGATTGGACATAAGAACCAAATGTAGAATAAGCCTTAAACCCTGTCATAGTAGTTGATGTACGTTCACCCCACCAGCCTCCTGTTGGAGATCCACCAGTGCCTAATCCCTCGAAATCTTCCGAATACACAGTGACATTCTGTAATTCTGTAGATTCATCATTCCAGTCGCTCCAAGTATAACTCGTTGTTCCTGCACAGACTGTATCAAAACTCAATCCCGCGCCAGTATAGGCTCGATTATAAACGGTAAGGTGGACTGTACTGTCGCAACCTAGGGCATTGGACAAATGTATTTCATAAGCAGCACCGCTGGTTGTTGCGATATATGTGTTATCTCTATAGGTAGCAATTCCACCGCAGACGTTCTCTGTGACGTTGCTACTGCTACTAGACCTGACAACAAGATTTAGAGTTATGTTGCTGTCGCAGCCAGCGGCATTGTCAAGTCTGTGCGTTGCTGTGTTGTTATTTGAGTTGTAAGAATTGCCGTCTATCCATGTGTAACTGTCGCAAGCCACTTGTTGGTCTATTGCGGTGGTGCTGTAGTTTATGGTGAGGTTGAGTGTTATAGTGCTGTCGCAGCCTGCCACGTTGGTGGTGTGGTGAACGGCGGTGTTGTTGCTAACGGTGTAGGTGTTACCGTCTATCCATGTGTAACTGTCACACTCGGTACGAGTATCGGTGCCGACGGTGGCGGTATTGATGGTAAGGTTTAGTGTTACGGTGCTGTCGCAGCCGTTGGCGGCACCGAGTGTAAAAGTGTAGGTGGCACTATTGTTGTCGGAAGTATAAGTGTTGCCGTCTATCCAATCGTAACTGTCGCAGGCCGAACGGGTGTCAGTGCTAGTTGCCTTGGGGCGGATGGTGAGGGCGAGGCGGATGGTGCTGTCGCAGCCGTTGGCAGCACCGTTATTGAATGTTTTTGTCTGGTTGGATGTTGACGTATAATTGTTGCCGTACCATGTGAAGTGCTCGCATTTGTCAGCAGCAGTGTCGCGATATACGGTCTGGTTGATGGTGAGTTCGAGGCGCACAATGCTGTCGCAGCCGTTGGCTGAGCCACCTGTGATGGTATGACTGTAGGTGCCTGTCGAGGTATAGTCGGCATCTTCAAGATCCCAATGGTAGGTGTCGCAACGCGTCTCTGTAAGTGTTCTATTTCCGAGTGGCTTGATGGTTAGATGGAGGCGTAGAATACTATCCACACCGCCAGGACCAACGCCTACAAAGGTGTGGGTATAGTCGCCTGAGGCCAGCAGAGGCGTACCGTACCAAGTGAAACTGCCGCATTTCTCGACGGGGGTGGTATCGCCATAGACCACGGCGGCGGAGATGGTGAGTTTCAAGGTATCGACGCTGGGGCAACCGTTTCCGTCGGTATAAGCGTAGGTGTAGGTGCCAGAGGCAGCATAGTTATTGCCGTGCCATGTATAGGCTCCGGCCTGATTGACAATATTGACATTATGGGTGCCTTCATCAACACGAAGGGTTAGTATAATGATGCTATCCAGTCCACCTGCGCCAGCGCCCGGCTTGGTAAAGGTATAGGTGCCTTCTGCAACACGATTCTCACCACGCCATGCAAAAGGCATATTTAACGGATTGACGCAGGCCGCAGTGTCGCGCGTCAGAGTATTGCTACGTCGCACCAATTCGGCTAACACTGAGTCAAGGTAGCGTTTGGTAATAACATCTTGAGGGTCGGTGGGGTCTTTGACGCTCTTTAGTTGGTAGTTGCCCGCGCGGTTGCCGAGGGTGACGGCGTTGGCGAGGTTCTGATGCTCATCTGCCATAAAAGCGTAGGGCACAGCCTGCAGCGGCTGCGTAGCAGTAAGCGAGTATGACGTACCGCCAGCAGGGTCAATATCAGAAATAAGCACTATATCGTTGTAGTCTCCCCAAGGGATTGCGTTGAACTCGCCGTAGGTGGTGTTACGCGTGCCGCGACCCACCTCTATCTGCAGCAGGCCGTTGGCGTCGGTCATAACATTATGCGTCTCTTGATAATAGATGGGCGAGCCGCCGCTACGCTGTATCGTGAGCCGCAGCCCCACACTATGACTACGCACAAGCACATCGTTGGCGTCACGCACGACCATCTGATAGAGGAAAGCCTGTGGCACCTGCGCACATATTATATTAGCGACAATCAACGAAATAAACAAAAAGAATAAACGTCGAAAATTCATACTCCTGGGGTATTATGATATTATTCTTATAACTATATAAATAGGCAAAACATACCTAATATTCTTATTATCAATAAATAAAGTATTATTGACGTATTGATAAAGAAATTCAATATTAAATTTTTTTTTGAAAAAATGCAAATATGCGGTAAAAGACGCAAAAATGAATACGATTATAGCGGCGACATATACCTACAAATAGCAGCCCCCCGCACTAATTTTTAGTGCGGGGGGCTGCTATTATTTCACTCTTTTTTTAGAAATTGACGCGCAGGGTTATCTCGGTTCTTGTGTCGAGATACTCTTTGCCTGTCGGCACGAGGTTGCGGTATTCGAGGCTGAACTGTACGCCGAGGAATACGTTTTTGTAGATGTTATTTTCGAGGCTGGTAACGCTTGTTATGATGTAGTCGTCCATAAAGTCAGTGAAAGACGGCATATAGAAAGTGGTATGCTTGAGTTGCGTGGTCGAGCCGATTTTTTGACGTATTTTGGCACGCAGGGAGAGACGCT
This sequence comes from uncultured Bacteroidales bacterium, assembly GCA_900318665.1. GTDB lineage: Bacteria > Bacteroidota > Bacteroidia > Bacteroidales > P3 > Colimorpha. Next base: position 124,851 of record ONLQ01000001.1, on the reverse strand, counting down.
GCACATTGGGCGAAAGACCCGTCTCGTCGTCGTAGTAGTCGATAAACTCCGACACGTATGCGGCACTGATGGAGTAGTCGCAGATGCTGGGGACGGAATAGATACGCCACTTGGCACCGACAAGCAAAGAGAGTTTGTTGTCGTAGCCTTTGAAACGGTTGATGAGGTCGGTGGCAGCGAGGAAGGGCGAGATGGTGCTATACTGCCAGAGGTCGAACTGGAGGCTGGAAGAGAGTTCGCGGTTGTTCATCACATGGTCCTGTTCGCCATAGATGTACTTATAGTTGGCGCTGAAAGCCAGAACACTGTCGTTGCGGTCGGCACCCGCGCCCTGGCTGACAGCGATATTGCTGATGTTACCGGTGTTGATGATGCCACCTCCGTTGATGTTGAACTTCCATTTCTTTTCTTGTGCCGTGGCTACCACGGTGGAAAGCACTAACAGTGCGATAATGAATAGTTTTTGTTTCATATTATTTCTTTTTTATTTGCCATAAACAATAAGCAAAGATACAAAATAAAAAACATTGCGCTAAACCACGACAAATTTCGTAGGACTTCAAGCGACTTGTTTTTAAGAAAAAAGAGAGGCATTGTAAAAATGCCTCTCCTTTGATGATGTATGAGTATTGAACTACTCTTCGTCTGATGCGGCCTCTTCGTAGGCTTTGAGAAGGGCTTGCTGCACGTCGGTGGGGACGAGCTCGTAGCTGCTGAAGGTCATGGTGAAAGTACCACGGCCACTGGTGAGCGAACTGAGGGCGGTGCAGTAGCGGTTCATTTCGGCGAGAGGGGCTTTGGCTTTGAGGGTGGTGTATTTGCCTTCGGACTCCATACCGAGCACCATGGCGCGACGGCCTTGGAGGTCGGTCATGACGCCTCCCTGGCTCTCGGTAGGAACGGTAACGGCCACATCGTAGATGGGCTCTTTAATCTTGGGAGCAGCCTGCTTGAAGGCCTCGCGGAAAGCGGTACGACCGGCAATCTTGAAGGCGGTTTCGTTGCTGTCCACGGGGTGCATCTTACCATCGTAGATGTTGACCACGATGTCGCGGGCGTAGGAACCGGTCAGAGGACCTTGCTCCATCTTCTCCATGATACCTTTGAGGATGGCGGGCATGAAGCGGGCGTCGATGGCACCACCAACGATGCAGTTGTTGAAGACCAGTTTGCCACCCCACTCGAGAGGATATTCCTGAGTGTCGCGGATGGGGTACTTGGTCTGGTTGGGCATGCCGTCATAGTAAGGCTCGACGAGCATGTGGACCTCGCCAAACTGGCCGCTACCGCCGGACTGTTTCTTGTGGCGATACATAGCCTCAGCGCTCTTGGTGATGGTCTCACGATAAGGAACGTTGGGAGCGGTGAAGTTGACAGCGAGTTTGTACTGGTTGTCGAAATACCACTTGATGGTGTTGAGGTGGAGTTCGCCCTGGCAGCCGAGAATGACCTGACGGAGTTCGCGGCTATTCTCGAGAGAGAGGCTGCGGTCGTACATGCAGAGGTCTTTCAGTGCGGCACCAACCTTCTCGTCGTCGTTGCTGTTGGCAGCCTTGACGGCGACGGTGTGGATAGGAGTCGGGAACTCGATTTCGACTACAGCGTCGTCGGTATTCTTAGGAGTGGTGAGAGTCTGGTTGATTTTGACGTCTTTGAGTTTGATGGTGCAGACGATGTCGCCGGCACAAGCCTTCTCGACTTTCTGACGGTCTTTGCCGCTGCAGACGAGCACCTGGCTGACGCGCTCTTTGCTCTGGTTGCAGGCGTTGACGACATCCTGGCTTTCTGCCAATTCGCCATCATAGATGCGGAGATAGGTGATTTCGCCGAGGTTCTTGTCCTTGGCACTCTTGAAAGCGAAAGCAACGGTGGGATTGGAGGAATCGTTTTTGAGTTCCTTGCCACCCTTGGTTTTCTTGGCATCGAAAACCTCGTTGGGAGCGGGAACGTTCTGACCGATGAATTCGAGCAGACGAGCAACACCCATATTCTCTTTGGCGGAGGTGCAGAGGATGGGGAAAAGGTCGCGCTTGTCAATAGCGAGTTTGAGAGCCTTGGTGAGTTCCTCGGGAGTGAGGTCGCCATTCTCAAAATATTTCTCCATGAGAGCGTCGTCGGCAGCGGCGGCTTCCTCAACGAGGGCCATGCGCATCTCTTCGGCACGGTCGGCATACTCGGCGGGGATTTCGGCCTCGGTCATCTTGCCGTCGGCGAAGGTGTACATCTTGTTGGCCACGATGTCAACAACCTGGTTGAAGCCCAGACCTGCGTTGGTGGGGAACTGCAGCACGGTGCACTTGCCACCGAAGTAGTCTTTCAACTGATTGACGCTATCGTCGAAATTAGCCTTCTCAGCATCGAGATGGTTGACGACGAAGAGCATGGGGGTGTCGAGTTTGGCAGCATAGCGGTTAGCAATCTCGGTGCCAACTTCGACGCCGCTCTGTGCGTTGACCACGACGACGGCAGCCTCAACGACGTTGAGAGCCGAAACGAGTTCGCCCTGATAGTCGGCGAAACCGGGGACATCGAGGATGTTGAATTTCTTGCCACCGAACTCGGTGTACATAAGGGTCGTCTCGACAGAGTATTTGCGGTCGAGTTCGATGTCGCGATAGTCGGAAATGGTGTTCTTGCCGTCAACGGTGCCGCGGCGGTTGATGAGGCCTCCACAGAAGGCCATGGCCTCGGCCATAGTGGTTTTGCCTGACTTGGCACCACCCACGAGGGCGATGTTGCGAATGTCGGATGTCTGGTAAATTTTCATCGTTAATATTTTGTTTTGTTATATAATTTTCAGTGGTTTAGTGGCCTTGCATGGCGGGTGCAAGGTTAGTTTAGGAAATGGCAAAGATACAAAAAAATGTGTAATTATGGGTGTTAATTCCAATTAATTAAGATTTTTCTGCTTGTTTGAGGTTTTGGGAGGATATGTTTTGGCCTTATTGGTGTATTATTTTGGTTTTTAGTCTGTTTTGGTGGAGCATATATGCGGCATATATGCAGCATATATGCCGCGTATATGCACCGTATATGCCGCGTATATGGATGTGGACTTATGGTGATGTCGTTTTTGGAAGGGTGTTTTCTTTTGGATTATTTTTGTTAAAATTAGTATTTTTGCAAATTCTTTTTTGCATTATTGCACGACTTTTTATGGGCATTATTGCACGACAGACTATAAAGGGTTCGATAGCCAACTATCTGGGTGTGGCGATAGGTTTCGTCACTACTTTCTTTGTGCTAACCGACTGTCTGACAGCCGAGGAAATCGGACTGACGCGCATACTTGTCGATGCCGCCATGCTGTTTTCGTCGCTGGCTATGCTTGGCACAAGTTCGTCGATAGTGCGTTTCTTCCCCTATTTCAAGGAAGCGGACGGCAGCGACCACGGCTTTTTTGCATGGGCCATGCTGCTGCCGCTGGTAGGTTTTGTGATTTTCGCGGTGCTTTTCTTTGTGGGGCATGACACCATCGTGCGTATTTATAGCGAGCGTTCGGCGTTGTTCACCAACTATGTTTTCTGGCTGCTGCCGCTAACGTTTTTCGCGCTCTATATGTCGGTGTTTGAGGCCAGTGCCAATGTGCTGATGAGGATTGCTATACCGAAGTTTGTGCGCGAGGTATTTGTGAGGTTGTGCAACCTGGTGTCCTATCTGCTTTACGGCCACGGGATTGTGTCGCTCGATATGTTTGTGGTGCTTTTCTGCTCGTCGTATGCACTGGCGGCGCTGGTAGATTTTGTCTATCTGATGATGCTGGGCAAAATATCGTTCTGCATAGACCGCTCGTTTATGACTCCTGCGCTGGCTAAAAACATTCTCTCCTACACGCTGCTGGTGACGGTGATAGGCATCACGAGCAATGTGCAGATATTCAACTCGCTGTTCATCGGCGCGAAGGGAGGATTGCAATTGGCTGGCATATACACTATTGCGGCCTATATTGCCAACGTGATTGGTGTGCCGTCGCGCTCGCTGATGGCCATTTCGGGTCCCGTCATGGCGCAGACCATAAAGGACAACGACACCGTTGCCCTCAACCGCTTGGTACAGAACGTGTCGCTCCATCAGTTGCTGGTGGCGTCGCTGCTCTATTTCTTTATACTTATCAATCTCGACGCGCTCTATTCCGTCATCCCCCACGGAGCGGAATATGCGGGCGGCATCAGCGTGGTGCTGATATTGGGATTGAACAACATTTTGGCACAGGCTTTCTCGCCAGTGGGCACGGTGCTGAGTTTTTCGCGCAGTTATGCCTACTCGCTGCCGTTCTCGCTGCTGATGTCGGCCACCGCCATAGTGCTGAACCTTACGCTGATACCCGTCATGGGCGTGAGCGGCGCCGCCGCTGCATCGCTGGGAGCCACGCTGGTCTATTATGCCGCCATGCTCACCTTTGTGTGGGTGCGGCTGGGCGTTGGCGTTTTCTCGTGGCGGCAGATGCGTGTGATAGGCATCATGGCTGTGCTGGTGGTGATGTATCTGCTATGGTCGTGGCTACTGTCGCCGCTTGTGGGCCATGTGCTTATTGATGCCGTGCTGCGCACCGTGGTGCTTGGCGTGGTAGCCTTGTGGCTCGTGCTGCGATTCAAAGTGTCCGACGATGTCAACAAACTGATAGTAAAATTTGTGCCATTGCTGCGCCGCTGGCAACGTTGAAAAAGAGTCGAGATTATGCCGGAAGCAGGTTACAGTCAGAAACAGATACAGAAACAGCAGCAGAAACTGTCGCCACAGCAACTGCAACTGCTGGAAATGCTGAGCCGTTCGGTGGACCAGATAGAGGAGGTGGTGAAACGCGAAATGGAGTCCAACCCCCTTATAGACCCTACGACCCTTGACGAAAACAATGTGTCGTCTCGCACCGATGAGCGCCCAGGAGGCACGCTTTCAGACGAATATGACCCCGACGCCGAACGCGACTATGCCGGCGAGCACGATGAATACGACTACAAAGAGCACTACTACAACGGCGAATTTGACCAACGCGAGACGCAGATAGCAGCCCCCGTGTCGGCCATCGACGACCTGCACGACCAATTACGCTACCGCAACCTCACCGACCAGCAGAACGCTATAGCCAACGAGATTTTAGGCTCTATCGATGCTTCGGGCTACCTCAACATAGACCTTGCCGTGGTTGTCAACGACATGTATGCCAACGGCATATTTGTGACGCTGAATGATGTTGCGGAGGTGTTGCGGATAGTCCAGTCGCTCGAACCTGCGGGCATAGCGGCGCGCACAGTGCAAGAGTGCCTGCTGCTCCAATTAGAGCGGCTGCCGCAGGACGATATAACTCTATGCGCAAAGAAAATAGTTGGACAGCATTTCGACCTTTTCAAGAATCGCAATTTCGCACGTCTGTCGCAGGTACTGAAGGCCGATGAGAAGATTGTTGAGAAAGCCGTGGAACTGGTGAAAGGGCTGTCGGTGCAGCCGCTTGACGGCGAAGGCGCCGAATATGTATCGCCCGATTTCGTAGTGACACAGACCGGCGGCCGTCTGAACGTGAGCCTTGCCGACGGCAATATGCCCGAAATACGCTTTGACGAAGAGTATCTGCAGCAAATGGAGCAACTGTCAGCCTCGGAACAAAGCCTCTCGCGCAGCGAGAAAGAGCAATATGCTTTCCTGCAAGAAAAAAAGCAATCGGCCGACGGACTGATTGAGGCGCTACGGCAGCGCAAATCGACATTGCTGCTCGTGATGAATGCCATCGTTGACGCGCAACACGACTATTTCGTGAGCGGCAACGCCGCCGACAAGCGCCCCCTATTGCAAAAAGACATTGCCGAGGCAACAGGTTTCGACCCCTCGACAATATCGCGCATAGTGAAAGACAAATATGTGCAAACTGATTTCGGACTAATCCCCTTGTCGCAATGTTTCTCTACGAGTTACACTAACGACAGCGGCGAAGCCGTGTCAACCGACATCATCAAACAGCGCATAGCCCAAATGGTGGAGCAAGAGGACAAGAGCGCGCCGCTAACCGACGACCAGATTGCCGAAAGGCTGGCCGACGAGGGCTACCCCGTAGCGCGACGCACCGTGGCCAGTTATCGCAAGGACCTGGGCATAGCGATGCGAGCCCACAGACGCGTGGTGAAGATGATAGCCCTGCTGCTTATGACGCTTTCAGGCGTTGCGCTTATGGCACAGCAGCCTATGTCGTATTTCGACTCCATAGTTTATTCGCGCATGATGCAGTCGCGCGTTACGCGCAACACTGCCGGGCCAGGTCCCGCCATCGATGAAAGCCAGCGCACCGAGTTGCGCGCCGCCATCGACAGCCTGCTGTCGGAGTCGGACGACCTGATAGACAGCCTCTACGACCTCTCCACCCCTGCGCCGTCGTTTATGTGGTACGGCAACGCTTTCTCCGACTGCCGTGTGAAACCACACAACTGCCGCCTAGACTCGCTGCCCGACGAAATAAGAATCAGCCTCGTCAGCGACTCGTCGGTTTTTTGCTTCCCAGTCAGAGGCATCATCACCTCTCCCTACGGATGGCGCTGGAACCGTCCCCACCGTGGCACCGACATACGCCTAAATACTGGCGACCCAGTGCGCTGCGCTTTCGACGGAGTGGTGCGCATTGCCCGCGCCATGGGCGCATACGGCAATCTGATTGTGGTGCGCCATCACAACGGGCTGGAAACGGTTTACGGCCATCTGTCGAAGATTAATGTCAAGCCTATGCAGGTGGTCAAGGCTGGCAACATCATTGGGCTTGGCGGCTCCACAGGTCGCTCCACAGGTCCGCATCTCCATTTCGAGGTGCGCTTCCAATACGAGCCTATCGACCCCGAATGGATACTCGATTTTTCAACCTACAGCCTACGGTCCAAACGGCTGCATCTCGACAAGAGTTATTTTGGCATACGTCAGCCACGCCATGGCGACGCCCCCGTTTATAAGGCCGACGAGAGCCATGTGGCAGAAGAACCCGAACCCACCAAAGAAAGCAAGCCCGCCAAGGCCGACAAATCCAAGAGTAACGAACGCTACTACGTTGTTCAAGAAGGCGATACGCTTAGCGACATAGCGCAGAAATTCGACATCACAGTGCGACAACTACGGCAGTATAACAAATCGCTGAAACAGCCCCACGCCGGCGACCGTCTGCGTGTGCAATGACTTTCAACATGAATTATCATGGGGAGAGAAAAGATATTTTCACGATAGTTCATGTTAAAAAATCCGAGTGAGAAACAATACATATAATATATAATGAAAAAGACTAATCTTTCTGACTACGACCCGTCGAGGGTGCCCGACGGAGGTCGATATAAAATAAGTATAGTCGTGGCCGAATGGAACGCCGAGATTACCAATGCCCTGTTGCAAGGTGCTTACGACACACTGCTACAACACGGCGTGGCAGAAGACAACATTAATATAATACACGTTCCAGGAAGTTACGAACTGACTACCGGTGCCGACCTCGTGCTGCGCCGCGGCCAATGTGATGCCGTCATCTGCCTTGGGTGTGTCATTCAGGGCGATACGCGCCATTTCGACTTCATCTGCGAGGCTGTGTCGCAGGGGCTGACCAATGTGTCGCTCAAGCACGAAAAACCTGTCATTTTCGGACTGCTTACCACCAACAATATGCAGCAAGCCCTCGACCGCTGTGGAGGCAAACACGGCAACAAAGGCGTTGAGGCGGCTGTAACGGCTCTTAAAATGTGTGCGCTATGCGAGTAGTTTTTATGGGTACGCCCGATTTTGCGGTGTCGTCGCTCGATGCCATCTGCCATTCGTCGCACGAGGTGGTGGGCGTTGTTACGGTGCCAGACCGTCCCACGGGGCGCGGACTGAAAATGACCTCATCGGCGGTGAAACAATATGCCGAACAGCACGGGCTGCCAATACTGCAACCCGAGAAACTGCGTGACCCGCAGTTTCTTGAAGACCTCAAAGCCTGGCAGGCCGACATCTTTGTCGTTGTGGCGTTCCGCATGCTGCCCCAGTGCGTGTGGGCCATGCCGCCGCAAGGCACGTTCAACCTCCATGCGTCGCTCCTGCCGCAGTATCGTGGTGCCGCCCCCATCAACTGGGCTATCATCAACGGCGAACGAGAGACCGGAGTAACGACCTTCATGCTCAACGAGCGCATTGACGAGGGGCGTATGCTGCTGCAACGGCGATGCGACATCTCCGATAGCGACACCGCCGAAACACTCCACGACCGTCTGGCAGAAATGGGGCGTTCGTTAGTTGTGGAGACTCTCAACGGCATCGAGAGCCATTCGCTCACGCCTTTTTCTCAGCCTGTGGTAGAAAACCCAAACCTGGCTCCAAAAATATTCAAAGCAGACTGCGCCATTCCGTGGGATAAGAGCGGCGAGGAGATTTACAACTTTGTTCGCGGTCTTTCTCCCTACCCTGCCGCAACCATGAGCCTTATCTCCACTACTGGGGCGGAACTCTCGTTCAAAATCTATGAGGTCACATTCGTCCAGCAAAACGATGCTGAAAAGGGCATGGTGGACACCGACGGCAAGCGCTATCTTAGAGTAGGTGTAAGCGATGGATTTATCAATATTTTAAGCCTCCAACCCAACGGAAAACGCCGTATGACAATAGAAGAATTCCTCAGAGGCTATAATATAAGTAATTGTATATTAAACAAATAAACAATTAAGAAAAATTAAAATAAAAATTTATTTGCTTTATTTACATTATTTTACATATATTTGCATCGTAATTAAAAAACTTTTCAACAATTAAACTAAATCATTATGAACAAAACCGAATTAGTTGCTGCCATCGCCGAAAAGGCTGGCCTTACCAAAGTTGATGCCCACAAGGCTCTTGATGCATTCATCGACGCTACCGTTGAGACCATGAAGAAGGGCGACAAAGTCACTCTCCCTGGCTTCGGTACTTTCAGCGTGACCGAGCGTGCTGCTCGCACTGGTGTCAACCTCCGCACCAAAAAGAAAATCCAGATTCCCGCCAAGAAGGCCGGTAAGTTCAAGATGTCCAAAAGCATCGAGTTCTAAGATTTTCTAACTTACAGAAAAACAAACCGAGGGGCGTGAAATCACGCCCCTCGGTTGTTATATATACCTATCTGACTAATGTCCTACGGCGATTAAGGGCTATTCCTCAAAAAATCTGTCTTCGAAGTTAAGAAGGTACACACGGTCGGTGGCTCGAGTCAAGGCTGTGTAGAGCCAACGCAGGTATTCGCGTGTCAGCATATCATCGGTCAGATAGCCCTGCTCTACAAAAACCGTGCGCCACTGTCCGCCCTGCGTCTTGTGGCAGGTGAGGGCGTAGGAGAATTTGATTTGCAGAGCGTTATAATATGGATTTTCTTTCAAGGCCTTCATACGGTCAGCCTTGGTGGGAAGGTCGTCGTAGTCTTCCATAACGCTGTCGAAAAGCCGTTGCGACTCGTCGGCGGTTAGCGACGGAGACTCGCTGTGTAGCGTTTCGAGCAATAGTTTGCAGTCGATGGTGGGCGCGTCGGCATAATCAACAAAGCGCAGCGTGGCATCAACAAAATGGAAGCCATAGAGTTCCTGATGATTGCGGGCTGACATGACCTCGACTATATCACCATTGGCAATAAAGCCCATCGGCGAGCCTTCCTCAAGCCAGAAATAGTTGTTTTTCACCACCATAAGGTAGTCGCCAGCATTAACCTCCTCTTCGCGAAAGAGTATGCGGTTGCGAATAGCCTGGTTGTATAGGTTGGCGCGCTTGTTGGAACGGCAGATGATGGCGACATCTTCCTGGATTTTGTCGTCATATTCCTTATATAGTGTCTCCTCAAGGTCGGCACCGCCAAGACGCACTATGTCGGGAAAGCCTTGACACGAAAAGAGCGGCATCTGCACCTCGTCGTAAACCTCCATCTCCGCTATCTGCTGGCGCAGCAGCGTGGCGTTATGCAGTATGCCCGACTCATGCTGTTGGCGGACAACCTCGGTTAGTTCGCAATCGAATATTTTTAGCGGCGCCAAGGTGGTGAGATAGTCCTTGTCGAGTGCAGGACTCTCGTCGGCACCAACTGGCGGCAACTGCGCGCTATCGCCTATGAACAGCAGGCGGCAACTCTCGCCCTCGCGCACATAGTCTATCAAGTCCTGCAATAGACTGTTGCGATAGCCTGTTGGAGACAGCCCGTCGTCTATCATCGAAGCCTCATCGACTATAAACAACGTGTAGGTGTGCTTGTTGCGCGCTCGCACGGTGCGTATGTTGCCATTGCTGTCGGTCAGCGTGGTGTATATCTTTTTATGTATGGTATAGGCGGTCTTGCCCGAATAGCCCGACAGCACTTTGGCTGCACGACCCGTGGGCGCCAGCAGGAAAGTCTTGATTTTCAGTTTCGGAGCAGTCTGAATCAGTGCGCTGACCAGCGAGGTCTTTCCTGTGCCCGCATATCCTCGCAGCAATGCCGTGGCACACGGGTCCGGGTCGTAGAGAAAACGCACAAGTGTCTCGCAAGCCTCGCGTTGCCCCTGCGTGGGCGTGTGAGGGAAATGCGAGAGAATGAGATGCGTTACCTGTTCGTAAAGTTCTGTCATCGACGCCTGAATTGCCAAAAAAACTTTGCGGCGACATCACGCCTAAAAATCAGCGGTATTTATCATCAATAAAGAAAGGGAGACTTGTCCGTGGGGCAAATCTCCCTTATAGCATAATTGGCTATTACTCTTATTCCTGTGTGGCTTCCTGAGCAGGCTGTGCGGCAGGAGCAGCGGGAGCGGGATTGGCAACAGGCATCTCGACATTGGTGATGCTGGTGTCAACGTCAGCCTCTACAGTGTGGCGAGGAATGGCCACGGTAGCAGCAAGGCTGAGAACGATAAGTATAGCAGCCAGCCACCAAGTGGCTTTCTCAAGGAAATCGGCAGTACGAGGAGCACCCATAATCTGATTGCCACCGGCAAAGTTGGCAGCGAGTCCGCCTCCCTTGGAGTTCTGAACAAGAACCACGATAGCAAGCAAGACGCACACTATCAGGATAAGAATGACGATAAATTGATACATGATTTGATGTAAGTTATTGTTTTAATAAGATGTTACATTACACTTGCCTATTCTTCAGTTCGGCAATTCGGTTTGCAAAGGTACTACTTTTTTCGGGATTTTGGGAGGCCAATCGCTCATACATTTCTATTGCCTTGTCTATTTTGCCCTGCCTTTCATATACAATTGCAAGAGTTTCAGATACTAACGCATTATCTGCGGCAATACTTTTTTTGCCAAGGCTCTCAAGGCTTTCCATTGGTTCGTCGCTACTCTGCTCCGCCTGCACACATCCCTCGTCAAGAAATTTGGAGAGTATGACACTCTTGGGCGCCGTCTTGAACGAAACCTCTTGATAGGCATTGATTTCCTGCATGACGTCGAATTGCCGAGGTTTGTATTCGCACGCCCTCTTCACTATTTGCGACGGCAACGTGGCATTGTTGGCAATAAGAGCCTCTTTACGCAACTGCCGCCCATTGATAGGATGCTCGCCCCAGACCTGCGCGCCAGCAAGTGCCAACAAACGCAGAGGCACGGAATAGGGGTGGCTTTCGGCCTTACTCACGTTTTCCATCCATTCCTCGCGGGTGCTCTGCTCTATGCGCGACAACCTGTCCAGCAATTCTTTTGAATCCATCTATTTGTCTTATTATCGTTGTGGATGTTCTTTTTAGATTTTGCAAAGGTACGTTTTTTTTTTCATCTAACGGCAGACTTATTTAACATAACACCGCAGACCATGTCGGGATATTTTTAATATAGCGGTGCCCATGCGTCAAAAAATGTTCACAGACACTGGTTAGCATAAAAATAATTCATTGTATATCACCCGCATGCATGATTTTTTACATTTTTTGCTTGCAGTTTGAATAAAACTTTGTACTTTTGCAAATCCAAAAACGAGTACAAAATGAAGAGAACATTTCAACCATCACGCAGAAAAAGAGCAAATAAGCACGGTTTTCGTAAGAGAATGTCCACGGCCAACGGCAGAAAAGTGCTGGCCAACCGTCGCAGAAAAGGCAGAAAGAAACTGAGTGTTTCCGACGAGCGATAATCTTGCAGCCGAGCCCTACGGGCTTGCCCTGCTGGGCTATGCTTTTGCAAACTATAAAAGAAGTATGGTGTTGTTCTGCCGTACTTCTTTTTGTTTATGCGATAGAACGACACGCCACATCTGACGGCGACACGCCATTGGTTTTTACATTGTTTTCACATTGTTTTTAGTTCACTCTCATGCGCAGAAAGAAAAAAGAACTCCCTATAATAGAGGATGTAGAGATATGCGACGCCGGAGCCGAAGGCAAAGCCATTGCCAAGATAGACGGCATGGTGGTTTTCGTGCCTTATGTGGTGCCTGGCGACATTGTTGACATCCAGTTGCTGAAGAAACGGAAGAAATATGCCGACGGCAAAGCCATAGCGATAAAACACTATTCCGACCGCCGTGTCGAGGCCCGCTGCCCTCATTTCGGCGTGTGTGGCGGATGCAAGTGGCAGACCACACGCTATGCCGACCAGACGGCTTTCAAAGAGAAGCAGGTGCGCGACAATCTCGAACGTCTCGGACAGATAGACTGCTCTGGAATGCGCCCCATCTGCGGCTCCGACGACATATTCTATTATCGCAACAAACTGGAATACACATTCTCGACCAAGGAGTGGAAGACCGACCCCACCAGCGCCGCCGAAGGGCTGGAACCCGAATGGGGCGCACTGGGATTTCATGCTCCCACGGTGTTCGACAAGGTCATACACATCGACCACTGCGCCCTGCAGCCCGACCCCTCCAACGCCATACGCCTGGCCCTGCGCCAGTATGCCATAGAGCACGACCTGCCCTGCTACGACATCCGCAATCACACGGGATTTCTGCGCAACATCATAATCCGCAACAGCACCACAGGACAGTGGATGGTGGTGGTAGTGGTTGCCGAGCAGCGCGACGAGTGGCTGTTCCCCATGCTTGACTTCCTCCATGAGCGTTTCCCGCAGATAACCTCGCTGCAATACATCATCAACACCAAATTCAACGACTCCTATACCGACCTCGACGTGGTGTGCTATCGCGGCATCGACCATATCGAAGAGCGCATGGAAGGCTACGCAGGCAGACCCGCATTAACGTTCAACATCAACCCCAAGTCGTTCTATCAGACCAACTCGAAACAGGCACAGCGACTCTATAGTTTTGTAGCCGATTTTGCCGACCTGCGTGGCGACGAAACGGTTTACGACCTCTATACCGGCACCGGAACCATAGCCCTCTTCCTCTCGTCAATGTGCCACAAGGTGGTGGGAATAGAATATGTGGAAGAGGCCATTGCCGATGCCCGACAAAACGCCGTTGCCAACGGTGTGGATAACGCAGTGTTCTACGCTGGCGACATGGCCAAGGTCCTCACGCCAGAGTTCATCGAGCAGAACGGCCGTCCCGACGTGGTGATAACCGACCCCCCACGCGCAGGAATGCACGAAAGCGTGGTGCGCCAGTTGATGGAGACACGCCCACGGAAGATAGTCTATGTGAGTTGCAACCCTGCCACACAGGCCCGCGACCTGCAACTGCTATCGCCGCTCTACAAGGTGGCTCGCATACAGCCCGTAGATATGTTCCCCCACACCCAGCATGTGGAAAATGTCGCAGAACTGATATTGATGCAAGAGTAGTCGGCAGCGTTTCGACAAAGAAAAACACCGCAAACATATTTGTGATTTAACGACTTATCACGTTATTTAAAAATAAATTTTGTCGGTAACAAAAAAAAGCGTACTTTTGCATCCGCTTTTGAAAGAAAGAAGCCCAGGTGGTGAAATTGGTATACACGCTACTTTGAGGGGGTAGTGCCGATAACGGCGTGCAAGTTCAAGTCTTGTCCTGGGCACCAAAGAAAAATTGAATAATGAAAATCGATACTCGAAATTCATGATTCATTTTTTTTACAAGCCCGGGTGGCGGAATTGGTAGACGCGTACGTTTCAGGTGCGTATTTCGCAAGGAGTGCAGGTTCAAGTCCTGTCCCGGGCACAGAAGAGGAACAACAATGTTTCTCTTTTTTTGTATCCACATATTTCGCAAGGAGTGCAGGTTGTCGGCCGAGCCGACGCCGATGGCACAAGTTTTGTTATATGCGTCAAGAGCATTTTGCAAACAACTCACAATAAGCGAAAAGCGCTTTTTCTTATATTGATGGAATCATATACTACTATTTAGATGACCACGTTATTAAATTGTTGGTTTAATATTCTTGACCAAAAGTTTAACTTATATGAGTACAACTAATCTTAACCGATTGAAAGTAGTTCTTGTAGAGCAAAACAAGACAGGCAAATGGTTAGCCGAACAATTGGGGAAATCCACTTGCTCCGTTAGTAAATGGTGTCAAAACACAGTTCAGCCGGACCTGCAGACCCTTGATAAGATCTCGAGATTATTGGATGTGGATATCAAGGACTTGCTCGTTAGTAATAAGACCTCTATTCAATGAATTTTGAATAAAATAATACAGAATAACACCAACGGATCTTCAATTCCATCCTATTATGGCAACCTGGGAAAAAGACAATATAACAATTAAGAACGGTCAGCAGGTTTCTGCAATGGCTCCAATAATCGTCTCTGCAAGTAGGAGTACTGATATTCCTGCATTTTACTCAGATTGGTTCTTCCATCGTTTATCAGAGGGATATTCTGCTTGGAAGAATCCATTCAATGGTACCAAGAGCTATGTGTCATACAAGAATACACGTTTCATTGTGTTTTGGTCGAAGAATCCACGACCGCTGTTACAACATCTTGACTTTTTGAAAGAGCGGAACATTGGTTGCTACATTCAATACACTTTGAATGACTATGAGAAGGAAGGACTGGAACGTGGTGTGCGTCCTCTGACAGAACGAATAGAGACCTTCAAATTGTTGGTCGATAAACTAGGAGCAGGTCGAGTGATTTGGCGGTTTGACCCAATGATATTGACGGAAGGCATATCGGTTGATGATTTGCTTGTAAAGGTACAGAATATTGGCGACCAATTGAAAGGGTATACCGAGAAAATGGTATTCAGCTATGCTGATATCTTGAGTTATTGCAAAGTGAAAGCTAATCTAGAAAAGAACAATATTCCTTATCACGAATGGACAGAAGATCAGATGGTGTTATTTGCCCATAAGCTTTCCGCAATGAATAAGGAATTGGGCTGGAACTTCAACCTTGCGACCTGCGGAGAGAAGATTGACATAAAGAAATACGGAATATTGCATAACCGTTGCATAGATGGAGACCTGATTACACGATTGGCTTGGCAGGACAAAGCATTGATGGATTTTATGAAAGTGAAGGTAGAGAATGTGCCTACACCATCGCTGTTTGGTGAGACAGAACTGCCAGAAGGAGCAATTCTTCTTCCTCACAATCATTATTTCGTAAGCATACATAAAAAAGATGTAGGGCAACGTCCTTTCTGTGAATGTATGACATCGAAAGATATTGGTGAGTATAACACTTGCCCGCACCTATGTGAATATTGCTATGCGAACACCACTAAGCAGACAGCAATAGACAATTGGAAAAGACATCAACAAAATAAAGAATCTGAAACAATAACCGGTAAATAATATGGCAGTAAGCATTTTTAAAATATCAGAATATAACCATATTGCTGAGACGAGGCAATTTGATGATATATGCCATTTGCTGCAAAAAAAATATGGAAATCCCTCAGACAACTGCATTCTTATAGGCAACTACAACATTGAGGGCGTAGAACTGGATGCCCTGCTTATAACTACAGGGGGTATTCGTCTGTTAGAATTCAAGAACTGGGGCGGAAAGATTGTTGCTCGTGAGAATGGTTCATGGACTTCTAACAATCTTATTATTGAAGGTGGCACTCGCGAGAAAACCCCATTTGATCAAGTGAGGCTAAATAAAAGTCGAACCACAAAAGGTCTTGGTAAATTATTGGGCGTTAAACCTCAAATTATTAGCGCTGCCATCATCTTCAGGCAAGATGCAGACATAGACACGACAGGGTTGTCTGATACTGTTACCACATGGTTGACTGTTTGTGACAACCGGCATCTGTCTTGCATTTTGAATGGTTTAAGAACGAGCACATTACCATCAGCTTTTATTGCATCAATCCCTGAAAGATTGAAACTTGAAGAGTTCTCCATCGATTCAGCAAAAGATAAGAATGTACTTATCAATGAAACTTACGAGCCAGAAGCATCCACTAACTACTTCGACGAACTGGAAGCGGCTATTAGCCAGACACCAAATTATCGCAAGGCATATAATGCGATGAATACGGTATTCAAGAAATGCTTAAGCCAAAAGACCAGTGGGGCACGAATCAATTTTGGTGGAGACTTTGCTAAAACAGACTACTTGTTGAAAGAGTATGGCGCTTCAAAGCAACTAGTAAAAACGACAAACGACACACGTGTACGTCTGAGGCAGCGGTATGAGCTAACCGATAGCGATTTACAGAAGTATTGCCTATTTGACTTCAAGAACATCTGTCAGTTTATAGCATTTATCTATAAGGCAGATATTCCCTCTCGACTAAAAGAAATTTTCCCAACAGAAAAGATACCATCGTACTCCCAAATGCTTGTTGGAGAGTGTATGAGATGTATCGTGGAATGTTGGGATGATGAGTTTGTCTATGTCAGGACTGAAGATACTGATGATGGTGAACTGAAAAAGATCTGCTATGCACATGGGAATAAAAACTACAACTACGACTGGACTTATCTTAAAGATATGTTCTACAAGGATGCCCAGTTGAATCTTGTACGTCCAAAAGAGGATGATGGCATTATCTATCCTGAGCTGACCATTTTCGAGCCAGACTATTTGGTTAATATATCTACCGTTGCACGATGCTTTACCAATTATGCAGATTCTCCATTTGTGGACTTAATTAAGAAGTTGGAACCACAAAAAACAACAGAAGCGATTGTTTTGGGTAATTTAGCTGGGCAATTATTAGATGAGTCTATTCACCGATTGCCAAATACTCGTCCTTATTCTGAGAGTGTTAAGGATTTCTTTAAGGATAATGCTATCAGTCTATTGACTGCCAATGTTAGCCCCCAGTTTCATCAGGACGCTCAAAAACAGAAACAGAATATTTCTCAGGCTATTTATGTTTCATTGCCTCAAAAAATAGAGCAGTTCAATTTAAGTGATGGTATTGTGGAGCCTTCGTTTTTCTCTGAAATGTTAGGTTTACAAGGACGTATGGACTACCTTCAATTGGATTATAAAGTTCTCATGGAGCAAAAATCTGGTAAAGGAGGCTTCCCATACGATAATTTCGTGACACCAAGGCGTACCGAAGAGCACTATATACAAATGCTCCTTTATATGGCTCTTATCAGATATAATTTCAGAGAGGCATACGAACGTAATGGAAATAAGTTATATGCTTTCCTCCTTTATTCCAAATATACAGAGAGCTTGTTAGGTCTTGGTTTTGCTCCAGAATTAATATTCAATGCCATCAAAGTAAGGAATGGACTGGCATGGACTGAGATGCTTTACACCCAGCCAAGTGGTTACAGAATTCTTGATGGACTAACGCCAGAAAAACTGAATAAGAAAGGGGCTGATAACAGATTATGGACAGACTATCAACGTCCACAGTTAGCTTCTGTCCTTGATCCGATTCAGCAAGCATCAGAATTGGAAAAGGCTTATTATTTCCGTTTTCTGACATTCATTTCTAATGAGCATGTGATGTCGAAAATGGGAAATAAGACCAAAGAAAGCTCTGGTTTTGCCGCCACCTGGCATAACTCTCTGGAAGAAAAACTTCAGGCTGGAAACATCTACGACAATTTGAAAATGCTATCGCCAAATAAGGGAACAACAGGACGAATAAAAAGCGTAGAATTGGGCTTCTCAGAAAATGAAGATAATGACATGTCTAACTTCCGAGTTGGTGACATTGTTATTCTATACCCATACACTGAAGGAAAGGAGCCGGATGCCCGCAAAACTATGGTACACCGCTGTACAATAGAAAGTATTGGGACTGATACCATCAAGCTCACACTGAGAGCGGCACAATCGGATAATCGTGTATTCTTAGCCCAAATGAATAACCCTTGGGCCATTGAACATGATTTTATGGAGTCTTCATATAGTTCACTCTACAAAGGTATGCAAGCTTTTCTTATGGCTCCAAAGGAAAGACGTGATTTACTATTGCTGCAGAGAGAACCCGAAACTGATAAAACAATTACATTAAAAGGCAGCTATGGGGAATTTGATGACCTGATGTTAAAGGTGAAAAGAGCCAAGGATCTATTCTTAATTATTGGTCCTCCGGGAACAGGAAAGACATCCTTTGGTCTTCTTAATACTGTCAAAGAAGAATTGTTGGATCCAAATGCCAGCATCTTGCTATTGTCATATACGAATAGAGCCGTAGACGAAATCTGCAGCAAGTTAGCTGAAGAAGGAATTGATTTTATCCGTATCGGAGGAGAGTATAGCTGTGGTGATAGCTATAAAGGGAACTTGCTTAGTACGAAGGTCGAACAAAGCAACAATTTGACTAACCTTAAAACCGATTTACTTCAGACAAAGGTTTTTGTAGGAACCACTACGGCTCTGAACAGCAATATTGCCTTGTTCCAACTGAAACAATTTACACTTGCAGTTATTGACGAGGCATCACAAATACTGGAGCCACATTTAATAGGATTGCTGAGTGTTCAGAATAGCAGTATGCCGGCTATCAAGAAATTTGTGCTCATCGGTGATCATAAGCAATTGCCTGCCGTCGTACAGCAAACGGAAGACGTAAGTCGGGTGCAAGATGTATTGCTAAACAGTATTCATTTGACAGATTGTCGTTTGTCATTGTTTGAACGCCTACTTAAGAAATATGCTGATAATGAGGATGTGGTTGATATGCTTAAGAAGCAGGGACGAATGCACCATGACATCGCCATTTTCCCAAACTATGCTTTTTACAACAATCTATTGGAGGAAGTGCCTCGACCTCATCAAAATGTCGTTCTACCTGTAAAGGGGAATGGAGAGAACGGTATTACTGACTTGCTTAAAACACGTAGAATTGTTTTCATTGATACTGAACAACCAAGGGATTCTGTATCTGATAAGGTCAACCAAACCGAAGCAGAGATGATTGCGGCAACAGTTGTGAAGATATACGAAATAGAGAAATCGAATGGATTCGATGTTAATAGGACTGTTGGTGTAATCGTTCCTTATAGGAACCAGATTACAACAGTCCGTAAGGCTATTGACAATTATAGGATTGAATTGCTGCACGATATAACGATTGATACCGTGGAGCGTTATCAAGGCTCCCAGAGAAAGTATATTGTCTATGGTTTCACCGTTCAAAAGTATTACCAACTCAGTTTTCTTACAAATAATGTGTTTGAAGACGAAATAGATGGTAGCATAGTTGACCGAAAGCTGAATGTTGCCATGACTCGCGCAGAGGAGCATTTGGTGATGTTTGGTAACGCAGAGCTGTTATCGAATAACTTTACGTTCTTCAAACTGATGGAGTTCGTGAGAAGCAAACATGGCTTCTTCCGTATCAGGAAGGACGACTTTGTCAAAGGAGATTTTGAAGTACCGCAGTATGATTCAGAGGAACTTGACCTCAGTAAAGCAACATTTATAGTCACGGAAAAGTTCAATGATGCATTCAACAATTATATCCTCCAGCCAATCAAGGACGGTTCTGGAGAAGAATGGCCTTCGTTGGTATTTGGCCATGATATGGGTACAAATCTGAATGCTATCGGTTATGGAAGAATCAATTTCTCAAATCAGCTTCGATTGTTTGATCAACAGGTGTCCCCAAAGCGACAGGTAATGATTTACTGCTATTACATTATGCGACAGCACTATTGTAGTAGTCGTAATATCTATACAAGCTATAAGGACTGGCTGAATGCACAAATTACTTCAGTCCATCAACGAGTTCAGATGATTGACATTGGTTGCGGTCCTGCCACTTGCGGTATTGCATTTGCAGAAATCTTTAAAGATGCTGCTCCCAACATGGTCTATACAGGAATTGATGTTTCTACTGAAATGAAAAGTATGGCCAGAAATTTGTTAGATGATGTCTTCTATGGAGGAATCAACTATCAGATGCTTAATTCCTTTAATGAGCTAGATTCAACATATTGGGAAGGATGCTCTGAACTGCCATCTCTGGTAATTTTCAACATGTCATATTTCTTCTCAAACGTATCTGCACAGTTCACGGAGCGTCTTGCAATTCAGATTAGTGAAATAATGAAAAAACATCCTCTCAATAGGTATGTTTTCTTCATACAACATTCTGAATGCGACAAGAAATTAAACTCTTTCAAAGTATTTAAGAAGATTCTGTCTCCTTATATCAAAGTCGTTAAGAGTGAGGACACATTCTTCTCCTATATACTTAATTATAAAGAGAAAATGCTAGAATTCTGTTATGATATATATTGCAGCAAATAGTTATTATTTTTTATAAGAAGATGCCAAAGTCAGTTTGAGAGGCATACTCGGCATTCGCAAACACAAACGGTGCCCCCCCCCTTCTCCTATGAGTACACTATGGTCTGAAGTAGAAAGACACCAACCATAGTTTCTCTATCACCAGTTCTGAAGATGCTGACAAAATCCGCAATGACTTCTGGGACACCATCAACAGTGATAAGGTGAATAAAAACATCCTTGGTAGTAGTGATGTGGATTCTGTCAAGATAAATGGTGTGCAGATAGTATATATCCACGTGCCACAAGCCGATTGGAGGATAAAGCCCATCTATCTAAACGGCAATGTGTATAAGGGAACTTATAGGCGAAACCACGAAGGTGATTATCATTGCACGGAACGTCAGGTGAGGGCAATGATACGAGACTCGTTTGAGGAGGGCAACGACGGTATGCTGCTGGAACACTATGATATGAACGACATCGATATAGACACATTACACCGTTACCGTACCCTATTCCAATTCCGGAACGATGGTCATGTATGGAATGAGACCGATGACAAAACATTCCTCAAAAATCTTGGCGGGTATATCATTGACAGAGCAACGGGAAAAGAAGGCCTTACGATGGCAGGTCTGATGATGTTCGGAAAGGGATTGTCTGTGCAAGAACGATTCGCCAATTTCAGGATGGACTACCTTGATTTCTGTAATCTTATCGGTGATGAGCGTTACAGCGACCGACTGACTTACGACGGACGTTGGGAAAACAACCTATATCAGTTCTTCAGCAGAGTGCTGCCCAAAGTCACGGCAGACCTTCCAAGACCGTTCCGTATGGAAGGTGTCCAACGAGTGGATGACACCCCACAGCACAAGGCCGTCAGAGAGGCCTTCACAAATGCCATTATACATTCCGACTTGTTGATGGATGCAGGAATACTACGGGTTGAGAAACACGACGACCGACTGTGTTTCCGTAATCCGGGACTACTGAAACTACCTGTCGAGATGATATACGAAGGCGGCAACTCGATGGCTCGTAATCCGAAAATCCAGAATATGCTCCGAATGGTTGGATATGGTGAGAATGTCGGGTCAGGTTTCCCCACCATCATATCCGCTTGGAAAGATGCCCACTGGGGAGAACCTGAATTGAAAAACAAATTTGAGATTGATGAGGTTGAATTGGTGCTTCCTATACCTGTGAGGGGGGCTAATGATAGGGTAAATGATAGTCGAAATGATAGGGTAAATGATAGTCGAAATGATAGGATAAATTCTAGTATGATGGTAACGCTTACTATCGTCCGTTCGAATCCAAGTATTCAGAGAAAGGGTATTTCTGACATTTCTGGCAAAAGCATTTCTACAATTGACCGTCATTTAGCTATCCTTGTGAAGGAGGGTTTGATAGAACATCGAGATTCTGATAAGACCGGCGGGTATTATGCAAAATGAGGATGGTAATCCCTTGGCCACCTTTTGGCCACCTTTTCGACGTTTTACCTGTTTTTTGTTGTATCAATTTGGATTTGCAAATAATTGTAAAGACCAAAATAACAAACAGTTAAACTTAATAGGAAATAATTAAAGCGTTCCTGTTCCGGGCACAGAAGAGGAACAACAATGTTTCTCTTTTTTTTGTATCTGCGTATTTCGCAAGGAGTGCAGGGTGTCTGCCGAGCCGACGCCGATGGCACAAGTCCTGTCCCGGGCACATGATAAGGAAGAGACTTTTTCGGGTCTCTTTTTTTTGTTTCTAAATATCGGGGTTGGTGTCTCCTTTTTTTTTATTTTTGCAGTTAGTGATTATTTGGAGTATGTAATGCAAGTTACTATATCTGTGCTACTTCTGCAACGAGATTCCTTTTCTTGCGTATGGATGAATACCTTGTGATATCGACTAATAATGATTTGCTGCGTATTGCTAGCGGCAACATCATGTATATTACAGCCGACGGCAACTATTCGTCCATTATGCAGAGCAACGGCGAAGGCAAATATGTGGTGCAGCAGTTGGGCACTATAGAGAGAATGATAGGCCATCAATTGCGTGAAACTGGCGAAAACTTTATCAGAATTGGTAAGAGTCTGATAATAAATAAGCAATACATCTACTACATTAATATTTCAAAGCAGCAGTTAGTGCTTTCCAATGGTCATTCTAACCAGAACCAACTGGCGGCATCGAAGGAGGCACTGCGTCAACTTAAAGAAATAATAGACAAAAGTATAGTATGATTCTATTAAATGAAATAGGCGACGACGAGATACGTGTCATCGGAAGTGGGGCATCCGGCAAGGGGCCTTCCACCCCGTGGTGGAAACGATGGTGGATATGGCTGCTGGCAGCCATCTGCGTTATCGTGGTCGTCGTGGTTTTGGCACTAACCATCGGCGGCAGTAAAGACACCCCCGCAAATCCTGAGGAGACTGGCGAGGAGGATGTTGAGACTATCGACGATTCGGTGAACGAGTTCAAACTTACCAATGCTACCGACGATGGCGTTGCCGCCGTAGAGGTGAGCACGGTGACGATTGAAGGCCATGCGTTGAAACTTTTTGTACCGCACAACGCTGTCCCCGAACTCCATGTGGGCCACCTCGACACAAACGACCTCTCGATAGTTTTTGCCGTGCAGGCGGCGGACGTGAGAAAGGACAACGGCGGCATAGTAGGCGCCTTTGTTCTGAAGGGTGAGCCTTTGGCTTGGGGTCTTTCAAAACGCGGCTATTGCGCCATCATCAACGGCACGATGCATATCGGAGTGGCCAGCAACTCGCCTCTCTTCGAGCGTGCCACAGAGACCGGAGGCTATTTCTTCCGTCAGTTTGCACTAGTCAATAACGGAGTGATGGAGGACAACAGCGCGCAGAGCAAGAGCGCCATACGTCGCGCCTTGTGCCAGATGGCTGACGGCGTGGTGATTGTCGAGTCCGTAGAAAAACTCTCGCTCAACGACTTCAGCAACCTGCTTGTGGTAATGGGCGCGAAAAACGCCATCTATCTTGTTGGCGGCGAAGCCTTCGCCTTGGTATCTGACACTTCGGGACGCCGCTACTGCTTAGGATATATGTGGCACCGCCGTATGGTAAATGTAAACTACCTAATTTTCCGCCGAGCATAATGGAAATGATTAATAAAAGACAGCGGATGAATCTTTTAGAAAGGTTCATCCGCTGTCTTTTTTGCTTTGTACTGCTAACGTAGGGTCTTTATCAGCGCATCAAGTGTTCCTTTGAGATTTGTGGCTTGCTCCAGCGATATGTTGCCGTTGCCTATATGTGCCGCCATACACTCTGGAATATCTTTGCACTGCTCTTGCAGCCGCTGACCTTTCTTTGTGAGACTCACCAGCGTCTGCCGTCCGTCGGCTATGCCCTTGGTGCGCACCACCAGACCTTCACGTTCCATGCGCTGCAGCAGTGGCGTAAGGGTGTTTGATTCCAGCATCATTTGGTGGGATATGTCGCTCACCAGTTGGTTGTCTTTTTCCCATAGCACCATCAACACCAGATACTGAGGGTAGGTGAGTTTCAACGGCATCAGCAGAGGCGTGTATGCCTGCGTCAACAGTCGCGACGCGGCATAGAGTCGGAAACAGATTTGGTTGTCGAGTTTCAGTTGTTCGTACACGGTATTTCTTTTTGATGGGTTGCGGTGATGCTTGGTATTAACGACAGTTTGCGAAAAGTCCAAAACGTTATGACAGAAATCGTTAGTTGAGAAGTTTCTCTATATCCTGTTCGAGTTTTTCGGGCTTGGTGGCGGGGCCGTATCTTTTAATACTTTTGCCATCACTGGAGATGAGAAACTTGGTGAAATTCCATTTTATCTTGTCGCCGAAGAAACCTTTGGTCTTACTGCGCAGATGCTTGAAAATAGGGTGTGCGTTGTCGCCGTTGACGTCTATCTTCTGCATTATCTGAAAGGTCACGCCGTAGTTCAGACGGCAGAAACTCTCAATCTCGCTGTCGTTGCCTGGGTCCTGGTGGGCAAACTGATTACACGGAAATCCGATGACGACCAGTCCACGCTCCTTGTATTTCTGATTGAGTTTCTCCAAGCCGTCAAACTGTGGAGTGAAGCCGCATTTGCTGGCGGTATTGACTATGAGCAGCACCTTGCCCTGAAACTGCGAGAAATCTATCTCTTGCCCATTGGTGGCAGTTGCCTTAAAATCATATATTGTTTCCATACACTCTGTTGTTTGAGCCGTTGCGCCCGCGCCTGTCAGCAGTGCGAGCGCGACGGCTATGGTTTGTATTATTTTCATTCCCAAAGAGGGCTTACATTTGACGTATCAGCCAGTTCTGCAGACCAATCTTTTCGATGAGTTCCAGTTGGTTCTCGCTCCAGTAGAGGTCCTCTTCCTCATCCTTCAGATAATCCTTAATGATGTCGTAGGTCGTGGGGTCGCAAGACAATACGGGCAGAACCTTGTAGAGTGTCTCCACACCGCTACGCTGAATGCGCAGGTCTTCTTTCAGATAAGTCTCGGCATCCTCAAAAAGGTCGCGAGGCTTGGCACCCTGCATCTGGGGCTGGCATCCGAGGTCGAGCATACGCTCTGCGCATTTTTCCACCCAGCCCATCTCTTCGTTGTAGTGGTCGATGTATTTCTGACCCAGTTTCTCAAATCCCTCGGATTTGAACAGTTGGCCCTGCATGCGGTGAACGAGTGCGCCTTCGGTAAGTTCAGTAATGACTAACTGAAGAATGTCTAATGATTGTTTAAAGTCCATAATTATAATGTTTTATTGGGTTATTAAATTAAATCGCACACGATGCAAATATACAACTATTTCTTAATACAACAAATTTTATTATAGAAATTTGCATCATTTGTCGCACACGATTTAATTTACAGCAAATTAAAAAAAAGCGAATCAATCTATACGAATGATTCGCCTTTTATCTTGAATAAAAAAATTGCCGAGAAAAGGTCAGCCTTTTATCTGCACCTTGAATCCCTCATCTATAAGCGGCTGTACAAATTGTCGCATCTCTGCCTCGCTGTATTTTTGCAGTCCTTCTTCGGGGGTTGGACGGTCAATGGTGTAAACCATCACCTCGCGGGGGCGCAATTCGCGCACTATATCCATCCAGCCATCCAACACTTCGGGGCTTGCCGAGTCGAAATCCTTGCTACGCAGCATCATGGTTTGCAGCACGAAATTGCCTTTGAACTGCTTTAGAGCCTCTATAACACGCTTCACGTCATAGCCCGGCGCGGGGTGGTTTATTTTCTCTATCAGTTCGTTGGTAGGGGCATCAATCTTCATTATTGGATTGTCCACCTTGGTTAAGGCATTGAAGATGGCCGGAATATGGGCTCGTGTGGCGTTGCTGAGCACCGACACCTTGGCCTGCGGATAATATTTGTCGCGCAGTGCGAGAGTGTCGTCTATTATCTGCGGGAAATCGGGGTTAAGCGTTCCCTCGCCGTCACCGCTAAAAGTAATCGAGTCTATCGGCGTGCCGTTAGCCTGGCATTCTTTCAATTTGCTTTCCAACGCTTGGCGCACCTCGGCGGCATTGGGCAGGTAGTGGTCGTCGCGGCCGTCGCGGTTCCACCCACATTCACAGTATATGCAGTCAAAATTGCAGAATTTACCTTTGGTGGGCAGCAGGTTCATGCCGAGCGAATTGCCCAAACGACGGCTATGAATGGGGCCAAAAACTGTTTCTTCTCTTAACATATTTATATTATTATTCGGAGTGTTTTACCTATTTGATATCTATCGGAATAGAAGTCTTAAATAAATAACGTACCATGGAGCGGTTCATTATTCAATAGTGCAAAAAAGTGTATTTTTGCACTATGATTTCTATCGAACCAAAAACATTGCGCCGTCTGGCGTTTCTCTATTTCGCAATACTCATGACCGCCATGTGGTGTCCCACTGGTAGCCTCTCACTCAACAACATGGTTTTAGGCTTCCGTCTCGACCATCTGCTCCATGCCGCCATCTATATGCCCTGCGCATTTGCCTGGTCGTTGCTCTTGCCACGAAAAGCATGGCTGTGGTTTCCGCTGACGCTCCTCGTTGGCGCCGGGACAGAGTCCGTGCAATACCTGCTCCCCTACCGAGGCTTCGACATCAGCGACATGATAGCCAACGCCACTGGCGCACTGATAGGCTGGGTGGCCCTGCTGATATGGAGAAAACGGCATTAGCCTTTTAGCAGGCGGAAAACGGTGCGATAGGTGATTTTGCTGCCAGAATAAAGTATAGCCCGACGATAGATGGCCGAGGCCAGCCAGGTGCAGAGCGGAATGAACGCCAGCAATAGCGACATGGAAAGCGCCATCTGCCAATAGGGGACTCCAAACGGAATACGGAACATCATGGCTATAGGAGAGGTGAAGGGTATGATGCTGAGCCATGTTGCAATGCTGCCCGACGGCTCGTTCATCATAGCGGGCATCAGCAGCATGGGTATCAGCAGCGGAATTGTTACGGGAAGCGTGAATTGCTGATGGTCGGTGTCTTCGTCCACCAAAGAACCTACGGCGGCAAAGAGCGAGGCATAGAGCAGATAGCCGAAGAGGAAAAAGAAGAGGAACATCATCACAATGACGCTGAAATTGATAGACGCCAGTCCCTGAACAAGTTCCGAGACAAGTCCCTGCTCCTGTATTGAGGCCATCTGTGCCGTGGCATCGCTGCCTTTGGTTGCAACCTGCGTGATATTTATCTGCTGGCGTGCCTGCTCGAACAGTTGGCTGTTAGAAGCCTGCAATCCAACGACGGCCATTGAGGAAAGCAGGAACCACAGCGCGAACTGCGTCAAGCCGACAAAGGCGATACCTACAACCTTGCCCATCATGAGTTGGAAGGGACGCACGCTGCAAAGCACAACCTCGACAATATGAGATGTTTTTTCCTCGGCAATGCCTCTCATAACCTGCGAGCCAAACATCATTATGGTCATAAAGATTATGAAACTAAGCACAAAAGCAAGAATAATCTTGATTTCGAGAAAACCGTCGCGACCCGTCTCAAGGTCAAATTGATGGAGGCGCATACTGGTGCCGGTTATCAAAGCGTAATCCTCTTGTGATATGTTGTGGACATCGAGCAAGATGTTGTCGCGCAAGATATTCTGCAATTGCTTATCGACATCGTGCTGCAAATTCGTAGAAGGCTTGTCGCTACGGTAATAGAGATATGCGTCGGTGGGGATAGTCGTGGCGCGCGCAGGGATATGCAGTACGGCGTTGATGCTGTCCACCTGACGCAGTTGTTTCTGCGCATAGCCCAGACTGCCAGCGTCAATATAACTTATCTCTTTTGTAGATTGAAACTGATACTGAAATATGCCAGACTCATCGACGACCATCACATTGACGTGTTCCAACGGCTTTTGTGCCAAAATGATAGGTATGGCATAAACCACGGCAAGCATTAGTGGCACAACGATGGTGAGAATCCAAAACGAAAGTTTGCGGACACGCGTGACATATTCGCGCTGTATGACAAGAAGTATTGCTTTCACGGTTTTATTATTGGCAAATTAAACAAGCAAATGGTCAATTTTCTAACGGAAATGATATTCTCGTGTGATAAGAAAACGCCTAATTTATGCGCCACCTACTGTCTTGATAAATATTTCGTTGAGGTTCATTCCAGGATGTTCTGCTCTGACATCGGGAAGCGCTCCCTGAAGCACCACACGCGAGGTGTTGATGAGGGCAATATCATCGCAAAGTTCCTCGACCGAGGACATATTGTGGGTGGAGAATATGACCGTGGCACCCTCTTCACGCAAGCGCAGTATCTCTGTTTTCAGCAGGTTGGCATTGACTGGGTCGAAGCCGCTAAACGGCTCGTCGAAGATGAGCAACGACGGACGATGAAGCACGGTTACAATAAACTGCACTTTCTGCTGCATACCTTTTGACAGTTGTTCCACGGGACGGTTCCACCAGTCAGCAATGTCGAAACGCTCAAACCACGAGCGCAGTTGCATAGTGGCCTCCTCGCGCGACAGCCCTTTGAGCCTTGCTAGATATATGGCCTGCTCGCCGACTTTCATTTTCTTGTAAAGGCCTCGTTCTTCGGGCAGATAGCCCACACGGCGCACATCGGCGTCGGTCATTTCGTGGCCGTCGAAAAGCACGTGTCCCTCATCGGGCAGACTGAGGCGGTTGATGATGCGAATAAGCGTGCTCTTCCCTGCCCCATTGGGGCCAAGGAGACCGAATATGGAGCCGCGACGAACGGTGAAATTGATGTCGTTGAGCGCGCGGAAATCGCCATACGACTTTGATATATGTTGTATTTCAAGCATCACTTAAAGGATTGGAAAATTACACTCTAACACGAATTGTCAAGAAAAAGATGTCGCGTGTTTCCGACAGTCTTCTAACTCATCATAAAAGCCGTTATTTCTTCAACGCTTTACCCTGCGGCCAGCGCACTATGGCAATTTCGGCGAGAAGCATAAGCAGGGCCAAGACCACACACCAACGCCAGAGAGGACGCCCCTCCGACATCTGACGCACATACTGTTCTATCGACTTTTCGCCACTGCGCACCACGGCGTAGTTGCCTCTGTCCTGCTGGTTCAACCGCTGCTCTATGGCGGAGCGCGAGAGGAAACTCATCTCCGACTCGCGTCGCGAATAGTTGAACGACAGACCCTCCTGCAATGCGGAAGAGGCAGAACGCAGATGGTAGTTGCCTGGCAGCGATGGTTCGCCGTGTAGCATGACGGCCGCACGGCCACCAAGCATACGCAGGTCGGGAATGGCCTCGTAGTCACCCGATGCGGCAGCAATGCGCAGTTGTCCTTGGTCTGTCACGAGCGACGGGTTGACCAATATTGGGTCGGTATAGCCCAGCGGATAGCAGCACCTCTGTTGCGGACGGCTGAACAGTGCCATATTGAAAAACGTCGGCACAAAGAGAGCCTGCTGCATTATGTTGCAACACTCCTGACGCAAAGGCGCGGCCACCAGATATAGCCGTCCTGCGCCACACGACGTTGACGAGAGGTAGTCGAAGCCATCGTTGTCGATAATAGTCTCGTGGATAGTGGAGGCTCCCACCGTAGGCAGATAACCGGCATTGAACGTTGGATGCTCCATGTCGGTGTTGCGGCCATCAAACACACCCTGGTAGAGCGTGGCAGAGAGATTGACGGTCAAAGTCCTATTTACATTATGCACGCTGTTCTGCAATAGCGGAGCATGGTGCTGGGCGAGGAACGCGTTGTAGGTGTCGTTGGCAGATGCTGGCGGAATCAGCAGCACCACGCCGCCAGCCTCCATATAGGCTGTCAGCGCCTGCGCCAATCCCGACCCTATGGAGGAGACCTCGTTTAGGACTATAAAATCGTTGGAAGCGAAAGCCGAAAAATCAATATTGCGCTCGGCAATATGGCGGTACTCTATAACAGAGTCGTGCTCAAACAGTTTACGCAGATAGGCGTTCTCCTCGCCAATGGCAAGGACACGGATGCGGGAGGCAATATTGACCGAGAAATACATACGGTCGTCGAACGTCAGCGGATAGTCGGTAGTCTCCACATAGCAGTCGGCCACGCCTTCGCTTTCCGCCACAAACCGCAGCGGAACCACCTCCACGCCGCCAGCAGGCAAATCGATAGATGCCAAGGCACGCTGGCGGCCATCGACATAAAGTCCT
The DNA here is from genome assembly GCA_900318665.1 of uncultured Bacteroidales bacterium. GTDB lineage: Bacteria > Bacteroidota > Bacteroidia > Bacteroidales > P3 > Colimorpha. The sequence goes on along the minus strand of ONLQ01000001.1, from coordinate 94,707 downwards.
ACGGGCGCTTTTTCCACCGCCACATCGCCACCATTGCGAATTGATGCCGTAAGCGTTATGACTGCGCCACGATGATAGGCTGGCGCACTGAGTATCACGGTGTCGATATAGACGTTGTTGATTTGCGCGGCTTTAATAGGCACAAAGGTTGTGCTCACCACGCTGTCGGCAGGCAGATTGTCGAGGTCGGTGGTACTCTGCTGCATATCGGAAATGATGTAAGCATGGCGATTGGCGGCAGAGGTCTGACGCAGGAAATCGTTTTGGCGTTGCACCACGTCGGAAATCATCACCGAACGCGGCGAGACATCAACATCGTCGAGCGCGGCAATGAACTCGTCGCGGCTGAGCCAGCGGAACTGGCTGCCTTCCATACTGTTGGTAAGCAGTTGGAAGCGGTCGGACGGACGATAGGCGCCTGCTGCCTCGCGAGCACGCTGTATGGCACGCTGCAGCAGCGGTCCCTCGCCATCGGTGTTCTGCATGCTGAACGAGTTGTCGATATAGATGCTCACCGCCGTGCTGCCTGCCTGCATCTGCCCCTCTCGCAGTGGGCGAGTGGGCTGTGCAAAGGCCAGCACGAGAAAGACTATGGCAAGTATGCGAGCCGCCAGCAGAAGCAACTGGCGCACACGCGACGAGCGACGAGTTTCGTCGCGCAAGTCGGCAATGCGGTCAACGTTGCTGAAATAGACCTTCTTATAGCGACGGAAACTGAACAGGTGGACAGCGATGGGGATGCCCACAGCCACGAGACCTATAAGAAAAAGCGGATTGGCAAAAAACATTTTTTATTCTTGAATTTGCTAATATTTCAGAATTATAAGAGCGTGCAAAATTATAAACATTTTTCTTAAAAGATAAAATTACCACGAATTATTTATAGTCATTCTTTGATAATTCGTGGTAATTAGAGTTAAGAATGTAACGTGATTTTGCGTGAAAATTTAGTGTTCGGAGGCCCGCCACACCTCAATGAGGGGCTACACCGTCTCGCTGCTTATCTTCTGATGGCCTATGCGGAACCGCAGCAGTATGTGGAGCGCGCCAGAAGCCGTGAAGAAATAGACCACGGTCTGCACCCAAAGCATCATATATTCGAATTTTACCTGCGAGAGGGTGGCGCCCATGGAGTTGATGCGAATGAACCCCTGTATGCCGTGGGTCGAAGGGAAAATATAAGAGAAATAGAGCCAGAACTTGGGCATATTGCTCTGTGGCCAAATAGCACCCGATATGAAGATAAGGATGACGCTGAAGAAGATGAACACCACGATGCCTGCATCGCGGTTGCGCACAAAACTGCACACCGTCATACAGAAGAATATTGCCGCCAGCAAGAACGGAACTATGAACAGGATAATAGCTATGGGATTGCCAATGTGCGGCAGGTCGAAGAGGCGCGTAAGCAAGAAGAGGTTGATTAAGGCCATCGGGAAATAGATGAGCAGATAGGCCATGGCGCGGCCGAAAGTCACACGGAACAGCAGTCCCTGGCTGCGGAGACGCGCCGGAATGGATTTCTGCACCAATCGTTTCTGGCGCGACGTGCCATAGAGCACACACATTCCGAGGAACATTGTCTGCTGCAGCACCAAGACCAACAACGCTGGCACAAGGAAACTCGTAAAACCGCCATTGGGGACATAGAGTTTCACGTCTTCCACCCGTATGGGCTGTATCATCTGACTGGCGCTCTCGCCCGTCATACCAGCCTGCGCGTAACGTTCGGACTCGATGAACTGCATCTCGTCAACAAGCACCGCGCTGGCACTCGACAGGACACTACGATAGTAGAGAAAACTGCTCATGTCGCAGAAAAGGCAGGCGCGCGCCGTATTCATATTAGCCACATTGGTGCCATAGTCCTTGGGGAAATAGACAATGCCGTTGACACGGCGCTGCTGCATAAGATTGCGGGCTTCCTCTACATTGTTGCACTCGTAGGTCACCACAACCTCTGGCGTGGCGTCTAATTTCTTGGCAAAGCGACGGCTTTCCACGCTCTGCGAGTCGTCAACCACTGCCAACGGCAGTTCGCGCACGCACTCGTTCTTATACACAAAACCGAAAATGAGCGGATAGAGCAACGTGGCGACAAAGAAGAGCAGCACCACGCCTCCATCGTGGAATATGCGGCTGAGTTCAAGACCCGCCACATCCCAAATGTCCTTTATGTTGCTGTATAGGTTGTTCATTGTGCCGAGCCTTGTTTAGCAAGTTTTATTTCGTGTAGCGTTCTGAACTGCTCCCATCGTCCCTCGTAATGCAGACGTCTGTTTATGAGCAGTATGCCCACATAACTGGCAACCATGAAAAGCAGCAGCACGGCTAAATGGAACAATATCTGCTGTGGCGTGCCGTCGTAGAGGGCGATGTTCACATATGAAAGATAGTAGTGGCGCAACGGGAAGATATAGCCGAACACCTGCATTCCGCCAGGCATACTGCTGGCAGGATAGGAGAAACCCGACAGGGTGAACGACAGAGTGCCATAGATAGCGCCGATGCAGATGGACATGTGCATTTCCGGAATGAGGCCCACAAGCAGTATGCCCATAGATTGCAATGCAAGAATGAAAAGAATGAACGCCACCGAGAGCGTCAGAAAACTGCCATAGAGCGTGTAATGGCAGAAGCCGAAGAGCACGAAATTGCCGATGATGCCCAGCATGCCATACCACACCGTGTAGGGCAGCAACTGCCCCCAGATGCACGCCAGCAGGTCGCCACGGCTCACAAGCAGACGCTCGTAGGGCGAACTAAGCCACGAATGGAGTTGCATAATGGTGAGCATGAGCACCATAAGGCCTATGATGCCTGGCAGGATAGTGGTGAGAATATAGGGCTGATAGTTTACCGTTGGATTGGCAATGGGATGGGTGTCGAGTTCTATGGGCTGAATGAGGCCTGCAATGGTTTTCTCGTTGTAGCCTTTCTTGCGCAACACTTCGCGCTGCACCGCTCCCGATGCGAGTTTAGTCATGGTGGCAAGGCTCTTGTAGGAAAACGAGCCACCCAGCAGATAGGCGTTGTTGGTGTAGATTGTGATGGTAGGCCTGCGGAAACTTAGCACCTGATTGTAGGTGCCCTTGGGTATTTCGAGAAAAGCGTAGATGCGTTGGCGCTGCATGGCGTCGCGAGCCAGCAGGTGATTGTCGTAAACCGCCACCACCTCAACGCCCTGCGTGGCAGCGAGTTCGTGGCACAGCCTACGCGACAAGTAACTACCGTCCTGGTCAACCACGGCGATAGGCAGTTTCTGCGGCTGGCCCTCGCTCATCAGTGTCAAAAAGAAGACATAACTGAACACAATGCCGAGCGTGAGCAGAATGAAATAGCGAGGATGGTACACTATCATTCGCAACTCACGTTGAGCCGAGCGCAAATAGTTGTAGAATGTTTGCTTTAAGGCTGACGACATAAGGCGTTTGCTGTTACGAAATGTTCTCTCCCTTGCAGTAGGTCATTATCAGACCGTTATACTGCCCCGTAAGACTTATTTAAGAATAGCCGTCATGCCCTGACGCAGACCCTCGATGGTCTCGGTAGGCACCACCTTGACATCGAAACTCCTGACGTCATACTGTCCGTTGACTTTGGTGGCGCGCCATGTGGCGTAACTTGCCATAGCGCGCATATAGGTAATCTTGCCTTTGTAGGTCTGCTCGCCAAGGGCCGGGACATTAATATCAACCACCTGTCCCACCTGCAGGTTGCGCAGCAAGTCCTCGCGGATGCTGAAACTGAACCACACGTCATTCATATCGACAATGCTCATCACCGGGCCGCCCGTGCCTATCAGGTCGCTGTGCTTGGCATATATCTCCACCACTTCGCCATCGCTCGGCGCCAGAAGGAAACGCGACTCCTGGTAGGAAGTGACCTCCTGTATCGCGCCATCGGCCTTTGCCACAAGAGCCTCGGCAGCAGCCTTGTCCTCGGCCTGCGCGCCTTCGAGAGCCAGGTCGTACTGCGTCTTGGCGGCATTGGCGGTGGCTACGGCAGCACGATACTGAGCCTCAACCTCGTCGTGTTTCTGTGCAGGGATAACTTTTTTCTCGTAGAGTTGATGCACACGGTCGTAACTCTTCTTGGCGACATCGACACCAACCAGCGCTTTCTGCCACATCTCGTAGGCGGCATCAATCTGCTGCTGGCGAGCGCCGTTCTTGGCTTTCTTGCTCTGTGCCGTGGCGGCAGCACGTGCGGCCTTGGCCTGCTCCATCTTGGCATCGACCTCGGGACTGCTTATATATGCCAGGGTGTCACCCTCGCGCACCTGCTGGCCCTCTTCAACATAGATTTCGGCAATACGGCCTGGAACCTTGTTCGAGACACGGTATTCGGTGGCCGACACCTCGCCCATGATTGTCTCCGGCTCGGGGCGCAACAGCACCTGGCCTATAATGACAAGAGTGGCAACCAGCACTATCACGACGGCAAGACCCACCAACGTGCTTCGCTTGTTTCTTTTTTCAATACTTGTATCCATTGATTATTAGATTTGAAATCGGTGATTTGTGAATTGTAATCAGTGACCTAAAAGCGGTTATCTGTGATTAGAACGTGGTCGTTTGATTACAGATTTTTATGCTTAAATTCAATTTTTCACTCCCATGGCGTGCTGCAGGTTGCGGTAGCCCATGCGTATCTCCACCTCGGCATCCACCACCTCGCTCTTGGCCTTCATCCATGCTGTCTGTGCCGCCATCAGGTCGTTGCTGCTTATGATGCCTGCGTCAAACGACTCTCTTGCAAGTTTCAGATTTTCCTCGGCATTAGAGAGGTTGCTCTCGGCCTGCACAAGTTTCTTATTGGCGACTTCGAGTTCGTAGTTCAGTTTGTTCACCTGCAGTTCTATTTTCTCCTTGGCCTCTTCCAACTGCAGCACCGCCTGGTTGCGCTTGTGCTTTGCCACACGCACCGCATAGAAATTGTCGGGATGGCATAGAGGTATGTGTGCCACCACGCCAACGGCGAACATGCCGTCGGTGGTGTTGCTGATGCCATTATAGAAACTGGGATTGCTTATCATGTATGACCCTGTAAGGCCCACATGGGGCTGAAAGCCCGATGCCGCCAGACGCACGCCCGAATGGGCTATATCTTCGGCAATCTGCAACATACGAATCTCCGAACGGCCGTTCCACACCTCCTGCATATTGATGCTCGGATAGGCCTGATGGCGCACCATTGACGAATCCTCTACCACCACATAGTTGCTGTCGAGGCTGAGGCCGCACATCTGATAGAGCAGCATCTTGCACAGCGACAAGCCATTGGTAGCCTTCGAGAGGCTCATCTGCGCCTCGTTCAGTTTCACGCGCACCTTGGTCTGGTCGGCAGCGGTGGCAACCTCGGCATCGACCATGGCATCGACATTGCGGCTCAACTCTTCGAGCAGCGCACAATACTGCGTGGCCAATTCAACCTTGTGGGTGAGCGACACCACGCGCCAGTAGGCCTCGTCAACACCTATCAGCAGTTCCTCTTCGCCTTTGTCGTATTGCAGCCCTGCAAGTTCGTTGTTGAGTTTTGCAATACGGTAGGCCTCCCTAATCTTGCCACCCATATATATGGGCTGGGTTATTGATACCGCGCCGATAAATAAATTGCGAGTGTCAACATTGAAATCTTCTACAATCTGCTGGCCCAGCCCGTTGAGGTCGGTGCGCACGGCGTTGCCCATATTCACCGCGTTGGGCAGTATGCCGAGCAGCGTCACCAGGTCGGCAGAAAAGTTGTTCATCATTGACGACAAAGCCTCGTCGCCCATGTGCGAAAGGCGGTCTTTCTGGTTTTCGCTAAGCAGTTCTACGTTTTTCTCGCTCCAATGGTAGAGTCCGTTGGCCGATAGTTTTGGAAAAAATTCCGTCAAAGCCATTTTTCTCAAATCATCGGCACTCTGCTTCTGCTCGTCGAGAATCTTTATTGTCTTGTTGCTCTGCAACGCAAGGCGATGGCAGTCGTCGAGCGTTAAAACCCGCTGCGACATGGCAGGCAGCGAGAACGCCAAAACGATACATGCAACGGCTATTATTATGTTTTTATGCATGACTAATCTCTTTTTAAGAATTTGCAAAAATACAGAAAAGCAAAGAAATAATGATTTAACATTTCATAAATTTGAAAACCTTTGTCGAAGTTTTTCTTAATGCCATGAAAAAAAACAATAATATAGCTATCATAGACATCTGTTTCACAATAAATTTGATAGAAATAAGTTATATCAATGCAGAATGAAACAAACAGGTCTATTAGCATTGCTGTTGCTTTGCCTACTGTCGCCAATAGCCGCCCAGCAGAACGACAGCGTGGTACCACGCCTTTCGGTGGTGGGACATGACCTGTGTGCCAGCCTGTCGTGGCAACGCTCGACAACGTATGCCGGGGCCACTCACAAGATATTCCTACGCTATCCTTCCGCTGACGAATACGACTCAATAGGTGCCACTGCCGACACCGTTTTTGACTATTGTATTCCCCGCCAGGTGTGTGGCGACACGGTGATGTTCCGCATAGCCTACTGCCTGAAAGACAGCATTGCCGAATGGGGCGAAGCCGCAGGAGAACGTTTCGACGACCCCTCGCCTACCTCACCCTGTAAAGCCAACTGCGCCAGCGTTGACGAGGTCTCGCAGCAGATAGTGCTTTCGTGGCATCCGTCGCCCGACCCCGACATCATGGGCTACTATATCTGCGCCGGAAATCCCTGTACCGACTACGACACCGTGTGGGGACGGCTGGACACCACCTACATCTGCGCCGACCACTCCGCCAACGACGAGAACCTATACCGAATACTGGCTTTCGACAGTTGTTTCCGCGCCAGCGCGCTGACGCCCTATCTTGGTAACCTCGTGCTACGGGCCGCCACCACGCCGTGTAGCCGTACCGCCACACTCTCTTGGAACGCCTACCAGAATATGCGTGGCGGCGTGGCCTACTATGTGGTAGAAACCCGCATAGGGCAAAGCCTACGGCACGACACCATAGCCCCGACAGAACCGCTGACGTTGGACATCACCACCGGCGACAGCATTGCCGTCATAACCTCCACCGTTACCGCCGTGGGCAACAACGCGCCGCTCTTTGCCCGCTCCAACAGCAAAGTGATTGATTTCGACGCCATCGACTCGGCACATTACATCATCATAGGCTCGTGCGGCTATGACATGGAGAAAGCGGCCATAGTGCTCGAAATAGAGATAGACAGCGCTTTTCACCCCGACCACCTGACCCTCTACCGCGCCACCGACAGCAACGACAGCGAGGCCATAGCAACCATAGCCTACACCTCCGCCAACGGCCTGCTGACCTACGAGGACCGCAATATCAACCTGCTCCAAGCCTCACAATACACCTACCGCGTGGGCGTCATGGACCGCTGCGGCACACGCCAGAAACTCTCGGCACCATGCACGGCCACGCTCCCATCTACCGAGACCCGCGGGGCGATATTCCCCAACGTCATAATGCCTTCGCGCATTGACAACAACAAGTTCTGCCCATCGCTGCGGTTTGTCGATGCGTCGTACTACAACCTCTACATCTACAATCGAGCGGGCATGCTCGTCTTTCACACTTCCGACCCCTCGTGCTGCTGGGACGGCCGCCACAACGGCCACGAACTGCCGCAGGGGGTCTATACCTACCTGCTGCGATGCCGCTATATTGACGGCTCGCTCGGACTGCAATACGGCACCGTGCTGATTTTAGAATAGCCACCACCCTTCGAAATTCATCTTTCAAAAACCAACCTTCCTTATGAACATTGGCATCTACACCCGCCGTCAAGACGACTCCGACACAATGGCGTCAATAGAGCAACTGACCGCCGCCATGCGTCGTAGGTCGATAACCCCCATCGAGGTCACCGACCACCTGCCCGACCAGCCTATCGACTTTCTGCTCAGCGTGGGCGGCGACGGCACAATGCTCAGTTCGCTCCACATAATACGCGACTCGGGGGTTCCCGTGGTGGGCATCAACTTCGGCCACCTGGGATTTCTCACAACGGCAGGACGCGACGACACCGAACTGCTTGTTGACAATCTTGCCAATGGACGCTACACCATAGAACAACGCACCCTCATAGACATTGCCTACGACGACTTCCACACCATAGCCCTCAACGAGGTGGTGCTTCACCGCTTCATCAATGCCGAGATGCTGCGCACAGGCGTATATGTGGGCAACGAACTGGTTGGCACCTACGCTGGCAACGGCGTCATAGTTGCCACGCCCACCGGCAGCACCGCCTACTCGCTCAGTTGCGGCGGCCCTATTCTGACGCCCGACTGCGGCTGCTTTGTAGTCACACCCATAGCGGCACACACGCTGACGCTGCGCCCCATCATAGTGCCCGACAGCGCCACGCTGCGCCTGGTGACCGATGCCGAACACCCCGAACTGCACCTCAACCTCGACTCGCGCCAGACCACCATTGGAGGCGGCAAGACCATCACCATACGCCGTGCCGATTTCAGCATCAGTCTGGTGAGAATGCAGGACCAGTCGTTTTTCACCGCCATACGCCAAAAACTAATGTGGGGAAGATAAAAACCATACCGCCCATGCTACGCCGATTGATTCTATCCGCTATCGCCCTGCTACTGCTTGCAGCCACGGCCTGTCGCAAAGACAGCACCTGCGGCGTCCCGCACGGGATAGGCGGCTGCATTGACCTCTCGCTGCCACAATACTACAGCCTTGGCACCGTTGGCGGAGGAATGACGATAGAACAAGACGCCGACAGCGTCTATATGGGGCATCGAGGCATCTATGTGGTGCGGACCTCGGCGGCAGCCGAATTTCTTGCCTTTGAATGTTCCTGCCCCAAAGACAACGACGTGGCGGTGCGCCCCGTAGAAGGCTGGGGCAGCAGCCTGCTGCAATGCCCTCGCTGCAAAAGCATCTTCAGCCTCTATGCCGACGGCACGCCTGTAGATGGCAGCGCCACACCATGCAGCCTCTACCAATACGCCACGGTGATGGACAACGACGGATACCACCTGCATATCTATTGATTTTTCACTATCTTTGCAATCCCTTTTTTACAAAAGCAATCATGAACATAAGCCACTATTTCAAGCCCCTTGTTTTCGAGACACAAAACTATCTGAGCGAAGAACCCTCAACCAGTATGGCGCACGTCATACACGCCTATACCGACGAAGAGCATTTTCCTGAAATAGAAGACTACTCGCTGGCCATCATCGGAGTGCCCGACGACCGCGGAGCCGTGGGCAACAAAGGCTGTGCCGAAGCCACCAACCGTGTGCGCTCGTATCTTTACAGCCTTGCAGCGCCTGCCAAAGGAATGACCATATACGACCTGGGCGACATTGTGCCCGGACAGTCGATAGAAGACACCTACGAGGCCGTCACCGACGTCATCTCGCAACTGCTTTCCAACAACATCACCACCATAGTGCTTGGCGGCGGCCAGGACATAACCTACGCCATCTATAAGGCCTACGAGGCTGTGGGACGCATTGTCAATATCAGTGCCATAGACCCACGATTTGACATCGGCAGCAACTCCAAGCCAACATCGCAGTCGTATCTGAGCCACATCATAATGCAGCAGCCCAGTTATCTGTTCAACTTCACCTCTATGGGCTATCAGACCTATCTGGTGGGCAACGAACTGATAGGGCTCATGGACGAACTCCACTTCGGCGCCTATCGCCTTGGCTATCTGCAAGAAGACATACGCCGCGCCGAGCCCCTTGTGCGCAACTCCGACATTCTCACCATCGACATCTCGGCGGTGCGCCAAAGCGACGCCCCGGCCAACGCTCACCCCTCTCCCCACGGCCTATACGGCGAACAACTGTGCCAGATAGGGCGCTATGCGGGCATGAGCGACAAGGTGAGTTGCCTCGGCATCTTCGAAATCAACCCGATATACGACCCCAACGGACAGACGGCACACATGGCGGCACACGCGCTGTGGTATTTCATAGAAGGTTTCCACAATCGCAAAGACGATGCCCCGTTCTACATTCTGCAAGACGGAAAGCCCGTGCTCCAGCATCACGACTGTGTGCAAATGCTTGTGCAGGTGGAGAGCCACAATATGGACATCACTTTCTACAAAAGCCGCATCACCGACCGCTGGTGGATGGAGGTGCCCATCGACAACGAGGAGCGCCGCATACGCTACCACCGTCACCTCATTGTGCCCTGCAACCGCAGCGACTACGAACTGGCCATGAACAACAAGGTTCCCGACCTGCTGTTCCGCAGTTTCCAGCGCCTCATGTTCTAAAAAACACATCGGCACGCCAACAAGCCCTATGGACAACACCTTAGAAATCATTGCCGCAGCCATAGGCATTGCCTACCTTGTGCTGCAATACAAGGCCAATGTATGGATGTGGGTTTGCAGTTTGGTAATGTCGGCCATGTATGTGGTCATCAATTTCAACCATGGCCTCTACGCCAACTTCGTGCTTCAAATCATCTTCTCCGTCATGGCGGTGGTGGGGCTGTTGGCCTGGCTCGGCATAGTGCGCCAACACACACCGCCACCCATCACCTCTATGCCACGGCGCATGATAGTGCCCCTTGTGGCAGCCACACTGCTGCTAACAGTGGCCATTGTTGCCATACTGCGCCTCCTCGGCGAGGGGTCTATGCCCTATTTCGACGGCCTGACAATGGCAATAAACCTTACCGGCACCTATATGCTTATCCGCAAATACTACCAAGAATGGATATGCTGGATGATTGTGGACCCGCTGATGTGCGTCATGTATGCCATGATGGGAATGTGGCCCTCGGCGGTGCTCTACGCCATCTATTCGATAGTGGTGGTGTTTGGCTATATCAACTGGAAGAAACAATCTGTGAGCCATGACATTGATAGCAATACTCGCTAACGGCGACTACCCTACCCACAGAATACCCCTGCAAGCGCTGAACGAGGCAGAGGTGATAGTCTGCTGCGACTCGGCCGTTGCCACGATGATGGAGCAAGGCTATAGTCCGCATCCCTCGCAAAGGGTCCAGGTGGTGGGCGACGGCGACTCGCTAACGCCCGAACTCCGAAAACTTGTCCCCTACCCTATTTTCAACGAAAGCGAACAAGACTACAACGACCTCAGCAAAGCCTTCCGCTGGATAATGAACAACATCGAAGGGCTGGTGGACATCAGCATCATAGGCGCCACGGGCAAACGCGAGGACCACACAATTGGCAACATCAGCCTGCTGATGGACTATCACGAACGCCTGCAGCAAGAGCGCAAAGGGTCGTCGGTGCGCATTGTCAGCGACTACGGCACCTTCCACGCCGTGCAGGGCGAAGCCCGTTTCGAGAGTTTCCCGCTCCAGCAGGTGTCTATCTTTTCGCTCACGCCGCAGGTGCCCGTAAGTCTCTACGGGCTGCGCTATCCGCTCAGCGACCACTGCATAACGCGCTGGTGGCAGGCAACGCTCAACGAGGCACTCTCGTCGTCGTTCAGCGTGAAGGGTGGCAATCTAATAGTTTATCAGACCCACGAGGCAAAAGAAATTCCGCCGACGATATAAAATCATCGGCGGAATAAAGATTGTGACCCTCAACGAGGGCCGACTCAAAAGCCAAGATTATTCGGCAGCAGCCTCTTCGGTTGCGGCGGTAGCGGCGGCACGGGTGCTGTTGACAACCACGACCTCGCTGCTCTTGGGGTTAAGAATCTGATAGTTGTTGGCTTCGATGTCCTGAACCTTGATGCGCTGTGCAACATCGAGTTTGGTGATGTCGAGAAGAATCTCGCTGGGCATGTTGGCGGGCAGAGCCTTAACGTTGAGGCGTTTCTGCTTGTAAGCCAGTTTGCCGCCCTTCATCACTCCGACGCTGGTGCCGGTAGTGTGGACAGGAATAGACATGACAATAGCCTTATCGTCGCTCAACTCGTAGAAGTCAGCGTGATAGACGATGTCGGTTACGGGATGGAACTGAATGTCCTTCAGCATGGCGCGACGTTTGCCGTTGCCAAGGTCGATGTCGATAAAGCAAGGTGCGGGGTTGAACAGAATGCGCTGGAAGTCAACCTGCTTGAGTGCAAACTGGACCTGCTCGGTCTTACCGTACATGACGCAAGGGACTTTGTCCTCGCGACGCAATGCCTTAGCATCTTTTTTCCCTACGTTCTCGCGAAGAGAACCGCTCATAGATACTACTCTCATTGTTTTGAATGTTTTAAGATTGTTTTATAAAAAGGTGAATTGAATTGTTTTCGTTTTCGCGTACCGCCATTACATCTTGAAAGGAATGCCTTTGCGATGGATGGTGGTCTCATAAAGGTTGTCGATGCTCTCGTGCTTGACAATGCGGTTCAGAGCCTCGGCAAAGAGCCAGTCGCACGACAGCACGTGAATCTTGCTCGACTCGCGACGCAGCGGAATGGTGTCGGTCACCACGAGTTCTTCAAGAGCCGAATCCTCGATTTTGTCGATAGCGTTGCCCGACAGCACGGGGTGGGTAATCATGGCGCGGACGCTCTTGGCACCGCTGGACTTGATGATATTAGCAGCCTTGCAAATGGTGGAGCCGGTGTCGATAATGTCGTCAAGCAGAATGACATGCTTGCCTTCCACGTCGCCAATGAGGCGCATCTCGCCAATCTCGTTGGGCTTGTTGCGATGCTTGTAGCACATCACAAAACTGTTGCCCATAGTCTTTGCATACTGTCCGGCGCGACGGCTGCCGCCGAGGTCGGGCGAAGCAAAGAGAACGTCGTCCTGCTCGAAGGTCTCGCGGATATAGGGCATGAAGAGCGAACTGCCGAAGAGGTGGTCAACGGGCAAATCGAAATAGCCCTGAATCTGGTCGGCGTGCAGGTCCATGGTCACAACACGGTTCACGCCAGCGGCCGACAGCATGTTGGCAATCATCTTCGATGCGATGGGCACATGGGGTTTGTCTTTGCGGTCCTGGCGGGCAAAACCATAATAAGGGATTACGGCAACAACCTTGTCGGCCGATGCGCGACGTGCGGCATCAACCATCATAAGAAGTTCGAAAAGATTGTCGGAAGGAGGAATAGTGGACTGGATAATGAACACTATACCACCACGAATACTCTCCTCGAAAGAGGGTTGGAATTCGCCGTCGGCATACTGAAAAACCGACGATTTACCCAGAGGAATGCCATATTTTTCGGCCACGCGGGTGGCAAGGTCACGGGTGGCACGACCCGCAAAAATGAATACCTTATCGTTGGCTGCGCTCATTGCAATGTGTTTTTTTTGAGGGTGCAAAGGTAGCACAAATTTTGCTTATGGCAAAAAATATTTTGTCGGTTTGCAAAAAGTGCGTACCTTTGCACCCGATTTCGCAAGGAGAAGTCAGGCCCAGGTGGCGGAATAGGTAGACGCGTCGGTCTCAAAAACCGATGGGGTAACACCCGTGCCGGTTCGACCCCGGCCCCGGGTACTGCAAAAGGGAGTTTAGCTCAGCTGGTTCAGAGCGCCTGCCTTACAAGCAGGAGGTCATTGGTTCGAGCCCAATAACTCCCACAAAAACCAAGAAACAGCCATTCTCGACAATGGCTGTTTCTCTTTTTTTAACATCGTAACCGACAAAACGCCAAAAACATGACATCCTGCCTCCGCAAAATTTTCATTATTGCCTGCCTGCTTACGCTTGCCACGGCATGCGACCGCTTGCCTTTTGGTGTCATGAGCAAGGAGCAGATGGTGGATTTCCTATCCGAGGCCTACCTTATTGAAGGTTTCTACGCCATCGAGACCAATCACAACTACGACAAACTGAAGCCCGAAATAGTCAACTCCTACCGCGAGTTGCTCAAACGGCAGGGGCTCACCGAACGACAGTTCGAACGCAGCATTAACTATTACATGCGTCACCCCGAAGAGTATAAGGAAATTCATCAGCAGGTGGTTGACCGCCTTGACTCGCAAGTGCCCGAAAAGGCAGAGCATCGCGGTCCAAAGGCTGAATTAGAGGACCTGCTGTAAAATCCGCAAATAGCATCTAACAAAAACACAACCAGGCTGCGCCAGCGGTGAAATGCCGCCACAACAGCCTGGTGTTTTTTTTCTATGGCGAAAGCCCTATCGGACTCTATTCGTCGCGCAGCAGATGCTCCATCAGCGAGCAGAGCCTTGTGTTTGTCTCGCTAATCTCGCCGCCGCCGTCTATGCTTACCAGCAATCCGGACACCTTGTAGTATTCCAGCACAGGGTGCGTCTTTTCCTCGTATTCTTCCAAACGGTGGCGTATAGTGGCGTCGTCATTGTCGTCGGCACGATTGCTGATGGCGGCACGCTCGTGGATACGGCGTATGAGTTCGTCGCGATTCACGTCAATAGAGATTACGGCGTCGAGACGCATCTGACGGCGCGAGAACACAAACTCCAGCATCTGTGCCTGCTGCACCGTGCGGGGAAAACCGTCAAAAATAATCGACGGCACTTTGCGCTCCGCCACGTTCTGCCCGTTCTCTATGGCACGCTGGCGGCGATGCTCGTCCCACTCGTCGCGCGGCTCGCCAGCCAGATTGGCGGTCAAAGCCTTGTCTATCAGACTCAGCACTATATCGTCGCCCACCAGGTCGCCACGCTCCATAATGCCCTTCACGCGCTGACCCAACGAGGTGCCTTGCGCCACCTCGGCACGCAGCATTTCGCCCGTGGAGAGATGCATGAGATTGAATTTTTCTGCCAAAAGAGCCGCCTGTGTGCCCTTGCCAGCACCCGGCGCACCATATAAAACAATATTTTTCATATCTTTACAATATTTCGGAAAGACAACTTCTAAACAAATGCAAATTTAAGAAAAAATAACAATTCTAACAAGAAATTATGCAACGGCATATAAATCACCGTTTTTTGACATCAATGAAACGCCTAACGATGTTTTTACTCGTATCGACTTCATTACATAAATCTTGTTTGGTTGAAGTAGGTTTCGGATTTTGCAAAATTTCCATCCACGGGGTCACAACAATAAACATTTTCCATAAGAAACAAACAATAATCCAAAGCAAGCGAAAGAACTGATTTACAACACCTACACGCAGAGCAAAACAATACATATCCATTAAGAATGAAAAAAAAGTCGTACCTTTGCATAATGTCTTTTTCGGCAAATATCAGACTTCAAAACATCACCGAAAAAGACCATAACACCCAACACCCATACAAAAGATGAAAAAAATCCTCATAGCAATTCTTACGCTCCTCGTGGCCACCCATTGCGCCACCGCGCTCCCCATCTCGCTGCAAAAAGCCAGAGACATAGCCGTCAAGGCCTATCTGTCGCATGGCGGCAACGCTGCCGACACCATCTTCTCCGAGGTCGGCAAAAAAGCGGGGTTCTCCAGCCAATATATCTTCGTGGCTCCCGAGGGCAAAGGATTTGTCATTGTGGCTGCCGACGACTGCGTCAAAAGCCTGCTGGCAATATCCACACAAAGCGCTTTCGAACTGCCGATGCCTCCCAGCGTCGAGGAGTGGCTACGTTCCTACGACCAGCAGATAGCCTACTACAAAAAACTCTCGGCATCTAACACCAAGGCACGCAAGAGCGGCAACGACGATGTTTTCTCCATTGACGACTACTGGTTCGTGGGGCCGCTGATTGAATCCCAGTGGAAACAGTCGGACTACTACTACAACAAATGCCCCACCATCCGTGGACAGCACTGCGTTGTGGGCTGCGTAGCCACCGCAATGGCACAAGTCATGCGCTATTGGAAATATCCCGAGCGCGGCACGGGTAGCAACACCTACTTTCAGCCAAACATTGGATTGGTGTATGCCAACTTCAATGTCCGCTACAACTGGGACAAGATGCCCATTGCTCTCACCAGCCGCAGTTCGCGCGAGCAAGTCAACGCCGTAGCACTACTGAACTACCATTGCGGCGTGGCAGTAAATATGGAATATGGCATCGATGGCAGTTATGCCTATTTTTACGATGCTTATAATGCCCTAATCCGCAATTTCGGCTACTCCAGCGATTCTCGCCTACGCTCAAAAAAAGACTACGATAATGCTTCGTGGAAGGCAATGCTGAAGAACGAAATCGACGCCCGACGCCCAGTGCTCTATTCCGGTGCCACAGACAATAACGAGGGCCACGCCTTTATCTGCGACGGCTACGACTCCGAAGGCGATTTCCATATCAATTGGGGCTGGGGCGGCGTTTATGACGGATTCTTTTCCATTGGCGACCTACGTCCCGAAGGCGTCGGAACTGGTGCCTCCGAAGGGGCCGCTTTCGACTACTACAACCAAGCCATCATAGGCCTCAAACCCGCTACTATCAACTGCGACAATGTCGTAGTAAGCAGAGATACTACGGTTTGCGAATCGCTGACGATGAATGGCACAACCTACACCACCAGCCAAGTCATCGAGAAGAGCGTACCGCTCCCCAATGGCTGCGACAGCGTCAACCGACTGGTTCTCATAGTCCGCCAACCCCTGCGTATAGATACGGGAGCCGTGGTATGCGACAGCATAGTATGGCACGGCGAAGTCTATCGTTCTTCGGGCATCTATCAGCACCGCGTCAGTGCCCAATGGCCTCAATGCGACACCCTCTACGACATCAAACTTTCCGTCTATCACAGCACCGCTTCCGACACCCACGCCACCGCCTGCCAGTCGTTCCTATGGCACGGCAACCTCTACACCGCCACGGATTCCTATCAGTCGCTCCACCTCGCCAACAGCCAGGGCTGCGACTCGCTCGTCACCCTCCACCTCACCGTCAACCAACCCTCGCAGGCCGACGCCGATACCACGGTATGCGACCGCCTGTCGCTCGACGGCCTCTCCGTCAGCACCGACACCTCGCTAACCCTCCACCTGCTCAACCACTCTGGCTGCGACAGCCTGATCCACCTCGATGTCACAATCCTGCACTCCTCTGTGCGCGACACCGCCCTCACCGCCTGCGACCAAGCCACCTGGCGCTCGCAAATCTACACCCTTTCGGGCTCCTACCGCCACTATCTCGGCCGCGCCCACAACGGCTGCGACAGCCTTGTGCGCCTCGCCGCCACCATCAAGGCCTCCTCGTCGGGCTACGACTATGTCGAGGCCGAAGGCTCCTATATCTGGAATGGCAAGACCCTCACCGCCAGCGGCATCTACTACGACACGCTGACCAACCTCGCCGGCTGCGACAGCCTCGTAACGCTCAACCTCAACCTGACCGTAGGTCTGCCGACGGCGCTCACCGCAGCCCCGCAGGTGTTTGTGCAGCACACCACCATAGTGGTCCGCAACGCCATGCAGCAGCCCGTAAGCATCTACGACATACAGGGACGCAGGCTGTTCCACACCGAAGCCGCCACCGCCGACTGCCGCTACAAGCCCCTCGCCACGGGCAATTACATAGTCACAGTAGGCAACGGAACCCAGCCCCACAAAGTAACAATACTGCGGTAGGCTGCTCCGATTTTATAGTCCTTGGTATTTCTCAAAGTAGGCTGTAATCTTTTTGATTACCGCCTGCTTTTTGCCGCTTCTGTCGCCACCAAAGCGCGACATTGCTGGCAGTATCTTGTCAATATCGGTGCCTGTGGTTCTCACTTGGCCGTCGCGGAAGGCGTTTTCTACAAATTTCTTCGCCTCTTCGGGCTTCAGCCGCTCCTCTCTGATTATTTCGTCAAGGTCCTCCTCTCTCTTCCGTTTCACATATTCTTCCCAAGCCCCATTCACATCCTCTTCGGTATTGACGGTCTGGATGAAACTCTCGATGAGTTCCTTCTTGCTGCGAAGGTTCATGCTCGCGCCTATTGCCTTCGATATGCTCAGCAGTATCTCCTTGTTCCTGCAGTTGCTGTCGTGATATTGCTGCACCAGCATCAGGATATAGTCGATGTTCACCTCCACCTGTCGAATGAGTTCGGTCTCGAAAATGAGGTCATCATTTATCACCTCCTTATCCACCTGTGTTTTCTTTCTCCACTTGTCTCTCAAATCCAAGTAGTGCGATTGGTAGTCCTGCATTGCTCCATCTGTGAG
Organism: uncultured Bacteroidales bacterium; assembly: GCA_900318665.1. GTDB lineage: Bacteria > Bacteroidota > Bacteroidia > Bacteroidales > P3 > Colimorpha. The sequence continues at coordinate 76,707 of ONLQ01000001.1, read as the reverse complement.
GAGTTCTTCGTCCTCAAACTGGTCGAATGCTTGCAGCACATTGATAGACTTCAAGAGACTGCCAAAGAGGCTGATAAATCGCTTTTCTTCCTGTTCTCCCATTGCAGGTTTGCCGTCGGGAAACTCATTCTTCAACTGCTCCACCAGTTCGGCATAGCCATAATAATGTTTCCCATTGGGCGTGTCATATCCGTTGTAGTATGAGTTAAAGTCTTTCAGCAGCACGATACTGCTTGCATCTTTGTCGCCAAACAGTGCTATCGCATCGTCGGTCTCCTGTTGCAGATTACGGAAACAGACTATGTTGCCGAAAGTCTTTATGGAGTTGAGTATTCTGTTGGTTCTGCTATAACTCTGTATCAGTCCGTGCTGACGGAGGTTCTTATCCACAAACAGGGTGTTCAGCGTGGTAGCGTCAAAACCGGTGAGGAACATATTGACCACTATCAGCAAATCCACCTGACGGTTCTTCATCCTCAACGAAAGGTCCTTGTAGTAGTTCTGGAACCGCTCGCTGCTGGTGTCGTAGTTGGTGTTGAACATCTTGTTGTAGTCCTTTATTGCCCCGTCAAGAAAATCCCTGCTCTGCTGGTCCAGATTGGTGGTGCTCTCGGGGTTCTCCTCCGCCAGTATGCCGTCTATCTCTTCCTCGTTGGCACCATACGAGTAGATGATTGCTATCTTCAGCCGTTGTGCTTCAGGCAGACTCCCCTGTTGCCGCTTGAACTCGCTGTAGTATGCCTTTGCCATCGGGATTGACGCCACTGCAAACATAGCATTAAATCCGAGTAGTTTCTGCACCGTCTTCTCTTCCCTCACCTCTTTGCCTCTGCCGGCTCTCGCCACATCGCCAATGTTTTGGGTGGTTCTGAAGGTGTAATAGGATGTCCGCTTGGTCTTCTGGTCAAAGTGTTCGAGAATGTATCTCACCACCTCTTCCACACGTTCCGGCGCCATCATCACCCGCTCTCGGTCTATGGCCGAAATCTGCTTGTCCTTGATGTCGTCTTTCTGCTTCACGGTATTGACGTAGTCAATTCTGAACGGCAGCACATTCTCGTCGTTTATTGCATCTACTATGGTGTAGGTGTGCAGTTTGTCGCCAAAAGCCTGCTGCGTGGTCTTCAGTTGTATGTTGCCGCCTGCGCTTGCATTTGCCGCAAAGATGGGCGTGCCGGTAAATCCAAACAGATGGTATTTCTTGAAGTTCTTGGTGATGGCAGTGTGCATCTCGCCGAAGTTGCTACGATGACACTCGTCGAAGATGATGACAACGTGCTTCTGGAATATCGCGTGTCCCTTGTTCTTCTGCACAAAGATGGAGAGTTTCTGAATGGTGGTGATGATTATCTTGTAATCGTGATATGCGCCGTTCTTGTCCTTGTTCTCCAACTGTCGTTGCAGCACCGCCGTCGATGTGTTGCTGTCGGCAGCACCCTCCTCAAAGCGGTTGTATTCCTTCATAGTCTGGTAGTCGAGGTCTTTCCTGTCCACCACGAACAACACCTTGTCTATGTAGTCCAGGCGTGATGCCAACTGCGCCGTCTTGAACGAGGTCAGTGTCTTGCCACTGCCTGTGGTGTGCCAGATGTATCCGCCGCCCTCAATCTTGCCGTACAACTTGTAGTTGTTCGCTATCTTGATACGCTCGATGATACGTTCCGTCGCCGCTATCTGGTACGGTCTCATCACCATCAACATCCGCTCTTCGGTAAAAACACAATACTTGGTCAGTACGTTCAACAGGGTGTGCTTTGAAAAGAATGTCTTGGTGAAGTCTATGAGGTCGAGGATGGGTTTGTTGTTGCTGTCTGCCCAGAACGACGAAAACTCAAACGAGTTGCTGGTCTTCTGCGACTTGTTTCTCCCGCCTTGCTGCTGTTCCTTGATGTGGTTTGCTCGCGTGGTGTTGGAATAATATTTGGTGTTGGTGCCGTTGCTGATAACGAAAATCTGCACATACTCGTACAGACCACATCCCGCCCAGAACGAGTCCCGCTGATAGCGGTTTATCTGGTTGAACGCCTCTTTCAGTTGCACGCCTCGCCGTTTCAGTTCTATATGCACCAGTGGGAAACCATTGACCAGTATTGAAACATCATATCGTGTGGCGTGCGTGCCGCCCTGCTCCTCATATTGGTTTATGACCTGCAAATAGTTGTTGTGGATGTTCTTTCGGTCTATGAGGTAGATATTCTTCGTTTCGCCCGAATCGCATTTCAGCACTTGGATATAGTCCTCCTGTATCTTGGTAGTCTTCGCCTCGATGCCGTCGTTCTTGTTCGCTATGTTCTCGCCAAAGAAACGCTCCCACTCGCCATCGGAGAAGGTGTAGTTGTTCAGCCTCTCCAACTGCTTTCGCAGGTTATCCACCAGGTCCCTCTCCTCGTGTATGGGCAGGTACTCGTAGCCCTGTTCCGTCAAGGTCTTGATAAAGGCCTCTTCAAGTACCGACTCGCTCTGATAGGCTTCCACCTTGCCGTATTCTGCCTCATACTCGCTAACAACGGTATATTCCTCGTTCTCCGCTATGATGTTATATTGTGCCATAAGCATTATTAAATTTCAATTCATTTTTTTTACTCCGGCCTATCCATTCCTCCGGATTATCCGGTTCCTCCGGATTATCCGGGCATTCCGGATTATTTCCCTCCACCTCTAATCGCCGCCAACTCACGCTGCAGACTCGCCACCAGCCCCCGCAACCGCTCAATCTCCTCCTGCTGACGCTCTATAATCTCCTTCTGCGTACCGCGGCGGTCAAGGCGCGCCGCCGTCATACGCTCCCTAATGCCACCCTGCTCCACAAACTCACGGTCTCGCCGCGCTATAAACGAGCACATAGCCCTGTCCACCATATGACACAGACACAATGCGCAGTTAGCCATCTCCTCATCAGTCCACCTCTCAAAAAACGGCATATATTCGCCCACGTCGCTATGTGCCTTGGCAAACTCTCGCAGACGGTCAAAACGCTCCACATTCGCCGTGGCCCATTCCTTTATATGATGTTGCAGCATATAGTCGCGGTAGTCCTCCATCAGTTCCTGATTACTGCCGCGCGCTATGCCAAGCAGTTTAATCTCCACCTCCACGCTCGTCTGCCCGTCGGTACAGCCCTCGGCAATATTCTGCTTAATGCTGCGCGCCGCCTGCACCATCTGATCCACCGTGCGGTCGCCATACTTAGGCAGAAATCGCTCGCAGAAAGCCTTAGTCAACTGCACCAGCACCTCGCTCTTGCGGTAGAAATGCAAATCCTTATACACAGTCGCCTTGCGCAGCACACTCGGCGTGCCATCGTCATAGCGTTGCAGCTCTATGTTTTTCGGGTCTATAGCCATATATTACGATTTTGTTTCTGTTAATCAATCATATCATCTTCCATCCCTTCCAATATATCCGGGAAGCCCAGAATATCCGGAAAACCCGAAATACCCGACCCCCCCAGAATATCCGAAATGCCCGGAATATCCGAAAAACCCGGATTACCCGGTAACTCCAGATTATCCGAATCACCCGGACAATCCGGTCTCCTTTCTCTTAAACGTCAGCAGCCTATCTCGGTAATATTCATACTGCCTCTGTCGTGCCTCAATCTCCGCCGGAAGACCTTGTGACAGGTCATTGACGAGGGTGTCGAAACGGTCAAGAATATCGACTATCTTCTGTTGTTCGTGATTTGATGGTTGGGGTACAATAAATTCTCTGATATCCTCAATTGTTATAGTTGCCTGACCTGCACCTTTTACTTTATGAAATATCTGTTTTTGTCCACTATGTGATGTCAGATAGTAGTATAAAAACTCCACATTGACATTATTGTGTGGTTTTGCCACGCCTATTGCTCCCCCCAAAAAACTCTTAATAGCGCTATCATATAATCCTATATTTCCAATACTTGCCCCAACAATAGAAAAGAATACATTTTGTATCTAATATTATTTTGGGAAACTTATATGCAGTTTCACTAGGAATATAGTAATCCGTATTGAAGTCAAAAACTCTACCTGTAAAAAACTTGGTTTGGACATAAGGAAGACAGTCCGGCCTCTTTTCTCTAATAAGTTTATCTTTTATATGATTACTATAATCAAATCCTGTTTGCTTGGTTATTAAAGAACACAAATCGCCCAGTTTCATCCATTGCACATCATCTCTGCCTTCAAATGATAGTAGAGTATCGCGGTAATAGTTGTATTGTTGTTGTCTCGCTTGCAGCTCCGCTTGCAGCTCCGCTGCATATTCCGCGAAGCGGTCGAGAATTTTTACTATCTCCTCTTGAACTGGTAACGGAGGAACGGGGATTTCAACATTCTCAACCACACTTCTGTCTATTGTGGGGACACCTCCCACTCTTTTCTGACTTGCAAAAAAAGATTCTAATGGACTTAGAAAGTAATACACATATTTGTCATTCAATAATTCGGAATGGCCAATCCAAAAACTGCCATCTGAACACCAAAAATCATCTGCACAAAACTTAACTCCGCCAATGCCACCCGTATTCACTACAATAGTGGTATTTCCTTTTACATTGAACTTCGTGTATTTTCCAAGTGGTGTGTCCTTACTTCCGTGATAAACATAGTATTGTCCATCTTCTGACAACTGTGTTTTGGTGAGTCGTTTCCCTCGATTTACTCCAAGTATCTCTCCTAACTTCACATATTCTACCCCATCAGGGCAATATTGCCGTATCAGTTCGTCAATCTTCCCCATACTCTACAACTCCTTAATGATTTCGTCAATCTGTGTCCTCAACTCGTTCTCGTGCGCCACTATCTGCGCTATTCGTGCGTTCAACTCGTCGATATCTACTTTCTCACGGGTGTCCTCCTGCTCCACATAGGTGGAGACCGACAGGTTGTAGTCTCCCGCCGCTATCGCCTCGTTGCTCACCAACTTGCACTGATACTGCACATCTTTCCGCTCTGCAAACATCTGCACTATGTGGTCGATGTTCTCGGGGGTGAGTTTGTTGTTGTTGGTTATCTTGATACACTCTCGGCCGGCATCGACAAAGAGTGTACTGTTGTCCTTCTTCGCCTTCTTCAACACCATAATGCAGGTTGCTATGCTGGTGCCGAAAAAGAGATTGTCGGGCAGTTGGATGATGCAATCCACATAGTTGTTGTCTATGAGGTACTGCCGTATCTTCTTCTCTGCGCCGCCACGATACATCACGCCGGGGAAACAGACTATGGCCGCCGTGCCATTGGTTGCCAGCCAAGCCAACGAGTGCATAATGAACGCCAAATCGGCCTTGCTCTTCGGCGCCAGCACGCCCGCAGGCGCATAGCGGGAGTCGTTGATGAGGGTGATGTCGTCGTCGCCCTTCCACTTGATGCTGTACGGTGGATTGGAGACAATCACCTCGAAAGGCTCGTCGTCCCAGTGCTGGGGCGAAAGGAGTGTGTCCTCGCACGCTATGTCGAACTTGTCGTAGTCAATGTCGTGGAGAAACATATTAATACGGCAGAGGTTGTAGGTGGTGAGGTTGATTTCCTGCCCGAAAAAGCCTTGACGCACATTCTCCTTGCCGAGTATCTTTGCCGCCTTCAACAGCAGCGAGCCGCTGCCACACGCCGGGTCATAGACTTTGTTGACCTCGCGTTTGCCGAGTGTCGCCAGACGGGTGAGGAGTTCGGAGACCTCCTGCGGGGTGTAGTATTCGCCGCCGCTTTTGCCTGCATTGCTGGCATACATTCCCATCAGGTATTCGTAGGCGTCGCCGAATGCGTCTATGGTGTTGTCTTGGTAGTCGCCAAGTTGCATCTGCTGTATGCCGCGGAGCAGTTTCACCAACTTTTCGTTCCGCTTCACGACGGTTGCGCCAAGTTTGTTGCTATTGACATCGAGGTCGGCAAACAGTCCTTTGAAATCGTCCTCGCTCTCCGTGCCCTTCGCACTTGCCTCTATGGCCGTAAAAATCTTTTCGAGGGTCTCGTTGAGGTTGTCGTCTTTGTCGCACACCTTGCAGACGTTGCAGAACAACTGGCTGGGAAGTATAAAAAAACCTTTGACGGCCACCATCTCCTCTCGCGCATCCTCCGCCACACTGTCGTCGAGAGCCGCATAGTCGAAATCGGTGTTGCCGCTGTCCCACTCGCCACGGTTGATGTAGTTGGTGATATTCTCGCTGATGTAGCGGTAGAAAAGTATGCCAAGAATGTAGGATTTGAAGTCCCACCCGTCAACACTGCCCCTCATCTCGTCGGCAATGGCCCAGATGGTGCGGTGCAGTTCGTTGCGCTCCAGTTCTTTCTTATTGTCTGCCATAGGGAATTTGGTATTAATCAAAAATAGATTGCAAAAATACCATTTTTCGCCATAAGCAGCAAAAAGCGAGCCTCCTTTTTCGGGAGACTCGCTTATTATACTCGCTTTATTGGTGGAGCTGGGCGGAGTCGAACCGCCGTCCAAACAAGTAACAGAGATGCTTTCTACATGCTTATTCGCTGATTGATTTTCGTGAAGACCCAGGGCAACGGCACCCGAAGTATTCCTTATCCTCTGAAAACTTCACCAGTCTATCGAGGCTTTTCGACTGGCTATCCCGTTCTCACGAGCACCTCCGAATCGCAGACCGACGGGCGGGGTCGGCGGGAGATGTCTTGTCCGCGCACCTTGGCGCGGATTAAGCGTAACCTACTGTGCTTCGGTTAGGCAGCAAGAGCGTAGTTGTTTTCGCCTGTTATTGTTTGCGTCCGTTGTCAAGGCTGCCTGACGCGTGAGCCTGCATGCTTACATAACCATTATCCTTGCTGTCAAAACCGGTCAGCCCCATATCGCTATGCGCTGTGCCAAAGTATTTTAGCATTAGGCAATGCCTATCGTTTAGCAGTTGCAAAAATACATTTTTTTCATTTGTCGCAGTCCAAAAGTTTTTCTACCGCACTAATCTTTGTCTTTTTCGCGCTATGCTCGCGCTTGCGGTATTTCGGCATAGCCAAAAATAATTCGTACATTTGCATCGTAATATATAACAGCATAAATGACACAGAAACCACTGAATAACAGCCGCCCAGGCAGCCGCATACTGTATATTCTCGCAGCCTATGCCGTGGCAATACTCTTTTTCACTATTTTCCGTCTTGCTAACACGTTGGTCTATTGCTCGTCGCATCCCACCGATTTGGAGGGTCTTTACGGCAAAGCCCTCGTGATGGGTTGGCGTTTCGACACGCTGGTGAGTTGCTTTGTGCTGGCGCTGCCGTTGCTGTGGGTGCTGGTTGGTGAGATGACACGCATAGGCGCCCGCTGGTACTATGCCGTGCCGCACTATCTGCTCTGCTCACTCTTCACCGTGTGCTTTTTTGCCTGCGCGGCCGACATACCCTATTTCAACTATTTCTTCACGCGGCTCAACGCCTACGCCGCCGACTGGGGCGACGACGCGGGCATTGTGATAGACATGATTGTCAGCGAGCCTTCGTATATCGGGTTTTTCTTTGCCTTTGTGGCGGTGGCGGTGGCCTATTGGCTGCTGATGCGGGTGCTGTATCGCCGACTGCTGAAGCCGCAGCCCACTCGTTTTCTGCCCGTAGGCTATACGCTGGTGCTCACCCTCGTGCTGGGGGCTATGTGCTTTATGGGGATGCGCGGCCGCATGACGATGAAAAGCCCTATGCGCGTAGGCACAGCCTATTTCTGCAACAACGCTTTTCTCAACCAGATAGGGCTTAACCCGGTGTTCTCTTTTCTGAAAAGCGTTGAGGACCAGAAAAAGATTATAAACCGCGCCATAGAGTTGATAGACGAAGAGGAGGCACGACGCATTGCCAGCAGCGAGATTGGCTCTCCCCTGCCCCAGCCGCTTGACACCATAGCGCTGCCGGAGGGCACCAACGTGGTGCTGGTGCTGATGGAGAGCATGAGCGCCGACAAGGTGGGCTTTTTCAACCCCAAGAGCAGCCTCACGCCCAATCTGGACAGCCTGCTGCGCCGCTCGCTGGTGTTCACCGAGGCCTACTCGGCGGGCATTCACACCCACAACGGGGTTTTCAGCACCCTCTTCTCGCAGCCCGCACTGCTGAGCCAGCACACCATGAAACGCGCCATAATACCGCAGATGTGCGGCCTGCCTCACGCGCTCTCTGGCGCTGGATATACCACACTTTTCTTTGTGACGCACGACTCGGAGTTTGACAATCTGAACGGATTTCTGAAGGGCAACGCCATAGAGCATTTCTATTCGCAGCAAGACTATCCCGCCAACGAGGTCATTGGCACATGGGGTGTGCCCGACCACGTGATGCTGCAACAAGCCATAAAGCATATCGACGCCCTCGACCACTCCGCGCCATTCTTTGCCGCCTGCCTTACATGCAGCGACCACGCCCCATACGCTCTGCCCGACGGCATAGGTCTGGAATACCAAAAGACGGAGATGAGTCAGCGCATGGTGGAATATGCCGACTGGTCGATAGGGCAGTTTATGCGCCAGGCCGCCCAAGAGCCTTGGTTTAAGAACACGCTGTTCGTCTTTGTGGCCGACCACGGGGCAGGTATCAGCAGCATATACGACATGACGCTCTCCTACCACCACGAGCCGCTGTTCTTCTACTACCCCGGCGTAATAGAGCCGCGACAGATAGAGCGTCCTGCCTGCCAAGTGGACCTCTCGCCCACTCTGCTGGGGATGCTGCCCGCGGTGCAGTGGGACAACCACACGCTGGGCATTGACCTGCTGCGCAAGCAACGCCCCTACGCCTACTTCAGCGCCGACAACAAAATAGGCGTTGTCGATGGCGAATGGTTCTACGTTTACCGCGTGGCGGAAAAGCACGAAAGCATATACCGCTACAAGGACAACGACCCTGTGGACTACATAGCGAGCGAGGCCGAACGTGCCGCACAGATGCGCCGCTACGCCTTCGGAATGATACAACACTCGCAAACCATGCTGCGCAACGGCGAGACACGCTGCCAGTAGTGGCCATATAAAACCTAAAAAGACATCAGGATGCAACTTTTCTACCACCCCGACATAGACACCGGCATTGCCACCCTCGACGCCGAAGAGTCGCGCCACTGCGTGAAGGTGCTGCGCCTGCGTGAGGGCGACGCCATAGACGTGGCCGACGGGCGAGGCACGCTGTGCCACTGCCGCATTGTGAGCGCCGACGCACGAGCCTGCGTTGTGGAAGCCATAGAGCGGGAGAGGGACTTCCGCCGTCGGCCGTTCCGCCTACACCTGGCCGTGGCGCCCACCAAGAACGCCGCCCGCATAGAATGGCTCGTGGAGAAAGCCGTGGAAATAGGTATCGACGAAATCACGCCCGTGATATGCGACCACTCGGAACGCGGGGTGCAGAAGACCGACCGACTGGAGAAAATAGCCATCAGCGCTATGAAACAATCGCTGCGCGCCACCCTGCCAACAATACACCCCGCCACGCCGCTCGCCACACTCTTGCAACAGCCTTTCGACGGCCAACGCCTTGTGTGCTACTGCGACGGCGACCATCGCCAGACGCTGGCCGACACCTATAGCGCGCCTAACGACGCCTTATTGCTCATAGGGCCCGAAGGCGATTTCTCGGCACAAGAGATAGAACAAGCCCTGCAACAAGGCTATGCGCCTATAACCCTCGGCGACACACGCCTGCGCACCGAGACGGCGGCACTCTACGCCGTTGCGGCTCTCAACTTTATGAACGAGCGATAAGTATTTACGCAAAAAAACAGCCACCATGTTTCTTCACACTATCAAAAAGGCCTTACTGTCAATAACATTTATTGCCGCCACATTTGGCGCGACATCGCAGACGCAGATAGCCCTGCTGAAATATGGCGGCGGTGGCGACTGGTATGCCAACCCCACGTCGCTCACCAACCTCATTGCCTTCTGCAATCAAGACCGACAGATGGGGCTCAATCCGCAATATGCCACCGTAGAGGTGGGCAGCGAGGAGATTTTCAACCATCCCTTTGTCCACATGACAGGACACGGCAACGTGGTGTTCTCGACCCAAGAGGCTCAAAACCTGCGGAAATATCTTATAGGCGGCGGCTTTCTGCATATTGACGACAACTACGGCTTGCGCGAATTTGTGGTGCCACAGATGAAGAAGGTGTTTCCCGAACTCGAATTTGTAGAACTGCCTTTCTCGCACGAGATATACCACCAGAAATACGATTTCCCCAACGGCCTGCCAAAAATTCACGAGCACGACAACCTGCCGCCCAAAGGCTACGGGCTTATCTACGAAGGACGCCTTGTATGTTTCTTCACATGGGAGTGTGACCTCGGCGACGGTTGGGAAGACCAAGACGTGCACAACGACAGCCAAGCCACCCGCCAAAAAGCCCTACGCATGGGAGAAAACATAATATCCTACGCCTTCTCCCACTAATCCAGCAGAGCCTCAAATTAGGAAAATTGACATTCGCTACCTACGGCAGCGGATTTATTCTTATGATAATCGGTATTCTACATACATAAGCCTCCTACTGAGGCAAGATTATCATCTAAAATCAGCAAAAATTGAGAATTTTAGTGGCAACTTTTGAAAATTTTCTGATACACTTTTGAAAATTTCTAAACGAACTTCTGAGAATTTTCCGACATACTTTTGAGAATTTTACAACAAAGAATTGAGAATTTTTCTTACCACTTTTGAAAATTCTCTAACATACTTCTGAACTGAAGCCCATCCTTGTGGAATAAGGAAAAAAGTAGCGGGTGTCTTTTTGAGACACCCGCTACTGAATTATAACATTTTAGAATGTGACGGTCTTAACATTCACGCCTGTTCCTGTTGTACCATTTGTACATGTCGAATTTGTGTTGTACCAATAGTAAACGGCAACTTCCGTTCCAGGCGGTGGTGTTGTTGTAAATGTATAACTAACGGATTTGTCCGTTGAACCATATCCATCCTTCAAACATACAGGATTGTTACTACCAATTATTTCCGTATTTGTTTTGGGAACAACTGTTACACATAAATATTTATTCTTGTTTGCGGTGGTGTTTGTCACTGTTGCAGACACCGTTACCGTACTACCAGATGCGGTTACAGTGGGTGTTGCCAATGAGCCAGAACCATTATAACTTGTAACAACGGCAGAAGTGTATGCAGTCTTTGTTTGAGTACATGTGCCTGATGTAACGGTAACATCGCAGAAATAATACTGTGTGGATGCATTTGTTGTCAAATAATAGGCGATTTGGCAATTACCAGTATTCTCCATTACATACGTCGGTGTTGTTTCAACAGGACTCGTCGGGCTGCTTTTTCTATACCATCTATATGTGATGGTTGCATCTCCCGGGGTATATGAGGACACCGTAACTTTGTAGGGGGAAGGTAGATTTGTATATGTCGAACTACCTCCGACACGCTCAACACTCACATTTCCAAGAGTAACCGAACAGTCAGCAGTAACCGTAACATCAATGCTCTTGTCCTTATATGTGGTGCAGCCTGAGGCTGTGGTGTCAAATACACGAAGCCATAGCGTCATAGAACCAGCATTGGCTTCATTCACGGTTATTGAACTTGTTGTTCTCAAAGCGGCTCCACCTTGCGACGCGCTCCAAGCGTATCCGAGGCGTCCTGTGCCACTCTGTGTTGAAATATTGGCGGCAAAGACCTTATCCACACCTGTGGTGAACGATGCCGTGGTGGACGGGGTACCGTCAAATATGATATTGCCAAGCGTGAGGTTTGGCGTTTCTACCGTTACGGTGACGGTCTTGTTTTCGTTCACAGGGCAGCCTGTGGCGCTGGTGGCAGAGGCCGTCACGGTGTAGGTCGTGGTGGCGGTAGGTGTTGCTGTAACGCTGGCGCCCGTGGTGGTGTTGAGGCCTGTGGCGGGGGTCCAGGTGTAGGTCACTGTCTCGCCGCCGTCGGCTGTAACGTTAGCGGTAAGGGTGGTATTGCTGCCGGAGCAGACAGATACTGCAGCAGGAGTGGTGTTCCAGGTGAGGACAGGGGCTGTGCCAACGGTTACGTTCAGAGAGGCGTTGGCTGTTGCCGAGGTGGGGGTGCAGGTGCCATCGGTGGCGGTAACTACTACTGTGTAGTTGCCGGCGGCTGTGGCGGTATAGGTGGCGTTGGTCTCGCCAGGGAGGTCAACACCGTCTTTCTTCCACTGATAGGTGAGCGTGCCACGGTTGCCGGTGGCAGAGGCAGTAAGTGTTGTGCCAGCACCCGAGCAGATGGCTGAAGTGCCGCTAATATTGACGGTGCCTGCCGAGGCTGCGCAAGGTGTGCTGCCACCGCCTCCACAGCAAGCCGTCAGCGCGGCAAGAATGGAGTCATAGCGATGGGTGATGGAGTCAATGATGCGCTTGGTCATAGCATCCTGTGGGTCGGTGGGGTCTTTGAGGTTTTTGAGTTGGTTGTTGTTGGCGCTATTGTTGACAGCCACAACGTCGCTCAAACCCTGACTTCCGCCACCGCCGCCGTTGGCACAAGTCCCGCAGTAGAGTGCATAAGGCACCGAGACGAGTTGCTGGGTGGTTGTGATGTCGTAGGCGAGGTCGTTGTTGATGTCAATCTGCGACACGAGGTAGTAGGGACCGTTGGCCCAGTTGATAGCGGCAATGGTACCCGTAGTGTTGGTGCCGTTTCCCACAATGACGGTGAAGGCACCGTTGACGTTGGTTGTGGGCGTATGGGTCTCTTGATACACCTGTGTGCCGGTGTTTGGGTCGGTCTGCATGATGGTGATTTTGACACCAACGGCACTGTTGCGGACAATGTGGTTGGCACCGTCGCGCACGACAGCCTGATAGGTGAAGAGTTGAGGTGGCATGGGTGTTTGTGCCGTGATGCCTCCTACGGCAAGCATCATTGCCATCAGGCTTGCAAAGAAACGTAAGTTTTTTCTCATGGGATTTATACTTTTTTTGTTCTTATTTCTTTATTGTGAACTGTGATCTGTGATTGGTGATCTGTGAACTGTGATCTGTGATTGGTTACTGGTGAGTATTTAGTAGGCCCAACCGAGACCAAAGTTATAATAGACCTTGATGCCCGTTGTGATGCTCTTATAGTTATCGACCACCGAGGAGTTGAGTGCGCCGTTGAACACCGCTTCGGCCGAACCGTCGTCCTTGTTGAGGAATGTAAGGAACGCCATATCCTGATTTGTGGTGAAACTGTTGAGCGCATAATCAATGTAGTATCCTATATAAAGGCTCTGATTTCTGGTCTTATCGACCATAAAGCGGTAGCCGAACTCGATAGCCACATCGCAGAAGACGCGGAATTTGTCGCCTGTGGAATGGGCAGTGTAGGAACCTGTCTGCGCGCCTGTGTTGAGGTCGTCGTGATACGGAATGGGGTCCATCTCGAACGACACGCCAGAACGCTCGAAATAGACTATGCCATTGGTAGAAGGGCCATAGGTGTAGTTGCCCGTGATGGACAACGGGAGCGAGAGGCGTAAACCGGCATTGAGCCAAAACCATTCGTATCGATAGGCATACTGAATGGGGAGGCTGAACATGAGCGTTGAGTAATTTTCGTCGATGGACGACGTGCGGGTCTGTATGGTGGCGGGCCCGTCGTAGTTTTGGTTTTGGTCGTGAAGGGTTATTGGGTTTTCGGAGAACCGTGACGAGGCCGCAGGAGTGCTATATCCCGACTTGATATATTCGAATGTGAGACCAGTATGCACACCCGACTGCTCGTTAAACATATAGGTGTAGCCTACGTTGCCGCCCAAGTCGAAACCGAGTTTTGTCGGGGCGCCTATTTTATTATTGATTAGCAGCGAACCCAGACCGCCTTCGGCCTCAACGGAGATATTGTGTTCGTTGGAATAGGCCGATACGGAGGTGTGGTAGCCCTTGCGCTGCGCCGCGAGCGACGTGGCGAGCAGAAGTGCGAGTGCTATGATGATTGTTCTTTTCATGGCGAGAGGATTGCTTGTCGGTCGTTGCAACATTTATTTGACTAATAACTTAATTGAACGGTTGTCGCGGTTGGGGACAATGAGCACTATGGTGTAAACACCCGTGGCGAAATCGGCCACGAACTGATGTGCCACCGCATCGACACCGACGGAATAGACCATGCGTCCCTGCAAGTCGAAAACCTTGAGCATAGAACCCGGCACGATGTTGCGCTCGTCGTCGGTGATGGTCACGCTGACCTTTGAGCCACGCGCCACGGGATTGGGATAAGCGCCAAAGGCATCTTCATCGGCAAGGTTGAATTTCGAACCGTTGAAGGATATGCTGTTAGATGTTACCCAGAACAGCATGGTGGCATCGGTAGGCACCGAGACGTGGAAAGTTCCCGACAGTGGCACATAATTGACATAGTGGTATTTGTCGTCGGTGGCTCCGGGAATGAGGGTGCCGTTGCGATACCAACGATATGCCAGATAGTCGATGCGCTCGAAATCCGTGCCGTTGGGATAGTGGTTTATCATGACAGCCTTGTTCTCGTAGGACACAATGTGAGGCATGGGCTGCTGGATGATGGCGAGGCTGAGCCTTATGATGCTGTCGCACCCTGCGGCATTGACCAAAGTGTCGGTATAGTTGCCAGCAGTGGTGTAGGTGTGGCCGTTATAGACATAGTTGCGCTCGGCCTGCTCGACAATGTTGGTGTTGGTGGAAAGATTGACAGTGAGATTGAGGTGGGCGATGCTGTCGCAGCCGTTTTTGGTAGTGAAGTTAGCGGTGGGCGTTGTGGTGGACTGCTTGTAAACAGTGCCGTTCCATAGGAGGCTGTCGCACGCGGTCTGTGTATCGATGGTGTTGATGACAGGTATGATGTTGATGGTTAGCGTCACCGTGCTGTCGCAGCCTGCCACGGAAGGTATGGTGCGCACGGCGGTGGTTGTCTCTGAATAGAGGCTATCGACCCAGAAATAGGGATTGCATGAGTTGACCTCGGCAGTGGCGACGACATCGTGGCTGATGGTGAGGTTGAGTGTCACAATGCTGTCGCAGCCGTGGACGGTGAAGGTGGAAAAGGTAGCAGTGTTGTTAGAAGTCTTATAGGTGATGCCATGCCAGAGAAGGCTGTCGCACGCCATCTGGTTGTCGGTATAGTTCTTCGAGTTATGGATTGTGAGATGCAGGGTGTCGGCGCCAGCACATTCGTTCAAGGCGACGAACGGACGTTTATAGATGCCCGAAACGGTGTAGGTGCCAACGCTGTCGGTGCCGTGGAACCATGTATAGGTGTCGCAGGTGTCTTTGGTGATGCTCACGCTGCCGCTGCTCTTGATTGTGAGATGCAGCGTGTCGGCGCTGACGCAGCCATAAGCATTGGTGTAGGCGCTGGTGTAGGTGCCCGAGGCAGTATAATCCATATTGTTGCCAACGCCGTCGGTGCCGACAGAATCCCAGTGGTACCTGTCGCAGGCGTTGACGGTAAAGGCATCAAACGTGCCTGTTGCCACGAAGAGATGCAGTGTGTCGGTGCTGGGGCAGTTGTTGGTGTCGAGGAAATCGTGAGTGTAAATGCCCGAAGCGGTGAAGGTGCCAACATTGTCGCCGTTGGCAGCGGTCCATATATAAGAGTCGCAGGCTGTATCGAAATAAGCGAGATTGCCAACGCTGCCTATATGGACATTGAGCGTGTCGGTGCTGGCGCAGCCGTTGACGTCGATATATTCAGGGAGCGTGAATACCGTGTCGCGAATGAATGTCTCGCTGGTGGGCGCCCAAGTGTAGGAGGTGCAGCCTGCCACGGCGATGGTGTGGCTACTGTTGCCTGTTATGGTAAGCACGAGGCTGTCAATACCCATACAGCCGTTGACATCGGTATAGATGTGGCGTAACGTGTCGGTGCCTATGGCATCGGAGTAGATTGTGGTGTCTGACCAAACCCAGGAATAAGAGGTGCAGGCGGTGTCGATTCTGAAACTATGCGGGGCCACATACTCGGTGACGGCGATAGAGACCGTGGCGTTGTCGGTGCAGCCGTTGGCATCGGTGACAACAACAGTATAGTTGGTGTTCAGCAACGGCATCACGTTGATAGAGGCGAGCGAGAAATCGGTAGGAGACCCCGATATGGCGGGAGAAGAACTCCATATATAGGTGTAGGGTGCAGTGCCACCAGAAACCGTGGCGGCTATGGTCTTCACCATGCCAATACAGATGGTGTCGTCGTCAGTAACCGTAACAGTAGGAGCATTATCGCTGGAAGTGATGGTAATGACAGAGTCTGTCTGACAGCCAGCCCGGTCGATTATAGAGAATGTGTGAGCGCCGACCGAGAGATTGGAGAACGTAGCATCGGCCTGCGGTGCGCCACCGTCAACACTATAATTGTAGGGCGCCATACCGCCACTGGCAGAAAGCGTTAAGGAACCCAGCGCAAGACATATAGCGGGAGTCTGCGACACGATGGCCATCTGAGGCAGGTTGGCGTTATTGGAGACGGTGAGTGTCAGAATGACGATGGAGTCGCCGCCAAAAACATTCTCGCCAAACAGCGTGTCGCGAAAGACATAGACGCCTTCGGCGGCAACCTGTGAGGCTGCAATATTGAAGTCGGCATCCTGATAGCCCGCGCCAAGACAAATGGTGACGTTACGCTGCGCACTGTCGTCGGGATAGGCCTGCTGCACGCCCTCGTTGGGGATAAAACTGGAGTAAATCTCAGCAGCAAACTGACCAAAAGAATAACTGACAGAGGCAGCAGCATTTTGGTTATGGCCACCAGCCGACACAACGTCATTTTGCGCCATACAGAGGCCTGGCAGCGCCGTCAAAACAAAAAACGCAACAAGTCGAACACTCCGTATCCACACACAATCCATAATAGTTTTTCGCATAGTTTATGTATTATTTCAGAAACGGCAAAATTAGAAAATATTTTTATAAAATACAAATTTGTCATTATTTGTGCTATGCGCAATGGCTATTGGCAAGGCTCGAAAGGGCAAAAAGAGCGGGGCTCGGCGTATGCCGAGCCCCGCTGAAATGGTTTTGCGATTTTGCTGTTACAGCGTCGTTTCGCTGTCATCAGACTACTTCACGATAGTCATCTCGTCTATCAGGTTCTGGGCTCCTGCGTACTTGTCGATGACCCAGAGAAGATAGCGGCTGTCGAGGCAAATGCAGCGTTGCAGGTTCTCCTCGAAATCGATGTCACCGCTCATGGCCTCGCCGTTGCCGTCGAATGCCAGACCGATGAGTTCGCCACGGGCATTGATAACGGGCGAGCCGCTGTTGCCGCCGGTGATGTCGTTGGTGGTGATGAAGCAGGTGGGCAGTTGGCCCTTGCTGTTGGCATAGCGGCCGAAATCGCCTTCCTTATAAAGTTTCTTCAAGCGCTCAGGCACGACAAATTCCGGGTCGTCGGGGTCTTCTTTCTGCATGACACCGGCCATGGTGGTGTAGAAACTATAGTCCACGCCGTCGGCGGGGCTGTAGGCCTTGACGTTGCCATAGGTGCAGCGAATGGTGGAGTTGGCGTCGGGAGCCATAAGGCGCTGGCCGGCATTCATCTGAAGGAGTCCGTCGGTGAAGTCGCGTGTGCCACGGCGCAGGTCGTCGCGAACCGAAGAGGGTATCTGCTCGTGGATTTCGATATACTTCTCGTAACTCTGCTGTCCAGCAACGAAGATTGGGTCGTTGTGGAGTTTCTTGAGGTCGGGATTGCGCAGGAAACGCTCAAAGGCCGCCTTGGTGGCAAAGAAAGAGTTGTCGAACATATTATCGACCAACTTGGAGAAATTGTCGATGCCCTTGTTGCTGGCAAAGAGGCCTTTGCGCTTGTCAACCACCTTCATGAAGTTGGGGATATAGCGAGCCTCGATGTGGGAATAGACATAGTCGAAATAGCCTTTCATGATGTCGCGCTCCACGTCAGCCTCATAGTCCTTATAAAACTCGGCGGCACTGGCACGGATGGCCTCTATCTGCGCAAGTTGCGCGTCATAGTCTTCTTCGCCCAAAGCGCGTTCGATGGCAAGGCCGAGGCGATAGGCCTTGAAGGGCAATTCGGGACCCGTAAGCAGACCGTCGGCAACATAGACATTGGCAGCCATATAGGGCGCACGGCGCGACACGGCATCGCTTATGAGGCTGAGAGCGTCGGCATATTTAGGCAGTTTGCCTTTGGACCACTTGCGATAATCGTTTTCGAGGTCGAGTTTCACCTGCATGGTGTTCAGAGCCTTGAGGGCCTTGTTCTGCTCGGCGGTGTATTTCCAATAGTTGGAGCAGTTGGCGTATTTGGAGGCATACTTGATGCGTGTCTCCTGGCTCTCCTTCATGGCTTTTTTGAGGATGTTGATTTTGATGGTGCGGAGTTCGTGGATCAGTTTGTTGGTGATGTTCATGGTCTCGTCGAGTTCGTAGGAGGTCATGAAACGGTCGGTGCTGCCAGGGAAGCCGAGAACCATGGAGTAGTCGCCGTTGTTGAGTTCGCGAATACTGATAGGCAGATGGTGCTTGGGCTTGAGGGGCACATTGCTGACATTATATTCGGCGGGGCTGCCGTCGGGGGCAGAATAGATGCGGAACATGGAGAAGTCGCAGGTATGGCGTGGCCACGACCAGTTGTCGGCATCGCCGCCGAAGTTGCCCATGCTTGAGGGAGGCGCGCCAACAAGACGTACATCCTTATAGATGACATGGACGAAGAGGAAGAACTGATTGCCGTTGAACATGGGGCTTACATTGGCCTCGTAGTAGGTGCCTTTGGTAGCCTCGGCGGTAATCTTTTCGCTAATCTCCTTGATGGCGCGGTCGCGGTCGGCCTCGCTCATCTCGTCGGAGAGTTGACTGCGCACGCGGTCGGTGACATCTTCCATACGCACAAGGATAGAGGCAGTGAGTCCAGGATTGGGCAACTCCTCGTTCTTGCTATAGGCCCAGAAACCGTCGCGCAGATAGTCGTGCTCCACGGTGGAGTGCTCTTGCAGTTTGCCATAGCCGCAGTGGTGGTTGGTGGTCATAAGACCCTGGTCGCTGATAATCTCGCCAGTGCAGAAATGGGCAAAGGGGCGGCCATTGTTGCCAAGACCCACGATGGCGTCCTTGATGCAACTGCTATTGACACTGTAGATGTCCTCGGGTGTGAGTCTCAGGCCGTGCTTCTGCATATCGGCATAGTTCTTGCCAATAAGCGAGAGCAACCACATACCCTCGTCGGCGCGAGCCACGCCAGGGAGCAGCATGGCGGCTAAAAGAATTGTGAAAAGGAAATGTTTTTTTACCATTTTTTTTAGTGTTAAGTAATTATTCAAAATTATTCTGTTCATTTTCTTTTGGCTTGAACCAAAAGAAAAGTTCAAGGCTGTGAAGAAAAAACTAAAAAATGACTGCGAAAGGCTAAAGTCCGCAAACTCGCACCTTGTACCGAGTCCGGAACTTTGGACACTCTTTCGGACCTTTTGTCGTTATATGGGGCTTGGTTCTTCGACCCGCTCAGACATACGGACTTTTTTACGCCTTTCTCCGGCATTTTTCTTAACGTTTTTTCTTCAAGGCCACATGCTACGCAGGTTGCTTTCTGCCTTGTTTTTCGATTGCAATAAATGGTTGAATTTGCAAAAATACAAAAAAAATGGGAATAAGTGACTCTATAAAAAGCAGGGCGCGCCCATTCGGGCGCGCCCTGCGTGAAAAGCATTGCGTATAAGAAAAATTATTTCTTCACGATTTTGCGAGCAGCAATACCTTCAGCGGCATTGATGCGGAGGGTGTAAACACCATTGCTGAGGTTGCTGATGTTGATGGTGTTCATGCCTTCGTTCTTCATGACGAGACGGCCAGCCATGTCGAGAACCTCGAGGCTGTTGACGCTAACGCCATTGACGCGAACCATGTTGTGAGCGGGGTTAGGATAGACGTTGAGGGCGCTCATAGCAGCGGTCTCGATGCCTTCGGTCTCAGCATAGACAGCGGTCCAAACCATATCCTCGGCAATACCTTCGACGGGGTCGCCAGCGGGGATGCAGTACTCATAGAGAGAATCTTCAATGTACTCATAAGCATACCAGCAGGTGAATTCCTTGCCAGTAGGAGCGGTGAAGGTGCAGGCGGGAGCAGTGAGGTTGCCACCAGCGGTGGTTACCATGTCGCCCATGGTGCCAGTGCCATCACCAGCGTCGAATTTCACTACGAAAGCGTCAGCGCGTTTGCGGATGACGAAGTCGTCAACAACAAGAGCGGAAGCGACGACAGAGTTGGAATCGAGGCTGACGTTGGTAGCATAAGAACCAGTGTGGACGATGCAGATTTGGATTTTCTTGCTGCCGTTAGCAAGGTCCAAAGAATCGCGGAATTCAGCCTGGTTGAAGTTGAAGCGGATGGTTTTGTAGTTGAAACCTTCGCGGGTAGAGACAGACTGAGGATTCACACCAGTGAGGATGTAAGAAGAAACAGGCTCGGTGCCAGTTGCATTCAATTCAACGATGGCAATCATGAAACCAGCGCTGTGGTTAGCGTTGACAGAGTCGTCAGCACGCATGCAATAGAGCATCATTTCGACATAGCCAGAAGTGGTGTCGGCAGCAGCAATAGTAAAGGTAGGAGAATACAGATAATGTTTCTCGAAAGTACCAAGAGGAAGCACGGAGACTGCACCCTGGTTCTGCATTGAAGGATCGACAACCCAGTTAACACCTTCGGTAGTGCCAACTCCGGGAGCCCAACCATTCATGTCGCCAGAGAAATTCTGCCAGTAAGCATCGCCATTAATCTGAGCGAACATGGCACCGCCCAGCATGAGAGCGAGAGCAAAAGATAAGATTTTTTTCATAATGATTGTGTTTTGATTGTTGATTTGTAAATTGTTTACACTATATGACGATGCAAAAATACGAAAAAATGTATTATATGGTGATTTTTTTTTGTTTTGATGCAAAATAGTTTGGTTTTTATCGGTGCATAATGCTTTCAAAGACTTTGTTGACTTTGGTGATTTTCATAGTGTTAATGAGCATATATGTCAATAGAAAGCGAGGCGTGCCCGAATGGGCGCGCCTCGCTTGAATGCATTGCGATTAGAATTTATTTCTTCACAATCTTGCGGATTGCGGTGCCCTCGTTGGCGTTGATGCGGAGCATATAGACGCCGTTGTTGAGGCCGGAGAGGTCGATGGTGTTGACACCCTCGTTGCGGAGAACCTTACGGCCGGTGAGGTCCACAACCTCGAGGCTGTTGATGCTGGCACCGTTGACGCGAATCATGTTCTTAGTGGGGTTGGGGTAGATGCTGATGTTGGCCATAGAGACACCGTCGATAGCGCTGGTGCCACCGCCTTGACCACCTTCACCTTGGCCGCCGCCTTCGCCTTGGCCACCGCCTTGTTCGCCGCCGCCTTCACCTTGGCCGCCGCCTTGCTCACCACCACCTTGTTGGCCACCGCCTTGTTCTTCACCATCAGCCCAGATAGCATAGAGAGTGATACTGGTTTGATTGTCATCAATATCAATCTCATCACCAGGTTGAACTATTTGAGTAGAGCCATCGGCACTCTCACTCCAACCAGCAAAATGTTTGCCAGCAGGAGCGGTGAAAGCGTTATCAAGAACAATGTGTCCTCCACCCTTCACACAGGAAACAGAGGACATTGTACCAGAACCGCCATTGGCATTGTAGTTAACATCGTAACGGACAATGTTGTTGGCTACATCATATATTGCGAAGCAGTAGAGGTCATTCTCAATATGCTGGACAGGTGCATTGGCGGCAAAGATACCAAAGTAATCCTCTGCACCATAATTGCCAGTAATGTTATAATTGTAGCACTGCCAGAAAGCAAATGTCTCACCAGTGGGAGCGGTGAAGGAAGAGTTAGGCATGGTGAAGGTACCACCTGCATTGGTTACCATATAGTTCATCTCGCCAGAACCCTGATATGGATCGAACTGAACGAGATAGACATCGCCTCTTGTGCGCATAATGACATTATTTACAACAAGAACAGCAAAACCATCCTCGTCGCTGCAAGTGCCACTCAAATGCCAAATGCGGAAACGCAATTGGATTGATTGACCAGCGATGCTCGACAAGATTGAAAAAGGAATCTTGCAAGTCATAGCATCCTGAGTACTGCTGATAGTCATATCATAGGCATCTGCGCTTGAGCCAAGCCAATACCATGATGTTCCACCGTCAATACTGAATTCGACACGGAATTTGTTCGAAACCGTTATACCATCATTACCTCCGTCATAGACAGACATAACCTCGAAAGAGAAGGAACCAGAGGCATCGACACTTGCGATGTTATAGACAGGAGAAACCAAAAGATTGTTGCAATCCTCACCATCTATGGTGGCAGAAGTCCATGCATAGTCATTCACTCCAAAAATATCGTCAATGACCCAGTTGTTCCATGGCGAAACTAAGATATCATTATCTTCGCCAAGAGTCCAAGCATCCTGGTCGGCTTGGCTCTCCAGCGGGTTGAAGATAAGATTTTGTGCGAACGCTGCCATGCCGAGCATGAGGGCGAGTGTCAATGATAAAAGTTTTTTCATAATAATTTAATGTTTTTATTGATTAATACATTGAATACATTGTTCAATTGGCAAAAGTACGAAAAAAAAATAATAAAGGAATGTTAAATCTTTTTCCCAAGAATGGGGAATGTCGGTTTTATCGGCGTTCCATGGGCTTTAATTTGTGGGGGTGTCGGGGTGCGTTTGATAACATTACGGCAACATTTTGGGAAGTAGTGGTTACATTTTCGGGATAACGTTGGCATTTATGTTGCGTTTCGGCTGACTTGCTTAAGGCTGATGGAGCGTTTGTTGCATGTTATGTTTTTTTGTAAATTTGCAACGTCAAAACTGATGCCGCATGACTGCTAAACATTACGTCTTTTTACTGACTATCATGTTGTTGGCGGGTTGCTTCGCAGCCTGCGAGGAGCGTGTTGCCACTGAGGAGGCGCGCGAGCAGGCACGGCAAAGCGAAGGCATCTACGATGTGACGGGCGAAATGGTTCTCTCGCCTTTCGGTGATGACACAGAGCCTAAACGCCTGCCGTTCGAGGGCGAGGCACACGCCACGGACCTCGGCGAGGCAATAATACATGTGGCTTACAAGTCGGACAAAATGCCCGACACGGCACGCCTGCAAGTGGAGATTGACGGCGAGGGCTACCTGCTGTTCAAGACCTTTACGCTTTCTTACGACGGCATCTCTGCCACGGCATATATGCACCAGAGTCGCATACGCCGACATGGCGAGGACACCGTGAGCGGCACGGCAGACTGCACCTTGGTGCTTGCGCAAATCTATAGCCGCGACTGCGAACTGAACGTTATGGCTGTGCGCCGCCACGACGACAATCTCGACGGCCATTAGGTGGCTTTTCCTTGAATTTCTTTTGTTTTATAGGATTGCTTAGGCGTGCCTAAGATGGTTTAGGACTGCCTATAATAATCCATTTGATTTCTTTTTGATTCTTAATTATTTAATTCAATATATAATATCATGTTAGATAAACTTGAAGCCATATATCAACGCTACCAGGAAATAGAGCAGCAGATGAACGACCCGCAAATTACGGCGGACATGAAACGCTATGTGAAACTGAGCAAGGACTACAAAGACCTTCAGCCTGTGGTGAAAGCCTACCACGACTACAAGGCTCTGCTCGACACCATAAGCGAGTGTAAGGAACTGCTGCAGACCGAGAAAGACGATGAACTGCGCGAGATGGCAAAGGAAGAACTGAACGCCTCGACCGAGCGCAAAGACAAGATGGAGGAGGAAATCCGCATCATGCTTATACCTGCCGACCCCACCGACAGCAAGAATGCCGTGGTGGAGATTCGTGGCGGCACGGGTGGCGACGAGGCCTGCATTTTTGCTGGCGACCTGTTCCGCATGTACAGCCGCTACTGCGAAAAGAAGCACTGGAAGATAGAAATCGTTGACTTCAACGAAGGCACCGCAGGAGGCTATAAGGACATCACTTTCAACGTGTCGGGCGAGAACGTGTATGGTATGCTGAAATACGAGTCGGGCGTGCACCGCGTGCAGCGTGTGCCTGCCACCGAGACGCAGGGGCGTGTCCACACTTCGGCTGCCGGCGTGGTTGTGCTACCCGAGGCCGAGGAGTTTGACGTGGAACTGAACATGGCCGACGTGCGCAAAGACACTTTCTGCGCTTCGGGTCCTGGCGGCCAGTGCGTCAACACAACCTATAGCGCAGTGCGCCTCACCCATATTCCCACGGGCATAGTGGTGTCGTGCCAAGACCAAAAATCACAGATTAAGAATCTCGAAAAGGCCTTAGTGGTGCTGCGTACGCGTCTCTATGAGCGCGAGTACAACAAATATATGGAGGAGATGTCGAGCAAGCGCAAGACTATGGTTGCCACTGGCGACCGCTCGGAGAAGGTGCGCACCTACAACTACCCCCAGAGCCGCGTAACCGACCACCGCATAGGATACACCATGTATAACCTTGCGGCCTTTATGGATGGCGACATCGAGGACCTTATTGATGCTCTCCAGTTGGCCGAAAACGCTGAGAAACTGAAAGCCTCGGTTGGTTGATTTTGAAATTCTAATATTTCCCATTCTCAATCCTAAAAACTCACAATTCAATGAACGTAGCGGCATTGGTATCGGGAGGCGTTGACAGTTCGGTGGTGGTTCATCTGCTGAAAGAGCAGGGCATCACTCCCGACATCTTCTATATCCGCATAGGTATGGAGGACGAGGAGGGCTACATAGACTGCCCTGCCGAAGAGGACATAGAGATTACCACCTTTATTGCCAATAAATACGGATGCCGTTTCGAAGAGGTGAACCTGCACAAGGAATATTGGGACAACGTGGTGAGTTACACCATAGAGAGCGTGCGGCGAGGACTGACGCCAAATCCCGACATCATGTGCAACAAGATGATAAAGTTCGGCGCTTTCGACCAGCGATGGGGCAAGGATTACGACCGTATTGCCACCGGCCACTATGCCACCACCGATGTGGTTGACGGCGTTAGTTTCATAGCCACTGCCAAAGACCCCATAAAAGACCAGACCGACTTTCTGTCGCAACTCACATATCCGCAGATTGCCAAAGTGATGTTTCCCATAGGGAATCTGATGAAGAGCGAGGTGCGCCAGATTGCTGCCGAGGCGCACCTGCCGTCGGCCACCCGCAAAGACAGCCAAGGCATCTGCTTTCTGGGCAAGATAAACTACAACGACTTCCTGCGCCGCTATCTCGGCGAACGCGAGGGCAAGATTGTCGAGTTGGAGACGGGTAAAATTCTCGGCAAGCATCAAGGCTATTGGTTCCACACCATAGGACAGCGCAAAGGCTTGTTTTTGAGTGGCGGCCCGTGGTTTGTGGTGAAGAAAGACATTGCGGAGAACGTGCTGTATGTGTCGCAGGGTTACGACCCCGCCACACAGTATGCCACGTCGTTCAACCTAGACGGATTCTACTATCTGAGTAGCGACATATTTGGCGACTACGGCGATTACGCTGGCGGCCATTCACGCAGCATTGACGTGAAATTCAAGATACGCCACACTCCCGACTTTGCCCAAGGCCATCTGTCGCGCCTTGCAGACGGCACCTATCATATAGAGTCCGACCGTCGTATTCAAGGCGTGGCTGCCGGCCAATACTGCATCATATACGACAACGACGCACACCTCGTGGTGGCATCGGGAATGATTAGCGAGAAATAAAATAGTTGGACTATATTGACTATTCGAACTATTAGTCAAACCACATTGACTAAAAAAAGAAAAATGGTAAAATAAAAAGCCACTATTGCATACTAATTGACGAACAAACAAACAAATCAAATAACCTATGTACAAAAAATTATTAACCACTATTGTTGCTGTCGCGGTGCTGAGTTTTGCCGCCATTGCATCGCCTATCAAGATGCAGACAGCACGCTCCACCGCCGTCAAGGCCTACCTTGCGCACGGTGGAAACGTCACCGACACCTCTTTTTCGGAAATCAGCCGTGAGGCAGGTTTCAGCAATTTCTACATCTTTGTGGCTCGCGACGGACACGGCTTCGTGCTGGTGTCGGCCGACGACTGCGCACGCCGTGTGCTTGCCGTCTCCACCACCAGCGAGTTCGTCCTTCCTATGCCCGAAAACGTGCAGGGCTGGCTGCAGGGCTACGAGGCCAAGATTGCTTTTTTGAAAGCCACTCCTTCCAAAAACCGAGGCACCCTGATGCAGGGCGTTGCCGACCCCGACTATTGGACCGTCGGTCCACTGCTGACCACCGAGTGGGGTCAGAGTCCTGTCTATAATGATATGTGCCCCGTCATCGAGGAGGACCACTGCAAGGCTGGCTGTGTGGCAACCGCTATGTCGCAGATTATGCGCTATTGGGGTTATCCGCAGCAAGGCACAGGCTCGCACAGTTACACCCACGAGAGCCTTGGACCCATATCGGCCAACTTCGCGACCACCTATGACTGGGCCAATATGCCAAACACCGTGAGCGCTGCCTCCTCGCAGGCCGAGAAAGACGCTGTGGCAAAACTTGTGTTTCATTGTGGTGTGAGCGTTGATATGGACTATGGTGCCGGCAGCAGTAGTGCTTATTCTTCCTCCGTTCCCGATGCCATGAACCAGTATTTTGGATATAGGCAGTCAGCCTATGAGGATAAGTCGGACTATACCGACAGCGAGTGGATTCAGATGCTGAAAGACGAAATCAATGCCGGACGCCCAGTCTATTATAGCGGTCGTGGCGAAGGTGGCGGACACGCTTTCGTCTGTGACGGCTACGACTCCGAAGACGAATTCCATTTCAACTGGGGCTGGCGTGGCTCGTATAATGGATATTTCGCCATGGGCAACCTCCGCCCGAAAGGCAGTGGCACCGGTGGTAACTCCGACAACAACTACAGCGAGCAGAACCATGCCATCTTCGGTCTCGAACCTCTCGCCTCATCGCTCATAGTCCAGACCTCCGCTGCTAGTCTCTCGGCTTTTGGCGACTCTCTCAACGTATGGGTTAGAAGCAGCAACCAGTCCTCTGCCGATTGGACCGCCGTGAGCGATGCTTCGTCGTGGCTCACAGTCAACCCCGCCTCGGGCGCAGGTAGCGGCACCCTCTCACGTCTCACCATCTATGCCACCCACAACACCACTGGCGCGGCACGCACAGGCCACATTACTGTCAGCCACAACGGCGAGCAGCATACCATTACCATCTCCCAGCCTGACGGTACCATCTCGGCAGCAGGTCAGTATGGCAATACCGAAAACTGTGGCTCTGGTTCTGGCCTCAAATATGGAGAGCAGATAGTGCTCCGTGGCGAAACTTTCGGCAATTTTGACACAACTCATTTCGTAACCGCTGTCAATTTCAGGATGTTCAGCACCGATGGACCTTTCGAGTTCCTCATCAAAATCTACGAGGACTGCGATTTCAACAGCGAACTGAACAATAGGGGCTATTCCACCTCGCCCTACGAGCGTCTCGGCAATCTCGTTTACACCCAGCACTATACCGCCGAAGGCAATGGCAATCAGCATGTCGAACTCAGCACCCCCTATCGCGTTTCGGCAGGTCATGTGTTCTGGATAGCGCTTCAGTCGCTCAACACACGGACCTATATCAATTATCAAAGGGTGCCTTTGTCCGACTCCATTTCTATCGACCTCTATCCCATCTACGACTCTATCGACAAACACTATGTGAAAGTCACCACCTCTACCGATGGCGACACCTGCATGTGGCTTGCCTATAGTGGCATCAGAGGCATACAGGTGATGCAGAACAGCCTTGATTATCTTTTCAATTTCACTGTCGAGCGTCGCTACACCATTGCTGCTTTGAGTGCCGACACATCGGCAGGCCGCGTATCTGGCAGCGGTATCTATCCCGATGGACAGACAGCAACCCTCACCGCCACCACGCGCAACTCCAATCGTTGGCATTTCGACCGCTGGAGCGATGGCAACACCGACAACCCGCGCACCGTTACCGTCAGCGATAACGCTACCTATACGGCACTATGGTCCAACGACTGCACCGACGACACAGTATTTACCAACCAAGCAGCATGCAACACTTTCACATGGTTTGGCAATCAGTACACCACCTCCGGAACCTATCAGCACAAAGTTGAAGGCGTAGTCTCCACCGGCTGCGACAGCGTGTATGTGATTAACCTTACCGTCAATAGTTCCAACACTGGCGACACCACGGCTGTGGCGTGCGATGCCTTTTTCTGGTATGGACAGACTCACTCCGCCAGCGCCGAACCTCAGCACGTTTTGGTCAACCGCTGGAATTGCGACAGCACCGTTACGCTACACCTCACCATCAACAACAGCAATACTGGCGACACTTCGGCTGTGGCGTGCGATGCCTTCGTATGGTATGGCGTAAACCTCACTGCCAGTGGCGAACCTAAGCATGGCTTCATCAACCAGGTAGGTTGCGATAGCATTGTTACACTGCATCTCACCATCAACAATAGCAATACAGGCGACACTTCGGCTGTGGCGTGCGACGCCTTCGTATGGTATGGTGAAAACCACACCGCCAGCGCCGAGCCTCAGCACGTCTTTACCAACCAGGCTGGCTGCGACAGCACCGTCACTCTGCACCTCACTATCAACAACAGCAATAGTGGCGACACCACGGATGTGGCGTGCGATGCTTTCGTATGGTATGGCGAAAACCACACCGTCAGCGCCGAGCCTACACATGTATTCACAAATCATGTAGGTTGCGACAGCACTGTTACCTTGCACCTCACTATCAACAACAGCAATAGCGGAGATACCACGGCAGCGGAATGTGATAGTTTCGCATGGTATGGCGAAACCTACACCGAAAATGCCGAGCCTACACACGTATTTGCCAATCATGCAGGCTGCGACAGCACCGTTACACTGCATCTCACAATTAATTACAGCGACCAGCAGCATATCGACACCATGGTGTGCGACATGCTTGAACTCAACGGGCAGTCCTACACCGCCAGCCAGACGGGTATAGAGCAGATGCTGACCACCGTTGGCGGCTGCGACAGCACTCTTACCATCGACCTCACGGTTCATGCCTCCTCCACGCACGACACCACAATCACCGCCGAGGCACCCGTGGAATGGAACGGCCAGCAGTATGAAGCCGACGGTACCTATACCGTGACATTCGTCAATGCCGAAGGCTGCGACAGCCTCGACATACTGCACCTCACGATTGAGAATGTTGGCATAAAAGACGTGACCGTGGAGACCATGCCAAAGATTGCAACACATCAAGGCTCAATCGCTGTCAGCCATGTCGAAGGCCTCACCGTACTGCTCTACGACATACAGGGCCGCCTGCTGAAACGCATAGCACAGGCTCCCGCCGAATGTCGTTTAGACGTCGCTGCCACCGGCACCTACATTGTGCATATTACCGCCAAAGGACAAAATATCACTGCACAGAAAGTTGTGGTGACGAAATAAGCCACAACAACACATAGAAAGCAGAAGCAGGTGTGTCGGATAGACACACCTGCTTCTGCTTGTTACGCTGCAGCAAAGCCTATTACCTCTTCCCCATCATAAAAACAAGGCTCGCAGTAATGCGAGCCTTGACGAAGAAAGAAGATATATAAATTGAAATTTGGGTACTTTTTTAACTGCATTTTGACCAGCCGCACGACGGACAAGTCTTACAGCCGCTGTCGTAAACCAGTTTTGAGCCGCAGTCGGGGCAGACCTCCGAGGTCTCTGTGCCGTCCTTGATAAAGCGTTTAAGCGCACGCGCCACACCGTTGGACCAAGTCGTAATGCTATCGACATCGAACGAGAGTTTGCCAATAAGGTCAACCACGTTGGGCAGCGGCATACCATGACGCAGGATGCCAGAGATTAGTTTGGCATAGTTCCAATACTCCTTGCGGAACATACGCGAGAGGCCCTCGATAGTAACATGATAGCCGTCTTGGTCGAGATACTGAAAGTCATAGCGGGCATGCTCGTCGCCAGGTTCCTTGGTGCGGATAACCCAGCCTTTCTCGACATACTTGGGTAGGAGGAATTTCTCGGCACGGCCGGAGAAAATCTCGTAGGGGCGCCCCTCGTACATACCGACGACGGCAATCCAGTCCTCGCGCTCGTTCTTGAAGCGGACTATCTCTGCCTCAAGTTTTTTGGGACGCTTCGGGGCCCTCGTCTCTGCAAAATGCGGTTCTTCCGTTTTGTTTTCCTTGGTAGAGACGAGGACACCATTGCGTGACCCATCGCGGTAGATGGTGCAGCCTTTGCAGCCGCTCTCCCATGCCGTCTGATAGATTGTGCTTACTATCTCTTTGGTCGTTTCCTTAGGGATATTCACTGTAACGCTGATGCTGTGGTCCACCCATTTCTGAATGGCGCCCTGCATACGGACTTTGTTCACCCAGTCGATGTCGGCCGACGTAGCACCATTATATGGCGACTGTGCAATAACGTTGTCGAGGTCGGCATCGTTCATATTCATGACCTCATCAACATCATAGCCTGCCACACGAAGCCAGTCGATAACCTTGGGATGAAAGACATTGTACTCCTCAAAATAGTCACCGCTCTCGTCCTTGATAATCTTATGTTTGGAGGAGTCTTTATCGTTGGGGTTGATTTTCTTACGACGTTTGTAGGAGACTAGGAACACGGGCTCGATGCCGCTGGTGGTGCGCGTGCAGATGCTGACGGTGCCCGTAGGGGCTATGGTGAGCAGCGCAATGTTGCGGCGGCCATACTGTTTCATCTGACTATACATTTCGGGGTCAGCCTCGGCCAAACGCTGTATGAAAGGATTGTTCTCTTCGCGAGCGCTATCGTAGAGCGGGAAAGCGCCACGCTCCTTGGCCATAACCACCGACGATGCGTAGGCCGTGCAAGCGAGTGTGCGATGGACTGAAACCGCGAAATCGGTAGCCTCGTCGCTGCCGTAGCGCAGACCGAGAGCCGCAAGCATATCGCCTTCAGCGGTGATGCCGAAACCTGTGCGGCGGCCTTCGAGACACTTCATCTTGATATTGAGCCAGAGGTTTTTCTCCACACTCTTTATCTCGTCACTTTCGGGGTCGGACTCTATTTTTGCCAAAATCTGGTCAACCTTCTCAAGTTCGAGGTCTATAAGGTCGTCCATAAGACGCTGGCCTTTCGTCACATGCTCACGGAAGAGGTCGAAATTGAACTTTGCCTCCGATGTGAAAGGCTTTTCTACATAACTGAAGAGGTTGATGGCCTGCAGACGGCAACTGTCGTAGGGGCAGAGAGGTATTTCGCCACACGGATTTGTAGAAACTGTGCGATAGCCATAGTCGGCATAGCAGTCGGGAACACTCTCGCGGAGGATAGTGTCCCAATATAGCACGCCAGGTTCTGCCGACGACCATGCGTTAGCAATGATTTTGTTCCACAGAGCACGGGCGTCAATCTCCTGACTCATCTGCGGGTTGTCACTGTCGATAGGATATTGCTGCACAAACGGTTTGCCGCTCTTGACGCACTCCATAAACTCGTCGGTAATCTTTACCGAGATATTGGCACCTGTGATTTTGCCCTGTGTCAGTTTGGCATCGATAAAGCGCTCGGCATCGGGATGCTTGATGCTGATGCTGAGCATCAGCGCTCCGCGACGGCCACCCTGCGCAACTTCGCGCGTGGTGTTGCTGAAACGCTCCATGAAAGGCACGATGCCCGTAGAGGTGAGCGCGCTGTTCTTGACAGGGCTGCCCGTGGGGCGGATGTGCGAGAGGTCGTGCCCCACGCCGCCACGGCGCTTCATCAGTTGCACCTGTTCCTGGTCTATCTTCATGATGCCGCCATAGGAGTCGCTGCTGCCGGCATTGCCTATGACAAAGCAGTTGCTGAGCGACACGACCTGATAGTTGTTGCCTATGCCCGACATAGGGCTACCCTGCGGCACCAAATATTTGAAATCCTTCAGCAGATGGTATATCTCGTCCTCCGTAAGAGGGTTGGGATATTTTGCCTCAATGCGTGCAAATTCACGAGCCAGACGATGGTGCATCATATCGGGGTTCAACTCGTAAATCTTTTCGCCATCACGAAGGGCATACTTGTTCATCCATACATTGGCAGCAAGTTCGTCGCCACCAAAATAGGCTATGGACGACTGCATTATCTCGTCGGTGGAATAAGAACGCTGTTCTTGGGCAGGGCTCATAATATCAACTGTTTTTATTTCTGTTGCGGCATCATTGGTGGCTTCTTGTGGTTCAACAGCATCAACGCTCTGTGTTTCAGAGCCGAAATCAAACACTAAACTGGATTGTTCTGCCATAATATAATCAATGCCAAAGGTTAAACTATCGTGCTGTGAACCCCATGCCATGCAAAGGGAGTACAAAAATAGAAATTAGTTTAAAACCTCTGTTTTTTACTTATCAACAAAAAAACATTCAAAGTCGCATCCTATTGATTATATGCAACTTTGAATGTTAATTACGTTACGAAATCTGTTCTATTTGGACTGTTTATGCCTGCTGCATTATTTAGTCCGTCTGGCAGTGCGAAACCGTGGATTATTGCTTGTTTTGCGAGTCTATGCAGATGGTTACCGGACCGTCGTTTAGGAGCGACACCTGCATGTCGGCGCCGAAGCGGCCCGTCAGCACCTGACGACCGAAGCACTGCGATAGACGTTCCACAAAACGCTCATACATAGGTATTGCCACCTCGGGACGCGACGCACGGATATATGACGGGCGGTTGCCTTTCTTGGTCGAGGCCATAAGCGTAAACTGGCTCACCACCAGGATGCCACTGTCGGACACATCGGTGACGGGGAGGTTCATCACGCCGTCGGCATCGTTAAAAATGCGCAATGCCACAATCTTGCGACAGAGCCAGTCGATGTCCTCGTCGGTGTCGGCATCCTCTATGCCCAGCAGCACGAGCATACCGCAGCCTATGCTGGAAACCACTTCCCCACCAATAGAGACGCTTGCTTGCGTCACACGCTGAATAACAACTCTCATTTTAGAATATAGGTTTAGACACAATGGATACTCTGTAAGCAAATCCGGCATCGGTCACAGCCTTAATAAAATCGCGCGGCGAAATACGAATGGTAGAATTGCTCATTGTCAAAGAGCGCTGCGGGTCGTCACCGATGTCGTCAAGCACCTGCACCTCAAGCGAAGTCTTACCTTTGTGTGCCCTACATGTTTTTCGCAAACGTTCTATAAGGTTTTTGTCAATCTTGGAGAGTCGTAGTTCCAACTTCACGCTCTTGGTGTAATACTCAAGCACTTCGTCAAGCATCATCATTTCAGTGAGTTCAAACCTCGGTGCAGACTTTTCAAGACTGCCATCATCACCGTAACGAGGCCACTGACGTACCCTGCCTTTGCAGAAAACGAAAATACCCTGAACGAGAAATTTCTGCATTTCTCCGTACTTCTTACCATATAGTTTCAACTCATACGAACCATCGTAGTCTTCAATCGTCATTATGCCATAGGGTTTTCCATTCTTTTGAGACGTTAAACTTTTGGCACTCGACACATAACCGCCAAAACGCACATCCTTATCGACAAGCGGTTCAAGGTCAGACATTGTGGTAACCGGCATGGCGAACGTTTTCATTTCGTATTTGTAGTCGTCGAGCGGATGGCCGCTGATATAGAAACCAATGACTTCTTTCTCTTTATTACAACGCTCGAAAGTGCTCCACGGCTCGCATACCGGCGGCGTGGGATGTGCCTCGCTTTTCACATCTTCCGACAGGTCGAAGATGCTCATCTGCGACGAATCCTTAGACTCCTGCTCGCGAATACCCCAGCGCACCAGTCGGTCGAGAAACAGAGGGCTGTCGGGGGCTTTTGAGTCGGGCACGAAATACTGTGCACGATGCATATCGCCCAAGCCGTCGAAAGCACCAGCATTGATTAGAGCCTCAATGCTCTTACGGTTGACGGTACGCAGATTGACACGCTGCAAGAAATCGAAGATGTCTATATAGGGGCCATGAGCCTCACGTTCCTCGATGACGGCAGCAGCGGCGGCCTCGCCCATGCCCACAATACCCTGCAGACCGAAGCGTATCTGACCTTTGGCATTGGCCGAGAAATTACTGCTAGACTCGTTGATTGAGGGTAGCATGATTTCGATGCCGTTCTTACGGCAGTCCTCCATAAGTTCTATGACGCGCTTGTTGTCGTTCTGCGCGCTGGTCATAACGGCTGCCATATACTCCGACGGATAGTGCGCCTTGAGATAGGCAGTCTGATAGGCCACCCACGAATAGCAGGCAGCGTGCGACTTGTTGAAGGCATAGGAGGCAAATTTCTCCCAGTCGGCCCATATTTTCTCCAACTTGTCCTTGGGGTGCCCGTTGGCCTGTCCTCCTTCGAGGAACTTGCCCTTCAACTCCATCATCTTATCTATCAACTTCTTGCCCATAGCCTTACGCAGTGAGTCGCTCTCTCCACGCGTGAAGTTGGCCAAGAGGCGGCTCAAAAGCATGACCTGCTCC
This sequence comes from uncultured Bacteroidales bacterium, assembly GCA_900318665.1. Taxonomy (GTDB): domain Bacteria; phylum Bacteroidota; class Bacteroidia; order Bacteroidales; family P3; genus Colimorpha. Next base: position 42,324 of record ONLQ01000001.1, on the reverse strand, counting down.
TGATAGACCGTCACGCCATAGGTCTCCTTCAGATATTTCTCCATGACGGGAATATCATAGGTGATAGGCTCGTCGCCATGTTTGCAACGTATGAAACGGGGAATATAGTCCATTGGGCCTGGACGGTAGAGAGCGTTCATAGCGATGAGGTCGCCAAACACTTCGGGGTGCAGTTCGCGCAGATATTTCTGCATTCCAGGACTTTCAAATTGGAATGTGCCAACGGTGTTGCCAGCGCAATAGAGGTCGTAGGTCGCTTTGTCGTCGATAGGGATATGGTCTATGTCTATATCCACGCCGTGGTTTTTCTTTATGGCACGGATAGTGTCTTTGATGATTGTGAGGTTCTTGAGGCCAAGGAAGTCCATTTTGATGAGGCCTACATTTTCAACAACATGGCCGTCGTATTGCGTAACGACCACATCCTCGCCCGTAACCTTATCCTTAATGGTGCAAACAGGGGCAAAGTTGGTGAGGTCGTCGGCACCGATAATGACACCGCAGGCATGGATACCAATCTGTCGGTTGGTGTCTTCCAATTCCTCGGCATAGGTGAGCATGTTTTTCGTTGCCTGGTCATTAGGGTCGTCGCTCTCCATTATGCTGCGTAACTCTGGCACATATTTGTAGCAGTTGCGCAGGTTCACCTTTGGCGACTTGCCTTTCTCGTCTTTAATGTTATCGGGGAACCCCCTCTCAGGAACATAGTCTTTGAGTTTTTTCACCTGGTCGAGCGGAAAATCCTCCACGCGTCCCACGTCGGCTATCGACGATTTGGTGGCCATGGTGCCATAGGTGATGATATGCGCCACCTTCTCCTTGCCGTATTTCTGCGTAATCCAGTCGAGCACGCGTCCACGGCCAGCATCGTCGAAATCGACATCAATATCGGGCAGCGATATACGGTCGGGGTTGAGGAAACGCTCAAACAGCAAGTCATATTTCAACGGGTCGAGGTCGGTGATTTTGAGACAATAGGCCACCACGCTTCCTGCCGCCGAGCCACGACCGGGTCCCACGCTGACATCCAACTCCTCGCGTGCGCCACGAATGTAGTCCTGCACAATGAGGAAGTAGCCAGGGAAACCCATCGTCTTGATGGTGTGGAGTTCGAAAATGATGCGCTCTTTCTGCACGTCGGTGAGTTCGTCGCCGTAGCGCTTGTGAGCGCCGTCCCAGACAAGTTTGGCAAGATAGTCGGCTTCGAACTTGATGCGGTAGAGTTTGTCGTAGCCGCCCAGTTTTTTTATCTTGGCCTCGGCGTCCTCCTGGCTCATGACCACCTCGCCACGCTCGTTGCGTGTAAACTCGTCAAAGAGTTCCTGTTCGGTGATACGCTGACGGTATTCGGCTTCGGTGCCAAACTCTTCGGGGATAGGGAACATCGGCATGATGGGGTCGCTGTCGATGCTGTAGGATTCCACCTTGTCGGCAATCTCCATAGTGTTAGCCAGTGCCTCGGGCAGGTCGGCAAAAATCTCGGCCATCTCGTCGGGAGTTTTCAGCCATTCCTGCTTGGTGTAGTGCATGCGGTTGGCGTCGCTCAGTTTGGCGCCGGTGCTTATACATATAAGATGGTCGTGGGCCTCGCCGTGCTCCTCTTCGACAAAATGCACGTCGTTGGTGCAGATTATCTTGATGTCGTATTTCCGTGCCATCTCTATCAGCACGGGATTAACCTGCTTCTGACGCTCATAGACGTTGGTGTCGCCGCCAGGCTTGTCGGTCTTGTGGCGCTGGAGTTCTATATAATAGTCGTCGCCAAACACACGCTTGTACCACTGCACGGTCTCCTCAACCGCAGCCATATCGCCGCGCATGATTTTCTGCGGCAACTCGCCACCCAAACACGCCGAGCAGACTATCAACCCCTCGTGGTATTTCTCCAGTACATTGCGGTCGATACGCGGACGGTTGTAGAAACCATCGGTAAAGGCTATGGAACTCAACTTACACAGACTCTTGTAGCCCTGCTTGTTTTTTGCCAACAGTATGAGGTGGTAGCCCGACGAGTCAACAATGCGCTCACGTCCCGATTCAGGGTTCACCTCCTTCACGTTCTTGTCCATGTCGTAGAGCGTGCGGCGGGCACAGTAGGCCTCTATGCCTATGATAGGCTTGAATATCTGCCCCTTCAGTATCTCCATCTGACGCGCGGCCTCTTGCTTTTCTTCTGCCGAGGCCTCAGCGTTGTCAATGATAGCCTGCTGTTCCTTTATAGCGTCTTTAACCCTGCCATTCTCCTTCTTCGCAGTGTCAAGCAGGTCCTTGATGCCATACATGTTGCCGTGGTCGGTCAGGGCCATAGCATACATGCCATTCTTCTTGCATTTCTTTATAAGGTCCGGTATCTTCGACATTCCGTCGAGAATAGAATAATGCGAGTGGACGTGGAGATGTGTGAACTGAGGCATAAAAACTTTATTTATATGTATTACTAATCAATAAACGGGTATTGTGATATTTCTATAACCTTTTTCGAGTGGCAAAGATAAAGGCAGCATGGGCCAAATCTTGACACAAGGCAAAAAAAAATACCTTATTCGTCAATTATCTGCAACTTAACGAACTTGAGGAGAAGGACTTTCTCGCCACCAGCATCCTCGAAGAATATATGCGCGCGGCGCTCACCACCCAGCACATCAATTTCGGTGACTGTGCCTTCGCCAAACTTCTCGTGTCGGACATGGGTGCCCACCTGTATGCGGTCGGACTGCTGGCGCGGACGCGTCGGTCCGGGGCTTTGCGTATGCGACGACACCGAAGGGCTTGCCGACGATGTTCTGGTCTGTTGGCGGGTGAACGTTGGTTTCGCTGAGCGCGACAATCCCGGAAAAGCCCGAGGCAGGGTGCCGACCTTGGGGAAGGTGGGCTTCTTTTGCGGAATGTCGATATAGCGCGGGTCTATCTCTTCGACAAAACGACTCAACTCTTGGAACGACGATTTTCCGTATTGGTAACGCGACGAGGCATAGGAGAGCGTCAGTTGGCTCATGGCGCGGGTGACGGCCACATAGAACAGGCGGCGTTCCTCTTCCAGTTCGCGCCGCGAGGAGATTGTAAGTGCCGACGGGAAAAGGTTTTCCTCCATACCCACCACAAAGACCTGCGGGAATTCCAGACCTTTGGCGGCATGGATAGTCATAAGCGATACCGTGTCGGGGTCGTCCTTGGTCTTGTCCTCGGAGGTGAGCAGCAACACCTGTTGCAAGAACTTGTCAAGCGTGCGCAAACCGCCGCTCTCGTCGGGTTGCGCCTCCTCCTCTGGGCTGTCGGGCACTATATCTTCCTCTTTCTCGCAAAACTCCTGTATGCCGTTGAGCAACTCCATGATGTTTTCTATACGGTTGGGGTTGTCTGGGTCTTCGTCCTCCTTGAGCAGACGCAAAATGCCGGAATTACGCACAATCTGGTCGCCAAGGGTGTAGGCGTCGGTAGTGTAGATAAGCGACGAGAACCGGCGAATCATGGAGACGAACGCATCAATCTTTGTCACAATGCCGCTGCCAATAGTCACGCCCAAGGCAGGCAGATTTTCTAACGCTGTCCAGATGCTGATGTCGTTATCGGCAGCCACGGCGCGAATCTTGTCGAGGGTGGTCTGCCCTATGCCTCTGGCAGGATAGTTGATGACGCGTAGCAGCGACTCGTCGTCGTGGTTGTTAGCCACAAGGCGCATATATGCCAGCACGTCTTTTATCTCCTTGCGGCCATAGAACGAAATGCCCTGATAGATGCGATAAGGTATTGCCATCTTGCGCAAGGCCTCTTCCATAGAACGCGACTGGCTGTTGGTGCGGTAAAGTATGGCAAAATCCTTGTATTCGAGGTCGTCAGACAGATGTGCCTGCTTAATAGCCTCTGCCACCATCATGCCCTCCTCGCGCTCGTCCATGGCATGGAGCAGGCGTATGCGGTTGCCCTCGCCGTTGTCGGTCCATATCTCCTTCTTTATCTGCTCCTGGTTTTGCGCTATGACCGAGTTGGCGGCATTCACGATGTTCTGCGTGGAACGGTAATTTTGCTCCAGTTTGAAGAGGCGCACAGCAGGATAGTCGCGCTTGAAGTTGAGAATGTTCTCTATATTGGCGCCACGGAAAGCGTAGATGCTCTGCGCGTCGTCGCCCACCACACAGATATTCTGATGGCGCGCCGCCAGTTTCTTCACTATAAGATACTGCGAATAGTTAGTGTCTTGATACTCATCGACCAAGATGTGGTTGAAACGCTGCTGATACTTGAGCAATACGTCGGGGAAATCGCGCAGCAGAATATTGACATTCACCAGCAAGTCGTCGAAATCCATAGCGTTGGCATGATGCAGACGGATGTTATACTGGTTGTATATCTCGGCAATTTTCGGCCTATGGGCGGCTGTATCGGTCTGCATAATCTCGGGATTAGCAGCATAGTCGCCGGGCAGCATCAACGCACTCTTTGCCATGGAGATGCGGCTCAGCACCGCATTGGGAGCATAGGCCTTGCTGTCGAGATTCATGTTTTTCACAATCTGCCGTATGGCAGCCTTGCTGTCGTCGGTGTCGTAGATGGTGAACGACGAAGTGTAGCCTAGTTTTGTGGCCTCGGAACGCAGTATGCGAGCAAAAACAGAGTGGAACGTGCCCATCCAGATATTGCGTGCCGCGGGGCCCACCAACTGCGTGATACGCTCACGCATCTCGGCGGCGGCCTTATTAGTGAAGGTCAGCGCAAGAATACGGAAAGGGTCAACGCCCTCGTTGATGAGATGCGCTATGCGGTAGGTAAGGGTGCGCGTCTTGCCAGAGCCAGCACCAGCAATAATCATTACCGGGCCGCTGATGCAGGCTGCCGCCTCACGCTGTGCTTCGTTCAGTTCAAGAAGTATTTCGTCCATGGCAGGAGTATTGATTGCTTATTGGCGGGCGGTCCTCGCAAGGCGTCAGCCACCGCCCTCAGCCGTAGCACGGCTGGTTATCTGATAGAAAAAAGTATGTGTGGTTGTGCTTAGGAAAAGCAAAAATACAATATTTTTGCATACCACCAAAAGCAAGTTTTGCACCATTGCTAACTATCGGACAAACACCGATTTTAGCCACGGCGCGCACGATAGAAACGCCACTACCGCAAAGAAAAGATATGGGTTATATCTACGCTTTGTTTGCGAGTCCGACACATTCGAGGTAACGCTGCGCAATGTGTGAGGTTTCGCAGTGATTAACAGCAAACTCCCGCGATTTCTCTTTGATAGCGTCAATCCTTTCGGGGTTGAGAACCAACGCCTTTAAGGTTTGATATATCTGTTCGCTATCAGGCCCAATCTGCACAAATGGTATCTCGGGGATTCCCATATTTTCAGCATTCTCTGGCCCGCACGACACCATAACGCATTTGCCTTTCATGGCACCTATCGTCGCATTCATTCCCCAGCCGTTAAAATAGGCCTGGTCTATCAGAATATCCACCCTGTCAAATAGTTTGACATACTCGTCGTAGGGCATACCGCCGAGACAAAAACATTCCACCCGCTCGGGCATTTCGGCCTGCAAACGGTCCATAGCCTCCTTGATAAAAGGCGTTCCCTTCTCTATGGGTCTTATCACACCATGGAAAACAACGACTTTCCTATTCTCTATCCTATTGATATGAGCATTGTTGTCAATTGTGATAGGCAGCGGTATGGAGCGGGTGACTTTTGAGACATCAAACGGATGATATTCGGCATAAGCCATCAACTGCTCGTAATAGTGATATACCGTAGGTATTATAACATCTGAGGACCTGAGCAGGAACGAATAACGCTTTTCCTTGGTTTTAAGGTTGGGATAGCCATGCGAATCGAACCACTCTTTTCTGAAATAGTTGCCCGCCATACTGGCGCCACATTCAGACATAATCAGTTTCGCTCCACGAGCCAGGCATTTTTTTATGTACTTTATAGTAACACCTGCCTGAAAAGAATTAGACGATAGAAACTTATAATTAATACACACTATCAAATCGGGACCATTGGGAAATATTCTGTCCAGACTGCGCTGTATGCGTCGGTTCTCCTGAGGAACGGCAAGGAGACCAAGGCCACGAATAGGTATTCCCATGATTTTATAGCCTTTGACGCCATAAAGAATATCAAGCCCATCGGGTTTTAGTTTCTTCCATCCATCGCCGTTGAACGTTATGGCAACACGATGGCCTAACGCCTCAAACCCAGCCTTCAAATGCTTGGCAAAACTTGAGAACTCACCTATTATCAATATATTCATACGTCTCTTTTAAATCTTTGTTTTACATACTGCATCACCTGCATACGCTTGTTGAGTTCGTAGAACGAATAGAAGGAACAACCAGCAAGTATGACGATTGATGGCAGATAGACCCATGCGCTTTGCCACGCCACGATGAGTGCAAAACAGGCTATAACCATCAGAAACAAGATGCCATACACCCTCTTAAATGATAGTGAGAAACCAAAACCGTACCGTTTGCGGGCAATGATGTAAACCTGAATCATATAGATAAAATACATGGCGGCATAGGAAATACCTAATCCTGCAAGACCTCCCAACCAATAGCCCAACAGATTAAAAGCCAAGCCATAAAGATTTGTGATGGTTTCGTTTATCATAAACAGACGCGACTCCGCCTTGGCCAGGAAAACGAACGAGACCGACCACGAAACCACCTTGAACATCATGCCAAGGAGCGCAATAAGGATATAGTGGTTTGCTGGAAGGAAACTCTCGGAATATATCAGCCGTATGATAAACGGCATAAAGACCATGCCGAAGACAATTATTGGCGAGGAAATCAAGATTGCCACCTCAGCCTGCTGATTTATTATCTCGCGGCAACGAGAATTATCCTTGTTAACAGCCGCCAATCGAGGATAGTAGTCAGTACTCATTGCCGAGAAAATCATACCGATGTATGTGCTCACAATAATAAAGCCAGCCGTAAACAGTCCAACCTCTTCAACTCCCCCTTGCTGCCGAATAAACCAGCGCAGGACATAGGCCGACAAAGCAACAAGTATGCCGCTGACACTCATTGCAATTCCCATCTTCATCATCGAGCGTCCTTCGCTTATTGCTTCGCGTGTAGTGACTTTTACTTCTTCTATCTTAACCTTGCGAGAATAGTGCCATGAGAGCAACAGCATTGCGACAGACGTTAAGACCATCGTAGGCACTATACCCTTGACTCCAATCCAATAATAAAGAGGAATGCTGACGAGCAATCCGATGGTGGAGCCTATGGCCGTTGTCTTTGCCAAATCCTTCAATCTGCGCAATCCTTGCAAGAGGACTTTCTGCCCAGAACAAATCTGATTGAAGAGCAACGTCGAGGATAGTATGACGAAGCCCCATGTATAGTCATGGTTTCCGAATGTAAGGGTGCTTAACCATGGCGACAAAACCAATGTGAGCAGAAGCCCAGTCATACCTGTCAGCCATATAAGACGCCGCGTAACGGCTACCGTTCGGGCAATCAGATGCTCGTTCTTGCTGCCATTAGCCTCCGAAATGTCGCGTACCGCGCTTTGTTCTAAACCCAGCGCCGTCACGCTCTTTATCAAATCAAGTGTCGATTGATACAACCCCTGTATGCCCATGCCCGCGGGACCGAGCAAAACGGCAATAACCTTTGAACGGATAATGCCAATAAGGATTTGATACACCTGCACACCGCCGAACAAAGAGGTGGCCTTAAAAACACTTCGATAATTCGATGTCTGCTCCTTTGTCGTCGCTTGTATGTCGGACTTGGACTCTGACACTGATAGCCTATTTGAACTGGTTAATGGCCTCTACCACAACGGCGGCCTCTTCGAGCGTTATTGACGGACCAATAGGGATACTTAACTCCCGATTTGCAATCTGCTCGGTTATTGGGAAACTCAGTTTGCCCCATTCGCTATAACATTCCTGCTTATGTGGCGGTAGAGGATAATGTATCACCGTTCCGATCCCCTGTTGTTTAAGATGTTCCTGCAACTCGTCGCGACGGTCGCATAACACCGGGAACAGATGATAGACATTGCTTTCGTCGGTCATTTGCTCTGGCAGCGTTATCGCAGGATTCTGTATATGCTCATAATAGTATCGGGCAATTTGTTTTCTATGGGCATTGTCCTTGTCGAGATATTTAAGTTTCACGTCCAGCACTGCCGCCTGAATCTCATCCAAACGGCTGTTGCGTCCGCAATACTTGAAGATATATTTCTTGGGAGAGCCATAGTTTGCTAGCGTCCTGATTGTGTCAGCCAACTCTTTGTTGTTTGTTGTCACCGCACCGCCATCGCCAAGAGCGCCGAGGTTTTTGCCGGGATAGAACGAGTGGCCTGCCACATCGCCCAACGACCCGGTCTTCCGTCCGTTGAACATACAACCATGAGCCTGAGCGTTATCCTCGACCAACTTCAGATTGTATTTCTTGCACAGTTCCCCTATCCGCGGAGTATAAGCCAGACGGCCATACAGATGGACTATGCATATAGCCTTTGTGCGAGGAGTAATGGCCTGCTCAATCAAAGCGTCGTCTATCTCAAGAGTGTTCAACCGAGGTTCTACAAAAACAGGGACAAGTCCGTTTTCGGTTATAGACAATATTGTCGCAATATAGGTGTTTGCAGGGACAATAACCTCGTCGCCAGGCTTCATCACGCCAAGTTCGATATAAGCCCTGAATATCCATATAAGAGCATCCAGACCATTGGCACAGCCTATGCAATAATCCGAACCAATATACTTGGCATAATTCTCTTCAAAACGCTTGTTCTCCTCGCCTTGAAGATACCAACCGCTATTCACAACACGGCTTACAGCCTCGTGTATTTCCTCTGAATGGAGATTGGTAACATCTTTCAAACTCAAAAAAGGAATCATAAATCGTCAATATTATGTTTCTCTCCGTCTTTATCTCTATATTCCATATCCAAAATATTTGCGCAAATATTGCAGTTTCTACCAATCCTGGCATTTTTGAATATCACGCAAAACTGCCATATATTAGTATCCTCGCCAATAAAAGAAGACTTGCAATCCGACAATGGATGAATATTTGCCATACTACTCTTTGATGTATTTTTGAAATTCTTCGTAGTCCCTTATGTAATCAGCCTCCTCATAACCATGAGAAGCCAGTACCAGACAGATGCTACCAGACGAGAACCCCTGCTCGGCAGACCAAATTCCGGGAGGAATATGTAGTCCATAGAAAGGCCTATTCAGCAATACGGTTCTCTTATTAATCCCGTCGTCAAGAATCACCTCGAAGGCTCCACTTGCGGCAACAAGAAACTGGTGGCATTGTTTGTGGGCATGAGCCCCACGACTTTCGCCACCGGGAATGTCGTAACTATAAAACACACGTTTTATATCAAACGGAAGATGTAGTCCATTGTAAACATACGTCAAATTGCCCTCTGGGAAGTTCTTTTTGGGCAACTCGATTAACGAACAGTCATAGACGGTGGCACGTTTCGTATTCATACCCTTGCAAATTTCAAAAATTCTTGATAGTCACGGATATAATCATCGGCATCATACTCGGTAGATGATAACACCAATGCCAATGAGTTGGTGGAAAAATTGCTCATCTCACGCCAAAGCCCTTTGGGGACGTAAAGCCCATAGTATGACCTGTTCAGATGAAATGTCTTTTTTTCATACCCGTTGTCCAGTTCCACGTCGAAACTGCCCGATAGAGCAACAATAAATTCCGTGTTCTCCTTATAGGCATGACCGCCACGATGGTCGCCGCCAGGCACATCGTAAATCCAATAGGCACGTTCTATCTTGAACGGAATATCCTTAAACTCCTCGATTACCGACAGATTGCCACGAGGGTCAAAGATTTTTGCAAGTTCTATTATTCTTGGATGTTCCATACCAAATCATAGTTGAATAGGCACATAATATTTTGCAAAAGTATGAAAAAAAAGCATTACAACAAAACGATTTTAAGGGCATCCCTTATAAAGGTTGTACTTCTATCATTTAACAATATCGTATGCGCCATAACTTATTCAAAAATGCTTTGCGTTTATATGATTCTCCTGCGGACAGTGCATTGTGCTTGACGTAAAAAGAGGCCATGGAATTCGTTATTTTTGTGTATTTTAGTCGCCAGACAAAGAGTAGCCATTTTTTTGCAATACATTGAAAGACTGCATAATGTGTTGCTTTTTGTTGTATAGATGTACTTAAAGATTATACTATGAAATGCTCTATTCCTAAAGGTACGCGCGACTTTCTCCCAGTGGAGATGGCACGACGTAATTATATTTTCGACACCATTCGCGACGTGTTCAAGGTCTTTGCCTTCGAACCTATAGAGACTCCCTCGCTCGAAAACCTCAGCACACTGATGGGAAAATATGGCGAAGAGGGCGACAAACTGCTGTTCAAAGTGCTCAACTCTGGCGACTTCATGAAAGATGTTGACTTCAGCCAGGACTACCACAAAGTGGCGCCCCGCATCTGCGAACGCGGCCTGCGCTACGACCTCACGGTGCCTTTTGCCCGTTTTGTGGTGCAGCATCGCGACGAACTTGTGCTGCCGTTCCGCCGCTATCAACTCCAGCCAGTGTGGCGTGCCGACCGTCCGCAGAAAGGTCGTTATCGCGAGTTCTACCAATGCGACGCCGACATGATTGGCAGCGACTCGTTGCTCAACGAGTTGGAACTGGTGCAGATGATAGACCTCGTGTTTCGTCGTCTTGACGTGTCGGTAACGCTGAAAATCAACAACCGCAAAATCCTGGCCGGCATTGCCGAACTGGTGGGCGCGCCCGACCTGTTAGTGGACATAACCGTGGCTATTGACAAGTTGGACAAAATCGGTCTGGAGAACGTGCAGAAAGAACTGTCGGAACGCGGCTTGACCGAAGCACAAATTGCGGCACTTAACCCCGTGTTTGAGCTCAAGGGCACCGCCAGCGAGAAACTCGACAGCCTCGACAATCTGTTTTCGGCCATCGAGATTGGAAAGAAAGGCGTGGCAGAGATGCGCGAACTGTTTGGATATATCAGCCATGCAGAGACATCGTGCAACGTGGAACTCGACCTTACGCTGGCACGCGGCCTCAACTACTACACCGGCGCAATTTTCGAGGTGAAAGCCAACAATGTGAGCATCGGCAGCATCTGCGGTGGCGGACGCTACGACAACCTTACAGGCATTTTCGGAATGCCAAATGTGTCGGGAGTAGGCATCTCGTTTGGTGCCGACCGCATATACGACGTGCTTACCGAACTGGAGAAATTTCCCGACAACCTGTCGCAGTCAACCCGAGTGCTGTTCATCAATTTCGGTGCCGCCGAGCAAGCCTATGCCATGCGCTGCGCATCGGCACTGCGTCAGCAGGGCATCAGCACAATGGTATATCCCGACAGCGCCAAGATGAAGAAACAGATGGACTATGCCAACCGCAAAAACATCCCGTTCGTGGCCTTTACCGGCGAAGCGGAGATGGCGGCTGGCACAGTAACAATAAAAAATATGCAGAGCGGCGAGCAGCAGACAGTGGCTGCCACCGAAATATCCAATGTTGTCAGACAATGAAACGAATACTTACTATAGCCATTCTGATTGCGCTGTGGCTCCCTGCCACACAACTTGTGGCGCAGGACACCGTGGCGCCTCGCTACGAGCGCACACCGCAGGCACAGCGTATCAAGCAGTTGCAAGACAGCCTGCAAAGCCTCACACAACTGAAGGACTCGCTACAAATGCTCAACGGGCGCTATCAGCAAGAACTCCGCGAGAAGAACGACCTCATGCAGAAGCAACTCAACGCCATGCAGGAGAAAGAACGCCTGCTGGCCGAGAAAGAGCAGTTGTATCGCGAGGCAATGACCAATTCGACCATTGACAAGGTGAAGTTGCAGGCCGAGATAGACACTCGCACCACCCGCATCGAGGCCAAAGACCGTGAGGTGCAGTTCCTCCAACAAGACATCGAGGCCAAAAATGCACGTCTGGCAGAACAGAAAGCCGACTACGAGCAACTCTCGCAGCAGCGTGACCGTTTCCGCCATCACATCGACTCGCTGCAAGCACTTGTCACAGCCAACGAGAAAGAGATTATCCGCAAGGAAGAACAAGCCAAATATATGGAAGAGCGCGCCAAAGCCGCCGAAGCAAAGGTGGCCGAGGCAACTAACCGCAAAAAGAAGGTGCGCCCCATACAAGGTGTGGCAATGCGTTTCTACCGCACTCCGCAATGGGAGATTTTGACAGACCCTGTATTGAACGACGACGGAACGGTTAAGCAATACAACAAAAAAGTGCGCAACCGCAATGCCGGTAACATCGAGTTCGACTTCCTCACAGGTGCATCGGTCATGCTGTGGGACCTCACAAAATACTTCAACCGCGACCACTCTATCGACCTGCGCCGTGGCGACACCACGGTATCGATACAGACCATGAAGCAGTTTGACCAGAAATTCGCCTACGACCTCGGCATCTATGTCGGCTTCGGCGGCAGCAACCTGTTCAAGAACTTCTACCTTGGCCCATCGTTCCGCTTCCTCGATTTCTTCTATCTTATTGGAGGCGTGAATATTGCCGAATACGAACTGCTTGACTCCAAACACGAGGACGGCGGACTTGTTGACTCGCAGCACTCGCTGGACAATATCACCGTAAAGGCTTGGAAACTAAAGCCATTTGTGGCACTTTCCATCGACCTCGAATTTCTGTCATATATAAAGAAATAAGAATAGGTGGACTCGCAGGTGATAAAAGACAGCGCAACGGCCCATCAGACCCCGCAACAGCCTGACACCAATGGTGTGCATCAGGTGGTTAAGCCTGCGTCCGACAGTGCCAAGCACAGCGTGCCAAAAGACACCGCCAAAAGCAGTACGGGCTCGGACACTGCCAAGCATAGCATAGCGACTGACACCGCAAAACCTACCCCCAAGGCCACTACCAGCACAACACAGCCTGCCACAAACGTCTTAACCCAAAGCACCGCTCAGCCACAGCAGGAGACCGCCGCCACACTGTCCATTGCGCCAACGCCCGACAGCACTACAGCATCATCCGAGGGTCTTTCTCCCGAGCAAATCTTTGCGCAAGAGTACCCTTTCCTGGCAGTGCCATCAACCACCAATTCATCGGTAATACAAGGGGCATGGATAGACTCTCTGTTGATGCCAGCCAATGCGGTGGAGGACACAACACTTGTCCTATCGCCATTTGACACTATGGCCGACAGCGTTGAATACCGCACCAGCATCTTTACAGGCCATACACTTCAGCCGTCACACAGCGAACTGATTCCGCGCCAAGGAGTGCGCTTCGACAGCATTTTTGCCATAGTCATCGTCATTGTGGCACTCTTTGCCTGCATCTACTATCGTTTCCATCGCATTTCAATCCACGAAGCAGTCGCGGCATTCTTCAGCAATTATTCGTTCAACTACCTGCAGCGCGAGCGCAATATGCTACACACCATCAATTTCATGCCGTCGCTGTTGCTGCTGTCTGCCACGCTTGCGCTCTATGTCTATTCTATACGCATCCACCTAAGTCCCTTTGACATAGACATCAGCGACTATCTGCTGACATTGGCCGTATTTGTCGGCATAGCGTTGGTATTGCTGCTACGCAATGCTATTATCTATTTCTTTGGGAATGTATTTGAAAATCAAGAAGGTGCAACACGATATATGCTTCAAGGCTACCTAAGCCAACTCCTGGTGGCAACCATCATGCTGCCTCTGTTGCTCATCTGCGTTTATCTACCATTATCACCAACAACCTATATCTTGGTCACTTCCATACCGTTGGCAGTATTTTTGATTGCCAGCCTTGTTCGTGGAGTTAATCTATTTTTATCGTATCCTAAATACTCCAATTTATTTTTAATTTACTATCTTTGCATTCTCGATATAGCACCCTTATTGATTCTTCTCAAAGTGCTTATCTGATTGTATAATATATTGTTGACCTAACGCCTTTTGTAGTATGAAACTGAAAAAGATTCTTATTTCACAGCCTAAGCCCTCCGATATCGAACAGTCTCCGTACCGCAATTTGGTAAAGAAATACAATATTGAACTAACTTTTTTCAAGTTTTTTGACGTCATTGGTGTAACGGCCTCCGACTTTCGCAAAAGCCGCATACACCTGCACGAATATACCGCCGTTATCTTCAACAGCAAAAATGCTGTCGATAACTTTTTCCGCCTTGCCAAAGAACTGCGAGAAACCATCTCGGAATCAACAAAATACTTCTGCACTTCCGAAAACATTGCCAACTATCTGCAAAACTATGTGCAGTATCGCAAGCGCAAGGTTTTCTTCGGCCAGCAGTATCTCTCCGAACTTATCGAACTGATGTCAAAGCACAAGGATGAGAATTATCTGTTCCCATGCTCCGAAGAGAAAATGAGCGATTTCACCCGACTGCTCGACAAGGCCAAGTTCAAGTACACACGTGCCATGATGTACTACTCGCAGCCCAAAGACCTCACGCAGTTCGACCTCAAAGAGTACGATATGATTGTGCTCTTCTCGCCAATCGGTGTCAAAGCCCTGAAACAAAGTTTCCCAGACATCAAGAGCGGCGACATTGCCATTGCGGCCCTCGGTCCCAGCACCCATGCAGCCCTCAACGCCGCTGGTCTCAATCTCGACGTGGCAGCCCCCACAAAGGTCTCGCCCTCTATGGCTATGGCCATAGAGAACTATATCCTCGGCAAGGAGCAGGGACAGGTGCTTTCTGCTAAGCCTGCTATGCTTTCCAAACCGCAGCGTACTTCAACGCCGTCGCATAGTTCGTCGTCATCGTCGTCAAACAGCGGTACCTCTTCCTCCAAGAAGCCCAAGACCCTCATTGCCGACAAACAGAAATACAAGCAGCTGCAAGAGCAGCGCAAAGCGCAGGCCGCTGCTCGGCGTGCCGAACGTGCCGCCGCCCGCGCCGCCGCTTCGCAGTCTGCACCCAGCGACGACAGCACGTCGCAAGTGAAATAGCCACGTCTTTTATTTCTTTCCTATCGCTTTATAAGTGTCCGTCACGTTCAGCAAAAACGAGCGTCTTTGCAGCCAACTGCTTCTCGACGAACTGTTCTCAACAGGCGACACCTTTATGGTCTTTCCCTATAGTGTGCGATTCCGCCTCTACGAAGCCGACCGACTGCCGTCGGAAGCGCAAGTGCTGATAGCCGTCTCCAAACGCCGCTTTCATCACGCCGTGGACCGCAACAGGGTGAAACGTCTCACACGAGAATGCTACCGGCTGCGCAAGACGCCGCTCTACGACTCACTGCAGCAACATGGCAAGACAATGACAATATCGCTGAACTATGTGTACGACAAGATAATGGACTACGACCAGTTGTCAAAACGCATGGACAAAGTGATAGCAACCCTCATAGAAAAAACAAACTAACGCTATGCGGTGGCTATGGCAAGTAATATGCAAAGGCCTGTCGGCCATAATGCTGGCGCTCATAGCGTTCTACCGTACCTGCATATCTCCACTCACGCCGCCCGCCTGTCGCTACACTCCCACCTGCTCGCAATATGCCAAAGAGGCCATAACGAAATACGGACCTTTTCGGGGAGCATGGCTCGCACTGCGACGCATACTGCGATGCAACCCCTGGGGCGGTTCTGGCTACGACCCTGTACCTTAAATTAAAAACAACTAACGCCAAATATCATGGAAACCAAGATTGCCGTCATCGGTCTGGGATATGTGGGTCTGCCGCTGGCACGCCTCTTCTCTACAAAGTATGCCACCATCGGCTTCGACAAAAACGCCGCGCGTGTCAGTGAACTTATGCAGGGACACGACGCCACCCTCGAACTCTCCGACCAACTGCTACAAGAGGCAATAGACAACCACGGTTTCCGCTGCACCAGCAACGAGGACGACATACGCGACTGTAATTTCTATGTCGTGGCAGTCCCAACGCCTGTGGACCGCGACAACCGTCCCGACCTATCCCCTCTCTATGAGGCCAGCCTCACCGTGGGACGCGTCATCAGCCGTGGCGACATCGTGGTTTACGAAAGTTCTGTCTATCCAGGCGTTACCGAAGAAGAATGTATCCCCATCGTAGAACAAACCAGCGGGCTGCGCTTTAACCTCGACTTCTACGCAGGATATAGCCCCGAACGCATCAATCCCGGCGACAAACAGCACACCGTGGAGAATATCCGCAAAGTGACATCAGGCTCTACGACGGAAATCGGACAACGTGTTGACGCCATCTACGCCAGCGTCATCAAAGCCGGCACCCATCTCGCACCATCTATAAAAGTTGCCGAAGCAGCAAAAATCATCGAGAACTCGCAGCGCGACATAAACATAGCCTTTGTCAACGAACTGGCCAAGATATTCAACCACATAGGCATTGACACCCTCGATGTGCTGGAGGCGGCATCCACCAAGTGGAACTTTCTCCCATTCCGTCCCGGACTGGTGGGAGGCCACTGCATTGGCGTGGACCCCTACTATCTTGCACAATGCGCGCAAAGGCACGGCTACAATCCCGAAATAATCCTTGCCGGACGACGCACCAACGACTCCATGGGCGAATATGTGGCCCACGAGGTCGTCAAACTAATGATAAAGAAAGGCCTCGGCGTGTTGGAAGCCAGAATACTGGTACTCGGCTTCACATTCAAGGAAAACTGCACCGACGTGCGCAACAGCAAAGTGTACGACATAGTACGCACACTGCAAGACTATTCCGCACAGGTGGATGTTTACGACCCCTGGGTGTCGCCCGATTTGGTGAAACAAGAGTACGGAATCACCGTTACAACCGAACTGCAGCCGAACACCTACGACGCCGTAATTCTCGCCGTAGCGCACACCCAGTTCCGCAACATCGACATCAAGCCGCTACTGCGCCCCTTGCACGTAATCTACGATGTAAAAGGCCTACTACCGCGCAAAGAAATCGACGGCCGCCTATAGCCATCTTTTGAAAGGCAATCGGCCATACAGATAACCTATTGCCACGTCAATGTCCAACTCAATATTACGCTATTGAGTTATCTGTCGTTTTCCCCAACCTCTACTCCATCAGAGTTTTCTTTTCTACTTAATGCGGTTGCATTTTTTCCACTGCTCACAAAGCATAATATTTCAACCATTTACAAAATGGGTCAAAGTGGATTTGGTAGTATTGTTATGTTTGCTGACTTTTGTATTACAAACAAACATAAGTCACGCACAAAACAACCCCAAAACACAAAGCAATGTACCCCAAATCATCGCCTTAATAGTTATCCATCCATGCCATTGAGGTCAATTTCCGAGAATGCCTATGTATGTTATTTGGACATTTAACATATTTTTCATACATTTGCAGTCGTAAAAGGGCAGGAGAGTTAGCTGCTCAAGACGCAAACCGAAGAAAGCGTTTGCTGATTATTGACACATGTCTTGAAACGTGAGAAATTTCAGATATCTATGTGTAAAATAACAGACAAGCGTTCACGCAAAGCGTGGATGTTTCTTGTTTACATAGATGGGTAATTCTCACGACCTCAAGGCATGGATAAGAAAACATCCATGCTTTTTTCGTACAACAAAGCAACGAATAAAGACAAAACAGACTACTCTTTTAATAAAACGAATGAACAGGTTCCAAATCATATACGCTTCTCTCAAACACACAAACAAAAAAGAGGAAGTTTTTTATCAACTGAATTGAATACCCGATAAAGAGACCCAATAACACATAACATGGCACTGATAAATTTAAAAGACCTGAAAGATAAGGCCACCAAGGTTGCAGAAAAAGTCAAAGAAAAGGCTGATGAGTTAGGCGTTTCTGATGCTGTTACAAAAGCCTCCGAATGGACCTCACAGGCGGCAAAAGATGCTTCTGAATGGACCTCGCAGGCAGCGAAGGATGCCTCTGAATGGTCCTCACAGGCAGCGAAGGACGCTTCTGAATGGACTTCGCAGGCAGCGAAGGATGCCTCTGAATGGTCCTCACAGGCGGCGAAGGATGCTTCCGAATGGACCTCGCAGGCGGCGAAAGACGCTTCTGAATGGACTTCGCAGGTCGTAAAAGATGCATCGGAATGGTCATCAATGGCTGTGCAGGTGGTTGGCAATAAACTATCTGAGTTGAAGGACGACGAACAGGTTATTGCGGCCTGGCAGAAAACCACTGAAGTGGCAGGCAAAGTTGGACAGACATCCGTAAAAGGTCTGAAAGTCATTTCTGGCGTACAAGCAGTGCAGGACCGCAAGAAAACTATTCAGACAAAAGAAGAGGCTGATTCCTTAGAGGCTGAAGTTATGGCAACCAACGATGCTGTGCGTGACGATATGAATGACACCCTTGAGACATTCGGCAAACGTCGTATGGAAGCGTTACATAATACGATAGGTGTATTTCTCGATTACCTTGAACGACTAAACCAACACGCCAAAGCCAAAGAATACGAATTTCTAACCGAAATTGACATAAAACCAGAAGAGATTGCCGAATTGCAACAAATAGATATGAAAGCATCTGATGCCGCCAAGGTTCTTGCCGTAGGTGGCGGTTTTGCAACCATTGGCCTTATTGGAACCCCGGCGTTAGTCACTGGACTGGTAACATCGTTTGCTGCAGCCAGTACAGGTACAGCAATTAGCACACTATCTGGAGCAGCAGCACATGGGGCAGTTTTAGCATGGCTTGGTGGTGGAACAATAGCCGCAGGCGGTGGTGGTATGGCAGCAGGGGCAGCCGTAATGACGGCACTGACCGCAACAGCAACTGCAGGCCTGGCGGTTATTGCCGTAGGAACGCTGGCTTCCGCTTTCTATTCTCGTAAATACACCGAAGCCACTAAACACCTTGCAGAAGTGCAGGAATGGGTGGCGCAAACCGAAGCGAGTTGGGCTGTTATGGCTGGCATAAAACAGCGTGTACTGGAGTTGCAAAATCTGACCAACGACCTCGAACAACGAACCATAGAACAATTACATAAACTTGATCCATACATAGACCACTTCGACAAAACAGATATGAACCAAATAGGTCTATTCCAACAAGCAGCCATCATGGTAAAATCCATGAGCGAATTGGCTCAAGTTTCTATACTTGACGAAGATGGGAATCTTAACGAACAGGCTAACATAGTAGCCGCCAAGACCGAGAAAATTCTTAATACAGCAGTATAGTCATGAAACTAAAACTAGATGGAATTTTAGACACTGTCAAAAAAGGCAAAGACCTTTGGGACAGCCACGGCGAGGAAATAAAAGATGCCGTAAAAAAAGCCATTCCTAAAAAAGGAAAGAAATTAGACCTCAATGGCATTGTTAATGTCGTGAAAGTCGGCAAAGATGTATGGGACGATTCCGGCAAAGACCTCGCCCTATCGGCCAAAACACTCATATCATCAGAAAAAGAAACACAAGAGGCAGAATCTATTGTTGCTGAAGAAGTTGATAATATTGAAGAAGCGTTAGGAGAACAGGAGGATACTTTCTTTGAGGACAATTTAGGTACATTGCTTGATACTGCAAAAACCACCGACCCAAGAAATCCTGAGGAGGTCATGGCGGCCATTTCGACACTGGCTCAGGTTTCAAACGAAACAATCAAGTATGTAGCCGAACAAGAAACCAAACGGGAAGAGATTCGTGCCGAGCGTGATGTGGCGATTGCTCGCATTAACGCCATGAGCGATAGCATAAAACTCTATCTTGAAAAAACGTTTGACGAGCGCAGCGCAATATTCAGCAAACAATTCGAAGCCGTAGACGAAGCTCTACGCACTGGCAATACAGAGATGCTCGCTCTCACGTTGAATAGTATTAACTCTCTTGCTGCATCTAGTCCATTCAAAAATCTTGCCGATATAGGACAGGTACAGCAAGCCCTTACAGATGGCAACACTGAATGGGATATATAATAACAAATAACCATGAGAAACAAGACTAATTCAATCCGCTTGTTTGGATTATGCATTTTATTGGCGACAACAATTGTTGGTTGCGCGCCGTCAAAAGAAGAACAAGAGTCTGTTGAGTCTCGTTTGCAGCGTATGGCAGAAACTGCCGAACTTGGTACGGTGGAATATACCGTCAAGAAAATTGTCAAATGCAACGACAAACAGAAATACACTGTTGGAGACCGTAAAATCCTATTTCAAAGCACAGCCTATCTGAAGGCGGGTGTCAAACTGGATAACTTCTCTGCCGACAATGTTAAAATTGATGGCGAAAATGTTACCGTAACGTTGCCTCACGCCGAATTGCTGTCTTTCAATATGCCTGCAGGAGAGACTAAAACAGTGTTTGAAGATTATGGCTTTTTCCGCAGTCGTTTCACTGCAGCAGAGCAAAACGAAATTCTACAATTGGGAGAAAAGGACATTCGCGAGGACGTGCCAAACCTTGGTATCTTGCAAGATGCTGAGAAGAATGCAAAAGATGTTTTTACCGCCATGCTCACGCAGATGGGGTTCAAAAATGTTAATATCAAATTCGAGGAGGAATAAGACATGAAAAAGACATTGATACTCATTTCTATTGCGATAGTTGCTCTTGGTACTATCTTCGCCTGCTTCAAATTCGAACTTTTTGGCCTCAATCTCGATTTCCTTAACCGCAAGCCACTCAGCATAGAGAAAACGGCCAATGTGGTGGAAGAAGTCAAAAAGATTGGAGAATTCACCAGTGCTTGTTATTATGAGGAGATGGCTCTGCGTGACACTTACACCGATAAAACTTTTGTATTCAAACATACCAACGAAATCCTTCTTATCGGAAAAGGAACTGTCCGTGCGGGATTTGACCTAAGCAAACTGCAGGAGGGCGACATTTCCGTTAATAGCGACACATTGAAGATAAATCTGCCACCAGCAGAGATTTTCGACATTATAATGAACCCGTCAGACTTCTCTACCGAATACGAGAAAGGCACATGGAGCCACGAACTCACAAAACCCATCAAGGAGCGTGCCCGTACTGAATTAGAGCAGAACGCCATCAAGTCCGGGATATTAGAAAAAGCAGAGACAACCGGCATTGACCGTCTGACCAATCTCTTCAAGACTTTCGGTTTCAATGAGGTTGTAATCACCGTAACAATAGACAATAATGGAAATAACAAATAATCTATTATTTTAAAATAAAAACATATGAGATTAAAAAAAGACGGAACCATCGACAGACGTTATCTAAAAAAAGGTGGAACCGGATGCCTCGGATTTATAGTTATCCTCATCGTGATCTATGTTTTATTATGGATATTTGAATAAATTAACTACTACATTTGATAAGGATAAATTATTAAATGGCATTTGCCTATTAATAAAAAAACAAATTAAAAATATAAATAATCAGAAAACCGACGAGCCGATGGGATATAACGGACAAAACAAAAAAAATGGGATCATCAAATTTATACAATGTTGGATTAGAAAGTCAAATAAATCAGAAAGAAGGACAAATAAAAGTTCTCCAAAAGGATATTGAATATTGTAGAAATCAAATAAAAGGACTATCTTCTCAAACATATAAAAGCGAAACCACAAAACGGACTATACAAAGCCATAGAAAAGAGATTGCGAATAAACAAGCCAAAATAAAAGGATTAAGAGCCGAATTAGCAAAATTACGAACGACACTCAAAGAATGCAAAAAAAAGAAATAAATCGAAAACTGCTACAGAAGATTTCTTTCCCAGAGTCTCAGGTTTTAGAGTGGAAACCATACGTTGGGGAACAAATTGTTAAGTGTTTCCATGACGAACAATGGCTCAAGATTCTCCCAGAAATACGCACAGATGGCGAATTAAAAGAACTCTTTAGTTTTGATTTGGGTATGGGATACGTATTATATGAGCGAGAGACAACCGAGGCAAAAGGTTTCGTCTATTTGCATATCTCTGACGCCAATGATCGGAAAGTATTTATCCATGGTGGTGGGTGGAGTGACAACACACTTTTTAATTATACGGCAATGGTCGCTATGATAGATACGCTTTTTAATGCAAAAATAAAAATTCGCAGCAGTTGCTTGTTAGGAAACAACACAGCCTTTCGTTTTCTCCGAAGTCTTGGATTTGTAAATTACTACACATCACTAAATCATCACTATTTCTGGCTTCCATATAAAAGGTACATAAACAATCCTATCAAACAAAGGTTCAGTCACAATTCACACCAGACAAAAAAATGATCGTACTCGTTTATATCATTAATATCCTTTCGCCAATAATCACCATTTTCGGATGTTTAATTCTACTATTTGGGTTCCGAATCATAGAGACATGGATGTGGGTGGTTTGTGGTATTTCTGCCGTTGTAGGACTGATATTTGGCTTTGCTATATGGCATTATAACGTGCCGCCACGCTGGTTTTGGGCAAAATCCAAGATGGAGCTGCTGGACAACCGAGTGGTCGTCGCATTTAGGTATGCTTTCATCTTTTTCCTGCTCCCGCTTTGCATACAAATGATAATAGTTTGGTAAATCGAAACTATTCTTTTGTTCTTTAGAAAAACGAAAATCACGCGAAAACTTTCTTTGCAAAGAAAGTTTTCGCGTGATTTGGCATAGTAAGGCTGCTTATGGCATCATTATTCTTAACTGACGTATCGGATTACATTTCCTCGATAGACAGAGCACGATACTATACGGCATAGCGTCGAAATGAGACTCCATTTTCGTGATTTTTCTCCTTTAGCAGTGGCATTGGTATGCGTTCTTTTTGCATCTTGACCTCTGCCACACAGATACATCGCCCAATTTCGATATGGCCGACTTTGTGGGTTAGCATATCAGTTCATCATTATTTTCACTGCTGCGTCGAAGATGCGGGTTGGCATTATGGCATGGAGCAGTGGAAACATGGTGGAGCCGAAACCGTCGCGATAGCGCACACGGGGACAACGTGACAACGAGGCGCGTTCTATGGAGCGTGCCACACGGTCGGCTGGCGTGGCAAAGTGAGAATAGCCACGACGGAAAAATTGCGCTTGGCGTGCTGCCGACGGCTCGTAGGGAGTGCCTGCCGAGATTTTTTCGAGGTGCTGCATTGCTATATCTGCCCATTCCGAGGCTATCATTCCCGGCTCTATAAGAACAACGTCGATGCCAAACGGCTTTAGTTCCATGCGCATGCTATCGCTCAAGGCCAGCACGGCGTGCTTGGTGGCGTGGTACCAGCCGCCACGCGGCTCGTTGAAATGCCCCGCTATTGACGACACATTGATTATGCGCCCACTGCCCTGCTGGCGCATAATGGGTATGAACAGTTGCGACAGCCGAGCAAGCCCAAAGATATTGACCTCCATTTGGCGACGAGCCTCGTCGAGCGGCACACACTCGACGGCGCCATAAGAGCCATAGCCAGCGTTATTCACCAGCACGTCCAGCCGTCCCTGCTCGCGCATGATAGTGTCAACGCCTTGCCGCATAGAATCCTCTTCGGTGACGTCCATACGAAGCAGATGGGCGCCAGCCTCACCCAGCGCGGCCATTCGCTCGGCACGGCGAGCGGCGGCATAGACAATACATCCGCGACGAAGCAGACGCAAAACAGCGGCCTCGCCAATGCCCGACGAAGCACCCGTAACAAGAACAACAGGCTTTGATATCACGTCATTCATAACTGTAAAAGATTATTGATTTGCAAAAATATGATATTTTGCGCGATTTACGACATCAAAAAAAATGTTATTAAAAAAAATGTTATCTTTGCACGTTGATTTCTTTCTTATGAAAGAGTGTACTATGTATGTAGTTGTTTCGTAAACAACACGATAGACTACACACAATAAAACATATTGAATAACAACTAAAACAACATAAAGATGAAGAAAGCATTATTCTGTTTGCTTATCGCTCTAATGCTGATGCCGGCAATGTCAATGGCTCAGAAGCAGTCCAAAGATGGTTCTGTAGTAGTCATTACGAAAGACACCACGGTATGCGACTCGCTGGTGTGGGCCGTGAACGGTGTGACTTATAAAATGACTGATGCGATATATTATCGCAAAAATTCCGACACCGCCTATCTGCTCAACCTCACCGTGGCGCATTCTACAAAAGAGGATATAGTATTGTTCCCCTCTTGCAGTTATATGCACGGACGTGACCTGCTGAACAGTGACACAACAATCGTTGACTCACTGCTCAGTCTTAACAGATGCGACAGCGTTGTGACGCTTATACTCGGATTCACACACAAAAACTACGACACCACCAGCGTCGTCACCTGCCACACCTATAATTTCGGAGGCAAGTCCTTAAACGAAAGCGGCAAATATTTCGACACCACACGCAACGAGACACTGGCTTGCGACAGCATCCATGTACTTATGCTTTCTGTGCTGGACACCATGAAGCGCACTATTGATGTTGAGAAGTGCGGCGCCTATCGCTGGCTTGTTAAGGATAGCATCTATACCGCCTCGACCACTGACACCGCTTTCGTGGCTGCCACAAACGCTACGGCATGCGACTCGCTGCTCACACTCAACGTCAACATCACCTTTATGCGCGACACCGTCCGCGCCTCGGCTTGCGGCGAATACAAGATTCAGCGTCGCAACCAGACCGTTACCACAAGCGGCGAATATTTTGACACTGTGATTTCATCGTCCTGCCCAACCTATAGGGTCTATGAACTCAACATCACCCCGCTGCGCACCAGCAGAATTGACACCAACGTGGAGGCTTGCACCAGACTGAGCATGACCTTCTCTCGCGAAAACCGCGACGTGCTGAAATATACCGACCTCGTTACCGGTCGTGAGATTATTGAGGACAACGTGCCTCAAGGCCTCGTATTCAACAACAACAGCCGCGCCACCATCCACTATGGTTCCAAGACCCCCGAAAAGTGCTTCGACAGCACTATTATCGTCAACGTGAACATCCATCGCACTGGCCGCTCAATTCACAACGAAGAGGCTTGCATGACCTACAAATGGACCTATGTCATCGACCGTCCCGACACCACTTGGATTTATGACACCATCTGGGCTTATGACACCACTTGGACCGATGAGTTAAAGACTGTCATCGACCATATTGATTCCACCGTTGCCGAGCGTCAGAAAAACGGATATTCCGGCATTGATATCATTCATGATTCGGTACGCAAAAACAAGACCTTCAACGCCACCGCTATGGACAGCGTGAGAGTTGGAACCACCATCCACAGATGCGACAGTTTCTATGTCCTCTCCCTCAAGATTAACCCCAACCCGGTAATCAAATCCATCGATGGTAAATTCAAGGTTTTGCAAGGCGAAAAGACCTTCCTTTATGCCGATTGCGACCAAGACAACGTAAGATACAACTGGACTCTCAGCGACGGCCAGACCAGCAACAAGGACACCCTTAAAGTTTCGGTCAACGCCAATACCGACGTGACGCTGCGCGCCACAAACAAGACCACTGGCTGCTACAGCGAGAGTTGGATTACCATCCTCTACGGCGTGGGCATCAACGATGTTGCCAAAGTGAAGATGGACATCTATCCTAACCCGACCGCTCAACTGCTCAACGTTGCCAGCGAGCAGACCATCCGCACCGCCGTGGTTTACACCATGACCGGCATCGAGGTCTATCGCAAGAACATCAACGCTACCAGCGCCACCCTCAACCTCGCCGCTCTGGCCAAGGGTGCCTACGCTATCCGCTTCGAGATGGAGAACGGACAGTCCGCCATACGCAACGTGATTAAATCGAAATAATCAAAGGTTTTCGAAACAATAGATGTTTGAGACGTTCGACGCTTGAGCGTCGAACGTCTTTTTTGATAGGCTTACTCATTTCTCTTTACACTATTCCTAAACATAATTGCCACGTCCATTGGTGAGTGGTGGCATATGGACAAACTATGAAAAAAGAGATTCTCATCGCACTTCTACTTCTTGCAGCACTGTTTGCCGCCACAACGTTTTTCTACGGCAAAGGCTCTTGCGGAAGCAACGAAACGCCCATGCGTCTTGCTGGCAAGGCTCAAGGCTCATACTATAGCATAATATACTACGACAAAGCTCAGCGCGACTTTCAGCAGGCCATTGACTCGCTGCTAAACGATTTCGACCTCACGGCATCGCTGTGGGTCGATAACTCCGAAATATGCAAGGTCAACCAAGCCACGGAGCCAATACAGGTTTCGCCACGTTTTGCTGACCTGTTCCAGAAATCGGTGCAGATTAACGAATATACCGATGGCTGTTTCGACTGCCGTATTGGTCCGCTGGTCTCTGCTTATGGCTTTGCGAGAAAGAAACAACAAGACCTCTCCGACAGCGAGCGTGACGAACTACTGCGCATCTGTCGCGGACAGGTATGGCTTGACACATCTGACGACGGCACAATAACGCTCCATAAGCAATACCCACAGTCGGCACTCGATTTCAACGCCATAGCACAAGGCTATTCTGTCGATATGGTGTGCGACTTCCTTGCCGCACAAGGGCTGAAACAATACCTTGTAGATATTGGTGGCGAGGTCCGCTCGCGAGGTACGAAGCCTGACGGGCAGACATGGAAGGTTGGCATAGAACGACCTGCAGCCGACAAAAAAGACGAACGCGTTGTAGAAATATCCGTAGCGCTGACCGACCAATCCGTGGTGACATCTGGAAGTTACCGAAAATATTACGAGAAAGACGGCATGAGGTTCTCTCATACCATAGACCCCTATAGCGGCACTCCGGTACAACACACCACGCTGAGCACATCGGTGGTGGACAGCACAGCCTGGCGCGCCGACGCGTTAGCAACAGCATTTATGGTTATGGGCGTAGAGCGAGGCCGCGAATGGCTGAAAAAACACCCCGAAGTGGAGGAGGTGTTTTTCATCTACGACGATGGCAACGGAATGCAACACTACTCTACCCCTAAATTCAAAGAGAGAGTGAATGAGTAATACAACGCCGTTACTATTCACTTGCTAACCTAATTAACTCGAACAAACAAAAAGAACAATATATGAAATCCATGACAGGTTACGCCAAACGGCAGATTGCTGTTGGCAACAAAAAATTCAGCATAGAGATAAAGACCCTCAACAGTAAACAATTGGACCTCATAGTGAAACTGCCGTCCTGCCTGCGCGAGAAAGAACTTGACATCCGTTCGATGCTCGGAGCCCTTGAGCGTGGCAAAATCGAGGCAGTGCTCACATTAGAGAATAGCGACAGCGCCGCCGCGACACTCAACACCAACCTTGCCTCAATGCGTCTTGACGAGGTTGCGCAACTGGCTGTCGCGACAGGATACCCCATGAAACAAGAGGACGTGTTCACCGCCATAGTGTCGCAGCCAGCCGTATGGGAGAATGCATCCAGCGAAGAACTATCGGAATCGGAGAGCGAGCAACTGATGTCCGGAGTGCGCGAAGCGATACAAGAAACCGACAAATTCCGCTCCGACGAAGGCATGGTGCTACGCAAGGATTTCGACAAGCATGTGGCAGAGATAGAGCAACGTCTTGAGCGCATACCACAATACGAAAGCGAGCGCATAGAGACTGCCAAAGAGCGCATACGCCGCTATTTCAGCGAGTTTGCGCTTGCCGAGATGGACAAGGACCGCTTTGAGCAGGAATTAATCTACTATCTCGAAAAACTCGACATAACCGAAGAGAAAGTGCGTCTGCGCAAGCATATAGATTTCTTCCGCAAAACCATGGACGAAGAGCCAATCTGCGGCAAGAAATTAGGATTTATAGCCCAAGAGATGGGTCGCGAAATAAACACCACGGGCTCAAAAGCCAACCATGTAGAGATACAACGTCTCGTGGTGGAAATGAAAGACGAATTAGAAAAGATAAAAGAGCAACTGGGCAACATACTCTAATTGCTCATTCTCAGAAATGGATTAATAGCCGATGACTAAATCGTCGGCTATCATTCTTTGCATATAACTTTGGATTATGGCCTTTAGGCGGCGTTCCATTTCCGACAGACGCTGCTGGACTTCGGGTTGTGCCTTCAGGTTATGCTGCATCAAGGGGTCGGTAGCGAGGTTGTAGAATGCTTTGATTGTGGTGCCGTCGTGCTGCAAAAGATAGTCGCCTTCCACATATTGATATATGCCGTTGTTGTAGTTTACGGCCCAGTCATCGCCTTTCGAGGGGTGCAACAGGTCTTTGCCGTAGGCTATATAAGGTCGGTTATATCGCAGTGCGCCAAGGATTGTGGGCATAATGTCTATCTGCTGCGCCGTGCCTTGCAAAGTACCAACAGGCAGAGTGCCGGAAGGGTCGAAAAAGATTACAGGGACACGGTAGCGGCCTATGTCGGTGAGGTATAGGTCGTGTTCGCTGATGTTGGTGTGGTCGGCGGTGATGACAAAGATAGTGCTGTCGTACCACGGCTGTTGCTGTGCTGTGGCGAAAAAACGACGCAACGCCATATCAACATAGCGTATGCAGGTGTGCATGGGATGGCCTTCGAGATGCAGGCTGTCGCGATAGGCCTCGGGAACCACGAAGGGATGATGCGACGAGGCGGTGAACACTGCCGTCATGAAAGGCTGCTGCATATCGCTCATGGTCGTGGCATAGAATTGCAAGAAAGGCTCGTCCCAGATGGCCCATGTACCATCGAAATCACGTTCGCCGCCAAAACGTGTGTCGGCGTCATACTCTGTGCGACCATAATAACGCTGGAAGCCTGTGGCACGGGCAAAGGCCTGGAACCCCATGGAGCCGTTTTCTGCCCCGTGGAAGAACGCCGTGGTATAGCCTTCGTGACTGAGTTCGCCCGCCAGACCGCTGACACGGTTGAGCGAATAGTTTGTCACGAAGAAAGGCTCTATGAACATGGGGATGCTCGACAATATTGACGGCATACCGTCGATACTCTTGCGACCGTTGGCATAACTATGCGAGAATGTAAGGCTACGCGCTATGAGGGAGTCGAGAAAAGGCGTATGGCTTGGCGGATTGTAGTAGCCAATGTATTCCTCGGCAAGGCTCTCGACAATGATGACGACCACGTTGCGTTTCAACATGGGACCGTCGGCAACAGGGGGGTGCAACGGCGTGTAGATTGCGTCAAGTTCCTCGGCATCGAAATAGTGTGGGTCGGCGAAGGCTGTCTTGCCTATGGTGCGGATAATCGAGAATGGAGTATTAAGCACTATGGCTGCCTCTTGCGGACTGTTGACATACTGATTGGCGTTGCTGTTGGCAATAGGGCGTATGGCCTTGGAGAATCCTCCACGCATACCGCCAATTGTCAGTGTGACGGCAATGCCAAACACCAGCACATCGAAAACAATCTCACGCCATATTTTTTTGCCATGAACAGCGTCTGGCACTGCTACATGCGGACGGCGATAGACCACCCACACCAAGGCAATAATGGCCACGCCAAGCAACACCAAATACCAATGGTGCAACAGTTCTACGCCAAGTATCTGCATCAGATTGCCATCGTTCTGAAACTCGCTGAAGAACGAACTTGTAGTGCGGCGTCCCGTGTATTGCGAATAGACGGCATCGCAAAGATTAAGCACCACGGCAAGAGCGTTTGCAACAACGAAAAGCCACTTGCACACCAACTGATAGGTCGGCCGCAAGCGCCATACGAGAGGCAACGGCAAAAGCATAAGCGCGGCATACGGCATGAGCGTGTAGGCTATGGCGGCGGTGTCAAACCTCAAGCCACCCGCCAGAACGTCGCACAAGTTCAGTCTCTCCCACCCTGCCGAGAAAATGTCCCAGTTTTCCAACACATAGGCCACACGGCAGAACATATACACCACATAGGCTATCAGCACATTGCACACGAAAGCCGCCATATAGCCAAGCCACGACTTTGCTAACGATGGCGAAGTCAATGACGTAGATGTACTGCGAGAGCAAAAAAGAGGCATGGATTAATTCTTGGTGGAATAGATGGTTTTGAGCAGCACAAGTCCCACGATGCCAAGGGTTTCGCGCTCCACATGGTCGAGGTCGTCGTTGGTTGTATGCCAGTGGGGGAAGAAACTGCCTTTGCGGCTGTTGTGCACTATATCGGTCATCGGCACGCCACGCAGACGGTTGACATAGAGATGGTCGTCGAGCACGGGGTCGGTCTTGCTGTCCTCAAACACGCCGCCGTAACCCAACGCCTGCGCCACGCTCCAAACCTTGTTGGTGATGGTTGAAGCGTACTGCATGCTGAAATATTCCTTGGTGAAACGAGGTTCGGCAGCACCCACCATATCCAGAAGAATGCCGTAGCGGGCAGTATAGTAAGGCGTGTGAGGATTCTTGGCCCAATACTGTGCGCCTTTGCACCAACTCTCGTCGTCGTGACCGTCGTGCCATTCGGGCACGCCTTGGTCCTCGAGGTCGAAGAAAATGATGTCGATGCCTATGTCGGGGCGTTGAGTGCTCATGCCGCGAGCAATCTCCATCAGGATTGCCACACCCGAGGCGCCGTCATTGGCACCCATCAGAGGGCTATGCTGCTTCGACTCATCGCCATCGTGGTCGGCCCATAGGCGGCTGTCCCAATGGGCAGCCAACAGCACACGCGTAGCGGCTTCGGGATTGATGATAGATATGATATTTTGTCCGTGGGCATTGGTGCCGTTCCACAGCGTGGCATTGAACGGCTGCATTATGACGGTGTCGCACCAACGGCTCATGGTCTGCCGCAAATAGGTAGCGCACTGCTCGTGTCCACTGTGTCCCGGAGCACGAAAGCCGAAAGACAACTGCTTTTCGACAAAGGCGTAGGCTGAATCCTTATCAAATGTCGGCACCGCCACCTGCGTGTAGTCAACGGCTGACGTGGCAGGGGCTTTGCCTTTTTTATTGTCCCCGCACGAGGCAACAATCAGTCCGCATATTACGACAAATGACAGTATAAGGATATGAAATAGTTTTTTCATGGTAGGATACTGACTATTATGGATAAAAGGCCTGCCTCACACATTAGCAAAGCAGGCCTTTTTTATTAAAATCACATAGATAGATTAACTCTTCACACGCTCGGAGTAGGCGTTGGTGCGGGTGTCAACCTTGATGCGGTCGCCTTCTTTGATGAAAAGAGGCACGCGAACCTGCACGCCGGGGTCAACGGTAGCGTCCTTCATGGCGTTGGTGGCAGTGTTGCCAGCAAAACCAGGCTCGGTATAGGTAACGACGGTTTCAATGAACGGGGGAAGTTCGCACATAAGGGGAGTCTCGGTGTCGGCGGCCACGGTGATTTCCACATACTGGTCGGGCTGCAGCCACTGAGGAGCATTGATGACGCTTTCTTCGATACCAATCTGCTCGTAGGTCTCGGTATGCATGAACATGTGCAGGTCGCCCTCCTTGTAGAGGTAGGTGTAGGGACGACGCTCAACGCGCACGACGTCAATCTTGGCACCCGAAGGGAAGGTGTTTTCCAGCACGCGGCCAGTGCGCACGCTGCGCATTTTGGTACGCACAAAGGCGGCACCCTTGCCAGGTTTAACATGCAGAAACTCTACGATGGTGTAGATGTCGTTGTTGAAGTTGATGCAAAGACCGTTCTTAATGTCTGTTGTAGTTGCCATAAAAACTGTTTGTATTATTGAATATTATTATTTGATGTCAGAATAATCGCGGTGTTAGGAATATTCTTCTAACTATTTTTCTTTTTCTCCTCAGCGTAGAGTTGTGTCAGTCGCCGCAAGTCGGCACGCAGTTCGTCGTTTTCCTCCTCGCAGGCTTTTCGACGGGTGCGCTCCATCATTAGGCGCATGAAGATAGCCAGCACAAGAACCACCAGCGTGAGGGCTATTCCCCTCTCTTTCAGCATGAAGTAGATTACGGTCGCACCCACAATAAGCAGATAGGATGCCCATTCATATATCTTAAGCGCGGTGTTGTGCGACATGATTTTTTGATTTTTTCAGTTGCAAAATTACAAAAATTTGTCGGTACGAATAATTTTTTGTTTCTTTGTAGGACAAAAGGTAGTGTTACGCATTTACGGAGCATGTCGCAACACTTTGATATACACACGGATGAGAAATTATGCTACATTATGAAAAAGTCTTTTAAAGTTTTTTTGTATATGCTCGTTGTTGCTGGTTTGATGTCGATATGCGGCATGACGACCTCATGTGCCTCATCGGAGGATGCCCCTATGTATCGCTCCAACCACAGCAGTTCCAAGGTCATCAACTCGCGGCTGGTAATAAAAGGCACCAACAAAAACAATAGTGCCACCTATCGCTCCTACTAAGCGCTGTATTGCCGGCAAACGGACCCCTATGCTGCTCACTCTTGTGGGCGGCTTATTTTGTTTATTGCTATTTCTGACGCCATCAGACGCTGTGGCACAACGCTATACGCTCAAATGCTATTCGTCAATCAAAGAGCGCTACTCGCTTGTTCTGACCATCTACGACGGTGACACCTCGTTCCGTCGCAATACCATCACGTCCTACGATGCCTTTGCCTTCTATGGTTCGGTGAAAAGGCCCGTTCTGGCATCGCTGACATCGCCGAGAATGAACGGAACACTCTTCTTCTATCTTGAAAACAGCGACATAACCATCACTCTTGACACAGAGAAGCCCGAGGCATCGCGCATCGTGGGCTCGCGTACCAACAGCCAGTTCCGCTATGCTTTGGAGAACTGCGGCAACGGCAATGCCGAAGAGTGCATAGAGAACTATGTGCAACAAAATCCAAACTCTATATTCTCTCCTTTCATGCTCTACGAGCGTCTGTCGATGCTCCCGTTAGAGCGTCTGAAACCGTTGTTCGACGCCCTCGACGGCGATGCCCGCAACACCTATCACTATCATCTGATGGCCGACAGGATAGCACGAGCCCAGGCTGTAACCGAAGGCGCACAGATGCCCGGAATACAATATGTGGACAACAACGGTCGCAATGTCTCATTCGACACACTGCGCGACACCTCTCGCTGCAACATAATTCTTGTAGGCGCCACCTGGTGCGCCTCGTGCCGACAGATAGAGACCAGCCTCAACAACGCATATCCCTACCTCAAACAGCACGTGATACTCATAGACCGCCAGCCACAAAAATGGGACGCGCCAGGCCTGCAAACCATTGTGGCAGACCACATACCATACCTGCTTCTGATAGACAAACAAGGACGTGTGGCATGCCGCGACCTGCGACAATGGGAACTGAAACGCCGCGCCACCGAGGCAGGCTGCCCTACAAAGTGATTTTCTCTCAACCAATCATATAGCAAAACAAGATGCTCTATCCGCTAAAATTCCTGCCGCTCTTCAAGAACAAGGTGTGGGGTGGCAACAAAATAAAATCTTTCGGTTTCGACTACGACCCACTGCCTAACTGTGGCGAGATGTGGGTGCTCTCGGCCGTGGAGGGCAACGAGTCGGTGGTGGCTAATGGCCCACTGGCAGAAAACACCCTCAACGACCTGCTCGAAATATATATGGGCGACCTCATTGGAGAACGCAACTACGACCGCTACGGCAATGAGTTCCCGTTGCTTTTCAAAATTATCGATGCTGCCGACCGCCTTTCCATACAAGTGCACCCCAACGACACGCTGGCTCGCCAGCGCGGTTTCTCGAATGGCAAAACGGAGATGTGGTATGTTATTGAGGCCGACAAAGACGCAGAGATTGTTGACGGTTTTTCGCGCGCCATGAGCCCCGAGGAATACCAGCAACTGCTTGCCGAAGGACGCCTTGAAGAGGCTCTGCACAAAGAGCATCCGCAAGCAGGCGATGTGCTGTTTGTGCCTGCCGGACGTGTCCACGCCATAGGCAAAGGACTGCTGCTGGCAGAGATACAGCAATCGAGCGACTGCACCTACCGCATATATGATTACAACCGCCCCGACAGCAACGGAAAATTGCGCGAACTGCATACCGCCGAGGCCCTCGACGCTATTGACTTTGCCGAGGTTCGCGACGGTCGCACACAATACAACTATCGTCCCAACGCCACCAGTCCGGTAATCCAAAGCCCCTATTTCTCGACAAACCTCATTGCCTTCGACAAGCCCATTCGCAAAGACTTCTCGCAACTCGAATCATTTGTGGTCTATCTTTGTGTTGACGGGCTTATGGCCGTTAAGGCTCTCGACACCATAGTGCCGATACACGCCGGAGAATGTGTGCTGGTGCCTGCCGTGGCCGACACCGTGGAACTCTATTCGGAAGGCATGGCAAAAGTGCTTGAGGTTTATGTCGAGCCCGACCTGGCTCCCGACGACGGATATACCCACAAATACGACAACGACTGGATTGCCCAGTTCATGGACGAACAGCGACAATTCATTTATGGCGATATTGAGGCCGACGACTGCGGCTGCGGGCATCATCACGACGATGAATGCGGTTGTGGGCATCACCATCACGATGACGACTGCGACTGCGGACATCACCACCATCATTAAGCAAATATAACATCTTACAGCAATAAAAAAGGTGTCCGAGATATGTCGGACACCTTTTATTATGGCATTTATGCCTTGCGTTACTTCTTCACAATGCGGCGCATGGCTGTGCCTTCGGCGGCATTGACTTGAAGCATATATACACCTGTAGGCAGACCATCGAGGGATATACTGCTTGTGGCATTGACCGTGCGAAGACGCTGACCGTTGACGCTGAAGATGGTAAGGCGGTTTACATTCACGCCACTGACGTTGACCATAGCGGTTGCAGGGTTGGGGCCAATGGTCATAGCGGCCATGGAAAGATTGGCTATACCTTCGGTTCCTTCGACAACCCAAACGGCATAGAAGGTGACATCTTGCGCCACATAGAACTCTTCGCCCACGACAATAGTATCAGCAGCATTAGGCGTGGTGCTCCAGCCTGCAAAGACATAACCTTCGCGCGTGAAGAGGCTGGCAGGAAGAGCGTAGAGGCGACTGTCTTCAACCTCGACAGACTCCATGCTACCCACACCGCCATTGGCATCGAAATGCACGGTACGATAGACAATCACTATCTCGGACCACTGTGCATAGAGGGTTGTATCGGTAGAGAACGAAACATGCTGATGGTCGGTGAACGCAACGCCCGAGCCGTCTGCCTTAGTATTCCAGCCAGCGAAGGTGTAGCCGCTACGTTCGAAATCGCAATAAGGAAGATCGAAAACACTATCAAGATAAACGCTCAAAGGCATCATAACGCCCGTTGCATTGCCGTTGGCATCGAAGGTTACTGTCACCGTCGGCAAAGCATTCCAGCGCGCCACGAGGACATAGTCGCCCTCTTCGAACTCAACCACATCGCCAGGCTGATAGACGGTGTCGTTGGTCTGCTCGTACCAGCCAACGAATGAATAGCCTTCCACGGTGAATGTGCATTGCGGAATGGTGTATTGGTTGGCGGCGGGGAACGTGGCGGAACGCATAACACCCTGCGCGTCGGCACTACCAGCGTTGAATGTCACCGTAGCCATAGGAACGGCCTCCCACACGGCGGTAAGCGTTATGTCGTCATCATAATTAATGGTGTCACCCGTGTAATAGACTCTGTCTAAATCAACGTCTTTCCAGCCAACAAATGTGTAGCCATCATATTTCAAAGTATATTCAGGAATAACAAAATCATAACCGGCATTGACCGTAGTGTCGGGCAATATGTCGAGAGCATCGCCAAGGTCGAACGAGATTGTGATGGTGGGCACTGGGCTCCATTGAGCATATAGAGTGATGTCCTCATCGGTGTTGAGGGTCTCGCCAGCGGCATAGTCTATACCCTCGTCGTTGGCCTGGGTGTTCCAATGGTCGAAACCATAGCCCGTACGATAGAAACGGCAGTCCTCGACGTCGAAATCCGAATCCTCGACCACAGAGGTGTCGGCCATTGTGCCTTGTCCGCCATTGGCGTCGTAATGTATGGTAACCATGATGGGAGTCCATTGGGCATAGAGATTCATCTCGGTGCTGAGTATCACGCCAGCAGCATTAGTGATGAGGTCAAGTGTATCGCCAACAGCAAAGGCCAATCCTGTGCCGTCGGGCTCGGTATTATAGCCTGCAAAGACATAATGGTCGCGCGTATAGCCCATGTCAAGCACCACGTGGCCCAGGTACTGTATGGCATCTTCTACATCGGTGGGAGTATCGCTGCTGCCATCATTCTCGTAATAACTGACGGTGTATTCAGCACCCCACTGGGCGTAGATAATCAAATCGCCATTCACCCAAATCGAGTCGTCCTCGTAGAGAATGTAATCATTGCCATCCATATCGATTACATACCAGAAAAGGAACACATTGTTTTCGGGGAATTCATATTCGGGGGCTGGCATAAAGAAGTAGCCCGTCGTGTCAAGAATATAGTCACCCATAGTTCCACCGTCCTCGGGACCAACAAAATGGAGCAAGGCCTTATCGTTACGCTTATGGAGTTTGAAGTCGTCCAACATGACCAAAGCGTTGGCATTGCTCACGGTATTGAACTCAATGGCAACACGGAAGGTGCGGCTGTTTTCGAGGTCAAGCCAGCCATAGTTCACAAGGTTGGCAATGGTGTCGCATACCCAAACCCATTCATCTGAAACCTTAAGGTTGTATTGCAGACGCGGATACTCCATGTCGTCGATGATAACATAGACCGATATGCTGGAGCGTGTGTTGGAATCAAAAGAATAGGCACCCAAAGCAAACTGATATACCGCGGAGATGTCAAATTCAGAGACATCAAAGATTGGCGACTCA
Source organism: uncultured Bacteroidales bacterium (assembly GCA_900318665.1). Taxonomy (GTDB): domain Bacteria; phylum Bacteroidota; class Bacteroidia; order Bacteroidales; family P3; genus Colimorpha. The sequence continues at coordinate 5,728 of ONLQ01000001.1, read as the reverse complement.
ATACGGAAATCGGGAGTATTGCCAAGATAGATGGTGGAATAAACAACACCCATATCTTCGTCGTAATGCCAATTAAATCCACTAACGGTGTCGGAGGGGTTTACGATGACCTCCCAATCGTCAAGTTGGGTACTGTCGTTAAAATCGTATAAAACCACGTCTTGAGCCATAGACACGAAGCCAAGACATAAAACGAAAATAAATGTAAAGATTTTTTTCATTTATTAGAGGTGTGAAAGATTATTAGCCAATTGATTAAACGTCTTTTATTGTTTTACGATGCGGCGCATTGTCGCAGCCTGCGGAGTGGATATGCGGAGCATATAAACGCCATTGGGCAAACCGCCGAGGTCAACAGTGTTGACGCCCTTGACAGAAAGGCAACGACGACCTTCGAGGCTTATGACTTCGATTTCTGTCACCGTAGCACCATTGACAGTTACACGGTTGGCGGTGGGGTTAGGATAAACCGTTACGGCAGGCATTGAGGTAATGCTTATGCCTTCGGGATCAGGCTCATTAGCCGTCCATTGAGCGTAGAGCGCGATAGTCTGCGAGACTGGCACACCTTCCTCCATGGCGAAAACATAAACACTGCCCGCAACGTAGGCTGTGCCAGAACCGTCGGCAGCGGTATTCCAGCCTGCAAAAGAATAACCCTCACGGGTGTAGTAGCAGTTAGGTATCTGGAAAGTCTCGCCCTCTGTTACAACAGTGTCGAAATGAGCAGCGCTGCCGTCGTTAGCATTGAAGGAGAACGAGGCTTGTGCCAATGGACGCCATGTGGCAGTAAGCACTATGTCCTCCTCTATGGGGTCGCCGTCCTCATCAACGGGGAAAACGAAACGCTGACCGACAACATAAACGGAATCATTGTCGGACTCCCATCCAGCAAAGACATAACCAGGATAGACAAACGCACATTCGGGAATGATATATGGGTCAACATTATTTACAAGCGTATCGTCCATCTCGCCTTCGCCGACATTAGTTTCAAACGAAATGGTAAGCGTGGCATTCTCTTCCCACATGGCGTAAATATAGACAAAGTCAACAATATATTCGCCATCCTCGTCAACTATGGGGCGAATAAAATCGCCAGGCATAAAGGACATACCGGATCCATCATACTCGGTATTCCAGCCCACAAAATGGTAGTCCTCATAAACATAGGGGCACTGCGGGAAGCGATAACCGCTGTTAAAGATATTGACAATGGTATCGGATATTTCGATTTCGCCATCATCGCCACCATTGGAATCAAAGACTAATTCAAGGTCGCCATCCCATTGCCATTGGGCATAGAGCGTCAGCGTATCAAGGAAATTGCTGTCCTCGTCGTAAGGATAATAGACCGTGTCGCCAGGAATATAGGCCATACCCGAACCATCGTCCTCGGTGTTCCAGCCCACGAAAGTGTAGCCATCGCGAGTAAAATCACTAAGGGGGACGACGTATGGAAGCATCTCCACCATATCCTCGCTGTCCATATCTCCATCGCCTTCGTTAGCATCATACACCACATTATAGTTACGTCCCCAGATAGCAGTGAAAATCAAGTCCATCTCAGGCCAGATGACATCGCCCTCCATCAGAACATAAGAGCCTTCATCATCCTGTGTGTACCATGCCAGAAAGGTATATCCGTCAAGATCGTAGTCGCACCCTGGCACTTCATAACTGCCATCATCGTCGGTTATCTCAAAATCCATATCGAGAGTAACAACGTCACCAAAATAGTCGGTGCCTCCGTCAAACTGAATGACAAAGGTTTCCGAATTTGCCGCAAAAATAGCATCATCGATAAGCAACGCACTAACCTGACCGTTGCCACGGTTGCTATGCACTATCTCAAACTGTACATCCTTCGCATCGTCGTTAAGTGTCAAGCCCGGAATCTCATGAAATGATATTACGTAGTATTGCCAGCCATCATTATTCTCTAATGGGACATTAAACAAAGGCAAGAAAAATTCACCATCAACATAGACATTAATTTTTAAATATGCTCTACCATTTTCATTCTCGTTAAGTCCTCTTACCCAAAAAGAGAAATAGCCGTTACGGTCGTCGCGCGTTAGGGATACCTCTGGCGAAAGGAGGCTATGACTCGAAGTAACATCTTCGCTGAAAAGCGACATTGCACTCTTTAATCCGCTTCGTGAATCATAATTACTGACAGCCCAGTTTGACTGACTTTCGTCATCATCGCCAAGGGTCCAATCATTAATATCCGATTCATCCTCAAAATTGTAAAGGACGGCATCATTCTGTGCAAAGGATGCGATAGAGAGAATTACCGCAATGACAAAGAATAATATTTCCCTCATAATACGCTATGTTTTAGCTATTTATTTGGATTAGGTTTTTTATTATGTTATACACACCAAGGCAAAAGTACTAAAAAATAGTGAATTGCGAATAACGTTTTTTTACAATAAGCGGTTTTTGAATGAATTGAATGTATTGCGACATAAAAAAGCGCAAGGATGCCTATTGCACCCTTGCGCTTTTTTTAAGAAGATATGTTAATATATTACTTCTTTAAGAGTTTGCGAGTAGCAATGCCCTCTGCGGCGGTGATGCGGAGAGTATAAACGCCGTTGGTCAGGCCGCTGAGCGATACGGTATTGGTTGATTCAGCAATGCGCACGATGCGACCAGCAAGGTCAAGGACCTCGATGCGGCTGGCATTGGTGCCACTGACAACCACCATATTGCTTGCAGGGTTGGGATAGATGCTCACAGAAGCCATAGCCACGCCATTGATAGCGCTGGAGCCGTTGCGCTGCCACTGTGCATAGAAGGTCATATTGGAAGTAATAGTAACCTCATCGCCAGGATTGTACGAAGCACCCGTGCCATCGGCTGCGGTGTTCCAACCAGTGAAGGTAAAACCATCGCGGGTGAACTGGCAAGAACGCAACGTGATTGTGGTGTTGTCGGCAACAGTCTGCTCAGTCATAGTACCAACACCGCCATTGCCATTGTAGCGCACGGTGTAAGTAGTGCCCTGTGTGCCACCTCCTTGGCCGCCATTCTGATCCCAGATAGCATAGAGTGTGAGGTTTGCACTGATAGATATCTCAGAGCCAGGACCATAACTGGAACCGCTACCATCGGGCTGAGTATTCCAAGTGAGGAAAGTATAACCATCGCGAGTGAATCCGCAGGAAGGAATAGTGTAGTATTCGCCAGTCTCAACGTTAGCATCGTTCATAGTGCCTGTACCGCCATTGGCTACGAAATGGATGGTGTAAGATGTGGTTGTGCCGCCACCTTGGCCACCACCGCCTTGACCGTCTTCTGCCCACTGTGCGTAGAAGGTTATATTGGAAGTAATAACAACCTCGTCGCCAGGATTGTACGAGGCTCCAGTGCCATTAGCAGCAGTGTTCCAACCGGTGAAGGTGAAACCGTTACGGGTGAACTGGCAAGAACGCAGTGTGATAGTGGAATTTTCAGTAACAGTCTGCTCGGTCATAGAGCCAGTGCCGCCATTGCCATTGTAGCGTACAGTGTAGGAGGTGCCTTGTGTTCCGCCACCTTGGCCACCGTTCTGGTCCCAAATGGCATAAAGCGTAAGGTTTGCATTGATAGATATCTCAGCGCCAGGAGAATAACTTGTTCCTGTTCCATTAGCCTGAGTGTTCCAAGTGAGGAAAGAGTAGCCACTACGGGTGAATCCGCAGGAAGGCACGGTGTAATAATCTCCAGCATCAACTGTGGCGTCATTCATAGTGCCTGTGCCGCCATTACCGTCAAAGTGGATAGTATAGGAAGTAATAGTGCCACCGCCCTGGTCTTCAGACCACTGGGCATAAAGTGTAACCGATGTGGAGAGGAGTTCTCCCTCGCCATCCATATTCTTCAAATTATCACCAGGATCATAATCGACGCCAGTGCCATCAGCCTCGGTGTTCCAACCTGTAAAGGTGTAGCCTTGGCGAGAGAAAGCGTTATCCAGAACAGTGTAGCCAACATATTGCACACCAGTGCCGGCAGTCATATTGCCAGAGCCACCATTGGCATTGTAGTTAACAGTAAAGGTTGAACCCCAAATAGCATAGAAATAATAGTCTTGATCCAAATCCTCAATTTCGTCACCCTCGAGTATGGCATAATCATTACCCTCATTGTCAACAGCATACCAGTAAGCGAATCTTTTCCCCGAAGGAGCGGTGAAGGTGCAAGTAGGAGCCGTCATACCGGCTTCGTCATTGGTAACCATGTCATTCATAGTGCCAGAGCCATCGGTGGGATGGAATTTCACAACATAAGCGTTGGAGCGTTTTCTGATTTTGAAATCATCAAGAATCAAGTAGCAGCCATTTGTATTGCTAGAGTGAACAATACCAATCGTCACAGTCTTGCTACCCGAGGTTATGTTAAGAGCCGGAACTTGTTCTGCTAAATCTTCAAATGACACATTAACAAGATACCAGCCAGCAGAAGAAGAGAGTTGTCCAATGGAAATAAGTTGAACATCCTGACCGACAATAACTATCAGACTGACAGAACTTGTCTCGGGGCCACTGGTACCATTAAGTGCTGTAAGCAGATAGAACTCGATGGAGCCGTCCTCAATGTCATCGCTTGTCAGCGTGATAGACGGAGCATAAAAGGCGATGTTAGTAGTTGCAGCATAGGCACATTGATCGCCATTTTCAAAAATATCGCCAACCTCCCAGTTGACACCTTGGTTTGCAGCATCAACGGTCCAACCAGTGGTGTTTTCGAAATTCTGCCAATAGGCATCCTGTGTGATTTGTGCAAACGACGCCAAACCAAGTAATAGGGCAAGCGTCAATGAAAAAAGTTTTTTCATAAGCAATTAGTATTATTTTATAAATATGTTAATTGATTTGTTTCATACTCTATTTGAAAGGCAAAATTACGAAAAAAAATATAAATCAAATATTTTTATACAAACGCCAAACTAAATCATTTTGTAACAACAAAATAAACAAACACAAGGATGCCATTTTCGACATCCTTGTGAGTTTTGATTTGTTATGAAACACGACCTTATTTCTTCACAACTTTGCGAGTTGCAATACCATCTTTAGAGACTATCCGAAGAGTATAAACACCATCGAACAAACCACTTAGATTGATACTATTTGACGACTCAATAGTGCGTACAATGCAACCAGCGAGGTCTATTACATCGATACGGTTGACCATCGTGCCATTAACCACAACCATACCGACTGTGGGATTGGGATAGATGCTCACAGATGCCATTGCAGGAGAGTTTATGGCACTGGTTGAACGCCACTGGGCATAGAATGTCATGTCGGAAGTGATTTCAACCTCGTCGCCAGCGCTATAGGAGGCGCCTGAACCATCGGCAGCAGTGTTCCACCCAACGAACATATAGCCTTCACGAACAAACTGACACGAACGAAGGATTATCGTTGATTCATCAGTGACTTCCTGCTGTGGCATTGCGCCAGAGCCACCATTGGCATTGTAGCGCACAGTGTAGGTGGATTCTTGCGTACCACCACCCTGGCCGCCATTGGCACGCCACTGGGCATAAAGGGTAAGATTGGCGTTGATTTGTATTACATTGCCCGGAACATAAGATATTCCGCTACCATCGGACATGGTGTTCCAAGCAATGAAACTATATCCATCGCGAACAAAGCCACTGGACGGTATTGTGAACTGCTGGCCAGCATTGACAGTAACAACACTCATAATACCTGTACCACCATTGGCT